>NZ_CP029426.2:0-600000 GCF_002266435.3 Bradyrhizobium amphicarpaeae
ATGACAATGGAACAGGATCGCTGGTCACGCGTGAAGAGCCGGCTGCGCTCGAACGTTGGCGAAGACGTCTACACGAGCTGGTTTGCGCGCATGGATCTGGAAGGCGTGCAGGAGGAGAGCGTGCGGCTCTCGGTACCGACCCGGTTCCTGAAGAGCTGGATTCAGGCGCATTATGCCGAACGCGTGCTGTCGTGCTGGCAGGCCGAAATGCCCGAAGTGCATCGCATCGACCTCACGGTGCGTTCGGCCGTGCGCCCGGTGGTGCAGCCGAAGGAAGCCCCCGCGCCGGTCGAGACGCGACGCGCGCCCGCGCCGGAGCTGCGTTCGACCGCGACCGCGCCGGTCTCGGCCAATCACGATGCGCTCGGCGGCTCGCCGCTCGATCCGCGCCTGACTTTCGCAAGCTTCGTCGTCGGCCGCTCCAACACGCTGGCGCATGCGGCTGCACGTCAGGTCGCGGAAGGTCGCCGCGGCGATCCCGTGATGTTCAATCCGCTCTACATCCATGCCGGCGTCGGGCTCGGCAAGACACATCTGCTGCAGGCGGTGACCTGGGCCGGCAATTCCGGCAACGAGCGCAAGGTGCTGTACCTGACGGCCGAAAAATTCATGTACGGCTTCGTCGCCGCGCTGAAGACGCAGACGGCGCTGGCCTTCAAGGAAGCGCTGCGCGGCATCGACGTGCTGGTGATCGACGATCTGCAGTTCCTGCAGGGCAAGTCGACCCAGGCCGAGTTCTGTCACACGCTGAACGCGCTGATCGATGCCGGCCGCCAGGTCGTGATCGCGGCCGACCGGCCGCCGTCCGATCTCGAAAGCCTCGACGACCGCGTCCGCTCGCGGCTCGCCGGCGGCCTCGTGGTCGAGATGGGCTCGCTCGGCGAAGAGCTGCGCCACGGCATCCTCAAATCGCGTGTCGCCGCGGCCCGCGCTCATCATGCGACCTTCGAGGTGCCGGAGGAAGTGCTGCTTTATCTGGCGCGCACCATCACCCATAACGGCCGCGACCTCGAAGGCGCGATCAACCGCCTGCTGGCGCACTCGAAGCTCAACAACCGGCCGGTGACGCTGGAGATGGCGGAGCACGAGGTGCGCGACCTGGTCCGGCCGCAGGAGCCGAAGCGGATCAAGATCGAGGACATCCAGCGCGTGGTGGCGCGGCAGTATAATGTCAGCCGCTCCGACCTGCTCTCCTCCCGCCGCACCGCCAATGTGGTGCGCCCGCGCCAAGTGGCGATGTATCTCGCCAAGACGCTGACCCTGCGCTCGCTCCCCGAGATCGGCCGCCGCTTCGGCGGGCGCGACCACACCACGGTGCTGCACGCCGTGCGCAAGATCGAGGCCCTGGTCTCCAAGGACACTGCGCTGTCCGAGGAAGTGGAGTCGCTGAAGCGCCAGCTTCAGGAATAAACGCCTAAGCTCCCGCCATTCTCCCGCCACCCAGGCCACGCCCGGGTGGCGGCCTGCGTTTTGGGCGGTAAATCGTGGGGAACTGCCCCGCAATCCCTTGAAACGGATGGCTTTCCGCGCCACCTTGCGCGACCCTGACGGCTTTGGTCATATCGGCTGGATGATCGGGCTTTCCGGGGTCTTCGGTGCCGTGGCGCGCGTCCCGCCGCCCGGCTTTTCCAACGCTGTGTTTTCTTTGGGATCGGGCGAGTAGTGCAATGAAGGTTACGGTCGAACGCGCGCAACTCCTGAAGTCGCTGGGCCATGTCCATCGCGTGGTCGAGCGCCGCAATACGATTCCGATCCTCGGCAACGTGCTGGTCCGGGCCGAGAACGCCAAATTGTCGCTGAAGGCGACCGACCTCGACCTCGAGGTGACGGAGACGCTGCCGGCGGAAACCGCGACCGCGGGTTCCACCACCGTGCCGGCGCACATGTTCTACGACATCGTGCGCAAGCTGCCTGACGGCTCGCAGATCGTGCTCGAGGCCGACGGCGACCGCGCCGTGCTGGCGATCCGCGCCGGCCGCTCGCGCTTCACGCTGCAGACCCTGCCGGAGAATGATTTCCCAGACCTGGCCGCCGGCGACATGTCGCATTCGTTCTCGCTCGCCGCCAAGGACGTCAAGCGGCTGATCGACCGCACCCAGTTCGCGATCTCCACCGAGGAGACCCGCTATTACCTCAACGGCATCTATCTGCACGCCGCCGGCACGCCCCAGGCCGCGACCTTGCGCGGCGTCGCCACCGACGGCCACCGCCTCGCCCAGCTCGATCTGGTGCAGCCCAAGGGCGCCGAAGGCATGCCCGGCGTGATCGTGCCGCGCAAGACCGTCGGCGAGGTGCAGCGCCTGATCGAGGATGCCGACGCCGAGATGACGATCGAGTTGTCGCAGGCAAAAATCCGTTTCACCATCGGCAACGTCGTGCTGACCTCGAAACTGATCGACGGCACCTTCCCCGACTACGGCCGCGTCATCCCGCAGGGCAACGACAAGGAGCTCGTCGTCGACAAGAAGGACTTCGAGAACGCGGTCGACCGCGTTTCCACCATTTCCAGCGAACGCGGCCGCGCCGTAAAACTGTCGCTGTCGCCGGGCAAGCTGGTGCTGTCGGTCACCAATCCGGATTCCGGCAGCGCGACCGAAGAGCTGGAGGTCGAGTACGCCTCCGACGCCCTCGATATCGGCTTCAACTCGCGCTATCTGCTCGACATCGCCTCCCAGATCGAAGGCGACGTCGCCACACTCCGGCTCGCCGATCCCGGCTCCCCGACCCTGGTGCAAGACCGCGACGACAAGAGCGCACTGTATGTGCTGATGCCGATGCGGGTGTGAGTGTGAGGCAGCGGCTTCTTCTTCTCTCGACGAAATCGCGATGCACGTTGTTGCGTCCTCTCCCCTTGTGGGAGAGGACAGCTCCGCCGGCGGAAACAAACTCAATCAGGTGAGGGGTTGGTGCCGCAGGATCCGTCCCATCGGCCCGTCCCCAGACCTCTCCGCCAATTTGCGAAGAATATGCGCCGCGAACCGACGGACGCCGAAGCCGCAATGTGGCGCCTGCTGAGAGACCGCCGTCTGTCCACATTCAAATTTCGGCGGCAGGTTCCGTTCAGGAATTACATTCTCGACTTTGTCTGCTTCGAGAAGCGCCTTGTGATCGAGATCGATGGGAGCCAGCACGCAGAATCACAACGCGATGTCGCTCGTGACGCCGCCCTCTCCGCTGAAGGCTTTTCCATCGCGCGCTATTGGAACAATGAGGTGCTACAGCAGCCCACTTCTGTGTTGGAAGACGTCCTTGCAAAGCTTGCCGGGCGGTAAGATACCCCTCACCCGTCGCCTCACTTCGTGAGGCGCCACCCTCCCCCACAAGGGGGGAGGGCTCAGAGCGTGCCGCAGCCCAAACATGACCCCCTCCCGCATTCATCGCCTGACGCTGACGCATTTTCGCAATTATCGGGCGGCGGGGCTCGAGACGGCGGCCGACATGGTGGCGCTGGTCGGGCCGAACGGGGCGGGCAAGACCAATTGCATCGAGGCGATCTCGTTCCTGTCGCCGGGACGCGGCCTGCGGCGCGCCACGCTGGAAGACATCGCCGACAACCAGGGCGACGGCTCCTGGGCGGTGTCGGCGCAGGTCGAGGGCGCGCTGGGGTTGGCGACGCTCGGCACCGGCATCGATGCGCCACGGCCCGATGCCGCCGTGAGCCGGCGCTGCCGCATCGACCGCGAGCCGGTGGGTTCGGCGGCCGCCTTCGGCGACCATATCCGCATGGTATGGCTGACGCCGGCGATGGACGGGCTATTCATGGGCGCAGGCTCGGAGCGGCGGCGCTTCTTCGATCGCCTGGTGCTGGCGATCGACAGCGAGCATTCCAGCCGCATCAACGCGCTGGAACGCTCACTGCGCTCACGCAACCGCCTGCTCGAAACCCGCAATTACGACGACCATTGGTGCGACGCGATCGAGCGCGAGACCGCCGAGCTTGCGGTCGCGGTCGCGGCAACGCGCGGCCAGACCGCAGCGCGCCTCACCGGCATGCTGAATGCGCGCGCGCAGGCCTCCGCCTTTCCCTCGGCGCAGATCGCGCTCGACGGCTGGATGGAGAACGCGCTGCTGACGGAGACGGCGACGTCGGTCGAGGACCGCTACCGCCAGATATTGCGCGACAACCGTCCGCGCGATGCCATCGCCGGCCGCACCACCGACGGCCCGCACCTCACCGATCTCCAGGTGATCTATGCGCCGAAAAGCATGCCCGCGCGTGATGCGTCCACGGGCGAGCAGAAGGCGCTGCTGATCGGGCTGGTGCTGGCGCATGCGAGCCTGGTCGCCGAGATGACCGGCATCGTGCCACTGTTGCTGCTCGACGAGGTCGTCGCCCATCTCGATCCCAGCAGGCGCGCCGCGTTGTTCGACGAGTTGCGCAAGCTTGGCGCGCAAGTGTGGCTGACCGGCGCGGATCCGGCCGCCTTCACCGAGATCGGCGCTGGAGGCGAAGTCTTCGACGTCGAGAGCGGACAGGTCTCGTCCCGACGCTAGGCCTTCGGGTTGAACCCGCCCTGTTCCATCAGCGACTAGCTGTCTGAAGCGGCGCCGACGGTGCCGCCGTTGTGCAATCGCGCAGGATTTCCCACGCGCGATGCTTGGAGCGTAGGCATGACGACGGTAAGGCATGGAACGAGAGCGCCTGCGCGATGGCAACTTCTTGCGTGCGGCCTCGCCCTGTTTGCGAGCTGCCTGCTCGCGGCAAGCGCCGGGGCCTGGGTATCGAATTTGTCGCCGCTGTTTTCGACCGCGCTCGCGCCGGATCCCGATGCGCAGCTGCCCGCGCCGGCCCGCTACCTCTATCGAGGAATCCACACCACCGTGATGCCCGGCGTCGAAGCCCCGCTCCGCACCCGGCTCGAAACCACCGTGCCCGCAGAGCTCGGCGACGTCCTCCGCTTCTATCGCAAGGAGCTTGGAAAGCTCGGCTGGCAGGAACAGCCCGATGGCGCGGTGATCGCAACCGATCACGTCCAGCTCGCCTTCACCTCGCCGCTGAGGCCGGCCGCACTGCAGCTCACCCGCAACGACAGCAGCACCTCGGTCCATCTCGTGCAGAAGAACGCCGATGCGGCGACCCGGGCCAATATCACACCCGAACCCGGCCAGGCGAAACTGGTGTTCAGCAATATCAGCGGGAGGGAAGCGGCGCTCACGATCAACGCACGAACGGTCGAGCGCGCCGCCGGCACCAATGCGGTATCGCTGGATCTGGCGCCCGGCAAGTATTCCTACGAACTGACCGTATCCAACCATTCAGCGGCCACGAACGTCCTCAACCTTGCCGCCGGCGATACCTGGGAGCTCACGATCGGGCGCGACGGCGACGCCTGGCCACCGCTCCAGCTGTATTGAGCAGCTACATGGCGCAGCCATATCGAGGCTTGCGCGATCTTTGAACCTCACGGGTTCCAGCCGCGACTTCTCGTCAGAGGCCGCGCCGATGGTGCCGCAGCCTGCAATCGCGCGCGAGCCGATGCGCACGCCATGCCCCTGGAGAAGTGACGATGTCGAGGATGACGCGCGGGACTCAGGTCCCGGCACGCTGGCGGCTGCTTGCATGCGGCCTGTTCCTGATGGCGAGCTGCGGGGTCGCGGCGGCCGCCGACCCGGGTATCGTCGACGTCCACGCGTTGCCGCAGCTCGAAGGCGCGGTGGAGGACACCTCGCGCCCCGATCCCTATCGCGTCGAATATCGCGTGCCGACGCCGCAAGCCGTGACGTCGCAGGCGGCGCGAAAGCTCCTGAACACCGAGGGCTGGGTGTCCTATGTGCTGCCGCTGGAAGAGAAGAGCGCCACGTTGAAATTCAAGAAGGGACGGCAGGGCCTGTCCGTTCACTTCACGCAAGCGCTCGGCCGGCCCGATCAATCCATGGTGTATTACAAGACCGACCGAATCTATTCGAACGTGCCATTTCCCGACGGCGCGAGCGACCTCGTGTTCGACGGCACGAGGCCCTATCTCGGCTGCATTGCACCCGGCGCGCTCGATGCGACCTCCGAGTTCTACACCAGCCGGATGGAAGCGATCGGCTGGCGCAAGCTCACGGCGGAAACGGCCGCGCGCTGGACCAATGCCGGCCTCGACGAGACCGTTCAGAATGGCGTGCGCGCGTTCTACGACCATCCCGAAGGCGACACGACGCAGTTCTACAAGCAGAAACCGGTCATGCTGACGTTGACGCGACGCGACGACGGCCGCACCAATGTCGAGATCCGGATCGCACCCTTCGCGCTGCCCGCCGATCTCAATGCGGACAGCGACGTCGCCGGCCTGCCGCGGCCGAACCCGACCAAGTGGACCAGAGGCCTCGGCAGCGCAAGCTCCAACAAACGCGAAATGAGCGTCGCCGCAATGGCCGAGCTGCCCGCGGTGCTCGCCTTCTATCATCGCGAACTCGCCGCGCGCGGCTGGCAGGACGATGGCAGCGCGCCGCTCGCCCCTGGCGACGACGTCGCCATCAAGATCTCCAACGCCGAGGAAACCGGCGTGCTGCGGCTCGGCCGCAAATATGATTTCACCATGGTCAGCCTGACCGCGCAGGTGAAGGAATCCGCGCTCGCCGCCCGCGCCAAGGCGAAGAAGGAAGCCGACGAGAAATTCCTGGGAGATGCGTTAGGTGCGGCCAGGCAGCTCATCGCCGCCGACGAAGCGAGACGCAAGGTGCAGGCGGCCACGCTGTCCGATGCACCGCTCAATGCGCTCGCCGGCAGCAGCACGCCGGTGCCGCTGCCCGAGACCGCCGAGGGCGTGAAATTCGAGGGCGACGACGGCCATCTCGAATTCTCCTCCACCTCGAGCGTCAAGGCGCTCACCGCGTTCTATCGCGCGTCACTCAAGCCCGCCGGCTGGAAGGAGCAGCCCTCCGTCATCAACCAGCCCAACATGGCGGTGATGGAATTCGCCAAGGGCGGCAAGTCGATCTCGATGACCGTGATGCAGATGGGACCGAAGGTGAATGTCCGCGCCGACGGATCGGGGCTGGTGATGGCCGCAGCGAAGCCGACGGCCGCCGCGGAGGTGCAGGCCAAATCCTCCGAGCCGCTCAAGCCCGATCCTGAATCCCAGCTCCCCGTGCCGACGCAGCGGTCGTCGACCTCGCTCGCCACCACCAAGATGCCGGGGAGCGAGACGCCGTTCCGCCGCGAGCTGGCAGCCAGCATCCCGGCCCCGCTCGGCGATGTCCTGGCCTTCTACCGGACTGAGCTTTCCAGGCTCGGCTGGCAGGAAAAAACCGGCGGCGCGACCGTGTCGGCCGAACGCGCACAGATCGACTTCACCTCGCCGCAAGGCCCGGCCGTGCTCAAGCTCGGCCGCGCCAAGGGCGAGACCACGGTCAGTCTGGCGCAGAAAAATCCGGATGCCGCTGCCAAGGCCGACATCATGCCGAAGCCCGGCCAGGCCAGGCTGATGCTCGGCAATATCGGGGCGAAGGAGGCCTCGCTGACGATCAACAAGCAGACGGTGAAGATCGCGGCCGGCGCCGGCGGTCCGCAATCGCCGAAAGGCCCGATGCTCGACCTTCCGCCGGGTACATATCAGTACGCCCTGCGCATGCCCGGGCGCCCGGCCCACACCGAGACCCTCACCGTCGCCGCAGGTGACGCCTGGGGCCTCATGGTGGGGCCGAGCGGCGACGTGCTGCCGCTGCAGATGTATTGAGGCTGCCGCGCTCATGGTCTCTCTGCTTCGTCAATGGCCATGACGAAGCCATGCGCATGCCTCGAAAGGCGCCTCGGAACACCTTTCCCTGAGCCCGCAAAAACCACGCCGTTCAACGCCGAAACACGCCCTCGAATCGGGCTTTTTGCAGCCCCCTAAATTGGTCGTCAGACGCCTTGAAAACCGGCCAAAAAACCCCATCTAGTCAAAGGGTTGCCGGAAGATACTTTGCGCTAGGCGCAAGCCCTCTTTCGTGGCACAAATAGCTCGCAAATCAGCGCCTTTTGCGCCGCTGATTCGGGCGACATCTCGAAGGCCTCTCATGACAGAACCTGCTCGGCAGCCCGCTGCCGAAAACGAGCTCTCCAATCCGAGCGATTACGGTGCGGAATCGATCCGCGTGCTCAAGGGTCTCGATGCCGTCCGCAAGCGCCCGGGCATGTATATCGGCGACACCGACGACGGCTCGGGCCTGCACCACATGGTCTACGAAGTCGTCGACAACGCGATCGACGAGGCGCTGGCGGGCCACGCCACGCGTGTCGATGTCGTGCTCAACGCCGACAATTCCGTCACCGTGCGTGACGACGGCCGCGGCATTCCCGTCGACATCCACAAGGGCGAAGGCATCTCCGCGGCCGAGGTCATCATGACCCAGCTCCACGCCGGCGGAAAGTTCGACCAGAACTCCTACAAGGTCTCCGGCGGCCTGCATGGCGTCGGCGTCTCCGTCGTCAACGCGCTGTCGAGCAAGCTCGGCTTGCGGATCTGGCGCGACAACAAGGAGCACTACATCGAATTCGCCCATGGCGATGCGGTCGCACCGCTCAAGGTCGTCGGAGATGCGCCGGGCCGACGCGGCACCGAGGTGACGTTCCAGGCTTCGACCGAGACTTTCAAGAACATCGAATATGATTTCGCCACGCTCGAGCACCGGCTGCGCGAGCTCGCCTTCCTCAACTCCGGCGTCAACATCGCGCTCTCCGACATGCGACACGCAGTCGAGAAGCGCGAGGAGATGCACTATTCCGGCGGCGTCGAGGAGTTCGTCAAATATCTCGACCGCAACAAGAAGGCGATCGTGCCGGCGCCGATCATGGTGCGGGCGGAAGCCAACGGCATTGGCGTCGAGGCCGCGCTGTGGTGGAACGACAGCTACCACGAGAACGTGCTGTGCTTCACCAACAACATCCCGCAGCGCGACGGCGGCACCCATCTGGCCGGTTTCCGCGGTGCGCTGACGCGCCAGGTCAACGGCTATGCCGATGCCCATGCCAAGAGGGAAAAGATCGCGCTGACCGGCGACGACTGCCGCGAAGGCCTCACCGCCGTGCTGTCGGTAAAGGTGCCCGATCCAAAATTCTCGTCGCAGACAAAGGACAAGCTGGTGTCCTCGGAAGTGCGTCCCGTGGTCGAGAACGTCCTCAACGAGGCGCTCCAGGCCTGGTTCGAGGAGCATCCCGGCGAAGCCAAGATGATCGTCGGCAAGGTGATCCAGGCCGCCGCCGCGCGTGAAGCCGCGCGCAAGGCGCGCGAGTTGACGCGCAAGAGCCCGCTCTCGGTCTCCTCGCTGCCCGGCAAGCTCGCCGACTGCCAGGAAAAGGATCCGGAAAAGTCCGAGCTGTTCATCGTCGAGGGCGACTCGGCAGGCGGCAGCGCCAAGCAGGGCCGCAACCGCGAATTCCAGGCCGTCTTGCCGCTCCGCGGCAAGATCCTGAACGTCGAGCGCGTCCGTCCCGACAAGATGCTGGGAAGCGAGCAGATCGGCACGCTGATCACCGCGCTCGGCACCGGCATCAGCGACGAGTTCTCGATCGAGAAGCTGCGCTATCACAAGATCATCGTGATGACGGACGCCGACGTCGACGGCGCCCATATCCGCACGCTGCTGCTGACTTTCTTCTACCGGCAGATGCCCGCCATCATCGACGGCGGCTATCTCTATATCGCCCAGCCGCCGCTCTATAAGGTCAACCGCGGCAAATCCGAACAGTACCTCAAGGACGAGAGGGCGCTGGAGGATTATCTGATCGATACCGGGCTGGACGATTGCGTCTACATTCCGGGTTCCGGCGGCGATCGCACCGGCCGCGACCTGCGTTCGCTGATCGACGATGCCCGCGCCGTCCGCGGCATCCTCCGCAGCTTGCACACCCGCTACAATCGCAAGGTGATCGAGCAGGCCGCCATCACG
The DNA here is from genome assembly GCF_002266435.3 of Bradyrhizobium amphicarpaeae. Taxonomy (NCBI): domain Bacteria; kingdom Pseudomonadati; phylum Pseudomonadota; class Alphaproteobacteria; order Hyphomicrobiales; family Nitrobacteraceae; genus Bradyrhizobium; species Bradyrhizobium amphicarpaeae. The sequence continues at coordinate 9,859 of NZ_CP029426.2, forward strand.
GGCGTGCTGAACAAGGCGATCTACGGCGACCCGGAGAAAGCCGCCGCGGCCGCGCAATACATCGCCGCCCGCCTCGACACGCTCGCCGACGAGGTCGAACGCGGCTGGGTCGGCCAATACGTCGAAGGCCAGGGTTTCCAGTTCGAGCGCACCGTGCGCGGCGTCAAGGAAGCCGCTGTGATCGACGATGCCTTCCTGGGCTCGGCCGAGGCACGCAAGCTCGACGAATACACCGTGAAGCTCCAGGACGTTTATGCTCGCCCCGGCAAGCTGCGGCGCAAGGACGTCGAGCACATGGTCTACGGCCCGGTCGACCTGTTCGAAGCGGTCACCGACGCCGGCCGCAAGGGCGTCACGCTGCAGCGCTACAAAGGTCTGGGTGAGATGAACCCGGAGCAGCTCTGGGAAACGACACTGGACGTCAATGCGCGCTCGCTGCTGCAGGTGAAGGTCAAGGAGGTCGACGAGGCCGACGACATCTTCACCAAGCTGATGGGCGACGTGGTCGAGCCGCGCCGCGACTTCATCCAGGAACACTCGCTCAGCGCGACGATCGATATTTGAGGGCGTTGGCATCGGATGGTCGTCATGCCCGGGACAAGCCCGGCCATGACGACGTGGGTGTACGTCGGCTGAACCTCACCACCCGTCATCGCGACGAAACGGCATGACCCCCGAGGCCAATTCCGGCCGGGAAGCCTCGTGCCATGACCGCCTCTGCAGCAACCAGTTCCGCTCTCCCCTCCCGCCGGCTCGGCATCATCGGCAGCATCGTCGGCGTGCTGGCGCTGATCGCGGCCGTGTTGCCGCATTGGGTCGTGCCGGTGCTGTATCCGCCACCGCCGGCGGACAAAGTGATTGTCGACACCGGCCATCGCTTGAAGGATCGCCTGATCGCGCGCGTCAAGGGCGTCGAGTACCAGGCCCCGCCGCGGGAGAAGTCGACGGGAAGCCAATTGAGCGAGGCGTCCTCGATCGCGGCGATCGCGCTTGGCCTGCTTGCCATCCTGCTCTCGGTCCTCGCCCTCGTGTTTCGCGAAGAGAGGCTCCTGGCGGGTGTCGCGGCCGCGCTCGGGGCCGGCGCCATTGCCGTCGAAATCTCCTTCCTGGCCATGGGCGTGCTGATGCTGATCGTGATCCTTTATGTGGTGGCGAATATCATCGGTCTGTTCTAAACGCCGGTCCGAAAAGGGGCTTTTTCGGCCGCTGAGTGGCCTTCCGCCGCAACAAGTGCGGAATTGCTCCCCTGCGCGATTCTCTGTAGTTTCCGCCCGAAACAGCCCACCCATCAGGACAGCGAGACTCCATTTGGCGCCCATCCAGTACATCGTCGAGGGCGGTCACCGGCTCTCGGGCTCGATCGAGCCGTCCGGCAACAAGAACTCCGCGCTGCCGATCATCGCCGCGGCGCTGCTCACCGAGCATCCGGTGACGCTGGAGAACGTGCCGCGCATTCGCGACACCGAGACGCTTGTCGAGCTGATCCGCTCGGTCGGCGCGTCCGCGGAATGGACCGCGCGCAATACGCTGCACATCCATGCCAAGAGCATCCGCGCCGCCGATCTCGACCCCGAGCTGTGCGTGCGCATCCGCGCCTCGATCCTGCTCGCGGGCCCCCTGCTCGCGCGCTGCGGCGAAGTGATGCTGCCGCCGCCCGGCGGCGACGTCATCGGCCGGCGCAGGCTCGACACACATGTGCTGGCACTGGAGCAGCTCGGCGCCAAGGTCACCGCGACCGACCGGCTGGAGTTTCGCGCGGCCCGGCTTGCCGGCGCCGACGTGTTCCTGGACGAGCCGAGCGTCACCGCGACGGAGAACGCGCTGGTGGCGGCGGTCGCCGCCGACGGCGTCACCTATCTGCGCAACGCGGCCTCCGAGCCGCATGTGCAGGATCTCGCCAATTTCCTGGTCGCGCTCGGTGCGAAGATCGAGGGCATCGGCACCAACACCATGATCATCCATGGTCCTGCGACGCTGGGCGGAACGACCTACCGGATCCAGCCTGACCATATCGAGGTCGGCTCGCTGATCGGGCTTGCCGCCGTGACGCGCTCGCCCTTGCGCATCACCCGCGCCGGCGTCGAGCATCTGCGCTCGATCCGCATGGGATTCGAGCGGCTCGGCATCGTCTGCCGCGTCGAGGGCGACGACCTGATCGTGCCGTCGAACCAGACGCTGAAGATCCAGGACGATTTCGGCGGCCACGTGCCGAAGCTGGAAGACCAGCCCTGGCCGGCCTTCCCGGCCGATTTGATGTCGATCGCGATCGTCACCGCCACGCAATGCGAGGGCGTGATCCTGATGTTCGAGAAGATGTTCGAATCCAGGATGTTCTTCGTCGACAAGCTGATCGCGATGGGCGCGCGCATCGTGCTGTGCGACCCGCACCGCGCGATCATCGCAGGTCCGAGCCGCCTGCATGGCGCGACCATGACCTCGCCCGACATCCGCGCCGGCATGGCCATGCTGCTGGCCGCCGTGTGCGCGCAGGGCACTTCCACCATCAACAATGCCGACCAGATCGAGCGCGGCTACGAGCGAATCGAGGAACGGCTGAACGCGCTGGGCGCGAAGATCAAGCGCGTGCCGGAGCGCAAGGGCTGAGGCGGTTTCTGCCCTGTGGCAGAAGGTGATGCGAAGCGCCCAGTCTCGTAGGGTGGGCAAAGCGAAGCGTGCCCACGCTTCTGTAGCAATATTGGAGAGATGGTGGGCACGGCGCAAATGCGCCTTTGCCCACTCTACCAGACCTTTCCTTCTTCCCCTGTAGGAGAAGGTGGCGCGAAGCGCCGGATGAGGGGCGAGGGAAACACGGGCCATGTTTTTGGCACCTCCCCGTGCTAAGCACCCCGCCATGCTCGACACCTCGCAACATCAATCGCAGCCGCAAGCCGGCGTGCCGCAGAACCATCTCGCCGAAGAATTCGTCGAGACGCTGCGGCTGGCTGTGCCGATGATGCTGACCCAGCTCGGGCAGATCGCGATGATCACGACCGATCTCGCGCTGATCGGACGGCTCGGCGAGGATTCGGTGGCCGCGGCGGCGCTGGCGCATACGGTCTATTTCGTCAGTTTCACATTCGGGCTCGGGCTGATGTCGGCGGTGTCGCCGCTAGCCGCGCAGGCGTTCGGCGCCGGCGACGTCAGGCGTGTCCGAGGCTCCTTGCGCGTGGGATTATGGGCCGCGTTGCTGATTTCACTGCCGATGATGGCCTCGCCGCTCTATGGCAAGCAGATCCTGATCGCGCTCGGTCAGGCGCCGCAGATGGCGGAGCTGGCGCAGCATTATCTGAACGGTCTCGCCTGGGGCATTGCACCGGCGCTCGGCTTCATCGCACTGCGCAGCATGATGAGCGCCGTGAACCGTCCGCAGCCGCCGCTGTGGATCACAGTGGCTGCGATCCCGGTCAATGCCGTTCTCGTCTACGTCCTGATCCACGGCCTGTTCGGCCTGCCCGAGTTCGGTCTGTTCGGCGCCGGACTTGCGACCACGATCGTCAATCTCGGGACCTTCGTCGCAACGATGGCCATCGCAGCGTGGCGGAAGCCGTTTGTGGACTACCGCCCGCTCGCCCATCTCTGGCGGATCGACTGGGCCCTGATGAGGCAATTGATCGCGGTCGGCGCGCCGATCTCGTTCTCGCTGCTGCTGGAATATGGCCTGTTCTCGTCCGCGGCGCTGTTGATGGGACTGATCTCGACCACGGCGATCGCCGCGCACCAGATTGCGCTGCAAATGACCGCCGTGTTGTTCATGGTGCCGCTCGGGATCGGCATGGCGGCGACGGTGCGGGTCGGTCACGCCTACGGACGTGGCGATTCCGCCGCAGTGAAGCGCGCAGGGCTGGCCGCTGTCGGGCTAGGCGTCACGCTGGTCACGGCCCTGACCATTGGCATCGTGCTCGGCCGCTATGAGCTGGGACGATTGTTTTTCGGCCGTGGTGAAGCCAGCGCACCGACGGTGGCGCTGACCGCAACGCTGCTGCTGGTCGGCAGCACCTTCTTCATCGCCGATGGCCTGCAGACCATCATGGGCGGCGCGCTGCGCGGCATCAACGACACCAGGATGACGCTGCTGTTCGCCGCGATCGGCTATTGGGGAATCGCCTTTCCCACCGGCTGGCTGCTGGCATTCCACACCGGGCTCGGCGCGGTCGGCATCTGGGTCGGATTCTCGGTGGGGACCTTCGTCTATGCCGGATTGTTGATCTTGCGCTTCCAAATGCTGACGCGCAGATTGGCTGGATGAGTACGAAAGTCCGCGAAGTCACTCCCGAGGTTCGAGCCGACATGCTGCTGTCCGGCGCGCAGTTCATCGACGCGTTTCGCGTGGATGTCGGCGCGAGCGCGATCAACGCCCGTGAGGCCTGCTCCAGAATGGTGCTGGACGGGCCCCGGTGGATCGATGCGCTGCTGCGCTTGCGCAACATCCTGGTGACGCCCTTCGGGTTGAAGACGTCAGGCGAAGGCGCTCCGGCGCCGCATGGTGTGATCGGACTGTTTCCTGTCATCGACGAAACGCCGGAGCGGCTGGTGGCGGGGTTCGACGACTCTCATCTCGATTTCCGTATCGTGGTCGACGTTGCCGGCGCTGCCGCAAACCGGCAGGTGACCTCGACCACGCTGGTGCGGACGCATAATCTCCTCGGCCGAACCTACCTCAGGCTCATCATGCCCTTTCACAAGCTGGTCGTTCGCAGCATGATGGGGCGCATCACGGAGCCGGCCCGATGACGATGAAAGTCGATCTCTTCTACTCTTTCCGCAGTCCCTACAGCTACCTCGCGCTGCCCAAGACGCGCGAGCTGGTCACGGATTACGATCTCGACGTCAATTTGCGGCCGGTCTATCCGCTGGCGGTGCGCGTGCCTGGCTTTTTCAAGAAGGCCAATCCGCAATTCGCGCGCTATGTCGTGCGCGATTCTACCCGCGTGGCGGAATACCAGAACATTCCGTTCCGCTTTCCGCGGCCCGATCCGATCGTGCAGGACATGACCACGCTCGAGGTCGCGGCCGAACAGCCCTACATCCATCGCCTGACGCGGCTCGCGGCCATGGCACAGCTCGAGGGCCGCTCGCTCCAGTTCACGTCTGCGATTGCGCCCGTGCTGTGGGACGGCTCGGTGGCGGGCTGGAACGAAGGCGATCACCTCGCGCGCGCCGCCGAGAGCGCGGGGTTCGATCTCGCCGCGATGGATGCAGCGATCAGCACGGATCCGGATCGCTACGAGCAGGTGATCGCGGAGAACGAGAAGGACCACGCCGCCTCAGGCCATTGGGGCGTGCCGACCTTCGTGTTCGAGAGCGAGCCGTTCTTCGGCCAGGACCGCATCGACCTCCTGCTCTGGCGCATGCAGGGCAAGGGGCTGGCGAAGCGGTAGCTTACTCCGCCACACGCACAGATTTGCCCGCCGCTGCCTCCGACCATTCGCCGACGACGCGGTCGAGGTCGCAGAGATTCTGGTGCATCTGCTCCAGCGAGAAGCCGAGCGCGAAGAAACGTTCGGCGGTGTCGCCGGCATGGCCCCGGATCAGGCCGTCCTGGCGCACGGCGGCGACCGCCTCTGCATAGTGCTGAAGCGCGACGTGGACAGGATGGATCGGCGGCGCGCCGGCGCCCTCGCGCAACGCCGCCGCGGCCGACCGCAGGAAGCGCGCGATCACGGTCGAGACTTCCGTCAGCGGCGCTGCAAGCCGGGTCTGCACCTCGATCGGCAGCGGCACCACGGTGGCGCGGCCGATCATCACGACGTCATGACGCAGCCGCAGAACCGTTCGCAGCAGCGGACCGGTGTCGGGCCCGCTCGACAGCCGCGCGGCGCGCTCGCGCTCGGCTTCCGCGCCGATCGCATTGAGCCCGACCATCGCCGTGCCGATGCCGTCCTGGATCCAGTGCAGCGCGTCGTTGTCGCGGCCGCGAGTGAGGCCCGCGAGCAGCTCGGTGAAGGCGTCCGCAATCAGCTCGAGCAGGATCGCCGCACTGGCACGGATCTGCCGTACCGCGCGTGACGGCAGCACCAGGAACGAGACCAGCAATCCCGTGACGGCGCCGACCCCGACCTCGCTGACGCGGTCGATCGCCGAAGTCATGGGATCGGCATGATGCATGGTCGGAAGCACCAGCACGATCACGGCGGTCACCGTTGCAGAGCTCAGATTCGGATAGATCGCTGCGACAAAGGCAAGCGGGGCGACGGCCAGCACCAGCAAGCCCAGAAGGCCCAGCTCGCCGGAATAGGGGATCAAGATCGCGATGGCGCCGCCATAGATCGCGCCGCCGATGGTGCCGAGCATGTAGTCGCGGCTCGCCTTCAGCGAGCGTCCGACGCTCATCTGGGTCACGATGATGGAGGTGAGGACCGCCCAGAGCGGCAACAGCAGGTGCAGCGCGGTAGCAACCGCGTAGGCAGCGGTGGCCGCCACCGTGACCCGGACCGCCAGCCCCATCTGCGTCCGACGCGACCAGACCCGGTCGAACAGCTGCGTTGCGAGTGCCTTCATCGAATGTCCCGGTCCCCTGTCGAGCCAGGCAAAAGCATGGCTGATGCCCGCGGTCGCAAGGCCGCTTGAAAGGCCAAATCAGCCCGCCTAACTTGCGCGCCAAAACGAGGAAACACGATGGCCCACGAAACCGCAACGCTCGCTGCCTACGTCTTCAACCTGAAATACCAGGATATTCCCGCGGAGGTGCTCGATCGCGCAAAAGTGCTGACGCTGGATTTCCTCGGCAGCGCGATCCGGGCCCGCAGCGAGGCGGAATCGACCCCATCGATCCTGAAGATGCTGGAGGCGCTCGCGCTCGACACCAAGGGCTATTCCACCGTGTTCGGCGACACCAACACCTGGACCCCGGCGGTCGCGGCGCTGCTCAACGGCGCGCTCGGCCATTCCCTCGACTTCGACGACACCCACGCCGATTCCTCGCTGCATCCGAGCGCACCGGTGGTTCCTGCCGCCTTCGCCGTCGGCGAGATGGTCGGCGCGTCGGGCCGCGACGTGCTGACCGCGATCGTGGCGGGCTATGAGGTCTGCTGCCGGCTCGGCAATGCGCTCGATCCGACCTCGCATTATGCGCGCGGCTTCCACCCGACCGCGACCGCGGGCACCTATGGCGCGGCGGCTGCGGCCGGAAAACTGTTCGGCCTCTCCGAGCAGCAGATCATCGCGGCCTTCGGCGTCTCCGGCAGCCAGGCCGCAGGCTCGCTGCAATTCCTGGTCAACGGCGCCTGGAACAAGCGCTACCAGGTCGGCGCAGCCGCGATGAACGGCGTGATCGCCGCGACGCTCGCGCGCAACGATTTCGTCGGCTCGGCCGAATCGGTCGAAGGCAAGCACGGCCTGCTCGCCGGCTATACCGACGATCCGCATCCCGACAAGGCGGTCGCCGGACTCGGCAACATTTATGAGACCATGAAGATCGGCGTGAAGCCGTATCCGAGCTGCCGCTACACCCATGCCGCAATCGACGCGCTGATCGCGATGCGACGCGAGCACAATCTGACGCCAGACCAGGTCAAGCGCGTCGAGATCGGACTGCATCGCAACGGCATCACGCTGACCGGCGATGCCGCGACCAAGCGGCACCCGAGCTCGATCGTCGGCGGCCAGTTCTCGATGTTCTTCACCGGCGCGCTCGCGCTCGACCAGGGATCGTTCGGCTGGGACGACTATAGCCGCCTTGGCGATGCCGCGATCGACGCGCTCGCCGACAAGTTCGACGTGGTGCAGGACGACCGCTTGGAGGTCGGCCGCACGCACCCCTTTGGCGCGCGGGTCAGCATCACCACCGAGGACGGCGTGCATGAGCGGCTCTATGCCGATCCCTCCGGCGAGCCGAATTCGTTCCCGGACGCGCAAGCGATGCAGCAGAAGTTCCTGACGCTGGCCCGGCCGGTGCTGAATGCGCGGGCGGAAAAGTTTGCGGATGCGATCATGACGCTCGAGCGGTTCGATCGCGTGGCGCAGGCGACGGAGCTGGGACGGTAGCAGCGAGACAGCTGCGCTCTCTTCCCCTCGCCCCTTGTGGGAGAGGGTGGCTCGCCGCGGTAGCGGCGAGACGGGTGAGGGGTATATCTCCGCGAGCACTTTCACGCAGTTGAATTCCACAGAAGCAACCCCTCATCCGGCGCTTCGCGCCACCTTCTCCCACAAGGGGAGAAGGGAAGAAGAGCGCTCCACTCCTCTCAATCCGCCCCCGCCATCTTTCCCTTCTCGCGCGTTGCCGCCACCACGTCGCGCACGAGATCGAACACGCCGTCGACTTGCGGCGGCCAGTTCGGCGAGCGTCCCATCCGCACGATCACCAGCTTCTCCGAGGGGATGACGATGGTGTATTGCCCGATCGTGCCCTTGGCGAAGAAGGCATCGCGCGGCCAGCCGTGCTCGATGCGAAAATTTGCGCCAAAGCTGTCGCCCTGATTGGTCCAGAAGCCGGCACCGATACCGACCCACGCATTCGGCGTGGCCGTCGCGGAATAGTTCACCCAGCCCTCCGGCAGGATGCGTTTGCCGCCGGCGACGCCGTCATTGAGATACAGCTGGCCGAAACGCGCCCAGTCGCGCGCGGACGCGAGCATCTCGCTCGACCCTTCGATCGTGCCCGAGCCATCGAGCTCGAGCGTGACATGGCGCATGCCGAGCGGGACAAACAGTTCGCGGCGCGCGAAGCGCAGCGCGTCTGCGGGACTGCCGCCCGCAGCAACGCGGATCAGACGCGAGAGGATGAGGGTGTTGCCGTCATGATAGTTCCACGCCGTGCCGGGCGCGGTCTTGAGCGGGATGCTCGCGGCATAGGCGGCCATGTCAGCCTCCACGAACTTCATGCGGTTGACCGGCTCGAAGGCCGAGCCAAGCGAGGCCTCTAACGAACTGCCAAGCGCAAGGCCCGCAGTGTGCCGCAACAACTGATCGACGGTGATGGCATGACGCGGATCATCCGGATTTGCCCAAGCCGCGACGGGCGCGGGCCCGTCGAGCTTCAATTTCCCCTCGCGCACCAGCACGCCTGTCAACGCCGAAATCACCGACTTCGTCATGGAGAAGCCGAGCAGCTGTGTCTCCGGTCCGATGCCGTCGGCGTAGCGCTCGGCGATGACGCGGCCGGCCTTCATCACGACGATGGCGCGGGTGCGGCGGTGAGGCGGCTGTGCGGGTTCGGTGAAGGCGCGGTCGAGCGCGGCGGCCAGTTCCTCGGTTTGCGGCGACACGATCGCAGGACCGGCGATCTCGGGCAGCAATGCCGGCGGCCTGTCGTCGGCGGGCGGCACCGCCACGTCGGCGAGTGCAGCGCCATGGTCGAGCGTGCAGCCGAGACCTTCGCGATAGACGGCATGGCTGCGGCCAATGCCGAACAGCGTTACCGTGACGTCCTTGCGTACGCGGTCGACCCGGTAGTCCATCGCCCAGGTGATCAGACCGGTCCCGGGCATGGCGTCGGTGGTCTCGGCAAAGTTGGGTTGTGGATCCAAGCCCGAGACGAATGTCTCGGAGCACAGGATGCCGGCCACGAAGCCGGTCGCGACCCTGGGCACGTCGCGGGCCCGGGCGGCACCGAGCGCAAGGCCGGCGCAGACGATGGTGGTGGTGAGGAGGACGATCTTGCGGCGGCGGGTCACGGGCTTTCTCCGGCTGGGAACGTGGCAGGAGGAAGCGGCACGCGGACGGTGGATGCTCGCCGGATTTGGAAATTGGCCTGCCTGAAACCGCAGCGCGCTCGCCGATTCCGAAATATTGCTGTGATTACAGTGATTTAAAAATCTAGACCGCGTTCACTTTCAGCCGCCGGTACTCCGTCGGCGTCACGCCGGTCACTGCCTTGAAGGCGCGGTTGAACGGCCCCAGTGACTGGAAGCCCGCGTCCATTGCGATGGTGATGACGGGGACCTCGGCCTGGGCGGGATCGGCCAGCGCGGCCTTGGCCTCCTCGATGCGGTGGTTGTTCAGGAACACATTGAAGTTGCGGTAGCCGAGCCGCTGGTTGATCAACCGGCGCAGTCGATATTCCGGGATTTTCAGCCGGCCAGCGAGCACCCCGATGGTGATGTTCTCGTGGCGATAGATCCGCTCGTCCGCCATCAGGCGCATCAGGGCGTCGATAAGCTTTTGGTCGGCGGCATCCTCGGTCGCAGGCTGACTGAAAACAACCGATGGTTCGGGCTCCACCGTGGCCGGAAACAGGTCCGCTCCGTCCACGCGCATCATGGCATAGACGATCGCTGCAACAGTACAGGTGAGCGCGCCGGCATTGACGGTTTCGGCGACAGCGCCGACGTGGTAGCCGGCGGCGGCGATCTGGAGCACAGCGTTCAGCCCGCCATAGAGCGCGACGGCGCAGACGACGAAGACACGAGCGCTGCGGCGGCGCTCGACCAGGTCGGCCGGCCAGGAGGCGATCATCTGCCCGACCGCGAGCGCGATGAAACCGAGCACGATCAGATTGACCACCGTCACCGAGAACCGCACATGGCCGCTGGGCGCAATCCAGACGCAGCCTGCGAAGCTGAAGGCCACCACCAGCGCCCAGATGCATCCGTGCCACCAGCGGAGGCGAAATTCGTCGTCGAACAGGGAGCGTGTGAACAGCCAGAACACCACGATGTCGCCAGTCGACAGCGCGATCAGCGGCGCGTGCAGGAGCGGGATCGGCGACGTCACGTCCACCGAATAGCTCGCCGCATGCGCGGCCGAACCGAGGGCAAAGGCGGTGGCGAGACGGGCCGCCAGCACGTTGCGGAAATCGGAGACCAGCGACGCAGCCAGCATCAGCAGCAGCGCCACGCTGGCGGCGCGGAAGGCGAGCTCTGTTGCCGCAAGGGTCATCGGGTGATGCGATCGGTCGCGGTTGACATCAACCGAACATCCTTCGTCAGGCGGCGCATTTCAAGATGGATCATATCAGAGAAACCATCACCCGCTCCTGTTTCCGGATTTGGTCTCGCCGATATCGCGCGATGACGGCAAATAGACCGTCGCGGCGTTGCGGCGGCGGCGCGACGGAGGCCGTCAAATCGTGTTAGGATCGCCGCAAGAGAGAAGGAATTCACCATGAGCTGGCAACCCTCCAACGATCCCGTGCTCGGCGATCCCATGTCCTGCGATGCGCTCGATCTCGTCATCGTGCCGCGCACGCGCGATCTCGGCGACGGGTTCGCGGTGCGGCGCGCGCTGCCGCACGGCAAGCGGCAGATGGTCGGGCCTTTCATTTTCTTCGACCATTTCGGACCGGTCCAATTCGTCTCCGGCAAGGGCATGGACGTGCGGCCGCATCCGCATATCGGGCTTGCCACCGTCACCTATCTGTTCGACGGCGCGATCATGCATCGTGACAGCGAGGGCAACGTCCAGGAAATCCAGCCCGGCGCGATGAATTTGATGACGGCCGGGCGCGGCATCGCGCATTCCGAGCGCACGCCCGATGTGCAGCGCGCCTCGGGCCAGAAGATGCTTGGCCTGCAAAGCTGGATCGCACTGCCGGCCGGATCGGAGGAGATCGCGCCGTCATTCCAACATTACGGCTCGGGCGATCTGCCTGTTATCTCCGAGCGCGACTTCACCGCGAAGGTGATCGCAGGCTCGTCGTTCGGCGTCACCTCGCCGGTGAAAATGGTCTCGCCCTGGTTCTATACCGAAGTGACCGCCGCCGCCGGCGCGAGCGTGCCTCTCGACCCCGATCATGAGGAGCGCGCGATCTATATCGTCGATGGCGAGGTCGAGATCGCAAACGAGCGTTACGAGGCGCCGCGGCTGCTGATCTTCCGTCCGGGCGACCGCATCACCGTGAAGGCCTTGAAGCCCACCCGGATGATGTTTCTCGGCGGCGATGCGCTGGAAGGTCCGCGCCACGTCTGGTGGAATTTCGTCTCCTCCAGCAAGGAGCGGATCGAGCAGGCCAAGCAGGACTGGAAAACCGGCCGTTTCGCCGCAGTTCCGCAGGAACATGAGTTCATTCCGCTGCCGGAATAGGCTAATCCGGCGTCCGGCCATGCTCTCAGGCGCGGCCGGATGTCCCGATCGCCTTGTCTTTGAAAGCCTTGCCAATGACCGCCATGCTCTCCAGCGACCTGCCCCTGACCAAGCTCGGGCGCGGCAAGGTGCGCGATATCTACGCCGTCGACGACGACCGCCTGCTGCTCGTCACCACCGACCGCATCAGCGCCTTCGACGTCGTGATGGGTGAGACCATCCCGATGAAGGGCGCGGTGCTGACGCAGATCAGCGCGTTCTGGTTCAACGAGCTCGAGGGTGTGGTGCCGCACCACATGATCAGCGCCGACACCGATGAGATCATCGCGGCCGTGCCGGCGTTGCAGCCGCACCGCGCCGAGCTTCTCGGCCGCTCCATGCTCTGCAAGCGCACCACCGTATTCCCGATCGAATGCGTGATCCGCGGCTATCTCTCCGGCTCGGCCTGGAAGGAATATGCCGCCAGCGGCACGCTGGCGGGCGAGAAGCTGAAGGCGGGCCTCGTCGAGAGCGAAAAGCTCGAGCCCTCGATCTTCAGCCCGGCGACCAAGGCCGAGACCGGTCATGACGAGAACATCACCATCGCGAAGATGCGTGAGGTCGTAGGCGACGAGGTCGCCTATACGCTCGAGAGCATGACGCGCGCGATCTACACGCTCGGCGAGGAGCTCGCCCGCGAGCAGGGCATCATCATCGCCGACACCAAGTTCGAGTTCGGCCGCGACAAGGACGGCCGCATCATCCTGATCGACGAGGTGATGACGCCGGATTCCTCGCGCTTCTGGGCAGTCGATGCCTACAAGCCCGGCCAACCGCAGGCGAGCTTCGACAAGCAGCCGTTGCGCGACTATCTCGACGTCGAGCGCCGCGCCGGCCGCTGGAACGGCGACGCCCCACCGCCTCCGCTGCCGGCGAGCGTGGTCGATGCGACCAGCAAGAGATATCTCGAAGCGTATCGGCGGGTGACAGGGGCGGAGCTGAAGATCTAGCAGACAGCGTTTCGAACCGGCGATGGCCGGCGTCAGGCGCTGGGCGCGCGGTCGGCATCCAGGGCCAGCAGAAGCTCGGCAACCCGGTTGGCGGAGGCCGTCCATTCCGCAAGCTTGGCATAATTGTCCGTGAACCAGTTGAATGCGGTCTGGACAACGACGAACGCTGCCGACGCCTGAACCACCTCGCCGAGCGTTATGGTGTCGTCGAGATATTTGGGCAGGCAGAGCAGCAGGCCGACCACCGGCGTCACCAGAAGTCCTGTGTAAGTCACCAGCGTCATCCGCATCAACTGCCAGCAATAGATCCGCCAGATGGCAATCACGGCCTTCAAGGCGGCGCCGACGGCGTGACGGTCGCTGATGCCGGGCCCCTGCTCCAACTTGCCTTCGCGGGTCTCGCGCACATGGGTTCCGATCGCCCGCAGCTCGGCTTCCATGCGCTTGTTTTCCTCGATGACCCGGGTCAGCCGGCCGGCTGTCAGCCAGATGCCGATCGCCAGCAGCGCGGAATATGCGATCACCGCGAGGACGAGATAGCCGGGAATCGCAAAGCTGATGCCGTCGAACTCGACCGCCAAGCTGCCGCCGACCGACCACAGCACGCCGACGAAGGTTCCGATCGTGAGCACCGATTGAAGCAGACCGGTGACCAGATCGATCGGGAAGTCCGTTGCCACCTTGGCATCTTCAGCAATGCGATATTCCGGCGCCTCGTGATGTCCCTCGATGGAGCTGCGTCCGGGAGGCGGATCATCCGTCAGCCAGTCAGCATAGAGGTGGTTGCTCAGCCACTCGCGCCAGGACCGCTGCAGGGTCATGCGCGCCCACACGGAAAACACGGTCAAGGCGATGCTTGCCGCCGCCAGCGGCAGAAATCGAAGCGCCTGGAACAACAGCTCCGCCTGATCCTTCCGGCCGACGGCGTTGAAGAAATCCCGATTCCAGAAGTTCAGACCATATTGCGTCAGGAGCTGGAGGACGACGTTGACGATCAACGCGATCACCAGGAGCCAGGCCGTCCAGGCGGAGGGTCCGCGCCAGTATCCCGAGGCGCTCTGCCAGAAGCGGCCGAGAAGCTGCTTCTCACCCGGAAAGAAAGAACTCCTCGTCAGCATCAGCTGAGCCGCAAATCCTGGGCGCGCACCATCCCTATGATGCCGCGCGCCCCAAATTAGGCGGTCTCGCCTGAGGCCTCTTGACCTGCGTCAAGCGACGCTGGCGGCTACACTCCCGCCATCATCACGTATTTGATCTCGACATATTCTTCCATGCCGTGATGCGAGCCTTCGCGCCCCAGGCCACTCTCCTTGACGCCGCCAAAGGGCGCGACTTCGGTGGTGATCAGGCCGGTGTTGACGCCGACCATGCCTGATTCCAGCGCCTCGGCGACGCGCCAGACCCGGCCGAGATCGCGGGAGTAGAAGTAGGACGCAAGGCCAAACGGCGAGGCGTTGCACATTGCGACCACGTCGGCTTCGTCCTTGAAGCGGATCACCGGCGCCAGCGGACCGAAGGTTTCTTCCTGCGCCACCAGCGAGTCCGACTTGACGTCGGCCAGCACGGTCGGTTCGAAGAACGAGCGCCCGAGCTCGCTGCGTTTGCCGCCGGTCACCACCTTGGCACCGCGCTTGACGGCATCGGCGATGTGGCGCTCGACCTTGTCGACCGCCTTCATGTTGATCAGCGGGCCCTGCGTGACGCCGGATTCCGTGCCGTCGCCGATCTTCATCGCGGCAACCTTCTTCGACAGCTTCTGCACGAACTCGTCGTAGATCTTGTCCTGGGCGTAGAGGCGGTTGGCACAGACGCAAGTCTGGCCCATGTTGCGATATTTCGAGACGATGGCGCCCTCGACCGCGGCGTCGATATCGGCGTCGTCGAACACCACGAAGGGCGCGTTGCCGCCGAGCTCGAGACCGAGCCGCTTCACGCCGACGGAGGCTTGCTGGTAGAGGATCTTGCCGACTGCGGTCGAGCCGGTGAAGCCGACGAAACGCACCGCCGGATGCTCGCACAGCACCTTGCCGATCGGCGGCGCGTCACCGGTGACGATGTTGAGCACGCCCTTGGGAATGCCGGCCTTCTCGGCGAGTACGGCCAGCGCCAGCGCGGAGAGCGGCGTCTCGTTGGCGGGCTTGAGCACCACGGTGCAGCCGGCGGCGAGCGCCGGCGAGACCTTGCGCGTGATCATCGAGTTGGGGAAATTCCACGGCGTGATCGCGCCGCAGACGCCGATCGGCTGCTTGATCGCGAGCAGCCGGGCGTCGGGCCGCTGCGTCGGAATGGTCTCTCCGTAGACGCGGCGGGCTTCCTCGGCGAAGAACTCGATATAGGCCGCGCCGATGTCGACCTCGCCGAGCGCCTCGGAGAGCGGCTTGCCCTGCTCGGAGGTGAGGATCAGCGCGAGATCCTCGCGGTTGGCGATGATCAGTTCGAACCATTTGCGCAGGATGTTGGAACGCTGCTTGGCGGTGTGCTTGGCCCAGCCAGGAAAGGCGCGCTGCGCAGCCTCGACCGCCTTGGTCGTGTCGTCCGCACCAAGCTGCGGCACTTTTGCGAGCTCGACGCCGGTCGCGGGATTGTTTACCGCGAACACCGGCGTACCGACCCAGGCGCCGTCGATATAGCAGGCCTCCTTCAGCAGCGCCGGGTCTTTCAACCGGTCGCGCAGGGTGGCGGTGGCTTGCGTGGCGCGTGCGGCAGCGGGCGGGGTCATGGCGTTACTCCTCGAACGATCATTTTGGGGCGATCGGATCGGCCGGAATATAGGGACAAGCGGCACGCAATGCACCGTCCCACAACGCACATCTGATGGGAGTTAAACCGGCAGCCGCCTTAGGCCGCGCCGCTCATATAGGTCTCGCGGCGGCCGATCATGCGCTCTGCCGCGGCCTTGGCGTCGGCCTTCGACGAGGTTGCGCAGGTCCGGTATTCGAGATCGGGAACGTCGGACGGGTTGCGGCGGCCGAACCAGTTTTTCGAGCCGACCGGCAGCAGCGCCAGGGATTGCGCCAGATTGTCGACGGCACCGAACGAATAGAGCGCGCCGGTCCCGGCGATGCGCACCTCGTAGATCCCGGGCGAAATCGGCGCCTCCAGGTTCTCGCCCCGTCCGGGACGGGGATAGCGCTTCCATTCGCTCCAGGTCGAAATCATCTGAGGTCCCCTCACGGCCGCTTCGGACCGCCAAATTTGCATCAAGTCTTAACGTCGGCCGATTGGGCCGAATGCTGAACGCCGCAACGCACAAAATGTTTCAAGTGCTTCAAACACGGGAAACATATCGCCAGCGCCCATCCAAGGTCACGGCGGGTAGCGGCCATCCACCGCAGATTGTGACGGAGTGTTGCCGTTCGGCCCGCCTGTCGTCCTGCGCGGGGCATGGACCGTCAAGTCACGACATCGCGACCGAAGCGGGCATCTGGACGCGCTTGCCCCCAGGTACGGGCCGGAGGACAATCCATCACTGCCAACAATAATCAACCTTGAGGAAACGCCATGCAAAGCAAAGCTCAGATCGACGAGATTCTGCGCCAGAAAAGCGACGCCAAGGAGATTCCGGGTGTCGTCGCGATCGCCGCCAGCGGCAACGACGTGCTTTATCAGGGCGCGTTCGGCAAGCGCGACCTGTCCAAGCCCGACGCGATGACGGCCGACAGCGTGTTCTGGATCGCCTCGATGACGAAGGCGGTGACATCGGCGGGCGCGATGCAGCTGGTCGAGCAGGGCAAGCTGTCGCTGGATGCGCCGATCGGCGAGGTGCTGCCCGATCTCGCCAATCCGCAAGTGCTCGAGGGCTTCGATGCCAAAGGCGAGGCGAAGCTGCGGCCGGCCAAGCGGCCGATCACGCTGCGCCAGCTCATGACCCACACCGCCGGCTTCTGCTACAATATGTGGAACGGCGATCTCGCGGTCTATCTCGACAAGAACGGCATTCCCCCGATCACCACCTGCCAGAACGCGGCGCTGAAGACGCCTGTGATGACCGACCCCGGCACGCGCTGGGAATACGGCACCAATATCGACTTCGTCGGCAAGGCCGTGGAAGCCGTCAGCGGCAAGCGGCTCGACGCCTATTTGCGCGACAATCTGTTCAACCCGCTCGGCATGAGCGACACGGCGTTCAAGATCACCGACAGCATGCGCAAACGCCTCGTCGGCATGCATGCGCGCGGCGAGGACGGCCAGCTCGCATCGATTCCGTTCGAGCTCGAGCAAGAGCCGGAATTCCACATGGGCGGCGGCGGCCTCTATTCGACCGCGGCCGACTACATCAAGTTCACCCAGATGATCCTGAACAAGGGCCGCGGCAACGGCAACCAGGTGCTGAAGGCCGAGACCGTCGCGACGATGGGACAGAACCACATCGGCGATCTCGCCATGGGCAAGATGACGACGGCCGCGCCGATGTACACCAACGACGTCGATCTCTATCCGGAGCAGGTCAAGAAATGGGGCCTCAGCTTCATGATCAACACAGCCAAGACAGCCGAAGGTCGCAGCGCCGGCAGCCTCGCCTGGGCGGGCCTTGCCAACACCTACTACTGGATCGACCCGGCCCGCGACGTCACCGGCGTCATCCTGATGCAGCTGCTGCCCTTCGCCGACGGCAAATGCCTGGAAGCATTCGCGGGCTTCGAGCGCGGGGTCTATGCCGGGCTCGATGCAGGGAGCGGGCAGAAGGCGGCGTGAGGTAGAGCCGATCTCTCCACGCGTCATGGCCGGGCTAGTCCCGCCTGCGCGGCCAAAGCCGCTTCGGCGCGGCGAAAGGCCCGGCCATCATACTTGACGAAAGGATTTCAAATTGACGGATAAAGCGGACAGCTACGTTTGCGGCATCTCGGACACACCGCTGCTCGGCGACACCATCGGTCGCAGCCTCGACCAGGCGGTGCGGCGCTGGGGGAGCCGCGAGGCGCTGGTCTCGCCCAGCCACGGCGTCAGATGGACCTGGAAAGAATTCGCCGGGCAGGTCGACGCGCTCGCCGCCGGCTTTCTCGCGCTCGGCCTCGAACGCGGGGAGCGGATCGGCATCTGGTCGCTGAACCGGCCGGAATGGACGCTGACGCAGTTCGCCGCCGCCAAGGCCGGCCTGATCCTGGTGACGATCAATCCGGCCTACCGGCTCAGCGAGCTGGAATTCGCGCTGAAAAAGGTCGGCTGCGCCGCGATCGTCACCGCCACCGCGTTCAAGACCAGCAACTACATGGAGATGCTCAACACGCTGCTGCCGGAGCTGGCGCGTGCCAAACCCGGACAGTTGCAGGCGGCGCGACTGCCGGCCTTGCGGATGGTGATCCAGATCGGCGGCCCGGCGGCCTCAGGCACGATCCCCTTCGAGGAGGTCGCGCGCATGGGCAGAGCGGAGCATCGCGAGCAACTTGCCGCGCTCGGTGCTGCGCTTCAGTTCGACGACCCCGTCAACATCCAGTTCACCAGCGGCACCACGGGATCGCCGAAGGGCGTGACGCTGACCCACCACAACATCCTCAACAACGGCTATTTCACGGGACGCGCGATGCGGCTGACCGAGCAGGATCGCATCTGCATTCCGGTGCCGCTCTATCATTGCTTCGGGATGGTGATGGGCAACCTCGCTTCCGTTACGCTCGGCACCACCATGGTCTACCCCGGCGAGGGCTTCGATCCGCTGGCGACGCTGCGCGCGGTCGAGCAGGAGAAATGCACCGCGCTGTATGGCGTGCCGACCATGTTCATCGCGGAGCTCGATCACCCCGAATTCAAGAACTTCAATTTGAAATCACTCCGCACCGGCATCATGGCGGGCGCGCCCTGCCCGATCGAGGTGATGAAGCGCGTCAACACCGAGATGAACATGCACGAGGTCACCATCGCCTATGGCATGACCGAGACCAGCCCGGTGAGCTTCCAGAGCGCGACCGACGATCCGCTCGAGCGGCGCGTCTCCACGGTCGGCCGCATCCACCCGCATGTCGAGGTGAAGGTGGTCGATCTCGAAGGCAAAATCGTGAAGCGCGGCGAGCGCGGGGAGCTCTGCACCCGCGGCTACAGCGTCATGCTGGGCTATTGGGAGGAGAAGGAAAAGACCTCAGACGTGCTCGACGCCAATGGCTGGATGCACACCGGCGACCTCGCCACCATCGATGCATCAGGCTATTGCAACATCGTCGGCCGCATCAAGGACCTGGTGATCCGCGGCGGCGAGAACCTTTATCCGCGCGAGATCGAGGAATTCCTGTACCGTCACCCCAAGGTCCAGGACGTGCAGATTTTTGGCGTCGCCGACAGCCGCTACGGCGAGGAGCTCTGTGCCTGGATCCGCGTCAGGCCGGGCGAAACGCTGACGGCCGAGGAGGTCCGCGCCTTCTGCGACGGCCAGATCGCGCACAACAAGATTCCGCGCTACGTCGAATTCGTCGACGAGTTTCCGATGACGGTGACGGGCAAGATCCAGAAATTCGTGATGCGCGATGCCGTGGAGCAACGGCTGGGGCTGACGGCGGCGAAGACGGCGTGAGGAGCTGAAGCTCTCACCAAACGACGGTCGTCATCCCCCGCGAAGGCGGGGGATCCAGTACGCCGCAGCTTCTCCGTATCCCACGACAGTCTCTGGAATACTGGATCGCCCGATCGAGTCGGGCGATGACAGCGGAGAATGAGGCTGTCGCGCCTTAAACCGTCAGCCCGCGCTGGCCGGCCAGCTCCTTCAGCGACACCAGCGGCCTCGCGCCGATGTGCTGGATGACTTCGGCAGCCGCGAGCGCACCGAGCTCACCGCACTGCTTGTAGGCGAGATTGCGCGACAGGCCGTACAAAAAGCCTGCTGCGAACAGATCGCCGGCCCCGGTGGTGTCGACCACCTTGTCGACCGGGAACGCAGGCGCTGCGACGGCGTCTTCAGACGAGACCACCATGCAGCCCTTCTCACTGCGGGTGACCACGCCGAGATTGACGTCGTTGCGCAGCTGCTTCAGCGCGGTGTCGAAGTCCGAGGTCATGTAGAGCGAATGCAGCTCGGACTCGTTGGCGAACACGATGTCGACGGTGCCGTTGCGCATCAAGGAGAGAAACTCGTCGCGATAGCGGTCGACGCAGAAGGAATCCGACAGCGTCAGCGCCACCTTGCGCCTGGCGTCATGGGCGATCTTGGCCGCCTTGACGAAGGCATCCTTGGCGTTCTTGGGGTCCCAGAGATAACCCTCGAGATAGACGATGCCGGCCGCGGCGATCTCGGCCGGGTCGATGTCGGCGGGCGACAGGTCCTGCGCCGCGCCGAGATAGGTGTTCATGGTGCGCTCGCCGTCATCC
Source organism: Bradyrhizobium amphicarpaeae (assembly GCF_002266435.3). NCBI lineage: Bacteria > Pseudomonadati > Pseudomonadota > Alphaproteobacteria > Hyphomicrobiales > Nitrobacteraceae > Bradyrhizobium > Bradyrhizobium amphicarpaeae. Next base: position 30,099 of record NZ_CP029426.2, read on the forward strand.
GTGACCAGGATGTAGGAGCAGCCGGTGGCGGGGCCATCCGTCGCGGCGGGCGTGTTGAAGGCGACGCCGGCGGCGCGGATATCGTGGACGTAGAGCTTGCCGATCTGGTCGTCCTTGACCTTGCCGACATAGGCGGCGCGGGCCCCCAGGCTGCCGATGCCGACGATGGTGTTGGCAGCCGAGCCGCCCGAGACTTCAGTGGCCGGCCCCATGTCCTTGTAGATGGCGGCCGCCCGCGCCTCGTCGATCAGGGACATGCTGCCCTTGGCCATGCCGTGCTTGGCCAGAAAGGCCTCGTCGGTCCTGACCAGCACGTCGAACAGCGCGTTGCCGATGCCGAGAACGTCATATTTCACGTCAGCCATTCACCTTGATCCTGTTTGGCGGATTGCGAACCCTGCGAAAATCCGCTTCCTGTCGGCCTGAAATCTGGCTCGCGGCCTATCACGACCGGGCCTGCGCGGGCAAGCAACGGTATGATAAAGAGCCGATGATCCGCTCCTTCCTGACCGTCTCGACGGGAACGCTGGCCTCGCGGCTGCTGGGTTTTGCCCGCGATTCCCTGATTGCCGCCCTGCTCGGCACGGGCGCCGTGGCGGACGCGTTTCTGGCGGCGTTTCAGCTCGTCAACGTGGTGCGCCGGCTGCTCAGCGAGGGGGCACTGAACGCGGCGCTGGTCCCGGCCTGGCTGCGCGTCCGGGACCGCGACGGCGCGGCGGCTGCGGCGGCATTCGCGGGACGCGTGCTCGGCACCGTCAGCGCGGCGCTGATCGCGATCTCGCTCGGCATTGCCCTGTTGATGCCGCTGATCATGACGGTGATCGCGCCCGGCTTTGTTGGCAGCACAACGCTCGATCTCGCCGTCGCGAACGCGCGGCTGATGCTGCCTTATCTCGCCTTCGCCGGCCCCGTCACGGTGCTGATGGGCCTGCTGAATGCGCAGGGACGCTTTGCGCTCACGGCATTCTCGCCGCTGCTGTTCAACATCGCGCTGATCGCCGCGATCGCCTTGCTGCTGGTCTGGCACGCTGACGCCGGCTTCGCCGCCTGGCTGCTGGCCGCCACGGTCGGCGTCGCCGGCCTGCTGCAACTCCTGATGCTGCTGTCGCAGCGCAGCGCGCGCCTTGCGACGCCGCTGCGCATCAGTTTCGACAAGGAGATGCGCGGCTTCTTCGCCAAGGCGATCCCCGGCATGATCGCAAGCTCGGGCCCGCAATGGCTGATGGTGGCCGGCGCGATCATCGCATCGGCGACGCCGTCCGCGGTGTCCTGGCTGTATTTCGCCAACCGCCTGATCGAGCTGCCGCTAGGCATCGTCGGCGTCGCCATGGGCACCGTGCTGGTGCCGGAGCTGACACGCGCCGTCGCCAGTTCCGACAGGGAGGCGGTGGCGCATGCGCAATCGCGCGCGCTTGAGCTTGCGACCGGGCTGGCGCTCCCTGCCACGCTCGGCCTGATCGTGCTGGCCGAACCGATCGTGCGGCTGTTGTTCGAGCATGGCGCGTTTGGTGCCGGGGACAGCGCGGCGACCGCGCATGCGCTGATGTGGCTGGCGCTGGGCCTGCCCGCGCACGTGCTGATCAAGGCGCTGTCGCCGGCCTTCTATGCCCGCGGCGACACGATGACGCCGCTGCTGGCGACGGCCAAGGGCTTTGTGGTCGCGGTCGGCCTTGCCGTGCTGCTCGGCCATTTCTTCGGCGCCAGCGGGATTGCGGCGAGCATCGCGGCCGGCGCCTGGAGCAGCGCGCTCTCGCTGCTCCGCAAGGGCACGTCCGCGTTCGGCTTCTCCGTCGACGCCGCCGCCCGCAAGCGGCTGCCGCGGATCGTGCTCGCCGCCGCGGTCATGGGCGCCCTGCTCTGGCTGACCACAGGCCTCGTGCCCGCCGAGGCGCACGGCTTCATCAAATTCATCGCGCTCGGCCTGCAGATCGCGGCCGGGATCGCCGTTTACGGCCTGCTGCTGCAAATCCTCGGCGCCGCTTCCTGGCGCGAGGCGGCAGCCGCCTTGAAGCGGGCCGCCTAGCCGGTCTGCGGCGCGCAGATCCATCGAATTGCCCTTGACGGGGCAGCGCCGCTGTTGGAAACGACGGCCGAATACCTATGGGAAGGCTTACCATGCCATTCGTTGAACGGGTCTTTTCGGGCGTCCAGCCGACGGGCAATCTGCATCTCGGCAATTACCTCGGCGCGATCGTCAACTTCGTGAAGATGCAGGAAACCCACAGCTGCATCTATTGCGTCGTCGACATGCACGCGATCACGCAGGGCATCGACGTCTGGGGCGGCCCGGCCGAGCTCACGCGCAACACCCGCGAGGTCACCGCGGCGTTCATCGCGGCCGGCATCGATCCCAACAAGCACATCGTGTTCAACCAGAGCCAGGTCTCGGGCCATGCCGAGCTCGCCTGGATCTTCAACTGCGTCGCGCGCATGGGCTGGCTCGGCCGCATGACCCAGTTCAAGGAGAAGGCCGGCAAGGACCGTGAGAACGCCTCCGTCGGCCTGTTCGACTATCCCGTGCTGATGGCCGCCGACATCCTGCTCTACCGCGCCACTCACGTGCCGGTCGGCGAGGACCAGAAGCAGCATCTCGAGCTCTCGCGCGACATCGCGCAGAAGTTCAACAACGATTTCGGCGACTCCATTCGCACCCAGGGCGCCAATGACGGCCTGTTCTTCCCGCTGCCGGAACCCCTGATCACGGGCCCGGCGACGCGCGTGATGAGCCTGCGCGACGGCACCAAGAAGATGTCGAAGTCCGATGCGTCGGACAATTCGCGCATCAATCTGACCGACGATGCCGACACCATCGCGCAGAAGATCCGCAAGGCGAAGACCGATCCGGAGCCGCTGCCGTCGGAGGAGAAGGGGCTGGACTCCCGCCCCGAAGCCGACAATCTCGTCGGCATCTTCGCCGCGCTCTCCGGCCGCGCCAAGGCGGACGTGCTGCGCGAATTCGGCGGCGGCCAGTTCTCCAGCTTCAAGAACGCGCTGGCGGAGCTGTGCGTCACCAAGCTTGCTCCGATCGCCGGCGAGATGAAGCGCCTTGTCGCCGACCCCGGCCATATCGACGCCATCCTCAACGACGGCGCCGACCGGGCCCGGGCGATCGCCGACGAGACCATGAAGCTCTCCAAGGATATCGTCGGCTTCATCCGCAGGCGCTAGAGACGGTCGGCGCCAGCGCGCCGGCCGCATCTCCCCTCCCCAACTCTGCGGGAGTGTGGCAGCATGCCGGCCATGCACATGCCGGGACATGCATGACCAGCAAGCGACTTTGCTTCGAGCCGGGTCACAAGCCCAAATGCCTCGTCGTCGTCGACGACACCGCCGAATGGGATCGCGCGGTCTATTATGCCAGTCGCTGGGCGATCCGCGCCGGCGGCGGCGTAGTGATGCTGCGCATCATCGAGCCTGAACAGCAGACCCAGGAATGGCTCGGAGTCGCCGACATCATGCGCGCCGAAGCGCAGGAAGCAGCGGAGGCCGCGCTCGACCGCGCCGCCGGCCGCGCCAATGGCATCGCCGCGATCACACCGGAGCGGGTGATCCGCGAGGGCGCGCCGATGGAACAGCTGCTCGCCGTGATCGACGAGGACCCCGAGATCGCCATGCTGGTGCTCGCCGCCAATCCCGGTGCGGAAGGGCCGGGGCCATTGGTCTCATTGCTGGCGCATGCGCTGGGGACGTTCCCGATTCCCGTGACGATCATTTCCGGCGCGCTGAGCGACCAAAGCGTGGATTCGCTGTCGTAGCTCGGTTTCGCCTGCCCCTGCCCTGGAGCGGCGGGTATGAGCCCCTAACCTGCTGATACAACAACGGAACGGCCATCTCGCCCCTTGATCGTGCGTTCCCCGTCGCCATCTGCTAGGGAATAGGCTACGCGCCGGCCTTGAACCGGCGACGTCTGGAGAAAACCATGTTCATTCAAACCGAAGCCACCCCCAATCCCGCCACGCTGAAGTTCATTCCCGGCCGCGCCGTGGTCGACGGCAGCCCGATGGAGTTTGCGAGCCGCGAATCGGCTGCGCAGTCGCCGCTCGCCGAAAAACTGTTCGAGGTGCCCGGCGTCACCGGCGTGTTCTACGGATCGGACTTCATCACCGTCACCAAGGCGAACGGTGAATGGCAGCAGCTCAAGCCCGCGATTCTCGGCGCCATTATGGAGCACTACATGTCCGGCGCGCCGCTGCTCGCCGATGGCGCAGCCCAGAGCGCTGCCGATCTCGACGACGAGGACGAGTTCTTCGACGAGTCCGACGCCGAGACGGTCGACATGATCAAGGACCTGATCGAGACCCGCGTGCGGCCGGCGGTCGCCAATGACGGCGGCGACATCACCTTCCGCGGCTTCAAGGACGGCATTGTCTATCTCAACATGAAGGGCTCGTGCGCCGGTTGCCCGTCGTCGACAGCGACCCTCCAGCACGGCATCCAGAATTTGCTGAAGCACTTCGTGCCCGACGTGGTTGAAGTGCGACCGATGTAAGCACCGCATCCTGGACGGAGTACGGTGGGCGAAGCGTGCCCGCCTTCTCTGCCGTAAGATAAAGGTGGTGGGCACGGCGCAAGAGCGCCCTTGCCCACCATATCTCTCCTACGCCGCCTGACCGATGCTCGCGGCTTCTTCCGCCGCCTTGCGCATGCTCGCCGACATCTCGCTGGTGACCGTGCTCTGCTCCTCGACAGCGGCGGCTGTTGACGCCACATATTCGCTGACGCCCTCGATCGCGCCCCTGATCGCCCCCAACGCAGCGACCACGTCGACCGAGATGCCGTTCAGATTGCCGATCTCCTGCTCGATCCGGTCGGCTGCCTGCTTGGCCTGATTGGCGAGGTTCTTCACTTCCGATGCCACCACCGCAAAGCCCCGACCGGCCTCGCCTGCACGCGCGGATTCGATAGTCGCATTCAGCGCCAGCAAATTGATCTGACCGGTGATGTTGCCGATGAGCTGCACGATCATGCTCATCGACTCCGCCGCCTGCGTCAGCCGCTGCGCCTGCTGGTCCGCTGCCTCGACCCGCCCCACCGCGGTCGATGCCGTCTCGCGCGAGCGGGTCATCGCCTCCGCGATCTCGCGCACCGAGGCGTTCAACTCCTCGGCGCCGGCGGCGACCGATTCCATCATGTCGCGCACCTTCTCGCTGCGCTTGCGCGCGATCACCTGGGCGGTGGTGTCGGAGGCGTATTTCACGACCTTGAACGGTTTCCCGTTGAGGTCACGGATCGGATTGTAGGAGGCCTGGATGAAGACCTGCCGGCCGCCCTTGCCGACGCGCTGATATTCGCCGGACTGGAATTCACCTGCGTTCAGCCTCGCCCAGAACGCACGATAGGCTTCGCTGTCGCGCTCATCGGCGCCCACGAACATGCCGTGATGCTTGCCGACGATCTCGGACAACGTGTAGCCGAGCGCACCGAGGAAGTTCTCGTTGGCGGTCAAAATCTTGCCATCCATGTCGAACTCGATCACGGCCTGCGACTTGCCGATCGCCTCGATCTGCCCGGCGAAATTCGCGTTTGACAGCTTTTGCGCGCTGATGTCGGTGGCGAACTTCACCACCTTGAACGGCTTGCCGGCGTCATCAAGGATCGGATTGTAGGAGGCGAGAATCCAGACCTCCTTTCCGTCCTTGCCGAAACGCTTGTACTCGGCTGATTGGAATTCGCTGCGGGCAAGGTTCGCCCAGAACGCGCGATAGGCCGCGCTGTCGCGCTCGCTCGCCCCGACGAACATGCTGTGATGCCGGCCCTGGATCTCGTCGAGCGAATAGCCCATCACACTCAGGAAATTCTCGTTGGCGGTGATGATGGTGCCGTCGAGGTTGAACTCGATCACCGCCTGGGCGCGGCCGATCGCGGAGATCTTTCCGGCATCCTCCAGGCTGCGGATCTTGCGCGCGGTGATGTCGGTCGCGAACTTGACCACTTTTACCGGCTTGCCGGCCTCGTTGATGATCGGATTGTAGGACGCCTGGATCCAGATCTCGCGGCCGCCCTTGCCGAGCCGCTTGTATTCGGCGGCCTGATATTCGCCGCGACCAAGCCGCGCCCAGAAATCGCGATAGGCGGCGCTGCCCCGTTCCTCCGGCATCACGAACACGCTGTGGTGCTTGCCGGCGATCTCGTCGAGCCGGTAGCCCATCACGTCCAGGAAATTCTGGTTGGCCGTGATGATGGTGCCGTCGAGATTGAATTCGATCACCGCCTGTGACTTGCCGAGTGCGATGACTTGAGCCAAAGCCTCCCTAGCCGAAGAACCGCTTCGCCAAAAAGACATAAATGAACCTTTCCAAATGACTGCAACGGGGCCGGCTTGATCTGCCGAAGCATCCCGTCCGAGTCGCCATTGACCCGTCTCTCCCACCCATCGATGGTGTCATTGGTTTGCTAACGATTGCTTAAAATGACAATATTTCAAATACTTAGCTATCCCTCAGGTTGCAAATCAGCGCATCTGCCCAAGAAAGGCTGCGCGAAATTCCAGCGATTTCGCGCCCACGTAGAATTACGGGGCTGATCGTGCGCCTGTCGAGAAACCAAACTTGGACTGGTTCGACCGCGGCCCGACCGATTAAGCTCATTCCATGCTGATCCTCGCCATCGATACTGCCCTCGACGCCTGCTCCGTCGCCGTGCTCGACACCGACGCCGGCGCGCTCCTCGCGCAGGAGCAGCTTCTCATGAAGCGCGGCCACGCCGAGGCGCTGATGCCGATGATCGCGCGCGTCATGCAATCGGCCAATCTCGCCTTCACCGCGCTCGACCGCATCGCGGTCACCGTCGGCCCCGGAAGCTTCACCGGTCTGCGCGTCGGCATTTCGGCGGCGCGCGGCCTGGCGCTCGCGGCCGAGCGGCCGGCGATCGGCCTCACCACCTTGTCGGCCTATGCCGCCGCCATCGTCGGCCAGGGCAAATCGGCGCCGGTGATCTCCGCGATCGACGCGCGGCACGACCATGTCTATTTCCAGATCGTCGCCGGCGACGGCAGCCAGCTGGTTCGGCCGAGCGTCGCGTCCATCGACGAAGCGATCGCGGCCTCGCAATTCGGCGCGCCGCATCTTGTCGGCAATGCCGCAAACATCCTCGCCGAGCGCTGGCCGAAGGATGTCCCGCAGCCGGTCGCAGTCGACGCGCAGCCCGCGCCCGATATCGGCTGGGTCGCATGGCTCGGCGCGGCGGCCGATCCCGCGACGAATCCGGCGCGGCCGTTCTATCTGAAAGCGCCCGACGCCAAGCCGGCGGCACAGCCGCCGTTTGCAGCACAAGCCGCGACCCCATGATGAGATGGTTGTCGGAATGGTGGCGCGGCGGCACCGCCGCCGTCGAGCCTGCATCCGTGCGTGACGCCGCGCGGCTGGCGCAGCTGCACGGCGCCTCCTTCGCGCGCGGCTGGGGCGAGGGCGAATTCGAGGGCATGGTCAGCGAGCGCAACACGCTGGTGCATCGGTTGCGCCAGGGACGCAGGACCGTCGGATTCGCGGTATCGCGGATCGGCGCGGATGAAGCGGAAATCCTCTCGATCGCGGTGGACGAGGCCTATCGCGGCCGCGGCCTCTCCCGCACGCTGCTGATGACCCATCTCGGCCATCTCGCAGGGCGCGGCGTGCGCACGATATTTCTCGAGGTCGAGGAAAACAACCAGCCGGCCCGGCGGCTCTACGAGGGGGCCGGATTCGTGGTGGTCGGGCGCCGCGAACGCTACTATAAGCAGCCCGACGGGGAACATTTGAACGCCCTTCTGATGCGGCGTGACTTGTCGTAACATTGGTGGCAGAAAGCGCCCCGCCAGGCAGACAAACTATGACCGCACTGAAACCTTCTTCCGCATCCAAGGCGTCCGGCATCGAGGCGCGCTGTGCCGCCACCGGCATGCGCATGACCGAGCAGCGCCGTGTCATCGCCCGCGTGCTCGCGGAGGCGGTCGATCATCCCGATGTCGAGGAATTGTACCGGCGTTGTGTCGCGGTCGACGACAAGATCTCGATCTCGACAGTCTATCGCACCGTCAAGCTGTTCGAGGATGCCGGCATCATCGAGCGCCATGATTTCCGCGAGGGCCGCGCGCGCTACGAGCAGATGCGCGACAGCCATCACGACCACCTCATCAACCTGCGCGACGGCAAGGTGATCGAGTTCACCTCTGAAGAGATCGAGAAGCTGCAGGCGGAAATCGCCCGCAAGCTCGGCTACAAGCTGGTCGACCACCGGCTCGAGCTCTATTGCGTCCCGCTCGACGACGACAAGCCGACGTCCTGATTTAGTGCCCGTCGACCTCATCATCTTCGACTGCGACGGCGTGCTCGTGGACAGCGAGGTCATCTCCTGCCGCGCCCATGCGGATGTCCTGACGCGGCACGGTTATCCGATCACATCCGAGCAAGTGCTGGTCCGCTTCCTCGGCGTATCCGAGAGGGACGCGCGGCTGATGGTCGAACAGGAGATCGGTCGCAGCCTCCCGGGTGATCTGGAGCAGCAGATCAGCGCGGCCACGCTGCAATTCTACGCCAGCGATCTGCAGCCGATCACCCATGTGGCTGCGGCGATCGGCGCAATCGATCTGCCCAAATGCGTCGCGTCGAGCGGCTCGCCGGAGAAGATCACGCACGGCCTGACCTGCGCCGGGCTCTACGACCTGCTCGCTCCGCACATCTTTTCAGCGAGCCAGGTCGCACGCGGCAAGCCCGCGCCCGATCTGTTCCTGTTTGCCGCGACCCAGATGAAAGTCGCGCCGGAACGGTGCCTTGTGATCGAAGACAGCGTCCCCGGGGTGACCGGTGCGCACGCCGCCGGGATGACCGTGCTGGGCTTTCACGGCGGCAGTCACTGCCCGCCGGGGCACGCCGAAAGGCTGCGCGCCGCCGGCGCCGGATCGACGTTCGACGACATGCGGCAGTTGCCGGAGTTGGTCCGGCGGGTCGCTTTGGACACTTTGGCGGGCTGAATCCGACGCCAAACCTCGCGATTCCGCACTTGGCGGCTGCTTGGCGCCCCGAACGAGCCTCCCGCCCCCATTGGCTGGATTTTCGTTCCTCCAACCTATATCTGAGGGCCGTCCTCCACCACAATTCCGGGTTCCATGACGCCGCCGCGCAAGCTGCACATCAAATCATATGGCTGCCAGATGAACGTCTACGATGCCCAGCGCATGGTGGATACACTGGCTCCGGAAGGATTCGTGGAGACGGCAAACGCCGAGGACGCCGACCTCGTCATCCTCAACACCTGCCATATCCGCGAGAAGGCCTCCGAAAAGGTCTATTCCGAGCTCGGACGGCTGCGCGTCGCCAAGGACGAGGCCGCCCGCGCAGGGCGGGCGATGCAGATCGCGGTCGCGGGCTGCGTCGCGCAGGCCGAAGGTGGGGAGATCACGCGCCGCGCGCCTGTGGTCGACATCGTTGTCGGCCCGCAGAGCTATCATCACCTTCCTGAGCTTTTGAAGCGTGCGCGCGACGAAGGCCGCGCGATCGAGACCGAGTTTCCGGCCCAGGACAAATTCGGCTTTCTCGCCCAACCCAAGCCCGACGCGATCCGCGCGCGCGGCATTTCCGCTTTCGTCACAGTGCAGGAAGGTTGCGACAAGTTCTGCACCTTCTGCGTCGTGCCCTATACGCGCGGCGCCGAAGTCTCGCGCCCCGTGGCGAAGATCGTCGACGACGTGAAGCGGCTGGCCGACAACGGCGTCCGCGAGCTCACGCTGATCGGGCAGAACGTCAACGCCTATCACGGCGACGGACCGGACGGAAAAACCTGGCCGCTCGGCCGGCTGCTCGAGCATCTGGCGGCAATTCCCGGCATCGCGCGGCTGCGCTACTCGACCAGCCACCCCCGCGACGTCGACGACAGTCTGATTGCCGCCCATCGCGATCTCGGTGCCCTGATGCCGTTCGTGCACCTGCCGGTGCAGTCGGGCTCGGACCGGATTCTGGCGGCCATGAACCGGAAACATACCGCCGATGATTATCTCGATGTCATCGACCGTTTCCGGTCCGCGCGCCAAGACATTGCTTTTTCATCAGATTTCATCGTCGGCTTCCCCGGCGAGAGCGAGCAAGATTTTCTCGCCACCCTCGCGCTTGTCACGCAAATCGGCTACGCTGCGGCTTATTCGTTCAAATACTCCGCCCGGCCGGGAACGCCGGCCGCGGACATGCAGGAGACGGTGTCCCCCGCCGAGATGGACCAGCGATTGGAGCGGCTCCAGGAACTGATCGACAGCCAGCAATCGGCCTTCAACAAGGCCGCGATTGGCTCAACGGTCGACGTACTGTTCGAACGTCCGGCGCGCAAGCACGGCCAGATCGTCGGCCGCACCGCGTTCCTTCAGCCCGCCCATGTGATGGCCCCGCCCGACATCATCGGTCAGATCCTGCCGGTCAGGATCGACAGCCTCGAACGCTACAGCTTCCTCGGCGAGCTCGTGACCCCGCACGGCGCGCGCGAGCCCGTTTTATCGCAAGCCACTGGAGCCTGAACCCTTGCCCAAAAGCGCATCGGATTCGTCTTCGCTCGCTCCCAGCCGCAAATTCGACCGCGACATGCAGGTTCCGCCCGAGACCCAGGTCGTCATCGACTTCGACGACAACCGCGCCGCTTCCGCGCTGGTCGGCCCCTATGGCCAGCATCTGGCGCAGATCGAGCGGCGGCTCGGCGTCGTCGTCGATTCCAAAGGCAACCACATCACGATCGGCGGCACGCGCGACGGCTGCGATGCCGCGCGCCGCGTGCTGGAAACGCTCTACGCCCAGGCCGTGAAGGGGCAGGATCTCGACCAGGGCGAGGTCGAGGGCGCGATCCGCGCCGTGATCGCGCAAGGCTCGCTGTTCGAATTCGACGCCAAATCGGCCAAATCGGCGGCCTTCGACAGCATCAATCTGCGCAAGCGCCCGGTGCGCGCACGCACCGCCGCGCAGGATTCCTACATCCGCGCGCTGAAGCGTCACGAGCTGGTGTTCGGCATCGGCCCGGCCGGTACCGGCAAGACCTGGCTCGCGGTCGCGCATGCCGCGCAACTGTTCGAGCGCAAGGAGGTCGACAAGATCATCCTGTCGCGTCCGGCGGTGGAGGCCGGCGAGCGGCTCGGCTTCTTGCCCGGCGATCTCCGCGAGAAGGTCGATCCTTATCTGCGCCCGATCTACGACGCGCTCTACGACCTCATGGATGCGCGCATCGTCGAGCGCGCGCTCCAGACCGGCGAGATCGAGATCGCGCCGCTCGCTTTCATGCGCGGCCGTACCCTCACCAACGCCGCCATCATCCTTGACGAAGCGCAGAACACCACGTCGATGCAGATGAAGATGTTCCTGACGCGCCTCGGCGAGAACAGCCGCATGATCGTGACCGGCGACCCCTCGCAGATCGATCTGCCGAACGGCCAGACTTCGGGCCTGGCCGAAGCGACCCGCCTCCTGGGCGGTGTCGAGGGCATTGCCCAGGTTCATTTCAAAGCCGAGGACGTGATCCGCCACGAACTCGTGGCACGGATCGTCGCCGCCTACGAAGGCTCGCCGCAGCGGCCGGCCGCCGGCAAATCCTGACGAGGTAACAGCCGGACCCAGAGGGCGCGGACACGGCGCCTCATCGTTCCGAACAAAGACAATGTCGCAACCGAATCTTCCCATGACCGAGGTCCTCGTCGTCGCCGATTGCTGGCAACGCGAACCCGATTCCGAAGCCGTGATCCAGCGCGCGGTTGCCGCCGCGGCTGAAAGTGTCGACGAAGACGTTGCCGACGCCGAAGTGGCGGTGATGCTGACCGATGATGCCGGCATCCGCACCCTCAACAGCAATTGGCGCGGCATCGACAAGCCGACCAACGTGCTGTCGTTTCCAGCGCTCCAGCCGGAGAGCGAGTGGAAACCGGGCGATGCTCCGCGCATGCTCGGCGACATCGCGATCGCCTACGAGACCATGCGGCGCGAGGCGGACGAGGAACAAAAGCCGTTCGACCACCATCTGAGCCATCTCGCCGTGCACGGCTTCCTGCACCTGATCGGCTACGACCACGAGAACGACGGCGACGCCGAGGAGATGGAAGCACTGGAGACGCAGATCCTGGCTCACCTCGGAATTCCCGATCCCTATGCAGACCGCGCAGGGACGCACTGAGATGCCGGACTCCGACCCGATCCACGACAACCCGCGCCATTCGGCCAATTTGCCGGTCGTGGTGACCCAGGGCGAGGTGATGCGCCCGACCGCCGATGGCTGGCTGCTGCGTGCCATTCGCACGCTGTTCGGCTGGAAGGCGGGATCGGTGCGCGACGACCTCCAGGTCGTGCTCGATGCGACGACGCCCGACGACACCGGCTTCTCGGCGGTCGAGCGCACCATGCTGCGCAACATCCTTGGCCTGCACGAGCGCCGCATCGCCGACGTCATGGTGCATCGCGCCGACGTCGTCGCGGTCAAACGCGACATCCCGCTCGGCGAGCTGATGGACCGCTTCGAGGGCGCCGGCCATTCGCGCCTCGTGGTCTTCAACGAGACGCTCGACGATCCCGTCGGCATCGTCCACATCCGCGACCTGCTCGCTTTCATGACCTCGCGTGCCCGCGTCTCGGAAGCGACCAAGACCAAGCGCAAGAAGCCGCTGCCGGCCGGGCTCGACCTCCGCGCCGTCGATCTTGCGATGCCGCTCGAGGATGCGCGCATCATTCGCAAGTTGCTCTACGTGCCGCCGTCGATGCGGGCGATCGACCTGCTGGCGCAGATGCAGGCCACGCGCATCCACCTGGCGCTGGTGGTCGACGAATATGGCGGCAGCGACGGGCTGGTCTCGCTCGAGGACATTGTCGAGCAGATCGTCGGCGAGATCGACGACGAACACGACAGCGACGAGCCGCCCTCGATCGTGCGCCTGCCCGACAATGCCTTCATCGCCGACGCCCGCGCCAGCCTCGACGACGTTCGCACGGTGATCGGCGAGGATTTCGTCACCGGCGAGGCCGGCGAGGAAGTGGAGACGCTCGGCGGCTATCTCGTCAGCTTCGTCGGGCGCCTGCCGGTGCGCGGCGAGGTGATCTCGGGTCCCGGCAATTACGAGATCGAGGTGCTCGATGCGGATCCGCGACGCGTCAAGCGGCTGCGCATCTCCACGCGGAAGGAGCGCCCCGCGCCGCGCACTCAGCGCGAGACCCGGCGCCGCGAGGCTGCGCCGGACAGCGCTCAATCGCCGGCCAATGACACGCCCACCCCGCCGCCGAGCGACGGGACCGGCCAGCAGTGAGCCCGTTCCAGCGACTTCGGCAAATTGCGCTTGCCATCATCCTCGCCTGGGGATGGAAGCGCGCAATCATCGCCATGGCGTGCGGAGCGCTGTCGGTGCTGGCGCTGGCGCCGTTCAACCTGTTCCCGGTGCTGTTCATCACCTTCCCGGTGCTGGTCTGGCTGATCGACGGCGCCGGCGCCGGACGCTATGGCGGCGTCCCCGCCGCAGCGCTGACCGGCTACTGGTTCGGGCTCGGCTATTTCGTCCCCGGCCTCTACTGGATCGGCTACGCCTTCTTCGTCGATGCGGACGTGTTCGCCTGGCTGACACCGTTCGCCGTGCTCGGCCTGCCGGCTTATCTGTCGATCTTCACCGCGATGGGCTTTGCGCTTGCCCGCCTGCTCTGGACCAAGAATGCCACACGCGTGCTCGCGCTCGCCGCGAGCCTCACGGTCAGCGAATGGCTGCGCGGCCACGCGCTGACCGGGTTTCCCTGGAACGCGTTCGGCTACGCGTTGTCCGAGCCGTTGCCGCTGGCGCAGACCGCCTCGCTGGTCGGTCTGTGGGGGATGACGTTCCTGACGGTTGCGATCTTCGCCAGCCCCGCGACGCTGATCGACCGCACGCCCGATCGCCGCCTGGCGTGGCGCGTGCCGGCGGCGGCAATTGCGCTCCTGCTTGTCATGAGCATTTTCGGCGCGATCCGCCTGTCGCTGCATCCAACCACGATGGTCTCAGGCGCCAAGCTGCGCCTGATGCAACCGAACCTGCAGCAGGACGCCAAATTCAACTACGCCGCCAAATCGGAGGTGATGAAAAAATACCTGGCGCTGTCGGACCGCGCCTCCGGCCCGCAATCGACGGGCGTGCGCGATGCCACCATCCTGATCTGGCCGGAATCCGCCTTTCCGTTCTTCCTGACCCGCGAAGCCGACGCGATGGCGCAAATCGCCGATCTTCTGCCTCAGGGCACGGTGCTGATCACGGGTTCGGTCCGCGCGCCCGACCTGCCGCGCGGCACGCCGATCACGCGTGCCTATAATTCGATCTATGTCATCGATCACGACGGCAGCGTGCTCGCAGTGTACGACAAGTTGCATTTGGTGCCGTTCGGAGAATTTCTTCCCTACCAGGCGTTGATGGAGAAGCTCGGTTTCGAGCAACTGACGCGCATGCGCGGCGGCTTCATTCCCGGCACGGTGCGGCACGCGCTGCAGGTGCCCGGTGCGCCGCCCGCGCTGCCGCTGATCTGTTACGAGGCAATCTTTCCCGGCGAAGTGGCTGGACGCAACGAACGTCCGGGCTGGATCGTGAACCTCACCAATGACGGCTGGTTCGGCATTTCGACCGGTCCCTATCAGCATCTGGAGCAGTCGCGGATGCGCGCCGTCGAACTCGGATTGCCGCTCGTCCGCTCCGCCAATACGGGTGTCTCTGCGGTGATCGATCCCGTGGGCCGCACCGTCGCCAGCCTCGGTCTCGGAATCGAAGGCATTTTGGATGCAAGTCTGCCTGCCGCGATCTCACCGACCGTCTATGCGCGGGTGGGCGATGTACCGGCCGCCATGCTCGTCGCGCTGGCCGTGTTTCTGGCCGTCCGCCGACGCGCCGGCGAGCGAAAGGCCTGATCGCGCCGTCGCCGTGGAGGCGGCCGGAAGCTTTTGACAACCGTAGTCCCACAGTTGACAGACTGCACGCGGGCTCCTCATTCTGCACCGGCTGCAAAAGACAGTGGTGCATTGCTAAATTTCTCCGCAATGTTTTCCAATAACAGGGTTTGATTTGACGTTGCTTGCACCTGAGGCATTCCAGTTGATTGCGCTGAGGGTGGTGTTTGGAGGGCTGAGGAAATGTCGAAAGCGCCCAACCCTGTTGACAAATATGTCGGCAGTCGCGTGCGTATGCGCCGCATCATGTTGGGCATGAGCCAGGAAAAGCTCGGTGAAGCTTTGGGCCTGACTTTCCAGCAAGTTCAGAAATACGAGAAGGGCACCAACCGGGTCGGCGCAAGCCGCATCCAGCAGATCGCCGAGATTCTCCAGGTGCCGGTGTCGTTCCTGTTCGAGGGCGGCCCGAGCGGCGTGGCGGGCCCGGATGGCTTCAGCGAAGGCGCCTCGCCCTCCTATGTGTCGGACTTTCTCGCGACCTCCGAGGGGCTTGCCTTGACCAAGGCATTCACGCGAATCACCGATTCGAAGATGCGCCGCTCGATCGTCGATCTCGTCGAGCAGATCGCGGCCCGCGAAGGCCCCGACAAGCGCTGACGCACGATCTCAATGGCGATTTGAGACCGCGTCAAATCTGGCCTATGTCGTCATTTCCGGCCGCGCTTTGATGCGTGTCCACTCCGATGATGCGATTCAAGGGCACAGATGCGCGCATGACCAGCTCCAATTGGTTCGATTCCCAAACTATTCTCGATGGCATCCGCCGCTGGGTGGCGATCGAGACGCCGACGGAAGCGCCTGAACAGGTCAACAGGCTGATGTCCGTGGTCGCGGAGCAATACCGCGATCTGCCCGTCACGCTCGAGCGCGTCGCCGGTGTCGAAGGCTGCGGCGACCATCTCATCGCGCGCACGAATTGGGGGCAGGACCGGCCGGGCATCCTGGTGCTGAGCCACCTCGATACCGTTCATCCCATGGGATTCATCGAGCGCCTGCCGTTCAAGGTCGAGGGTGACGTCGCGTTCGGTCCCGGCATCTACGACATGAAGGGCGGCGCCTACATCGCCCATCACGCGTTTCGCGCATTGTGTGCCACGGTGGATCGCTCGCCGCTCGGCATCACGCATCTGTTCACCTCCGACGAGGAGATCGGCAGCCCCACCTCTCGCACACTCATCGAGGCGGAAGGGCGCAAGGCTAAATACGTGCTGGTGACGGAGCCGGCGCGCGACGGCGGCAAGATCGTCACCGGACGCAAAGGCGTCGGGCGCTTCAAGGTATCAATCAAGGGCGTGCCCGCGCATGCCGGCTCACGGCCGGAAGACGGACGCAGCGCCGTGCGCGAGCTCGGCAACGTCATCCTGGCTCTGGAAGGGATGAACGACCTCGCGCGCGGCGTCACCGTCAATGTCGGCGTGGTGCGTGGCGGCACACGCCCCAACGTCACCCCCGAAGAAGCCTATGCCGAAGTCGATCTGCGCGTGCTCAGCCTCAGGGACGCAGAGGAGTTCGTCGGCAAGATCCTTGGGCTGACGTCGAAGACCGACGGCGTCACCGTCACCGTCACCGGTGGACTCAATCGTCCGCCCTACGAGAAGAGCAACGCAGGCGCCTCGCTCTACGAGCACGCGAAGACGCTCGCCGGCGAGATCGGCTTCGAGCTGGTCGACACCCACACCGGCGGCGGCTCGGACGGCAATTTCACTGCGGCCCATACCGCGACGCTCGACGGTCTCGGCGTCGACGGCAAGGGCGCGCACACCCATTATGAGCAACTCTACATCTCGTCGCTCGCGCCGCGCGCGCGGCTGCTCCATCGCCTGTACCAGACGCTGCGATGAGCGAGCGCAAATCGGACCCCGATCGCGACGACAGCGAGCGCGCGTTCTTCGGGCGCCGCAAGGGTCACAAGCTCAGGCAGCACCAGGTCGAGCTGATTGGTCATCTGCTGCCGCATCTGGCGCTCGACATCGACGGCGAGACGCCGGCGGATGCAAGCGAGATCTTCGACGCCGCCACTGAAGATGTGCGGCTCGAGATCGGCTTCGGCGGCGGCGAGCATCTCGCGGCCGAGGCCCGGAGCTTCGCCACGACAGGCTTCATCGGCTGCGAGCCCTATGTCAACGGCATGGCAAAGATCCTCGCGCAGATCGAAGTCGCCAACATCGGCAACATCCGCCTGTTTGCAGGCGATGCGGCCGAACTGCTGGCCTGGCTGCCCAAGGCATCGCTGTCGCGGATCGACCTGATCCATCCGGATCCCTGGCCGAAGCGGCGGCACTGGAAACGGCGCTTCGTCCAGGACAGGACGATCGCGGCGATGGCGCGCGTGCTGAAGCCGAACGGCGAATTCCGCTTCGTCTGCGACATCGACGATTACTGCGCCTGGACGCTGTCGCATCTTGCGCATTCGCAGGACTTCGTCTGGCTTGCCGAGCGCGCCGACGATTTCAGGCAGCCATGGCCGGGCTACACCATGACGCGCTACGGCCGGAAGGCCGCGCGCGAAGGACGCAAGGCGGCTTACCTGCGGTTCAAACGGCTCTAGATCGTCTGCCGGTTGCGCCAGAAAGTCACGACGCGCTCGGCGGTCGCCGGCATCAGGCGCGTGAAGTTCACGCGCGCGGCCTCGATGTCGGCATCGGCCGGCGTGCGGTGCGGGCCGTACCAGAGCAGGATGAGCGCGCGCACCGTGGGCCAGCCGAGATTCAGCACGCGGCCGAGGATGAGGATCGGATCGTAGCGATCGCCCGAGATCAGGCGGTCGAGGACCGAGAGGCGAACGCCGGCCATCGCCGAAAGCGAGGCGATCGATTCCTCGTATTTGTTTGCCTTGGCGAAGCCGAGCAGCGCGCTCTCGCCGAGATGGCCGTCGCGATGCAACGCCAGCACCGTGCGCTGGGCCGCGGAGAAATCGCGCCGCGGTCCCGGCGGCCGCGCGGCCTCCTCGATGGCCACCATCGCCCGCTTGATCTCGACCTGGCGCGCGGGATTGACCACGCTGGAGAGCCGACGGCGGATGACGTCGAGCGTACCGTCCAGAAGCTGTTTCAGGTTCTCGCCCGAGAGATCATTGCGCTGGCCGACCTTGAGCGTCAGCACGCCGTCGTGCGCCGCACGCTTGATCAGCTCGGAATAGCTGCCGGGTGAGAACGCTGCGCCGGCATTGCCCGCGGCGCGGCGCACCACGTTGCGATCGCCGCGCTCGACCAGCACGTCGGTGATGACGGGAGACAGAGCGGGGCGCTCCGTCATCGCCAGCAAATGCCCCTGACCTTTCAACCGCGCAATCTCGACCAGCGCGGCGTCGTCGAGCACCGGGGAGCGGCGCAGGACCGGACCCGCGACCGCGATTTCGTTTTCGCGCGCAAGCTGATTCACCAGATGCGGCGGCGCATTGTTCAGGTGCGAGAAGCGCTCGGCCAGGTCGGCGCGCGAGGCAAGCTCCGCATGCGGCACGAGGTCGATCAGGAGATTGTCGAAGAGATCGATGAGTTCGGGACGGAGATTGGCGGCATCCTGGAAGAACAATTCGGAGATGGCGCGCGCGATATCGCCGCGTCGCCGCGGATCGCCGCGTTTGACGATATCGTCCAGTCCGGGAATGAGCGACGTGGCAACGGTCATGTAAGCGTAACTCGAACAGGGCACGCCGCGGGCGCGCCCTTGGTCCAAGCCGCCCCACAATCAGGGAATTTAGCCCTCCGAGGTGAAGGAAGCGTTAGGCCCGGGACGCCGCGAATCGGGCGCAAAAAGCCTCGTTTGACCAGCGATGGGCCTTGTCCGGAGAGACGGAAAGCGCTATATCAGCGCCAATTCATCTTCTCATACGATCCGCGTAGTGAGAGTGGGCCCGAAAGGACCCGCTCTTTTTTATTACCCGAACGCGGCTTGGCGGAAGATGCGGCCCGACGCGCTGTCGGGAAGTTCCGAAGCGGGCTTTGAAATCTTAACCAAGCTTTAACCCAAGCCTTATCCAACGAGCGCCTTGACCCCTGATATGACTGAACCGAGCACTGGTTCCACGGATGCCGAGTTGCTGGCCGAGCCGAGGCTCGTGGTCGAGCCGGGCGTGGCGGCACGTGTGTCTGCGGTCGCAGGTCCGGTGCTCGAGGGCATGGGCTACCGGCTGGTGCGGATCCGCATCTCCGGCGAGGCCGGCTGCACCGTGCAGGTCATGGCCGAGCGGCCTGACGGCTCGATGCAGCTTGAGGATTGCGAGGCGATCTCGCGGGCGTTGTCGCCCGTGCTCGACGTTGCCGATCCCATCGATCGCGCCTATCGGCTGGAAGTTTCCTCGCCGGGGATCGACCGGCCGCTGGTGCGCCGTTCCGATTTCGAGCGCTATTCCGGCCATCTCGTCAAGATCGACATGGCCGTCGCCCATGAGGGACGCAAGCGGTTCCGCGGCATGCTCGGAGCCGTCGAGGGCGACCGGGTGCACCTGCGTCGCGACGACGCCAAGGCGAGCGACAATCCCGACGTTCTCCTGACGATGGAAGATATCGGCGAGGCCCGGCTGGTGCTGACCGACGATCTGATTGCGGAATCCATGCGCCGCGGCAAGGCCGAGGAGCGCCAGATGCGCCGCGATCTCGGGCTCGAGCCGCCGGCGGCACCGCACGCGGAAATCAGCGCGAAGATCACCAAGAACACCAGGCCGCAAAAGAAGCCGGCCCCGACCAACACGAAGAAACATCGCCTTGCTGCCGAACGCGCGCGGCGTGGCGAGATAGAGCCTGACGAAGGAGACTAGCCATGGCAGTCAGCGCCAATCGACTTGAGTTGCTCCAGATCGCCGATGCCGTTGCGCGCGAGAAATCGATCGACCGCGGCATCGTCATCGCGGCGATGGAGGATGCCATCGCCAAGGCGGCGCGGGCACGTTACGGCAGCGAAACCGACGTTCACGCCGAGATCGACCCGAAGAAGGGCGAGCTGCGGCTGTCGCGCCACATGCTGGTGGTCGAGAAGGTCGAGAACCATTCCAACCAGATCTCGCTGGTGGATGCGCAGCGCGCCAATCCCGGCGCCCAGGTCGGCGACACCATCGCCGACACCCTGCCGCCGCTGGAATATGGCCGCATCGCCGCGCAGTCCGCCAAGCAGGTCATCGTGCAGAAGGTGCGCGAGGCCGAGCGCGACCGGCAATATCAGGAATTCAAGGACCGCATCGGTGACATCGTCAACGGCGTCGTCAAGCGCGTCGAATATGGCAGCGTGATCGTCGATCTCGGCCGTGGCGAAGCCATCATCCGCCGGGACGAGATGCTGCCGCGCGAAGTGTTCCGCAACGGCGACCGCGTCCGCGCCTACATCTTCGACGTCCGCCGCGAGACCCGTGGCCCGCAGATCTTCCTCTCCCGCACCCACCCGCAATTCATGGCGAAGCTGTTCGCGCAGGAAGTGCCGGAGATCTATGACGGCATCGTCGAGATCAAGGCGGTTGCCCGCGATCCAGGCTCGCGCGCGAAAATTGGCGTGATTTCCCGGGATTCTTCGGTCGATCCGGTCGGCGCCTGCGTCGGTATGCGCGGCTCGCGCGTGCAGGCCGTGGTGAACGAATTGCAGGGCGAGAAGATCGACATCATCCCGTGGTCGCCCGACATCGCGACCTTCGTGGTCAACGCGCTGGCGCCGGCCGAAGTGTCCAAGGTGGTCATCGACGAAGACCGCGAGCGCATCGAAGTCGTGGTGCCCGACACCAACAACCAGCTCTCGCTGGCGATCGGCCGCCGCGGCCAGAACGTGCGTCTGGCCTCGCAGCTGACCGGTTGGGACATCGATATCCTGACCGAGCAGGAGGAATCGGAGCGCCGCCAGGCCGACTTCGAGAACTCCACCCGCGTCTTCATGGAATCGCTCAACGTCGACGAAGTGGTCGGCCAGTTGCTGGCGTCCGAAGGCTTCACCTCGGTCGAGGAACTCGCCATGGTGGACCTCAAGGAACTCGCCGGCATCGAGGGCTTCGACGAGGAGACCGCGCAGGA
Organism: Bradyrhizobium amphicarpaeae; assembly: GCF_002266435.3. Taxonomy (NCBI): domain Bacteria; kingdom Pseudomonadati; phylum Pseudomonadota; class Alphaproteobacteria; order Hyphomicrobiales; family Nitrobacteraceae; genus Bradyrhizobium; species Bradyrhizobium amphicarpaeae. Next base: position 50,969 of record NZ_CP029426.2, read on the forward strand.
ACTCCAGAACCGTGCCCGCGAATATCTCGAGCAGCAGGAAGCGGAGATCGAGGCCCGCCGCAAGGAGCTCGGTGTCGAGGACGCCGTCAAGGACGTGCCCGGCGTCACCTCCAAGATGCTGGTCAAGTTCGGCGAGAACGACATCAAGACGGTCGAAGATCTTGCCGGCTGCGCCACCGACGATCTGGTCGGCTGGACCGAGCGCAAGGAAGGCGGCGAGCAGACCAAGTTCCCGGGCGCGCTCGACGGTATCGACATTTCCCGTGACGATGCCGAGACGATGATCATGCAAGCCCGCGTCAAGGCCGGCTGGATCACCGAGGCCGATCTCGCCAAACCTGCCGAAGAGGCTGAGGCGGCTGAAGATCAGCCGGCTTAAGGGCAAAGGAGAATGTCGCCCGGATGCTCGCAGACACTGACCACGATCTCGATAATGGACCGCGGACCGAAAGGTCCGCGACCATGCGGATGTGCGCGGTCAGCCGCGAGGTCCGGCCGATCGACGAGCTGATCCGCTTCGTCATTTCGCCGCAAGGCGACGTCGTTCCGGATCTCAAGCGCAAGCTGCCCGGACGCGGCATGTGGCTCACCGCCTCGCGCGGGGTGGTTGCGGAAGCCGTCCGGCGTCACCATTTTGGCAAGGCCTTCAAGCGCGAGTTGCGCATCCCTCAGACGCTTCCTGCCGATATCGAGGCGCTCCTGGTTCGGAGCGTGACGGAAGCCCTTGGGATCGCCGCCAAGGCCGGCCAGGTCGTGGCCGGCTTCGGCAAGGTCGAGAGCGCCCTTCGGGAAGGCACGGCCGAGGTCCTGATCCACGCCAGCGACGGGGCCGCGGACGGAATCCGCAAATTGGACATGCTGGCGCGTCAAAATGCCGGAAATCGCGGCGCCAAGCCGCAGATTACCGTCGTCACGGCGCTGAAATCGTTAGAATTGGATTTGGCACTGACCCGGTCAAATGTGATACATGCTGCCCTGCTCGCGGGCCCGGCGAGCAAGTCATTCCTGTCACGTAGCCAGATGCTGGTCCGATACCGGATGGCGGACGCTGACAAGACTGCCGAAAAGCCCGGCCAGGATTTCTGAGAGATACGACGACCCGATTGGACGGTGCGGCAACGCACAACACTGATAAATCAGGATTAGGACTGCTGAATGGTTGATACCAAGACCCCTGACGACAAAAAGCTGAGCGTTCCGAGCAAGACGCTATCGCTCAAGCCGCGCGTCGAAACGGGCACTGTCCGCCAGAGCTTCAGCCACGGCCGCAGCAAGCAGGTCGTGGTCGAGAAGCGCGGCAAGCGCCGCGTCGACGGCAGTGCCGAACCGCAGGCTCCCACGGTTGTCGCGAGGCCGGCGCCGGCCGCGCCAACGCCGACGCCCGCTCCGTCGCGCCCGGCTCCGCCGCGCAACGCCGGATCCGGCGTGGTGCTGCGCACGCTGACCGAGGACGAACGTTCCGCCCGCGCCAGCGCGCTGGCCGATGCCAAGGTGCGCGAAGTCGAAGAGCGCCGCCAGGCCGAGGAAGAGGCCCAGCGCCGCGCTGTTCGCGAAGCCGCTGAACGCATCGAGCGCGAAGCGGCCGAATCCCGCCGCAAGGCCGAGGAAGAGCGTCACCGTCACGAGGACGAAGCCAAGCGCAAGGCGGAGACCGAGGCCAAGAAGCGTTTCGGCGAAGGCGAGCAGCCGGCATCCGCGCCGCGCCCCGCAGCCGCCGCCCCTGCCGCTGCGGCGCCGCGCCCCGGCGCCCCCGCAGCGCGCCCCGGCACCACCACGGCACGCCCGGGAACGTCGACCGCGCGTCCCGGAACGACCACGGCGAGACCGACAGGTGGCCCGTTGGGCCGCGCGCCCGCGGTTGCTGCCGGCCCGGACGAGGACGATGGTCCGCGCCAGATCCGCCGCGGTCCCGGCGGCGCCGCGCGTCCCGTGGTCGCCCCGAAGCCCACCCACAAGCCCGGCCCGCAGAAGGAGCGCGGCCGCCTGACGGTCGTCACCGCATTCAATGCCGACGACGTGCGCGAGCGCTCGATCGCATCGTTCCGCCGCCGCACCCAGCGCCTGAAGGGCCATGCCGCGAACGAGCCGAAGGAAAAGCTGATCCGCGAAGTGGTCATTCCGGAAGCGATCACGATCCAGGAACTCGCCAACCGCATGTCCGAGCGCGCGGTGGAAATCATCCGCATGCTGATGAAGCAGGGGGCGATCCACAAGATCACCGACGTGATCGACGCCGACACCGCGCAGCTGATCGCCGAAGAGCTCGGCCACACCGTCAAGCGCGTTGCCGCGTCCGACGTCGAAGAAGGCCTGTTCGACGCCACCGACGATTCGACCGACACCGAGACGCGTTCGCCTGTGGTGACCGTGATGGGCCACGTCGACCATGGCAAGACCTCGCTGCTCGACGCGCTCCGTCATGCCAACGTGGTCTCCGGCGAAGCCGGCGGCATCACCCAGCATATCGGCGCCTATCAGGTGCTGTCGCCTGAAAGCGGCAAGAAGATCACCTTCATCGACACGCCCGGCCACGCCGCGTTCACCGCGATGCGCGCCCGCGGCGCCAAGGTCACCGACATCGTCGTGCTGGTGGTCGCGGCCGATGACGGCGTCATGCCGCAGACGGTCGAAGCCATCAACCACGCCAAGGCGGCGCGGGTGCCGATCATCGTTGCCATCAACAAGATCGACAAGCCCGACGCCAAGCCCGAGCGCGTTCGCACCGAGCTGCTCCAGCACGAGGTGCAGGTCGAATCGTTCGGCGGCGATGTCGTCGACGTCGAAGTGTCCGCCAAGAACAAGACCAATCTCGACAAGCTGCTCGAGATGATCGCGCTCCAGGCCGATATCCTCGACCTCAAGACCAATTCGGAACGGCCGGCCGAGGGCACCGTGATCGAAGCGAAGCTCGATCGCGGCCGCGGTCCGGTCGCGACCGTGCTGGTCCAGCGCGGCACGCTGCGGGTCGGCGACATCATCGTCGCCGGCGCCGAGATGGGCCGCGTCCGCGCGCTGATCTCGGATCAGGGCGAGACCGTCCAGGAAGCAGGTCCGTCGGTGCCGGTCGAAGTGCTCGGCTTCAACGGTCCGCCGGAAGCCGGCGATCGTCTCGCCGTGGTCGAGAACGAAGCCCGCGCCCGCCAGGTCACGAGCTACCGTGCCCACCAGAAGCGCGAGAACGCGGCTGCCTCGATCTCCGGCATGCGCGGCTCGCTCGAGCAGATGATGTCGCAATTGAAGACCGCGGGCCGCAAGGAATTCCCGCTGATCATCAAGGCCGACGTGCAGGGCTCGCTGGAAGCGATCCTCGGCTCGCTGGAGAAGCTCGGCACCGACGAAGTCGCCGCCCGCATCCTGCATGCCGGCGTCGGCGGCATCTCGGAATCCGACGTGACGCTGGCCGAAGGCTTCAACGCCGCGATCATCGGCTTCTCGGTGCGAGCCAACAAGGAGGCCGCTGCGGCCGCCAAGCGCAACGGCATCGAGATCCGCTACTACAACATCATCTACGACCTCGTGGACGACGTGAAGAAGGCGATGAGCGGCCTGCTCGCGCCGACCTTGCGCGAAACCATGCTCGGCAATGCCTCCATCCTGGAGATCTTCAACATCTCCAAGGTCGGCAAGGTCGCCGGCTGCCGCGTCACCGACGGCACCGTGGAACGCGGCGCCAATGTGCGCCTGATCCGCGACAACGTCGTCGTGCACGAAGGCAAGCTGTCGACGCTGAAGCGCTTCAAGGACGAAGTGAAGGAAGTCCAGTCCGGTCAGGAATGCGGCATGGCCTTCGAGAACTACCACGACATGCGTGCCGGTGACGTAATCGAGTGTTACCGCGTAGAGACGATCCAGCGCTCCCTGTAAGTCCAAATCTTACCGAAGCGTCCGGATCTTTTTGAGCTGAAAATTGCGGGAGTGCGATGGCCGGATCTTTCCGGCCATCCACCCCTCTTCGTTTCAACAGGACAAATGACAATGCCCGTGTCCCAAACACGGGCATGACGAGGTGATTTTCGAGAATGCCACGCCATCATCAGAAGAAGAGTTCCGCACCCGGCGGAGGTTCGCAACGCCAGTTGCGCGTCGGCGAGCAGGTTCGCCACGCGATGGCCGAGATTCTGGCGCAAGGCAACGTGCATGATGACGACCTCGAAGGTCACATCATCACCGTGCCGGAGGTGCGGATGTCGCCCGACCTGAAGCTCGCAACAGTTTACGTTATGCCGCTCGGTGGCCGTGACACCGAGGTCGTCATCGCTGCGCTCGAGCGCAACAAGAAGTTCCTGCGCGGCGAGGTCGCGCATCGCGTTAACTTGAAATTTGCACCTGATCTTCGTTTCCGCGTCGACGAACGATTCGACGAAGCGGAACGGATCGAGAAGCTTTTGCGAACACCTGCGGTGCAAAAAGATCTGGAACAGGATCCGGACACGGATCGGGAAGAAGAACGATGACGATGGACCCGGCTCACGACACGATCAGCGGCGAACAGGCCGATCAGCGCGACGTGCAGAAAAATAATTTTGCGGACGATAATTTTGCGGGCTCGGGCGGCGGTTCGCAGCCGCACCAGGAGCCGCGCCGCGTCAACAACGATCCGCGCGCCAACACCAGGCAGAAGGGCAACCAGGTCCGCCGCGACCGGCGCGACGTCCATGGCTGGGTCGTGCTCGACAAGCCGATCGGGATGACATCGACGCAAGCCGTGGCCGTGCTCAAGCGCCTGTTCAATGCCAAGCGCGCCGGACACGCCGGAACGCTGGATCCGCTCGCCTCCGGGGGCCTGCCGATCGCGCTCGGGGAAGCCACCAAGACCGTTCCCTTCGTCATGGACGGCCGCAAGCGCTACCAGTTCACGGTGTGCTGGGGTGAGGAGCGCGACACCGACGACATCGAGGGCCGGGTCACCGCGACCTCCGACCAGCGCCCGACCCGCGAGGCCATCCTGGCCCTGTTGCCCCGCTTCACCGGGGTAATCGAGCAGATTCCGCCGCGTTATTCCGCGATCAAGGTCCAGGGCGAGCGCGCCTATGATCTCGCCCGCGACGGCGAAATCGTGGAACTGGCGGCCCGTCCGGTCGAGATTCACCATTTAACCCTTGTGGATCAACCGGATAACGACCACGCCGTGTTCGAGGCCGAATGCGGCAAGGGCACCTATGTCCGGGCACTGGCCCGCGATATGGGCCGGATTCTCGGCACTTTCGGCCATATCTGCGCGCTCAGGCGGACCCTGGTCGGCCCATTTGGCGAAAACGACATGATTCCACTGGATCAGCTGGAGGCTTTGTGCGATAGAGCCGCGTCCGGCGAGGGTAGCCTCGCGGACGCGCTTATGCCCGTTGAGACCGCGCTGGACGACATCCCGGCACTGGCCGTCACTCGGGCTGATGCGGCAAGGCTCCATCGGGGCCAAGCCGTTTTATTGCGCGGACGGGATGCGCCCATTAGTAGCGGCACAGTCTATGTCACGGTGGCAGGCCGCCTTTTGGCGCTTGCCGAAGTCGGCAATGGCGAAATCATCCCCAAGCGTGTGTTCAACCTGACCGGCTTGACTGCCTCAACCGGTCGCAACGAGAGAAATTGACGATGTCGATTGCCGCAGAACGCAAAGCGGAAGTCATCAAGACGAATGCCAACAAGGCCGGCGACACCGGCTCGCCGGAGGTTCAGGTCGCGATCCTGTCGGAACGCATCAACAACCTCACCAACCATTTCAAGACGCACGTGAAGGACAACCATTCGCGTCGCGGCCTCTTGAAGCTGGTCTCGACCCGCCGCTCGCTGCTCGACTATCTCAAGAAGCGGGACGAGTCGCGTTACAAGGCGCTGCTCGAGAAGCACAACATTCGTCGTTAAGAGTTCTTGCGCGCGCCAGTGGCGCGCGTTTTCGTACGTGGTTTCGAACGAAAGCGCTTATTTCAAGCTTTTTGATCGAAGTTGCGCGCACGTCGGATGCAAGCCGTTGACGGCCAGCATCCGGGCACGAAGAGCGAAGATCGCAATGCGCGTGTTCGCATTCGTGCCGACTGACAGTCCAGCAGCAATCCGGCGGCTGGGCACAACGGGCAAGGCGCCCGTATGACCCGAAAGGATGGACGCCATCCGAAATCCAAAAACCATGGCAGGATCGCAGGACGCTGATCGCCCGCTTCGATCAACGTCCCGCAATCTTGCGCATGGTTTTTGTTTTTCGAGAGCCGTCCCTTCTTTCGAGAACCCATGAAAGAAGACCTCTATGTTCAATAAGCATTCAGTCGAGATCGACTGGGGCGGACGCCCTCTCAAGCTCGAAACCGGCAAGATCGCCCGCCAGGCCGATGGCGCCGTCGTCGCCACCTATGGCGAGACCGTGGTTCTTGCCACCGTCGTCGCCGCGAAGTCGCCGCGCGAAGGTGTCGACTTCCTGCCGCTGACCGTCGACTACCAGGAAAAGACCTACGCCGCGGGCCGCATTCCCGGCGGCTATTTCAAGCGCGAGGGCCGTCCGACCGAGAAGGAGACGCTGGTCTCCCGCCTGATCGACCGTCCGATCCGTCCGCTGTTCGTCGACGGCTGGCGCAACGAGACCCAGGTGATCGTCACCGTGCTCTCGCACGACATGGAAAACGACCCTGACATCGTCGCGCTGGTGGCCTCGTCGGCGGCGCTGACCCTGTCGGGCGCGCCGTTTAAGGGCCCGATTGGAGCTGCCCGCGTCGGCTTCGCCAATGACGAGTTCATCCTCAACCCGACGCTCGACGAGATGGTCGACACCCAGCTCGACCTCGTCGTCGCCGGCACTGCCGACGCAGTGCTGATGGTGGAATCGGAAGCCAAGGAGCTGAACGAAGACATCATGCTCGGCGCCGTGATGTTCGGCCATCGCCACTTCCAGCCGGTCATCAACGCGATCATCGAGCTCGCCGAGAAGGCCGCCAAGGAGCCGCGCGAAGTCACCACCATCGACAATTCGGCGCTCGAAAAGGAAATGCTCGGCCTCGTCGAGCAGGAACTGCGCGCCGCCTACGCCATTCCGGTCAAGCAGGATCGCTACGCCGCGGTCGGCAAGGTCAAGGAAAAGGTGATCGCCCATTACTTCCCCGAAGGGCAGGAGCCGAAATACGACAAGCTGCGCATCTCCGGCGTGTTCAAGGAGCTTGAGGCGAAGATCGTTCGCTGGAACATCCTGGACACCGGCAAGCGCATCGACGGCCGCGATTCCAAGACCGTGCGCAACATCGTCGCCGAAGTCGGCGTGCTGCCCCGCGCCCACGGCTCGGCGCTGTTCACCCGCGGCGAGACCCAGGCGATGGTCGTGACCACGCTCGGCACCGGCGAAGACGAGCAGTACATCGACGCGCTGTCGGGAACGTACAAAGAGACGTTCCTGCTGCACTACAATTTCCCTCCCTACTCGGTCGGTGAGACCGGTCGCCTCGGCGGCACCAAGCGCCGCGAGATCGGCCACGGCAAGCTGGCCTGGCGCGCAATCCACCCGGTGCTGCCGCCGCATCACGAGTTCCCCTACACCACGCGCGTGGTGTCGGAGATCACCGAGTCGAACGGCTCGTCCTCGATGGCTTCGGTCTGCGGCGCCTCGCTCGCGCTGATGGATGCCGGCGTGCCGTTGAAGCGGCCGACCGCTGGTATCGCGATGGGCCTGATCCTCGAAGACAAGCGCTTCGCGGTTCTCTCGGACATCCTTGGTGACGAGGATCATCTCGGCGACATGGACTTCAAGGTCGCCGGCACCGAGCAGGGCATCACCTCGCTCCAGATGGACATCAAGATCGAGGGCATCACCGAAGAGATCATGAAGGTGGCGCTCGCCCAGGCCAAGGATGGTCGCATCCACATCCTCGGCGAGATGGCCAAGGCGCTGACCAACGCCCGCGCTGAGCTCGGCGAATACGCGCCGCGCATCGAGACCTTCAAGATCGCCACCGACAAGATCCGCGAAGTGATCGGCACCGGCGGCAAGGTGATCCGCGAGATCGTCGAGAAGACCGGCGCCAAGGTCAACATCGAGGACGACGGCACCGTGAAGGTCGCCTCCTCCGACGGCGAGGCGATGAAGGCCGCGATCAAGTGGATCAAGTCGATCGCCTCCGATCCGGAAGTCGGCCAGATCTATGACGGCACCGTCGTCAAGGTGATGGAGTTCGGCGCCTTCGTGAACTTCTTCGGCTCCAAGGACGGTCTCGTCCACATCAGCCAGCTCGCTTCGGCGCGCGTGCAGAAGACCTCCGACGTCGTCAAGGAAGGCGACAAGGTCAAGGTCAAGCTGCTCGGCTTCGATGATCGCGGCAAGACCCGCCTGTCGATGAAGGTGGTCGACCAGACCACCGGCGAAGACCTCGAGGGCAAGGTCGGCGAGGGCGAAAAAGCTCCGCGCGAAGCCGCCGGCGAGTAAGTCTCGCGACATCACCAGAAACACCAAGGGCGGCCGAGAGGCCGCCCTTTTTTGTTGCCGTCCGCGGCCGGCCTCATCGGAATGGCAATGCGCGATTCCGCCGCAGCGTCACAATGACTGGGATCGAACCGTCGATGGCTGCTGCTGCGTACCTGTCCGGACCGCCGCGTGCTCTATCGGCGGATTGCCCCCAGACAGGAGAACCAGATGTCATCCCTATCCCGGCGCCGTCTCATGCTCGCTGCAACGGGCCTCGCCGCCTCTGTTGCCGCTCCACGCCTCGTGTTCGCACAAGCCGCCACCGCGCCCGCAGGTCCGTTCAAGCTCGATCCGCTGGCTTATCCGGCAAACGCGCTGGAACCGCACATTGATGCCAGGACGATGGAAATCCATCACGATCGTCATCACCAGGCGTTCATCACCAACCTCAACAATTTCGCCAAGGACAATCCGCAGATCGCGGAAAAGCCGGTCGGCGACGTGCTCGGCAACCTCGGCGCCGTGCCGGAAGCGATCCGCACCGGCGTCCGCAACAGCATGGGCGGCCACGCCAACCACACCATGTTCTGGCAGATCATGGGACCGAACGGCGGGAAGCCGGAAGGCGCCGTGCTCGCTGCGATCGAGAGCGACCTCGGCGGCATGGAGAAATTCCAGACCGATTTCAACGCGGCCGGCGGACGCGTGTTCGGCTCGGGCTGGGTGTTCGTGACCGTCAGCAAGGATGGCAAGCTCGCGATCGAGACGCGTCCCAATCAGGACAATCCGATGATGGACGGCAAGCGCGCGCTGCTCGGCAACGATGTCTGGGAGCACGCCTACTACTTGAACTACCAGAACCGTCGCGCCGATTACCTCAAGGCCTGGTGGAGCACGGTGAACTGGAAGGTCGTGGGCGAGCGCTACGCCGCGGCCAAGGCGGGTACACTCGGGGTGTGACGACAATCCAGAACCACGAAAAAAAGGGCGGCCTCTCGGCCGCCCTTTGGCTTGTCACTTGCTGATGGGGATCACTTGCGCACGATGTCGTAGCGATCGAGGTTCATCACCTTGGTCCAGGCCTCGGCGAAGTCCTTGACGAACTGCTCCTTGGCGTCCGAGGTGGCATAGACCTCGGCATAGGCGCGGAGCTGCGAGTGCGCCCCGAAGATCAGGTCGACGCGCGTGCCGGTCCACTTGACCGCATTGGTCTTGCGGTCGCGGGCCTCGTAGGTGCCGTCAGCCGCCTGAGACCATTGCGTGCTCATGTCGAGCAGGTTGACGAAGAAGTCGTTGCTGAGCGTTCCCACTTTCGAGGTGAGGACGCCGTGCTTCGAACCGTTCGCATTGGCACCGAGCACGCGCAGGCCGCCGAGAAGCACCGTCATCTCCGGACCGGTGAGCCGGAGCAGTTGCGCGCGATCGACCAGGGCTTCTTCCTGCTGCATGAACTGATGCCGCTTGCCGATGAAGTTGCGGAAACCATCGGCGCGCGGCTCCAGCGGAGCAAAGGAGGCAGCGTCAGTCTGTTCCTGCGAGGCATCCATCCGCCCCGGGGTGAAACCGACCTTGACGTCGACGCCGGCATCCTTCGCGGCCTTCTCGACCGCGGCGGTGCCGCCGAGCACGATCAGGTCGGCCAGCGAAACCTTCTTCGCGCCGGATGATGCGTTGAAGTCTTTCTGGATCGCTTCGAGCTTGCCGAGGACCTTCGAGAGCTGGGCCGGCTCGTTCACCTCCCAATCCTTCTGCGGGGCAAGACGGATGCGCGCACCGTTGGCGCCGCCGCGCTTGTCCGAACCGCGGAACGTCGAGGCCGACGCCCAGGCCGTCGAGACCAGTTCGGACACCGAGAGACCGGAGGCCAGGATCTTGGTCTTCAGCGCGGCGATGTCCTGATCGCTGGCCAGTTCGTGGTTCACGGCCGGGATCGGATCCTGCCAGATCAGCGTCTCCTTCGGCACCAGCGGGCCGAGATAACGCTGGATCGGGCCCATGTCGCGGTGGGTGAGCTTGAACCAGGCGCGGGCAAACGCGTCCGCGAACTGATCGGGATTCTCCAGGAAGCGCCGCGAGATCTTCTCATAGGCCGGATCGAAGCGCAGCGAGAGGTCGGTGGTCAGCATCGTCGGCCGGTGCTTCTTCGACTTGTCGAAGGCATCGGGAATGATCGCGTCGGCGTTCTTCGCCGTCCACTGTTGCGCACCGCCCGGGCTCTTCGTCAGCTCCCATTCGAAGTTGAACAGGTTCTCGAAGAAGTTGTTGCTCCACTTGGTCGGGGTCGTCGTCCAGGTCACTTCGAGGCCGCTGGTGATGGAATCACCCGCCAGGCCCGACGCGTGCTTGCTCTTCCAGCCGAGGCCTTGATCCTCGAGCGCGCCCGCTTCCGGCTCCGGTCCGACCAGCGACGGATCACCCGCGCCATGGGTCTTGCCGAAAGAGTGGCCACCGGCGATCAGCGCGACGGTCTCCTCGTCGTTCATCGCCATGCGGGCGAAGGTCTCGCGAATGTCCTTGGCCGCGGCGACCGGATCCGGCTTGCCGTTCGGACCTTCCGGATTGACGTAGATGAGGCCCATCTGCACTGCGCCGAGCGGTTCGGCAAGTTCGCGTTCGCCGCTGTAGCGCTCATCGCCCAGCCAGGTGCCTTCCGGACCCCAATAGAGCTCTTCCGGCTCCCAGACATCGACGCGGCCCCCGGCGAAGCCGAAGGTCTTGAAGCCCATCGATTCCAGCGCGACGTTGCCGGCGAGAACCATCAGGTCGGCCCAGGAGAGCTTGCGGCCGTATTTCTGCTTGATCGGCCAGAGCAGACGGCGCGCCTTGTCGAGATTGGCGTTGTCGGGCCAGCTGTTGAGCGGCGCGAAACGCTGCTGACCGGCGCCGGCGCCACCGCGACCGTCGGTGGTGCGATAGGTGCCCGCACTGTGCCAGGCCATGCGGATCATGAGGCCGCCGTAGTGACCGAAATCGGCGGGCCACCATTCCTGCGAATCCGTCATCAGCGCGGTCAGGTCCTTGATGACCGCATTGAGGTCGAGCGACTTGAATTCCTTGGCGTAGTCGAAGTCCTTGCCCATCGGGTCGGACTTGTCGGAATTCTTGTGCAGCGTCTCGATGCTGAGCTGGGTTGGCCACCAATCACGGTTTGCCGGCACGCGTTTTCCACCCGAAAACGGGCACTTTGAAGTGTCGTCCATGAATACCTCCTCTGGTGGCGCGAACTCGCGCCTTTGACCAGGTAGAACCACTCTAGGCTTCCCATTCCATCAGGGGAAGTTGACTTTAGTGATCGCTGCGATAGGATTTTCTGATGGCCAACGTCACGATGCGCCAGCTCCGGTATTTCGATGCGCTGGCGCGCCACGGCCATTTCGGCCGAGCGGCGGAGGCGAGTTCGATCTCGCAGCCGGCCCTGTCGATGCAAATCAAGGAACTGGAGGACGCGCTCGGCGGCCTGCTGCTGGAGCGCAGCGCCCGGCAGGTGGCCCTGACCCGGTTTGGCGAAGAGCTCGCGCCGCGCGTCCGCGACATCCTGCGCTCGGTCGACGAACTCGGCGATTTCGCTCGCGCCTCGCAGGACCGCTTCGCCGGCCGGCTGCGGATCGGGATGATCCCGACGATCGCGCCCTATCTGCTGCCCAAGATCACCAAAAATCTCACCCGCATGCATCCGGAGCTCGACATCCGTGTGCGCGAGACGATGACGCCGCGGCTGATCCAGGAACTTGTGGACGGCCGGCTCGACACCGCCATCGTGGCGCTGCCGGTGTCCGAACCCTCTCTCACCGAGGTCGCGCTGTTCGACGAGAAATTCCTGCTGGTCCGGCCGGGCTCCGATGAAGGCACACCGGTGCCGTCGCGCGAGATGATGCGCGAGATGCGGCTGTTGCTGCTTGAAGAAGGACATTGCTTCCGCGATCAGGCGCTGTCGTTCTGCAACATGCAATCGGCGCCGCCGCGCGAGATGCTGGATGCGAACTCGCTGTCGACGCTGGTCCAGATGGTCAGCGCCGGGATCGGCGTGACCCTGATTCCGGAGATGGCGGTACCGGTGGAGACGCGGTCGGCCTCGGTTTCGCTGGCGCGCTTTCGCGACCCCGAGCCTTCGCGCACCATCGGCATGGTCTGGCGCAAGACCAGCCCGCTGGCGCGCCAGCTTCTGCAGATTTCCGAAGTGGTGTGCCTGTCGGCCGGCAAGGTGCGTGCCCGCCCATCCGTGCGCAGCCAGCGGGCTTGAGCCGCCGATGTCAGATCCGATCATCCGCCCCGCCCGTCCCGACGAATATGACGAGGTCGGCCGCGTCTGGATGGAGAGCTGGGTCTCGACCGGCCTTGGCGAGGCGAGCGATTTCCTGTTGGCGAACCTGCGTGCGCGCGTCCGGCGCGAGATCGAGGACGGCTGGAGCCTGTTCGTCGCCGACGACGACGGCACGATCGCCGCGATGCTGGCGCTGCATCTGCCAAGACTCTATCTCGACATGCTGTTCGTCGCACCCGCCTATCAGAGCCAATCGCTCGGGCGGAAATTGCTCGCCTTCACGCGCACGCAGATGCCCGACGAGATGTATCTGCGTTGCGTGCGCGAGAATGAGAAAGCCTGGCGCTGGTACGAGCGCGAAGGGTTTGTGTTCGAGAAGGAAGAGATCGAGCCGTCCAACGGGTTCACGATGAAGTACTATCGGTGGCTGCGGCAACGGCCTGCCGGATAGGCGGAGGTCGTCGGGTGCAGCTTGCGGTTGTCACAATCTCAACCTAATGTACCGTGTCCGACATCCTCCTGCCCATGATCTCCCGGATTCCATGGTTCGAATTGCTGTCTCGCTGATCGCGCTACTGTCCATTTTGAGTCCGGCAGCCGCACAAACCACTCCCGCAACCACCGCCACGCGCGACTTCCTGACGAAGCGACTGGACAAGATCCTGCCCCCGCATTTCGCGCAGTGAGGCGCGTTGGCGTACGACGATGAAATTGCTTGCTGCCGCATTGGTATCATACGCGCTGCTGTCGCCAACGGGCGGGCAGATGCAACCGGCGCCAAAGCCGGACATGGTCAAGCCCGCGGTCAGGAAACCGGCAGGCGTCAAGCCAAGCGGGCCGGTTGAGAGCGGCCCGTGCCAGATCGGCGTCATTCCGATCGCCGGCGACCTTTTCATGGTCGAGAAGTTCGGTCCTCTCAAGTTCCTCGATCGCTATGTACGGACATCGGTCGCTGCATGGGCACTTGACGAGCTCGTGGTGTCGCGAGTTCGCGCGGCGGCTCCCGGCATTTCGGTGCAGAGAATCCCCTATACACCGCAAGAACTCGCAGCAGGCCGTCGCCCCCCGAGCTTCTTCGGCGGCTACGACGAGAATCTTCTGGCATTCACGCGGCGCCTGGCAGCTCGCGTTCGGTGCGATCGTTATGTCGTCGTGCACCGACACGGCGGCAGCCAGCGCGAATTCGGCATCGGTATCTCGCAGTACCCTCTCGATGGGCCCGTGCACCTGTTCGCCATGATGTACGTCAGGGTCTATGACGGCGCGACCTTTGCGTTGATCAGCAAGGCTCCGGCCTTGATGACCGATGACACGTTTACGGAGCGCCTGATGCACAACCCGCTTGGGGGCCCATCAATGCAGGTCGATCGCGCGATGTTTCCCGAGAAACCTGCGAACGCCGTCAACAATCCGGTGCTGCGCGATGGCGTACGCATGATGTTGACGAAGAGCCTCGACAAGACGCTGCCGGGCCTGCTGCAACGTCGGCCGCGTTGAGCAAGACATCGCTCGCCGGACGGCTCGTGCCCACCACCTCTGTCGCGATCGTTGAAATGATCGGCACGTCGCTCACGCGACTCTGCCCTCTACGAAGTTCTACTCCGACGCCTTCAAATCATCCGGCCGCGGCATCAGGACGGTGTTGTAGCCGGAATCGACATAGTGGATCTCGCCGGTCACGCCGCCGGAGAGATCCGACAGCAGATACAGCGCCGAGCCGCCGAGCTCGTCGAGCGTGACGCCGCGGCGAAGCGGCGAATGCTTTTGCATGAAGGCGAACATCGCGCGCGCCTCGCCAATGCCGGAGCCGGCAAGCGTGCGGATGGGGCCTGCGGAGATCGCGTTGACGCGGATGCCACGCGGTCCGAAATCGGAAGCGAGATAGCGCACCGAAGCTTCAAGCGCCGCCTTGGCCACGCCCATCACGTTGTAATTCGGCATCGACCGCTCCGAGGCGCCGAAGGTCAGCGTGATCATACTGCCGCCCTCCGTCATCAGCTCGGCGGCGCGCTTTGCCACTTCCGTGAACGAGAAACAGGAGATCACCATGGTGCGCGAAAAATTCTCGCGGCTGGTGTCGGCGTAGCGGCCCTTCAGTTCGTTCTTGTCGGCAAAGCCGATGGCATGGATGACGAAGTCGAGCTTGCCCCATTTTTCGCGCAGCACGTCGAAGGTCGCATCGACGCTGGCGATGTCCTCGACGTCGCAGGGCAGAACCAGCTCCACACCGAGAGAGTCGGCCAGTGGCTTGACGCGCTTGCCCAGGGCTTCGCCCTGGAAGGTGAAGGCGAGCTCGGCGCCGTGCGCATGCAGCGTCTTCGCCATGCCCCAGGCGATCGAATGATCATTGGCGATGCCCATGATCAGACCGCGCTTGCCTTTCATCAGTCCATCCATTGCCTGATGGCTCCCGTTATTCCGGCGTCATCGCCCGCGCAGGCGGGCGATCCAGTATTCCAGACGATCGTGTTAAATCGAGAAGCCACGGCATACTGGATGCCCCGCCTCCGCGGGGCATGACAGTGTACCAAACACTCACACATCCATCCGGCTGAACACCAGCGTGGCGTTGGTGCCGCCGAAGCCGAAGGAGTTCGACAGCACGGTGCCGATCTTGACGTTATCGATGCGCTTGCGCACGATCGGCATGTCGGCGAACGCGGGATCGAGCTCCTGGATGTGGGCGCTCTCGCAGATGAAGCCGTTGTTCATCATCAGCAGCGAGTAGATCGCTTCCTGCACGCCGGTGGCGCCCAGCGAGTGGCCGGTCAGCGCCTTGGTCGCCGAGATCGGCGGGCACTTCTCGCCACTTCCGAACACGCGGCGGAGCGCGTCGATCTCCGGAGGATCGCCGGCCGGCGTCGAGGTCGCGTGCGGATTGATGTAGTCGACCTTGGTTCTCACCGTGGACATCGCCATGCGCATGCAGCGCTCGGCGCCTTCGCCTGAGGGTGCAACCATGTCGTAGCCGTCCGAGGTCGCGCCGTAGCCGACGATCTCACCATAAATGCGCGCGCCGCGCGCCTTGGCATGCTCGAGCTCTTCCAGCACCAGCACGCCGGCACCGCCCGCAATCACGAAGCCGTCGCGGTTGACGTCGTAGGGACGCGAGGCGGTGGCTGGCGTGTCGTTGTACTTCGAGGACATCGCGCCCATGGCGTCGAACAGCACCGAGAGCGACCAGTCCAGTTCCTCGCAGCCGCCGGCGAAGATGATGTCCTGCTTGCCGATCTGGATCGTCTCATAGGCGTTGCCGACGCAATGGTTCGACGTCGCACAGGCCGAGGAGATCGAATAGTTCACACCCTTGATCTTGAACCAGGTCGCAAGCGTCGCGGAAGCCGTGGACGACATCGCCTTCGGCACTGCGAAAGGTCCGACGCGCTTCGGTCCCTTGGTGCGGGTGATGTCGGCGGATTCGACGATGGTGCGGGCGGAAGGGCCGCCGGAACCCATGATGATGCCGGTGCGGATGTTGGAGACTTCCTCTGGGCTCAGGCCGGAGTCCTGAATCGCCTGCTCCATCGCGACGTGATTCCACGCCGCGCCCTGACCGAGGAAACGCATCGCGCGGCGATCGACCACCGTCGAAGGGTCGAGCGACGGCGCGCCCTGCACCTGCGAACGAAAGCCGAGCTCGGCATATTTCTCAGCCCGCGAAATGCCCGACTTCGCCTCGTGAAGGCTCGCAAGCACCTCCTGGGTGTTGTTTCCGATCGACGAGACGATGCCCATCCCGGTGACCACAACCCGCCTCATGACAGCCTCGCCTTAATCGTTGTCTTCTTGCTCGTTGTCTTGGTGATGTGCGCTCAGCCCAGGTCCGTGCCCTGCTTGAACAGGCCGACCTTCAAGTCCTTGGCGCGATAGATAATCTGGTCATCGACCGAAAGCCATCCATCGGCGATGCCAAGCACGAGCTTTGAACGCATCACGCGCTTGATATCGACGTTGTACACAACCTTGCGAGCCTCGGGCAGCACCTGACCGCTGAACTTCAATTCGTTCAAGCCAAGCGCGCGGCCGCGACCTTCGCCCCCGGTCCAGCCCAGAAAAAAGCCGACCATTTGCCACAGCGCGTCGAGACCGAGGCAGCCGGGCATGACCGGATCGTTCTTGAAGTGGCAGCCGAAGAACCAGAGGTCGGGCTTGACGTCGAGCTCGGCGCGCACCAGCCCCTTGCCGAACTCGCCGCCATTGTCGTTGATGTCGGTGATGCGGTCGAACATCAGCATCGGCGGCAACGGCAGCTGGGCATTGCCCGGACCGAACATCTCGCCGCGGCCACAGGCCAGCAGATCTTCGTATTCGTAACCGTTGCGCCTGTTCAGCATGCACGAGCCTCTGTTTGAATTCCGATTGAGCGGCGCTTCTTGGCGAAAATCGGCCCCGTCTCGGTCGGAGAGCAGCGCCAATTGCCACTGTCAGGCGCTGCGCCCGCTTGCCCCGGATGGACTGCGGACCAGGCCTCGATGCCCGGCTGCGCCAAAATCGGCTAAGCGGAACCGCGCGCTCTCTAACACAGGCCATTTCGGGTGGCAAAGCAGATACATGAAGGTAAAATGACGTGATCCCGGGCCGGTTCCAGGCCTGATTAGAACCTCTCTAGTTGCGAGGAACTTGCATCTGCATCTTTCTGTTCTTATATTGCGGAGAGATATTGTTCACGCGTGCCCGAAATCTGGAAATGAACGAGAATACCGCGCCCCATCACGACGACGACGTCCATGCCGCGGCCCTCTTGTCCGGCCGCCAGCCGGCTTTGACCGGCTGCCCCTGGCACGACGTCAACGAAATGCTCCAGTCCGCGGGGCTCCGTCCGACGCGCCAACGCATGGCGCTCGGCTGGCTGTTGTTCGGCAAAGGTGCTCGCCACCTCACGGCCGAAATGCTGTACGAGGAAGCGACGCTGGCCAAGGTCCCGGTGTCGCTGGCGACCGTCTACAACACGCTGAACCAGCTCACCGATGCCGGCCTGCTGCGGCAGGTCAGTGTCGACGGCACCAAGACCTATTTCGATACCAACGTCACCACCCACCACCACTACTACCTCGAGAACAGCCATGAGCTGGTCGACATCGAGGATCCGCATCTGGCGCTGTCCAAGATGCCGGAGGTGCCGGAGGGTTACGAGATCGCGCGCATCGACATGGTCGTGCGCCTGCGCAAGAAGCGCTGAGACCGATCCAAAACAGCTGATCTGATCGTCATGGCCGGGCTTGTCCCGGCCATTCACGTTTTGAGGTGAGAAGTACGTGGATGCCCGGGACAAGCCCGGGCATGACGGCGGAGGCTGTTGTAGCTGTCCCTTCTGCCTACAGCGTCAATTCACCTGCTCGTCCGAATAGACGCCCCAGAGGCGCTCCTGCTGGATCCAGCCGTCGAAGCCGTTGCCGGTGATGCGGCACCAGTTTGCAGCGCATTTCTTCACCTGCGTGACGACGCCGGCCTGGAGTTTTGCTGCAACGGCGCTGTCGGGATCGGCGCGATCGTAGATCGGGGCGAGTTCGTCCTTGTGCTTCATGGTGACGACCGCGGTGCGGCGGCCCGACAGCAGCGAGTGATAGACCCAGCCCTCGGCGCCTTCGGAATCGCGTACCCGGCGCCAATTCTCGAACTCGGCGGTGATTTCCACCGGCAGGCCCGAACGGGTGTAGACCCAGGCCACGTCATTGTCCTTGGTCGGGCCGGCACGGACGTTCACGTGATCCGATTTGAGGCTGACATAGCGCGGCACCGGCAGACCGCTGGCGGTCTGGGGCGTGGCGTCCTTGGCCGAATGCGAGGGGCCGACCGAAGCGCTCAACCAGGTGCAAACGAGCGCCATCACCGAACAAAAACGCCCCAACGCCATCAACCCGTCTCCTGTCGAAGACCGGCCAGAGCCCGGTCCTCACCCCAAATTCCAAAACCTGCCGCGTCCCCCTGACCCGCCCCACGCGGGTGTTCCCCAAGCCGGCTCCTTCAAGCCTTAACCCGTGGTTCTTGTCTTGGCCCGGCCTTCTGCTAGAGAGGACGGGCATCTGAACAACCAGTTTGCCCCGATTTTCCGGCCGGAAATATCGGGAGAGCTTGAAGGAAACGCCGGGGACGGACACGGCAAGGGCAGTGTCGAACAACCGGGTTAATGAGACCTCAACGACCGGCCTTTGGCGACAGAGGCGGCTTGCGACGCCTCATGAGAGCAGGACATGTCGGTGAAGAAAAAGCCCCTCGTCGTGGTGACGCGCAAGCTGCCGGATTCGATCGAGACGCGGATGCGCGAATTGTTCGACGCGCGGATCAATCTCGAGGACACGCCGATGTCCGCCGACCAGATCGCTGAAGCCGCACGCACCGCCGACGTGCTGGTTCCGACCGTCACCGACCATATCAGCGCCGACATCGTCAACCAGCCCGACTGCAAGCTGCGGCTGATCGCCAATTTCGGCAACGGCGTCGACAATATCGACGTCGAGGCCGCGCATGCCCGCGGCATCACCGTCACCAATACGCCAAAGGTCCTGACCGAGGACACCGCCGACATGACCATGGCGCTGATCCTCGCGGTACCCAGGCGGATGATCGAAGGCGCCTCGATCCTGACCGAAGGAAAGCCGTGGGCCGGCTGGTCGCCGACCTGGATGCTCGGTCACCGCATCGGCGGCAAGCGGCTCGGCATCATCGGCATGGGCCGCATCGGCCAGGCGGTGGCGCGCCGTGCCCGCGCCTTCGGCCTGCAGATCCACTATCACAACCGCCGTCCCGTGGCGCCTGTCATCGCCGAAGAGTTGGGCGCGACCTATTGGGAAAGCCTCGACCAGATGCTGGCGCGGATGGACATCATCTCGGTGAACTGTCCGCACACGCCGGCGACCTATCATCTGCTCTCGGCGCGGCGGCTGAAGCTGATCCGGAAAGACGCCTACATCGTCAACACCGCGCGCGGCGAGGTGACCGACGAGGACACGCTGATCAAGCTGATCGAAGGCGGCGAAATTGCCGGCGCCGGCCTCGACGTCTACGAGCACGAGCCCGCGGTCAACCCGAAGCTGGTGCGGCTCGCCAAGGCCGGCAAGGTGACGCTGATGCCGCATATGGGCTCGGCCACGATCGAAGGCCGCGTCGAGATGGGCGAGAAGGTGATCATCAACATCCGCACCTTCCTCGACGCCCACAAGCCGCCGGATCGCGTGCTCCCGAGCATGCTCTGAGGTCTATTTCCCGCGCGTCTCGCGCTTGCGCCAGCCAGCGACGAAATCGATGAAGGCGCGCAGCGCGGGCGGCGTCTGGCGCCGGCTCGGGTAGTACAGGAATGGGCCCGGAAACGGCTCGCACCAATCTTCCATCAGGCTGACCAGCGCGCCGGACTTCAGGGCTTCGTCGACATAACCGTCGATCGTTGCCCAGATGCCCGCGCCGGCGAGCGCGGCCTGCATCGCAAGGTTCATGTTGGTCGAGATCAGCTTGGCCGGCGGATCGACCTTCACGATCTGGCCGGCCTTCTCAAACTCCCAATCATGCATCACGCCGCTCGAATAGCGGGCGCGGATGCAATCATGATCGAGCAGATCCTTCGGATGCTTCGGCTCGCCGCGGCGCGCGACATAATCGGGCGAGGCGACGACGACATAGTGCTGCGGACCGCTCAGCGGGATCGCCACCATGTCCTGCGCGAGATGCTCGCCATAGCGCACGCCGGCATCGTACCCGCCACTCACGATGTCGACGAAGCCGCTCTCGGACACGACGTCGAGATCGACCTGCGGATGGGCGGCGAGAAACGGCCCGACCATCGGCGCCAGCACGAGATCGACGGCCGGGGGCGGCGCATTGATGCGCAGGCGGCCGGAGGCGACCTCGCGCAGGCCCCGCACCTCCGCCAGGGCATCGCCGACATCGCGTAGCGCAGGTGCCACCCGCGACAGCAGCAGTTCGCCCGCCTCGGTCAAGGCGACGCTGCGGGTGGTCCGGTTCATCAGGCGGACACCGAGGCGCTCCTCGAGGTCCCGCAGGCGCTGGCTAAGGCTCGACACCGAAACGCGAATTTCGACCGCCGCACGCCGGAAATTCCGGGTGCGGGCGACCGCCACGAAGACGTCGAGATCGCGCAGATCAGGCTCAGTCATTGTTCGACAGGATGAACAAGCCATTCGGCATTGTCCAGCTTATCGGGGCAATGGAGCGGGCGCATATCCCTCCTCGTCACGCGGCGGCATCAGCCTGCCGCCTTTTCGAGGAGAGCGATCATGGAACAGCACAAACTCGGTTCAAACGGCCCCAGCGTCTCTGCCCTGGGTCTTGGCTGCATGGCCATGTCGGACGCCTACGGCCCCGCCGATCGCGGCGAGAGCATCGCTACGGTCCACGCCGCGCTCGATGCCGGCATCACACTGATCGACACCGGCGATTTCTACGCGATGGGCCACAATGAAATGCTGATCCGCGATGCGCTGAAGGATGTGGCGCGCGACAGAGTGCAGATCAGCGTCAAGTTCGGCGCGCTGCGCGGCCCCGCCGGTGAATTCACCGGCATGGATTGCCGCCCGGCCGCGACCCGGAATTTCCTCGCCTATTCGCTGCAGCGGCTCGGCACCGACTATATCGACATCTATCGCCCGGCGCGGCTCGACCCCAACGTTCCCATCGAAGAGACCATCGGCGGCCTCGCCGATCTCGTGAAGGCCGGCTACATCAGGCATATCGGCCTGTCCGAGGTCGGATCCGACACCATCCGCCGCGCGCATGCCGTGCATCCGATCGTCGATCTCCAGATCGAATATTCGCTGATCGAGCGCGGCATCGAACGCGACATCCTCAAGACCTGCCGCGAGCTCGGCATTGGCATCACCGCCTATGGCGTCCTGGCGCGCGGTCTGATCAGCGGCCATTGGTCGAAGGATTCGGGCAGGGCCGGCAAGGACTACCGGCTGATGACACCGCGCTTCCAGGGCGCAAATCTCGACGCCAATCTCGCGCTGGTGGAGTCGCTACGTGCCATCGCCGGCGAAATCGGCGCAACGCCCGCGCAAGTCGCGATCGCCTGGGTGGCGGCGCAGGGCCAAGAGCGCGGTCAAGAGATCGTGCCTCTGGTCGGCGCCAAGACCCGCACCCGTCTCATCGAAGCGCTTGGCGCGACCAGGGTCACGCTGACACCGGCACATCTTGCGGCGCTGGCCAAGGCGTTTCCGCCGGATGTCGCTTCGGGCACGCGCTATGCCGCCGAACAGATGGCCCATCTCGACAGTGAGAAGCCGGCCGCGGCGTAACGCAGCAAGTCAAGTGCGATGGGCGCTGAGGTCGGCGACCACGGGCCCGTCGCCATTGAGCGGATTGGCCGGATCGCGCGCATAGCGCAGCGTCTCGAAGCGCATCGCGCGCGCATCGATCATCAGGAGGCGGCCGACGAGGCCGTCGCCGAAGCCGACGATCTCGCGGATCGCCTCCAGCGCCATCATCGAGCCGAGCACTCCGGCGAGCGCACCCATGACGCCGGCTTCCGCGCAGGCCGGCACCGTGCCGGGCGGCGGCGCCTCGGGAAACAGGCAGCGATAGGTCGGGTTGAATTCGCCCTGCTCGTTGGTCTCATGCGCGCGGATGGTGGTGAGCGAGCCGTCGAAGGTGCCGAGCGCCGCCGTGATCAGCGGCCGCTTCGCGAAGAAGCAGGCGTCCGAGACCAAATAGCGCGTCGCGAAATTATCGGAGCCGTCGAGCACGAGGTCGTAATCGCCGATCAGGTCGAGCGCATTGTCCGCATTCAGCCAAGTGGCGTGGCCGACGAAACGGACATGCGGATTGAGCGCGGCGATCCGCTCTGCCGCGCTCTCGACCTTGTGGCGGCCGATATCGGGCGTGGTGTGGATGACCTGGCGCTGCAGGTTGGACAGCGACACCACGTCGTCATCGACCACGCCGAGCGTGCCGATACCGGCGGCGGCAAGATACATCAGCGCCGGCGCGCCGAGCCCGCCGGCGCCGACCACCAGCACGGAGGCCCGCTTCAGCGCGGCCTGGCCGGGACCGCCGACGTCGCGCAGCACGATATGGCGGGCATAGCGTTCGAGTTCGTCCGGGCTCAGCATCGTCCTTCGTTCCTCTCGACCTCATGGCGAGGAGCGCGGTACGCGCGTCCCGAACCACGCAGGCCCCGATATCGCCTGTGTCCATCCTTCGAGACGCGGCCTTCGGGCCGCTCCTTAGGATGAGGATCGCGGTGTGTGGCCACTTAGCCTCCTGAACCACCGCAACATTGTTTGCGACCAACGAGATGTGCTTGAATGACGTTGCGTTCAATGGCTGGCTGGATTTGTCATGAGATCGATGCTTGCGGCAACACTGATGTTTGCGTCTGCCACAGGCGCGAACGCCCAGATGACGACGCCGCAGACCCCCGGCACCAAGCCGAAGCCGGTCCAGACCGTGCCGATCCGGCCACCCGCAATGCAGACGCCGTCGGCGACGGCGGATGCGATGGCGCAGGCGGAGCGGCTGTCGCTGCAATCCGACCTCGCCTGGGTCGGCCAGTATAACGGCGCAATCACCGGCGACGTCAGTGAGCGCATGGTCAACGCCATCAAGGAATATCAGAAGGCCAAGGGCGGCAAGCCGACCGGCGTGCTGAATCCGCAGGAGCGCGCCGCGCTGGCCGAAACAGCGCGAAAAAAGCAGGAGAGCGTCGGCTGGAAGGTCGTGACCGAGATGACCAGTGGCGCCCGACTTGGGATTCCCTCAAAACTGGTGCCGCAGCAGGCGACCGACGCCAACGGCTCGAAATGGACCTCCCCGACCGGAACGGTGCAGATACAGCTCAGCCGCCGCAAGGAGGCGAATCCGACCTCGGCAAAACTCGCGGAACTGGAGAAGGAGCCGTCCGGGCGCAAGGTCGATTACACCGTGGTGAAGCCCGATTTCTTCGTGTTGTCGGGACTTCAGGGCCTGAAGAAATTCTACGTCCGCGGCACCTTCAAGGGAGACGAGGTCCGCACCATGACGATCCTCTACGACCAGGCGACCGAGAATACGGTCGAGCCGGTCGTGATCGCGATGTCGAGCGCGTTCAACGCGTTTCCGTCCGGCCCCCAAGCCGGGCCGCCGCCGCGCAAGACCGTCGAGTATGGCACCGGCCTCGTCGTCAGCGACGACGGCGCGATCGTCACCGACCGGCTCGTCACCGACAGCTGTCTCGCCATCACGATTGCCGGCTATGGCAGCGCCGATCGCATCGCCGAGGATAAGGAGCGCGGTCTTGCACTGCTGCATATCTACGGCGCGCGCGGCCTGAAGCCGTTCAGCCTTGCGGGCGGCGGGACAAAGACGAGCGTGGATATCGTCGGCATCGCCGATCCGCAAAGCCAGGCCGGCGCTGCCGGCGTGTCGGTCGCCAAGGCGGCACTGGCGCCGGTCCCGAACAGCGATTCCATGCTGTCCCCAGCGCCGGCGGTCGGATTGTCCGGTGGTCCGGCGATCGATGGCGACGGCAAGTTCGCCGGCATTGCGCTGTTGAAGCCGGCGATGGTGGCGGGTCCTGCGACATCGGTGCCGGTCTCGCAGGCCGTGATGGTGTCCGCAGATGCTGTGCGCGATTTCCTGAAGGGGAATG
The DNA here is from genome assembly GCF_002266435.3 of Bradyrhizobium amphicarpaeae. Classification (NCBI taxonomy): domain Bacteria; kingdom Pseudomonadati; phylum Pseudomonadota; class Alphaproteobacteria; order Hyphomicrobiales; family Nitrobacteraceae; genus Bradyrhizobium; species Bradyrhizobium amphicarpaeae. The sequence goes on from NZ_CP029426.2 coordinate 75,182, forward strand.
GCGTCACCGCGAACGGCAGCTCGGCGGATACGAAAGCCGCCGTCGTCCGCGTGATCTGCGTGCGAAAATAACTCTCGTGTCCCGGACGCGCTGCAACGCGCCAGCGTTGCTGCGCAGAGCCGGGACCCATGCCCCTGCAAATTCAGTGCGCGAAATTTCTGGGTCCCGGCTCTGCGCAGCGTCACTGCGTGCCGCAGCGCGTCCGGGGCATGAGACTTAAGCGAGCCTGAACCTGATCCCGCTCTTCGCGAGGCCGCCCGAAATCCCGACCGGCGTGCCGTCGGCGCGCCAGCATGCGGCGCCGGTCATGGTGCCGTCGTCGTGGAAAGCAATGCCGTTCATGCCGCCGGCAACGGTCGCGACAGGCTGAACCTTGTGGCCGAGCGCTGCGAGCTGCGCGCGCACGCTCTCCGGCACCGCCTGCTCGATCTCGAGCGCATTGCCCTCGGTCCAGACCCTCGGCGCCTCGACGGCTTCCTGCAGGCTCATACCGTGGTCGATCAGATTGACCAGCGCCTGCATCGCGCTCGGGAAGATGCGCTTGCCTCCGGGCAAGCCGAGCGCAAAGCGCAGCTTGCCGCCATTCAGCGCCATCATCGGCGACATCGAGGTGGTCACACGCTTGCCCGGGGCCAGCGAAAGCGCGTGGCCCGGACGCGGATCGAACAAATTCATGTAGTTGTTGGCGATGGTCCCCAGGCCCGGGATCATGATCTTGGCGCCGAACAGATTGTTGATGGTCTGGGTGGTCGCGACCACGTTGCCGAAGCTATCGGCCGCCGTCATATGCGTGGTGTGTGCGCTTTCGAGTTGGGACACGCCGGCGCCGAAGGCCTGCGCGCGTGCGGGGTCGATGGCGCGCCGACGCTCCTCGGCATACGCTTTCGAGGTCAGCTTCTCCACGGGCACGCCGACATAATCAGGATCGCCGCTGGCCGCGGCACGATCGGCGAAGGCGATCTTCAGGACCTCGGCGAGGTAATGAATCGTCTCGGATGTGCCGAAGCCGAGGCCGCCGATGTCGTAGCCCTCGAGAATGTTGAGCATCTGGGCGATGTGCACGCCGGACGCCGCGGGTGGTGGCGGGCCTAAAATGGTCCAGCCGCGATAGTCGGCGCGGATCGGCTGCCGCTCCACCGTCTTATAGGCCGTGAGATCGTTGCGGCGGATGAAGCCGCCGGCCTTCTCCATGTAGTCGACCAGGATGTCGCCGAGCGGTCCCTCGTAGAGCGCCTGCTCGCCGTGATCGGCGATGTGACGCAGCGTCTCGGCATATTCCGATTGCACCACGCGCTCGCCGACCTTCAGCGGTTCACCGCCCGGCAGGAATATCGCCGCGATGGGCTTGTCCTTGCGCATTTCATCGGCGCTCTCGCTGATGCACTCGTGGAGATATGGCGTTGCCGCGTAGCCGCGGGCAGCGTGCTTGATCGCGGGTTGCATCACATCGGCGAGGCTCATGGTGCCGAACCTTTGCAGCGTCTCGCACCAGGCTTTCAGCGAGCCCGGCACCGCGACGGCCTTCGACCCGTTGAGATTCTCGTTGCCGACGGTGTCGAACACGTCGGGGCGCCGAGCCAGGCTTCGAGGTGTAGGTGGTGTCGCGCACGGAAGCAGGTACGGTGCTCTGGCCATCGATGAAGCGATGGCTGCCGTCGGCCAGCCGGATATGCGCCATGCCGCCGCCGATGATGCCGACCATCATCGGTTCGACCACAGTCAGCGTGAACAGGGTAGCGATCGCGGCGTCGATGGCGTTGCCGCCGGCGGCCAACATCTCGGCGCCGGCACTGGAGGCCAGCGGGTGATTGCTGACCACCATGCCGCGGCTCGAGACCGCCGGCATCTTCTGGCAGTCAAAAGTCGTCGCCGTCCGGTCGCGCCAGTTTCCGCTCATGCCGTTCGTCCCTCTATTCACGGCGGCGAGCACACCACACGCACGATTACGGGTCCAGTAATGGTACGGATTAGCTGGCATTCCCGATTCTGCCATCATTGTTGGCGTTGATTCGGACATCCGCGGTCCCCTTTGGATCGGGCAGGGCACGTCCTGAGCGAGAAGAGCTCAGCATCGAGAGCGATGCACGTTCGCGTGGCGTTATCCCGAGACCCAGGCACTCCAAAGGATTGATCTTCAAATGCACACGATCGTACTGGCCACCCAAAAGGGTGGCAGCGGCAAGAGCACGCTCGCCATCGGCCTCGCGCTCGCTGCCAAGCAGGCCGGCTTCACCGTCCGCCTGATCGAGACCGACCCGCAGGGCACCCTGTCCAACTGGCTGCGCCGTCGCAACAACGACGACGTCGTCGTCGAGCCGATCTATCATGCCGCCGACATCGAGCCGCGCCTGAAGATGCTGGCTGACAGCGGCCTGCAGCTTGCGATCGTCGACACCGCCGCCGGCCTCAGCGCCGCGACCACCGCTGCGATTCGACATTCCGATCTCTGCCTGATCCCGGCCCGCCCCAGCGTTGCCGACATCGAAGCGACGGTCTCGACGCTCAGCGTCGCGCGGGCCTGGAAGCGGCCCTACAGCTTCGTGCTCAACCAGACGCCGATCCGCGGCCAGCGCATCGACAACGCCGCCAACAGCCTCGGCGAGGAAGCCGCGCTCGATCTGGCCGACGTGCTCGCACGCCCGCTGATCGTGATGCGCAACGACCACCAGGACTCGCTCGCGAGCGGCCTCGCGGTGAGCGAATTCGCGCCGAACGGCAAGTCGGCGGACGAGATCCGCGGCCTCTGGCGCTGGATCGAAACCCGGCTCGAGCTCGAAGCCACCACCAATGTGCTGATTGACCAGGTCATCTCGGCCGCGGACAGCATGCTCCATATCGCCGCCGAGCAGGCGGCGGACGAGACCACGACACTGACGTCCTGAGCGGGGCAATCGCTCGGGCGGCAGTCGGCCCTTCACCATCCGGAAGGGCCCCAGCGACGAAGCAATCCGGCCACCAGCCCGGCCGGATTGCTTCGCTTCGCGTTTTTCGAAAACAACCCCATGCACAGTAGAACCGCCGCGGGCGAAAGCAGCCAGGCGGCGGCGCGTAGATCATTGAATGATCGAGCGAAACGGCTGTGCGACGGCTTGGACGAATCAAATCTGGCTGAATGCCGGGATGCTGCGACGTCTAAATAGGAAATAGTCGGACGGGATCTTTCCGGAATAAGTCCTGCCACCGATTGAAATCATCCGACGCGTAAGCATATGAGAGAGCAACCCTTGGTGTTGCCGACCAACGCAATCGCGCAGCCTTGGCAGACTCTTATTGTGCAAACGTCCAGGAGACCAATTGAGCGACGAAAGACCAACGGCCGACGAAAACCTAGGTGAAGCCGCTCCACCGCCCCCTCCATGGGCCAGGGCCACAATAGATGACGTCTCGCAGGTCGATTTCGAAGAGCTAGTTCGGCAATCCGATAGCGCCGATGCGGCCGAACTGGGCGATCTCTACCGCAGTGGCCTTCCCGATACGAAACCCGAACTTGAGACGCCGGCTTTTCGCGTCCACTCAATGCTCGCCGCAATCATGGGGATGCAGTTCAAGGCTAACGAACCGAACGATCCTTTCGCTGCAATGGTGGTATGGGCAGATGGTCGACGGTCGGCGATACCGACCGACTTTCGAGGAGCGATCGACGCCCTCGCAATATTAGCCGAGCGAGCCCAGCACCCTGTGTTGCAGAGTCGGCTCGCAGACCTCTGCTGGCTGCTCGATCGGAAACGGGGACGCCTCGGAGTGAACGCCGCAACCGCCTACGTGGAAGTAGTTTCTAGGGTCGATGCCGGAACGCTCAAATTTCGGTTCGACGAGAATGAAACCGGCGCCCTGCGGCATGAGGCGCGCGATCTGCTTAAGCGAGCGTTGTTCATCGGCCGCAGCACCGGAATGGACAAGAAAGGCCCCTCGGACGCGCAAAGGCTCGCCGTGGCGTTGCGGAAACGAGCGATCGAGAAGCAGCAGACAACCCCAGCCCTGATGTTCGGGCGTCTCGACCTTCACTTTGGGATCTCGGATGCGCTCCAGGTGGGTAAAGATATCGAGGGCATGATCGCCGGCCTCACCGCCGGCGTGGACGATCACAGGCTGGTCGAGTTGTGGCGGCTTTCCGCAAGGGCCTACCATCGGGCTAAGCTTGACGACGACACGAACCGTTGCCGGACGGCCGCAGCCGAGCTGCTCGTCGCAATGGCGAAGCGTCAGCCCTCGGCCATGTTAGCAGCACATACGATGACCGAGGCTATCCGCGAACTACACGGCGTGCCGGGCAGCAAGGACCGACGGAGAGAGCTGAGACATCTTTTGGTCGACATCCAGGCTGGCATTGCCGACGAAATGTCGCCGTTCGCAATCCCGATGAACCTCGAGCAGATCGCGAGAGAGGTCGAGCAGAGGATGCAGCAGCCGACTTTGCTCGACAAACTCTTTACGTTCGCGGCCCTCAGTCATTCTCCGGATCCGGACCAACTCATCGCCGAGGCAGAAAGATCTATCCGGGAACACCCATTGTCGTCGTTATTCGGCGCCACTCATCATGACCGCGAAGGTAAGGTCATCTACCGTAGCGAAGGGGCCGATTTCGGCGATACACAGGATGATTCGACACTCCGCCAACAGATCGCGCGCGACGAAGGAATACGTCGTCACATCACGGCTTCGGCGGAGATCGAAGTAGCGAGGCAATCCATCGTCTCGAATCACTACATGTCTGAGGAAATCTTCGCCGCATTGTTGGAAATCAGCGCTTTCGTACCGCAGGGTCTCGTCATGACCTACAGCCATGGCTTGACATGCTTCTTCCGGGCAGACTTCATCAGCGCCCTTTATATTTTGACGCCGTTGTTGGAAGCCTCGCTTCGGCACGTACTCAAAGCGCATGGTCATGACGTGACCAAATTGGATGATGCCACGAAGATCCAAGAAGACCGCACGATATCCGCGCTATTTGAGCAGATGCGACCGGAGTTGGATTCGATCTTCGGCCGCCCCATCACGACGGACCTAGAGAATGTCTTCCTTAAGAAGCCTGGACCCTATATCCGTCACTCCATCGCTCACGGACTGCTTCACGACGGAGAACCATATTCGGACGATGCGCTGTATGCATGTTGGCTGATCTTCCAACTCTGCATGATTCCGCTATTTAAGCATCGGGAACATATCCGCCTGCCCTTCGATACTCGTTCCGAGACCATCGAGCGGGAATGACCGGCGCCGGATAAACACGCGAAATCCGTCTACTTTCTAACCTATCGGAACGCCTCTTATCACCAGCCTAGCGAACGCCTTCGAGCAGGCCAAATCCCCCTACCAGCCCCAGGCGCTGCCGACCTGCCGTGCAGCCAAGCTCCCGTCGCACGATCCATTTCTCGGACTTCGACTGCCCGCCGTGATGGGCGAGCTCGATGAATCCGACGAACTCCGCACCGGTCTTCTGCTTGACCCGGCGCGAGGCTTCGTTGGTCGCTGCGTTGCAGACATAGAAATGATCGAGGCCCAACGTGAGGAAGACGAAATCGTTCACCGCGGCGATGGCTTCCGTCATCAATCCCCGCCGCCAGTAAGGCTCGGCGAGCCAGAAGCCGCGATTGCATTTCAGGCCTTCGGTACGTGGCCGCAGATGAATGTTGCGGATCGCTTCACCGTCGCCCTCCTTAAGCACCAGAACCCAGAGATGGATGTCGTCGCCGGCTGAGATCTTGTCGAGCTGCGTCCTGACGAACGTATCCGCGCCGTCAGCCGGATACGGCCAGGGCACGACGGTGGAGAGATGCCGGATGATGTTCCAATTGTCGAAATGGCGCTGGATGGCCGGCACGTCTGACAGCGCCAGTGGACGCAGGATCAGCCGTTCGGTTTCAAGCTGCGGCGTCGGCATGGATTTCTACTTCTGACATTTCGGACACCAGAACGTCGATCGGCCGTTCTGCGTAAACCGCTTGACGGTGCCACCGCACCCCGGCGTCTTGCAGGTCTCGCCTTCTCGGTCGTAGACCTTGAACGAATGCTGGAAATAGCCGAGCTCGCCTGAGGTCTGGCGATGGTCGCGCAAGGACGAGCCGCCGGCCTTGATAGCGTCGTTCAGCACGGTGTGGATCGCACTCACCAGCCGCTTCGCATGATCGGTCGGTTCGCCCCCGCCAACACCCTTGCGACCCTTGGTCGCGAGCGTCGCCGCGATCCGGCGCGGCGACAGATGCGAGCGATGCAGGGCTTCGCAGACATAGATGTTGCCGAGCCCCGCGACCACGCGCTGGTCGAGCAGCGCGGCCTTCAGGCTGGTGGTCTTGCCTTCGCAGGACCGCGCCAGCATCGCGGCATCGAATTCGTTGCCGAGCGGCTCGGGGCCGAGGTCACGCAACAGCGGCTCATCTTCGAGCGCGTTGCGCGCGATCACTTTCATGTAACCGAAGCGCCGCGGGTCGTTGAACACGATGTCGGCGCCGGAGGACATCCGAAACAGCACGTGGTCGTGCGTGGAATCCTTACCCCTCGGATAGTGAAACTCGCCGGGCGCGGCCTCGTTGTCCGGCTTGATGACGCGGAACGAGCCCGACATGCCCAGATGCATCAGGAGCACGTCGCCGGAGGCGAGATCGGCCATGAGATATTTTGCACGGCGGCCGAGCCCGGTGACGACCTGCCCCTGCAGCCGGGCTACGAAATCCGGCTGGAACGGAAAGCGAAGGTCCGTCCGGCGGGCCTCCGCGACCAGGATTTTCGCACCCTCCATCACGGGCTGAAGGCCGCGGCGAACGGTCTCGACTTCGGGCAATTCAGGCATGGTCAGGCATTCACCTTATGAGGGCGGTGTGATAGCGCCATTGCGGCGGGCGCGCTATGGTTCGCCCAGTGGAGTAGAGTAATGGATCGGCCGGGCGAAACCACGCATTTTGGCTTCAGGGATGTTCCCCTAGGGGACAAGCAGACGCTGGTGAACGATGTGTTTCACAGCGTGGCATCGCGCTATGATTTGATGAACGATTTGATGTCCGGCGGCCTGCACCGGGTCTGGAAGGACATCATGATCACGGCGCTCGACCCGCCGAGGGGCGACCGGCCGTTCGCGCTGCTCGACGTGGCCGGCGGCACCGGCGACATTTCGTTCCGCGCCGCCAAGGCCGCGGGTGCTGGCTTCCATGCCACCGTCTGCGACATCAACACCGACATGCTGGCCGTGGGCCGCGAGCGCGCCACCAAACGCCATCTTGAAACCCAAGTCGATTTTGTCGAAGGCAATGCCGAAGCGCTCGCCTTCGCCGACCGCAGTTTTGACGCATATACGATCGCTTTCGGCATTCGCAACGTGCCCCGGATCGATCTCGCGCTGCGCGAGGCCCATCGCGTGCTCAAGCCCGGCAGCCGCTTCCTGTGCCTGGAATTCTCCACCGTCGAGATGCCCGGACTCGACCGGATCTACGACCTGTTCTCGTTCAAGGTGATCCCACCGCTCGGCCGCATGATCACGGGCGATGCCGAGTCCTACCAATATCTCGTCGAGTCCATCCGCAAGTTTCCGAAACCCAACGCCTTCGCCGACATGATTCGCGAGGCGGGCTTTGCCCGCGTCAGCTGGCAGACATTGTCCGGCGGCATCGTCGCACTGCATTCGGGCTGGCGTTTGTGATCTCTGCCTTCACCCACATTTCGCGCCTGATCCGCGCCGCGTTCGTGTTTGCCCGCGAGGGCGTGTTCGGTTCGGTCGATCCGAGCCTGGTGCCGCCGCCGGGACAGCTCGCGCTGAAGCTGGCGCGTCTGGTCGAGCGGCGTGGCGTCAAGCACGGCCCGCGGATCGCGCGCGCGCTGACGCGGATGGGCCCAGCCTATCTCAAGCTCGGACAATTCCTGGCCACGCGCCCCGACGTCGTCGGCGTCATCATGGCGCGCGACCTCGAAAGTCTCCAGGACCGCCTGCCGCCGTTTCCGCAGCATGAAGCGGAAGCCACGATCGCGACCTCACTGGAGCGGCCGCTGAAGGACGTGTTCGTCAGCTTCGGCCCCCCCGTCGCAGCCGCCTCGATCGCGCAGGTGCATCGCGGCGAAGTCCTGCACGACGGCATCCGCACGTCGGTCGCGGTCAAGGTGCTCAGGCCCAACGTGGCCGCGCGCTTCCGCCGCGATCTCTCCGACTTCTTCTTCGTCGCGCACAAGGCCGAAACCTATTCGGCGGAAGCGCGGCGGCTGCGCCTCATCGAGGTCATCAACACCATGTCGCGCTCGGTCGCCATGGAGATGGATCTGCGGCTGGAAGCCGCGGCGCTGTCCGAGATGGCGGAGAACACGCGCGACGATCCCGATTTCCGCGTGCCCGATGTCGACTGGGACCGCACCACGCACAACGTGCTGACGATGGAGTGGATCGACGGCATCGCGCTGAACGATCACAAGCGTCTGGCGGAATCACAGGTCGACCTGCCCGATCTCGGCCGCAAGGTGATCCAGAGCTTTCTGCGGCACGCGCTGCGCGACGGTTTCTTCCACGCCGACATGCATCCGGGCAATCTGTTCCTGGATGACGCGGGACGACTCGTCGCGGTCGATTTCGGCATCATGGGCCGGCTCGGCATGAAGGAGCGGCGCTTCCTCGCCGAGATCCTGCTCGGCTTCATCACCCGCGACTATCGCCGCGTCGCGGAAGTGCACTTCGAGGCGGGCTACGTGCCCGCGCATCACTCGGTGGAGAATTTCGCGCAAGCTATCCGTGCCATCGGCGAGCCGATCCACAACCGCACGGCGGAAGAGATCTCGATGGCGCGGCTCCTGACGCTGCTGCTCGAGGTCACCGGCCTGTTCGACATGACGACGCGCCCGGAGCTGATCCTGCTGCAGAAGACCATGGTGGTGGTCGAGGGCGTGGCGCGCGGCTTCGATCCCAAGCTCGACATCTGGAAGATCGCCGACCCCGTGGTGCGTGAATGGATCGAGCGCAATCTCGGACCGATCGGCCGGGTGCAGGGCGCGCTCGCCGGGACCGGAGACATCGCGCGCGTGCTGATGCGTCTGCCGGAGATCGCCGAACGGTCTGTGAAGGTGCTTGAGCAACTCGAGACCATGACCCGAGAGGGTATCAGGCTGTCGCCCGAGAGCATCGCCGCGATGGGCCGCAGCGAGGGCCGCAAGAATCGCTGGCGCACGGTCGCGCTCTGGATCATCGCCGCTACCTTCATCGGGATCCTGATCGCCGTCCGGAATCTATGATTGCATTGCAATCACACGATTGATAGCATCGCTATCATTTCGTGCCGGAGGGGCGCCATGGCAAGCCTGACCATCCGCAAGCTCGACGAGGGCGTCAAAACCTATCTCCGCCTGCGCTCGGCCCGGAACCGCAGGTCGGTCGAGGAAGAGGTCCGGGTCATCCTCGGGGAGCTGATCGAGGGCCGCGAGGAGCCGCTGACGCCGTTTGCGGCACCGCCTGCGTCATCCTCCGTCCCCACTCTCCAGCGCACCGGCGCCGTCCCCGAGGCCACCGTCACCCTGATCATCGGCGGCGGCATCGCGGCCTATAAATCGCTCGACCTGATTCGAAGGCTGAAGGAGCGCCGCGTCGAGGTCCGCTGCGTCCTGACCAAGGCGGCCCAGCAATTCGTCACGCCGCTGGCGGTGAGCGCGCTGTCGCATGAGCGTGTCTATACCGACCTGTTCGACCCCCAGAGCGAGTTCGATGCCGGCCATATCAGGCTCGCCCGAGACTGCGACCTGATCGTGGTGGCGCCCGCGACTGCCGATCTGATGGCGAAGATGGCGAACGGCCACGCCGACGATCTCGCCAGCGCGATCCTGCTCGCGACCAACCGCAAGGTGCTGCTGGCACCGGCAATGAACCCGCTGATGTGGGGCAATGCGGCGACGCGGCGCAACGTCGGGCAGCTGCAGCGCGACGGCGTGGTGCTGATCGGACCCAATTCCGGCGAGATGGCGGAAGCGGGCGAGGCCGGAACCGGCCGCATGTCGGAAGCCATCGAGATCGCCGCGGCCGCGGAGCGTCTGCTGCGGCCGCCGACGCCGCGCCCACTCGCCGGCAAGCGCGTGCTAATCACCGCAGGCCCCACCCACGAGCCGATCGATCCAGTGCGCTATATTGCCAACCGCTCCTCGGGCAAGCAGGGCTTTGCCATTGCCGCCGCCGCACAAGCCGCCGGTGCCGAGGTGATCCTGGTGAGCGGTCCGGTCGACCTCAGCGATCCCCAGGGCGTGACAGTGAAACATGTGGAATCGGCGCGCCAGATGCTGGAGCAGGTGAAGGCCTCGCTCCCCGCCGACATCGCGATCTTCGCCGCCGCCGTCGCCGACTGGCGTGTTGCCAATGAAGGCGAGCAGAAGCTGAAGAAGAGTTCGGCCGGCATGCCGCGGCTTCAGCTGGTCGAGAACCCCGACATCCTCGCCACCATCTCGAAGCTGACCGACCAGCGCCCGCCGCTGGTGATCGGCTTTGCCGCCGAGACCGAGCACCTGATCGACAACGCCAAGTCAAAACTTGCCCGCAAGGGCTGCGACTGGATCGTCGCCAACGACGTCTCGCCCGCCACCGGCGTGATGGGCGGCGACCGCAACACCGTGCACCTCATAACTCGGAAGGACGGCGAGATCGCAGTTGATTCCTGGCCGGTGATGACCAAGGAACAGGTCGCCATCGAACTGGTCGCGCATGTCGCACGGAGCGTGACCGACAAATCCCTGGAGCCAGCATCGTGAGCACTGAGGTCACCGTCGAACTGCAGCAACTGGCCCATGCGGAAGGCCTGCAGCTGCCGGCCTATCAGACTAGCGAAGCCGCCGGCCTCGATCTGATGGCCGCGGTGCCTGAGGGCGAGCCGATGACGCTCGCCCCCGGTCAATATGCGCTGGTGCCGACCGGCCTTGCGATCGCGCTGCCGCCCGGACACGAGGCCCAGGTGCGGCCGCGCTCGGGGCTTGCCGCCAAGCACGGCGTCACCGTGCTGAACGCGCCGGGCACGATCGACGCGGATTATCGCGGCGAGATCAAGGTGATCCTGATCAATCACGGCCAGGCCGCCTTCGTGATCAAGCGCGGCGAGCGCATCGCCCAGATGGTGATCGCGCCCGTCGTGCAGGCCGCGCTGGTTCCGGTGGCCACATTGTCGGCGACCGACCGCGGCGCCGGCGGCTTCGGCTCGACCGGCCGCTAACGCAAGGCACTTTCAGCCGAATCACCCGAAGAACTATGTGAGCGGGAACCCCTCGCTCGGCATTTTTTTGAGGCCGCCTTTGCGTTCACGATCTGGACTCTTACAGGCGGAGTCACGGTGAGGGTATTGTCGTTTGATTCGCGCGCGACGGGGGTCGTCGCGCGTAAATTCGTGCGGTCTTGGGGCAACTATGTCAGGCGTGATCGTGTCGATGCGTCGGACGCTGCTGTCGTGCACGTCGCTCGTGCGCAACGGCCTGTTGGGAGGCGCTCTTGCAGCGCTGCTGCCGGCTGCGCCGGCCGAGGCGGCCGACCTCATCGACACCCTCTCCATCATGCTGGATTTCAACCGGCAGGAACTCGCGGTGCTCGCCACCGCGCTGGCCTTGCTCGGCTTCTCGGTGATGGCCGCGATCCTTCTGATGCGCACGCGCGTGCGCACGGCGAAGAACGAGGCGCGGCTGCGTGCCCGAATCGGGGAACTCCAGCTCCAGGCCGACCGCTTCGGCGCGCTGCTGTTCGCCGAGCCGCAGATCCTGATCTCCTGGCCCGCCGGCGACAATCGCGCGCAAATCTCCGGCGACGTCTCGATGGTGCTGCCGCGCGACTCCTCGCCGCAACGCGTGCTCGCCTTCGGAACCTGGCTGCCGCCGGAACCCGCGCTCCAGATGGATCATGCCGTCGACGCGCTGCGTGACCGCGGCGACGGGTTCCAGCTGACACTCACGACCGCGCATGGCCACACGCTCGAGGCCATCGGCCGCGCCATCGGCGGCCAAGCCATTGTCCGGATTCGCGAACTCTCGGGGCTCCGCCGCGATCTGGCCGAGACCAATCTGCGTTACAACGCGCTCTCCGACGAGACCGAGATGCTGCGCGGCTTCGCCGCCAACGCACCCTGGCCGATCTGGGCCAAGGGCGAGAACGGCGCACTGACCTACGCCAACCCGGCCTATGTCCGTGCCACCGAGGCGAACAACGTCACCGATGCGCAGGAGCGCAAGCTGGAGCTGCTCGACAGCGCCGACCGCACCGCGATGGAGCGGGGACTGAAGGACGCTGCCAATTTCAATGCGCGGCTGCCGATCGTGATCAGCGGCGAGCGCCGAATCTACGACGTGCGCGCGGTCAATGTCGGCAGCGGCAGCGTCGGCGTCGCCATCGACGCCAGCGAGGCTGATGCGCTCAGCTCGGCGCTGGTGCGGATGGCGGAGGCGCATCGCCGCACGCTCGACCAGCTCTCCTCGGGCGTTGCCGTGTTCGACGGCCAGCGCCGGCTCGCCTTCTACAACGATTCCTACCGCCGGCTGTGGGACCTCGACCGCACCTTCCTCGACGCCAACCCCGATGATTCCAGCGTGCTGGATAAGCTCCGTGCTGCGCGAAAACTGCCGGAGCAGCCCGACTTCCGCGCCTGGAAGTCCAAGCTGCACGAGGCCTATCGCGCCGTCGAGACCACCAAGGACACCTGGTACCTGCCCGACGGCCGCGCGCTGTCGGTCGTCACCACGCCGAACCCGGAGGGCGGCGTCACCTATCTGTTCGACGATGTCACCGAGAGCCTCGAGCTTGCCCGCCGCTTCGACGGCATGATCCGGGTCCAGCGCGAGACGCTGGACAGTCTCGCCGAGGGAGTCGCGGTGTTCGGCAGCAACGGCAAGGCGCAACTGTTCAATCCGGCCTTCGTCCGGATGTGGAAGCTGTCCGCCGATGCCATGCGCGACGAGCCGCACATCCAGACGGTGGAAGGCTGGTGCCATCAGCTGTTCGACGACCCCGCGGTCTGGCGCCAGATCCGCGAGGCCGTCACCTCGATCGAGAGCCGCGCCGACGTGCCGCTGAAGCTGGAGCGCAAGGACGGCAGCGTGCTCGACGGCATGATCCGGCCGCTGCATGACGGCGCCACCATGCTGACGTTCCAGGACATCACCGACACCGAGAACGTCGAGCGCGCGCTGCGCGAGCGCAACGAGGCGCTGGAGGCGGCCGACCAGATGAAGGTGGATTTCGTCCACCACGTCTCCTACGAGCTGCGCTCGCCGCTCACCACCATCATCGGCTTCGCGCATTTCCTCAGCGACCCCTCAACCGGGCCGCTGACGCCGAAACAGGCCGAATATCTCGATTACGTCACCAAATCGACCAACGCGCTGCTGGCGCTGACCAACAACATCCTCGATCTCGCCACCATCGACGCCGGCGCCATGAAGCTGGAACTGGGCCCGGTCGACGTCAGCAAGACCATCGAGCTCGCGGCCGAAGGCATCCAGGACCGGCTCGCCACCGACCGCATCCGCCTCAAGGTCGAGATCGCGCCTGACGTCGGCAGCTTCGTCGGCGACGAGAAGCGCGTGGTGCAGGTGCTCTATAACCTCCTCGCCAACGCCGTCGGGTTTTCTCCACAGGATTCCGCCGTCGGCATCAGCGCACGGCGCACCGAGCGCAGCGTGGTCTTCACCGTGACAGATTCCGGGCCTGGAATACCTGCCGACATGAAGGACAAGGTGTTCAACTGGTTCGAAAGCCGCTCGCAGGGTTCGCGTCACCGCGGCGCCGGGCTCGGCCTGTCGCTGGTGCGCTCCTTCGTCGAGCTGCATGGCGGCAACGTGCGGGTGGATTCGATCGTCGGCCGGGGCACGGTCGTGATCTGTGACTTCCCGACCGACCAGGCGGCGCATCGCGACGCCGCCGAATGAGCGCGCCCACCACATTCTCCGTCGCGCTTCACAACGAGACGGCCACCGCGCAATTGATGGCCGACCTTGCGCTGCTGGTCGGCCCCGGCGATGTCATCACGCTCACCGGCGATCTCGGCGCCGGCAAGACCGCGGCCGCCCGCGCGCTCATCCGCTACCTCGCCAGCGACGAGACGCTGGAAGTGCCGAGCCCGACCTTCACGCTGGTGCAGGGCTACGAGCTGCCGCCCTTCCCGGTAATGCACGCCGATCTCTACCGCGTCGAGGACGAGAGCGAGCTCGAGGAGATCGGGCTGTCACCGCTGCCCGATGCAACGCTCGTCCTGATCGAATGGCCGGAGCGTGCGCCGTCGGCGATGCCGCAGGATCGCATCGACATTTCGCTGACGCATCGCCCCGCACTGGGCTCGAACGCGCGCGCCGCCGACATCACCGGTTACGGCAAGAGCGCCGCCACCGTCGCGCGGCTGCAGGCGCTGCGCGAATTCCTCGATGTATCCGGCTATCTCGAATCGACCCGGCGGCGCATGGCCGGCGATGCCTCGACCCGATCCTATGCGCGGCTGCGGCGCGACGAGGAGATCGTCATCCTCATGAACTTTCCGCAGCGCCCGGATGGTGCCGCGACATACAACGGGAAATCCTACAGCGCCGCGGTGCATCTCGCCGAGAACGTCAAACCGTTCGTCGCGATCGACGAAGGCTTGCGTGCGCAAGGGATATCCGCGCCGATCATCCACCATTCCGACCTCGACCACGGCTTCCTGATCACCGAGGATTTCGGCAGCGAAGGCGTGGTCGAAGGCGACCCGCCGCGCCCGATCGCCGAGCGCTACGAGGCCGCGGCCGATGTGCTGGCGACGCTCCACGGCAAGACGCTGCCAGAAACGCTGCCGCTGGCGGATCAGACCTACGCCATTCCTGTCTTCGATACCGAGGCGCTGCTGATCGAGATCGGGTTGATGCCGGAATGGTACCTGCCCGATCGCAACGCGCCGCTGAGCGAGACGGCGCGCTCGGAATTTTTCGCGATGTGGCGGGAGCTGCTGAAGAAGCCGCAGGCCGCGCCGAGGACGTGGATCATCCGCGACTATCACTCGCCCAATCTGATCTGGCTTGGGGATCGCGCCGGCATCGCGCGCGTCGGTGTGATCGATTTCCAGGACACCGTGCTCGGTCCGCAATCCTACGACGTGGTGTCGCTGCTCCAGGATGCCCGCATCGACGTGCCCGAGACCATCGAGCTGACGCTGCTGTCGCGCTACATCAAGGCGCGGCGCGCTGCCGATGCCGGCTTCGATCCGGCGGGATTCGCCGAGCTCTACGCCATCATGTCGGCACAACGGAACACCCGCCTGCTCGGTACCTTCGCCCGCCTCAACCGCCGCGACGGTAAGCCGCATTATCTGCGTCACCAGCCGCGGATCTGGACCTATCTCCAGCGTTCGCTGGCGCATCCCGCGCTGAGCTCCTTGCGCGACTGGTATCTCGCCAACGTCCCACCGCCCAAGATCTAGTCGAGGCCTGATTCGGGGTTCCGATTTACCAGCTGTTAGCCAAGACGCCGGTATTCTGGCGGCGATGCAGCCGGATAAATACGGGGCTGGAGCGGGCAGATGGCGGTAAAGACGGACCAGCGCGGCAATAGCCGGGTTGTCTTCGAGCGCGGGATCTCGGCCCAGATGATGGGCATCGACGGCACCTGGCGGCGCGACTGCACCATGGAGGACGTCTCCGAGACCGGCGCCAAGCTGACCATCGACGGCTCGGTGGAGGGCCTCCATTTGAAAGAGTTCTTTCTGCTGCTGTCGTCCACGGGCCTCGCGTACCGGCGCTGCGAGTTGGCCTGGGTCAATGGCGACCAGATCGGCGTCAATTTCCTGAAAGTCGGCGACAAGAAGAAAAAGGCGCGTTCCACAGCCGTCGGGGCGTGACGGCAACACCCGTCGCACAACCGTCACGGCAGGTGGTTAAGGCGATTGAGATGCGGTGCGGCTGATCGAACCTCGTGTTAAGATTGCTGCGAACGCGAAAGGTCTGGAAAGCGAAGGATGTCCGTCAAACCGACCAAAGCCATGGTGCTCGCCGCGGGGTTTGGCCTGCGCATGCGTCCCCTGACGGACAAGATGCCGAAGCCGATGGTGCCGGTGGCCGGCCAGCCGCTGCTCGACCACGTGCTCGACAAGCTCGGCCAGGCCGGCGTGACCGAAGCCGTGGTCAACGTGCATTACCTGCCGGATCAGATCATCGATCACGTCGCAACGCGCGAGCTTCCGCGCGTGACGATTTCAGACGAGCGCGACCAGGTGCTCGGCACCGGCGGCGGCGTGGTCAAGGCGCTGCCGCTGCTCGGCGATGCACCGTTCTACCACGTCAATTCCGACACGCTCTGGATCGACGGCGTGCGCTCCAATCTGACGCGGCTCGCTGAAAACTTCGACCCCGCGCGCATGGACATCCTGCTCCTGATGGCGCCGACCGCGACCAGCATCGGCTATAGCGGCCGCGGCGATTACGGCATGCTTCCCGACGGCGCCCTGCGCAAGCGCAAGGAAAAGGAAGTCGTTCCGTTCGTCTATGCCGGCGCTGCGATCCTGTCGCCGTCGATCTTCGAAGGCGCGCCGCAGGGTGAGTTCTCGCTGACCAAGATGTTCGACCGCGCGGGCGAGCAGGAGCGGCTGTTCGGCCTCCGCCTCGACGGCGTCTGGATGCATGTCGGCACGCCCGACGCCGTGCACGCCGCGGAAGAGGCGTTTCTGGAGAGCGTGGCGTAAGGGTGCTCTCGTGTCCCGGACGCGGTGCGGCGCGAAGTGCCGCTCCGCAGAGCCGGGACCCAGCAAGCTCACAGTTTGACCAAGCAACCTGGGCCCCGGCTCAGCAGCGCATCACTGCGTGCTGCGCAGCGTCCGGGGCACGAGAGCTGTGAGACCGTCGAACAGCGGGGACTATCTCCCCGCCACCCATATCCATTTGAGTCCGCCTCCCTATATTGGCGCCTGATCCTTCGAATCAGGCAGCCCATGCGCGTCTTCAGCGTCCCCCTCTCAGTTCCATTCCTGCGCACGATCGTCGCGAGCCTGCTCGAGGGACGGCTGGTCGAGGGATTCGAGGCCCGCAAGGAACCGGCGCGGCTGGCGGATGCCACGCTATACCTGCCAACCCGTCGCGCGATGCGTGTGGTCCGCGAGATCTTCCTCGACGAGATGAAGGCGGACGCGGTGGTGCTGCCGCGCATCGTCGCGCTCGGCGACATCGATGAGGATGAGCTCGCTTTCGCCGATGAAGGCGAGCAGTTCTCCGGCGCGACGCCGCTCGACATTCCGCCGCGGCTTGGCGAACTCGAACGACGGCTGACGCTGGCACAACTGGTCGCGGCCTGGGCCAAGGGGCCGGTGCTGTCGCCGCTGGTGGTCGGCGGGCCTGCTTCGACGCTGGCTCTCGCCGGCGACCTCGCGCGCCTGATCGACGACATGGTGACGCGAGGCGTCGACTGGGGCGCGCTCGACGGTCTCGTGCCTGACATGCTCGACCGCTACTGGCAACACTCGCTCGAATTCCTGCGCATCGCGCGCATCGCCTGGCCCGGTCATCTCGCCGAGATCAACCGGATCGAGCCGGCAGCGCGGCGCGATCTCCTGATCGCAGCGGAAGCCAAACGGCTGACCGCACATCCGACCGGTCCCGTGATCGCGGCGGGTTCGACCGGCTCGATGCCGGCGACCGCGAAATTCCTGCACGCAGTCGCATCGCTGCCCCATGGCGCCGTGGTGCTGCCGGGCCTCGACACCGATCTCGACGACGACGCCTGGCGCAGCATCGGCGGCGTGCGCGATTCGCTCGGCAAGTTCGCGGAGCATCCGGCCTCGAACCATCCGCAATACGCCATGCACGCGCTGCTGGATCGTTTCGGCATCAAACGCAGTGACGTCGAGATCCTCCAGCCGCCGGCAGGAGGCGGCCGCGATCTGCTCGCGTCCGAATCGATGCGGCCGTCCGCCACGACGGAGATCTGGCACGACCGGCTGAAGCAGCCGGATGTCGCCGCAAGGATAGCCGGCGGCATGAAGAACCTTGCCGTCGTCGAAGCTCCCAATCCTGAAATGGAAGCGCTTGCCATTGCCATTGCGATGCGCGAGGCGCGGCATCTCGACAAATCCGCAGCGCTGGTGACGCCCGACCGCGCGCTGGCGCGGCGCGTGATGGCCGCACTCACGCGCTGGGATCTGGCGTTCGACGATTCCGGCGGCGACGTGCTGATGGAAACCTCCGCCGGCGTCTTTGCACGTCTCGCAGCGGAAGCCGCCACCAAGGGACTGGAGCCGCCGACGCTGCTGGCGATGCTGAAGCATCCGCTGTGCCGGCTCGGCCGGCTGCCCGGCGCATGGAGGGCGGCGATCGAAGACCTCGAGCTTGCAGTCCTGCGCGGCACACGCCCGCCTGCCGGCACGGCTGGCCTCTTGCGCGAATTCAACCGTTTTCGTGAGGAGCTGGCAAAGCTGTGGCGCAGCGAGACTTCCGCGCTCCACAAGGCCGAGCCCCGTGCGCGTCTCAAGGCCGAGGATCTCGATCGCATCCAGGCACTGATCGATGTCTTGCAAAAGGCGCTGGCGCCGATCGAGAGCCTCGTATCGCCAAAGCCATTCGACTTCGCCGAGCTCGCGCACCGGCATCGCGAGATCATGATCGAGCTGTCACGCGACGAGCAGGGCTTTCCGCTGGCCTTCGAGGAACGCGAAGGCCTCGCGCTCGCCGGTGCCTTCGACGATCTCTTGCGCGGCGGCACGACCAGCGGCTTGATGGTGACGCTGCCTGATTATCCCGACGTCTTCCAGACCGCGTTCAGCGACCGCGCGGTACGACGGCGCGACAAACCTGGTGCGCGGCTGCAGATCTACGGCCCGCTGGAGTCGCGGCTGATGCAGGCCGACCGCATCATCATCGGCGGACTGATCGAAGGCGTCTGGCCGCCGGCGCCGCGCATCGATCCCTGGCTGAGCCGGCCGATGCGGCACGAGCTCGGCCTCGATCTTCCGGAGCGCCGCATCGGCCTTTCCGCGCACGACTTCGCCCAGTTGCTCGGCGGCGGCGAGGTGATCCTCACCCATTCCGCCAAGGCCGGCGGCGCGCCGGCAGTGGCTTCGCGCTTCCTGCATCGGCTGGAGGCGGTTGCGGGCGATGATCATTGGAAGGCGGCCGTTCGCGCCGGCGAGAAATATGTGCAGTTCGCGGCCGCACTGGACCAACCGGCCGAGGTCAGGCCGGTCAAGCAGCCCGAGCCGAGGCCGCCGCGGGCGACGCGGCCGCTCAGGATGTCGGTCACCGCAATCGAGGACTGGCTGCGCGATCCCTACACGATCTACGCCAAGCACATCTTGCGGCTCGATGCGCTCGATCCCGTCGACATGCCGCTGTCGGCCGCCGACCGCGGCTCGGCGATCCACGAAGCGATCGGCGAGTTCACGAAAAATTATGCGACGCGCCTGCCCGACGATCCCGCCCGCGTGCTGCGCGCGATCGGCGAGAGGCACTTTGCGCCGCTGATGGAGCGGCCCGAGGCGCGCGCGTTGTGGTGGCCGCGCTTCCAGCGCATCGCGCGCTGGTTCGGCGAATGGGAGTCGGCGCGGCGCGATGCGCTCGGGGCCATTGTCGCGGAGACGCGCGGCGAGATTTCGATCAGGCTCGATCATGAGCGCAGCTTCCGCCTCTCCGCGCGCGCCGACCGCATCGAGCGGCGTCAAGGCGGCGGTTACGCCATCCTTGACTACAAGACCGGCCAGCCGCCGACCGGCAAGCAAGTCCGCATGGGCCTGTCGCCGCAGCTCACGCTGGAAGCCGCGATCCTGCGCGAGGGCGGCTTTCCCGACATCGACGCCGGCGCGTCCGTGAGCCAGCTCGTCTATGTGCGCCTGAGTGGCAACAATCCGCCGGGCGAGGAGCGCATCCTCGAGCTCAAGTACAAGCAGGGCGACGAGCCACAGCCGCCGGACACGGCCGCGGCCGAAGCAAGGGCCAAGCTGGAGGCGCTGATCCGCGCCTTCGACGACGAGAACCAGCCCTACACCTCGCTGAACCTGCCGATGTGGACCAACCGCTACGGCACCTATGACGATCTCGCCCGGATCAAGGAATGGTCCGCGGCCGGCGGCCTGGGGATCGAGGAATGGTGAAGCTGCCACGCCCCATTCCTGACGAGGTGCGCGCGCGGCAGGCGCGTGCGTCCGATCCGACTGCGTCGGCGTTCGTGTCCGCCAATGCCGGCTCGGGCAAGACGCACGTGCTGGTGCAGCGGGTGATCCGCCTGCTGCTATCGGGCGTGCCGCCGGAAAAGATCCTCTGCATCACCTTCACCAAGGCCGCCGCCGCCAACATGGCGGAGCGCGTGTTCACCACGCTCGGACATTGGGTCACACTGGATGATACCGGGCTCGACGCAGCCATCCGCGCGGTCGGCATCCCGCATCCCAGCGCGAAAATTCGTCGCGACGCGCGAAAACTGTTCGCCTGCGCGCTGGAGACGCCGGGTGGCCTGAAGGTGCAGACCATCCACGCGCTTTGCACGCGCCTGCTCCAGCAATTTCCGTTCGAGGCCAACGTTCCCGCGCGCTTCGCCGTGATTGACGAGCGCGACCAGACCGACATGATGGAGCGCGCCAATCTGAAGGTGCTGCTGGAGGCCGCGCGCGATCCGGACAGCGTCACCGGCCGCGCATTGCTGACCGCGATGGCGAGCGCCGCCGACGTCACCTTCAAGGAGGTCGTGCGCGAAGCCTGTCTCAACCGCGATCATTTCATGGCCTGGACGGATGAGGCCGGCAACGCCGACGCGGCTGCTGCGCAGATGGCGGCGGCGCTGGGTGTTGAGGCGAGCGACCGTATCGAGGACGTCGAGACGGAGATTCTCGAGGGCCCCTATCTGCCGCGCTCGCGCTGGGACGACATCGCCTTTGCACTGGAAGACGGCAGCAAGTCCGACAATGACCAGGCCGCGCGGCTTCGCGAAGCCAAGATGTTTTCCGGCGCGGCGCAGGTCGATACGTACCTCGGCGTCTTCCTCACCGATGAAAAGCTGCCGCGCAAGGCGGTTCTGACCAAGAAATTCGGCGATCACAACCCGTCCGTCGCCCGCCTGTTCGAAAACGAGGCGCAGCGCCTCGCTTGTTTGATCGAGAAGCGCCGCGCCGTGACCATGCGCGACCGCACCGCGGCGCTCTTGCACATCGCGACCGCCGCCGCCGCGAACTATCGCCGCGAGAAGCAGGAGCGCGGCCTGCTCGACTATGACGACCTCATCGACAAGACGCTGGCGATGCTGGACCGCGTCTCTTCAGGCTGGGTGCATTACAAGCTCGACCGCGGCGTCGATCACGTGCTGATCGACGAAGCGCAGGATACCAGCCCGCGGCAATGGGACATCGTCGCCCACATCATCTCGGAATTCACGGCCGGCGAAGGCGCGCGCGACGGGCTGAACCGCACCGTCTTCGCGGTCGGCGACGAGAAGCAGTCGATCTTCTCGTTCCAAGGCGCTGACCCGCACGAATTCGACAAACGCAAGCGAGAGCTGGATCGCAGATTCAGGGCTGCCGGGCTGAAGTTCGACCCCGTCGCCTTCACCTATTCGTTCCGTTCGGGTGCTGCGATCCTGCATTCGGTCGACCACGTCTTCCGCGATCCCACGATCTACAAGAGCATCCATTCGATCGATGTCGGCCATCCCTTGCACAACTCGCTCAGCGATGCCGGTCCAAGCGTCGTCGAGCTCTGGGATCTCGCGGAAGCCGACGATCGGCAGGACATCGAGGGCTGGCGCGCGCCGTTCGACGGCGTTGCGGTCACCAGCCCCGAGGTAAAGCTTGCCCGCCGTATCCAGGCCGAGATCAAGCGGCTGGTCGAGAGCGGCACGCTGACCGGGCATGAGGGCGAGCGCCGGCCGCTGCGCTATGGCGACGTGTTGATTCTGGTGCGCCGGCGCGGCAACGCCTTCGACGCGGTGATCCAGGCGCTGAAGCATGCTGGCGTTCCCGTCGCCGGCGCCGACCGGCTCAAGCTGACCGAACATATCGCGATCATCGACCTGATGAACCTCGCGGACGCGCTGCTTCTGCCGCAGGACGATCTCGCGCTGGCGGTGGCGCTGAAGAGCCCGCTGTTCGGCCTCGATGACGACGACCTGTTCCAGCTGGCCCATGACCGCAAGGGCTCGCTGCGCCGCGCACTCGGCGAGCATGCGGCCGGCAACGAGAAGTTCGCTTCCGTGCTGCGGCGGCTGGAGGCCTGCGAGACCCGCGCGCGCGAGGAGACGCCGTTCGCCTTCTACGCCTGGCTGCTCGGGGGCGACGGCGGGCGGGCGCGCATCCTGCGCCGGCTCGGCCATGAGGCCAACGACGCACTCGACGAATTCCTCGAACTCGCGCTCGGCTGTGAGCGCAAGGCACCGGCCTCGCTGCAAGGCTTCATGGCCTGGCTACGCTCGGCCGACACCGAGGTGAAGCGCGACATGGAAATCTCGCGCGACGAGGTGCGGGTGATGACCGTGCACGGCGCCAAAGGGCTGGAAGCGTCAGTCGTGTTCATGGTCGACACCACGTCGTCGCCCGCGGATTCGCAGCGGGTCCGGCTGATCCACGTTCCGCGCGGCAATGGCGGCGAGGTCGTGGTCTGGGCCGGCCGCAAGGCCGACGACCCCAAGCCCGTCGCCGACGCGCGCAAGGCCATGCTCGAGGAGACCGAGGACGAATATCGCCGTCTGCTCTACGTCGCGATGACACGTGCGGCCGACCGCCTGATCGTCGGCGGCTGCATGCCCGGCAACATGAAGACGGTCCGCAAGCTGAGCTGGTATGATTTGGTCGACACCGGGCTCAAAAGCTCGGGCCTGGACAAGCAGGTGATCGAGACGCCGCTCGGCAAGGTGACCCGATTTGCCCGGCCGGAGGATGTCGCCGCGCTGGGTATCCCGGCGGCGACTGTCGACCAGGCCGTCGCGCTGCCGGCCTGGCTGCGAACATCGGCGCCGAGCGAGACCGTTGACGACGATCTGGTGCGTCCGTCCGGCCAGTCGGCCGAGGATGGTCGCAGCGTGCGGACAGGCGAATCGGTGCAGTCGCGCGCCATCGCTCTGCAGCGCGGCACGCTGGTGCATCGTCTGCTGCAATCCTTGCCCGATATCGCCGCGGAACGCCGGCGCGAGGCGGCGTTCGGCTTCATGGCGCGCAACGCCGCGGACTGGCCGGAAGCCGACCGCGCCGCTTTGGCCGACAAGGTGCTGGCTTTGATCGCTGAACCGCGCTTTGCGCCGGTCTTTGCCACCGGCAGCCGGGCTGAGGTCGCCATCGCCGGCCGGCTGGAGCGGCCGGGCCGGACGCCGGCGCTGGTGTCGGGGCAAATCGACCGGCTGGTCGTCCGTCCGGATGAGGTTTTGATCGTTGATTTCAAGACCAACCAGGCTGCGCCCAAAAGCACCGCCGAGGCGCCCGCGGCCTATGTCCGGCAGCTTGCGCTGTACCGGGCGGTGCTGGCGCGGCTTTATCCCCAAAAGCCTGTCAGGGCCGTCCTGCTCTGGACCGAGACCCTTGAATATATGGAGATTTCGGCCCCCGCGCTGGACGCGGCGCTGGCATCCCTTCATCTCGCTGTGAGCGTCCTTGACCCGGCAAGAGGCCGTTCATAGGTTGACGGCATGATCCCGGGCGCGATTCCCATCCGCGCCGATTCTTTCAACCGAACGAGGTACTCAAATGGCCGTTGGCAAGGTTTCTGACACCGATTTCGAAGCCGAAGTGCTCAAGGCGAACGGTCCCGTCGTCGTCGATTTCTGGGCCGAGTGGTGCGGTCCCTGCCGCATGATCGCGCCCGCCCTCGACGAGATCGCCGGCGCGATGGGCGACAAGGTCAAGATCGTGAAGCTCAACGTCGACGAGAGCCCGAAGACCGCGTCGAAATACGGCGTGATGTCGATTCCCACCCTGATGATCTTCAAGGGCGGCGAGATGGCCTCCCGCCAGGTCGGCGCAGCGCCGAAGGCGAAGCTGCAGCAGTGGATCACCTCCGCGGTCTGATCGCCTCACGCGAGTTTATTTTCGACAACGGCCGGCGAAAGCCGGCCGTTCTGCGTTGTTGGGACGTGTCCAGCGTATGACGAGTCCCAGACCTTGCCTGCTCCTCCCGCAAAACGCGCGCGCAAATCGACATCTCTCGTTGCGATGGAGGCGCGGTCGGTCGACGAGATTCCGCGCGGCAAGGAATGGCAGTACGAGCCGAAATGGGACGGCTTTCGCTGCCTGCTGTCGCGCGACGGCAGCCGCATTGATCTGCGCTCAAAATCCGGCGAGGACCTCACGCGGTATTTCCCCGAGATCGTTGCGGCCGCGCTGACGCTGAAAGCCGATCGCTTCACGCTCGACGGCGAGATCGTCGTGCCGCTCGACAAGAGCTTTTCCTTCGACGCGTTGCTGCAACGGATTCATCCCGCCGCAAGCCGCGTGAAGAAGCTCTCGCAGGAAACGCCGGCGCTCTATCTCGTCTTCGATCTGCTTGCGACGGCAAAACAGAAGCAGCTTTCCGAGAGGCCAATCGGTGAACGGCGGCCGGCGCTGGAGGCTTTTGCAAAGGCCAATCTGAAGGGCAGCAGCTTCCGTCTCTCACCGGCAACGACGAGCTACGCCACCGCGAAAAAATGGCTGGCTCAGTCCGGTGGCGGCTCGGACGGCGTCATCGCCAAGCGGATCGACCTGCCCTATCAGGCCGGAAACCGCGACGGCATGCAGAAGATCAAGAAATTTCGCAGCGCCGATTGCGTGATCGGCGGCTTCCGTTATGCCACCAACAAGATCGCCGGCCGCAACGTGGTCGGCTCGCTGCTGCTCGGCCTCTACGACGATGGGGGCCTGCTGCACCATGTCGGATTCACCTCGGCTATCAAGGCGAACGAGAAGCCGGCGCTGACCGATCGGCTGGAGGCGCTGATCGGCGAGCCCGGCTTCACCGGCAACGCGCCGGGCGGACCGAGCCGCTGGTCGACCGAGCGTTCGGCCAAATGGTGCCCGCTCAAGCCGAAGCTGGTGATCGAGATCTGCTATGATCATTTCAGCGGCGAGCGTTTTCGCCACGGCACCTCGATCCTGCGCTGGCGCCCCGACAAGGCACCGCGACAATGCGGCTTCGATCAGCTGAAGCAGAAGGTGGCGGACCCGATGAAGCTGTTGAAGTGAGCAAAGTCGTAGCCCGGATGGAACGCAGCGCAATCCGGGCTACCAGGCGAAAGACGCCTAATCAATCCATCCCGTTGCCAGCGCATTCGCCAGCTCCGGCTGACCATTGCGCCGTGCCAGCGCTGCCATCGCCTCGTGATCATAGGCGACGTGGCGGAACGTCACCTGCCAAGCATCATCCGTGCGCTCGAGAATCGCATAGCGCGCGTGCGGCGTGCCGGCTTCGACGACATGCGGATAGGGATGCTTGTCGCGATAGCCGGGGCTGCCGACACTGCCGGGATTGAGGACTAGCCGGCCATCGCGAAGCCGCACGGCGCGGGCCAGATGGGTGTGGGCACAGAGGATCAGCGATTGGGTGATGCCTTGCGCGAATTGTTCGATCCGGTCGAGCGGCGACAGCGCCACCGTGCCGTCGGGATGCACGGTATCGAGCCAATAAACCTCGTCGTTCCCAGGCGTCGCGTGACACAGGAACACCTTGTCGCGATACACACGCGTCATCGGCTGCGCGCGCAGCCAGTCGAGCTGCACGGCATCGAGCGCTTCGTAGGCGGGACGATCCCACGAGCCCATTTTCTCCGGCGGGCGGTCGAGCAGATAGCGGTCGTGGTTGCCGAGCACGTGCACGGCATCGAGCTGCATCAGGATCTCGATGGTTCGCCGCGCATCGAGCGGGCCGCTCAGCATGTCGCCGAGATTGACGATGTCGGTTATATCAAGCGCGCGGATGTCTGCGAGCACCGCCTCCAGCGCGAGGTGGTTTCCGTGGATGTCGGCGATGGCGGCAAAGCGCATTGTTGACCTCGTAGCCCGGATGGAGCGCAGCGTAATCCGGGATCGTCGTCACCTGTGGCAAAATCCCGGATTGCGCTGCGCTCCATCCGGGCTACGCAACCTTCTCATGCAGGCGGCGTGCCGTTGAGACCCAGCACGTGACCGGCGAGATAGAGCGAGCCTGATATCAGGATGCGCGGCGGCACCTCGTAGGCGAGCTTCGCGAGGGCGCGCAGCGCGGCCTCCACGCCTGCGACGGTCTCGACGCGCATGCCGAGGCTGCGCGCGGCATCCGCGAGGCGATCGACCGGCATTGCGTTCTCGACGTCTGGGATCGGCACCGCGATGATGTGACGGGTGAGACCGGCGAAATTGGCGAGGAAACCTTTCGCGTCCTTGTTGGCCATCATACCTGCAATGACGACCAGCGGCCGTGACACCCGCTCTTCGAGGTCGCCGAGCGCAGCCGCCGCGACGCGGCCGCCTTCGGCATTGTGCCCGCCATCGAGCCAGATCTCCGAGCCCTGCGGTCCGAGAGCCAGCAGCTCGCCGGAGGTGATGCGCTGCATCCGCGCCGGCCATTCGGCACCGACGATGCCGGCTTCGAAGGCCCCCTGATTGATCTTGAACGTTGGAATCGCGCGCAGTGTCGCGATCGCAAGTCCGGCATTGTCGAACTGGTGGCGGCCGAACAGCCGCGGTGCCGTGAGATCCATCAGACCGCGGTCGTCGGAATAGACCAGGCGACCGTGCTCGACATTGACGTGCCAGCTCTCGTTCGCCGCAAACAGTGGCGCGCGCATGCGCCTGGCCTGCGCCTCGATCACCGCCATGGCTTCGCCCGCCTGCTCGGCACAGATCACGGGCACGCCGCGCTTGATGATCGCAGCCTTCTCGCCCGCAATCGACGTCAGGGTGTCCCCGAGAAAATCCATGTGGTCCATGCTGACGGGCGTGATCACGCAGGCCGCCGGCGTGTCGACCACATTGGTCGAATCGAGCCGGCCGCCAAGACCGACCTCAAGCAGAACGACGTCGGCCGGGTTCTGCGCGAAGAGATGGAAGGCGGCAGCCGTCTTCAGCTCGAACAATGTCGCGACTTCACCGGCATTGACGCGCTCGACCTCTTCCAGCGCGGCACGCAATTCGTCGTCGCTGACGAGCACGCCGCCGCCGGCGCGGCCGAGGCGGAAGCATTCGTTGATACGCACGAGATAGGGCGAGGTGTAGGCGTGCACGCGCAGGCCTGCGGCCTCCAGCGTCGCGCGCAGATAAGCGAGCGTCGAGCCCTTGCCGTTGGTACCGGCGATGTGGATCACCGGCGGCAGCTTGCGTTCGGGATGGCCGAGACCTTCGAGCAGGCGGTGCATCCGCTCCAGCCCGAGGTCGATGCGCTTCTGATGCAGAACCGACAGCCGCCCGATCAATTCGCCGAGCGGCGTCTTCGCACTGTCAGGGGACGCGTTCACGCGTGCGGCGCGGCCGGCGCCGTCTCGGCGGCCGAGACGATCTGCGCCGGGCTGACCACCGGCTGCACCGACTTCGACGCAGTCTCCTGCGCCGGTGACCTGGTCAGCAGGCGGCAGAGCCGCGCCAGCGTCGGGCGCAAATCGTGGCGGTGCACGACCATGTCGACCATGCCGTGGTCTTTCAGGTACTCGGCGCGCTGGAAACCTTCCGGCAGCTTCTCGCGGATGGTCTGCTCGATCACGCGGGCGCCGGCAAAACCGATCAGCGCGCCGGGCTCGGCGATCTGCACGTCACCGAGCATCGCATAGGACGCGGTGACGCCGCCGGTGGTCGGGTTTGTCAGCACGACGATGTAGGGCAGCTTTGCTTCGCGCAGCATCTGCACCGCCACCGTGGTGCGCGGCATCTGCATCAGCGACAGGATGCCTTCCTGCATGCGCGCGCCGCCTGACGCGGCGAATACGATGAACGGCGACTTCTTCTCGACGGCGAGCTCGAGCCCGCGGACGAGGGCCTCGCCCGCGGCCATGCCGAGCGAGCCGCCCATGAAATCGAAATCCTGCACGGCGATGACCACGGCGGAGCCTTCGAGCTTGCCGTAGCCGACCTTGACCGCATCGTTCAGGTTGGTGCGCGCGCGCGCATCCTTGATGCGGTCGACGTATTTCTTCTCGTCACGGAACTTGAGCGGATCGGGCGTGACCTCGGGCAGCGCGACGTCGTACCAGGTCTCGTTGTCGAAGATCGACTTCAGACGCGCCACCGCACCCATGCGCATGTGGTAGTTCGAGCCGGGGATGACGAACTGGTTGGCCTCGACGTCCTTGTAGAACACGAGCTGTCCGGAATCCGGGCATTTGATCCACAGATTCTCCGGCGTCTCCCGCCGCAGCATGTTGCGGATCTTCGGCCGGACCACGTTGGTAAGCCAGTTCATGGTTTGCTCCGATGTGCGATGCCGCCGCGCGGATCGCCTGAAGGGAATATATGGCGACCGGGCCCTCGCCCGGCAAGCCGCCGTGTCGCCCGCTGCAGCAGCGGAATTATGGCCTATTCCGCCGCCTGCTGGGCGCCCTTGACGCCTTGGGCCAGCGCCGCGGTCAATTCGGCCACCGCGTTAACGGTTTTGGCGGTCGCGCGTCCGTCCGCATCGAGACTGTTCTTGAGCGCATCGACCAATGCGGTGCCGACCACCGAACCGTTGGCTTTCTCCGCAATGGCGCGGGCCGCCTCCGGCGTGCGGATGCCGAAGCCGACGCAGACCGGCAGTTTTGTATGCCGCTTGATGCGCGCGACAGCTTCACCGACGGCATTCGCGTCCGCCGCCCCTGCACCGGTGATGCCGGCGATCGAGACGTAATAGACAAAGCCGGAGGTGTTCGCGAGCACTGCGGGCAGACGCTTGTCGTCGGTGGTCGGCGTCGCCAGCCGAATGAAGTTGAGGCCGGCCTTCATCGCGGGCAGGCAGAGCTCGTCGTCTTCCTCAGGCGGCAGATCGACGATGATGAGACCATCGACACCCGCGCTCTTGGCATCGACGAGGAACTTGTCGACGCCGTAGATGTAGATCGGATTGTAATATCCCATCAGCACGATCGGCGTCGCATTGTCGTCCTTGCGGAAGCCGCGCACCAGCTCCAGCGTCTTCTTCAGCGTCATCCCGGCCTTCAGCGCGCGCAGGCCTGCGGCCTGGATCGAGGGACCGTCGGCCATGGGATCGGTGAAGGGCATGCCGATCTCGATCACGTCGGCACCCGACTTCGGCAGCGCCTTGATGATCTCGAGCGACGTCGCGGGATCGGGATCGCCGGCCATCACGAAAGTGACGAAGGCCGCGCGGCCCGCCTTTTTCAGTTCGGCAAACCGGGTGTCGATACGCGTCACTTGCTCTTGCCCCTCAGGATGTCGCCGACCTGCGGGACGTCCTTGTCGCCGCGGCCGGAGAGGTTGACGACCATCAGGTGATCATTTGCGCGCTTCGGCGCAAGCTCCATCACCTTGGCGATGGCGTGCGCGGGCTCAAGGGCGGGGATGATGCCTTCGAGCTTCGACAGCAGCTGGAACGCAGCGAGCGCCTCATCATCGGTCGCGGAGAGATAGTTCACGCGGCCGACCTCGTGCAGCCAGGAATGCTCGGGGCCGATGCCGGGATAGTCGAGGCCGGCCGAGATCGAATGGGCGTCCTGGATCTGGCCGTCGGCATCCATCAGGAGATAGGTGCGGTTGCCATGCAGCACGCCGGGACGGCCACCCGCGATCGACGCCGCATGCAATTGCGTCAGGCCATGGCCGGCGGCTTCCACACCGAAAATTTCGACCGAGGGATCGTCGAGGAACGGGTGAAACAAGCCCATCGCGTTCGAGCCGCCGCCGATGCAGGCGACCAGCGAATCCGGCAGACGGCCCTCGATCTCCTGCATCTGCGCCTTGGTCTCGTTGCCAATGATCGACTGGAAGTCGCGCACCAGCGTCGGATAAGGATGCGGGCCTGCGACCGTGCCGATGCAGTAGAAGGTGTTGTGCACGTTGGTGACCCAGTCGCGCAGCGCCTCGTTCATGGCGTCCTTCAGCGTGCGCGTGCCCGACTGCACCGGCATCACCTTGGCGCCCAGCATCTCCATGCGGATCACGTTGGGCTGCTGACGCTCGACGTCGACGGCGCCCATGTAGACGATGCATTCGAGCCCGAAGCGCGCGCATAGCGTCGCGGTGGCGACGCCGTGCTGACCGGCACCGGTCTCGGCGATGATGCGCTTCTTGCCCATGCGCCGCGCCAGCATGATCTGGCCGAGCACGTTGTTCACCTTGTGCGAGCCGGTGTGGTTGAGCTCTTCGCGCTTCAAATAGATTTTTGCGCCGCCGAGGTGCTCGGTCAGGCGCTCGGCGAAATACAGCGGCGAGGGCCGGCCGACATAGTTCTTGAGATAGCCGTTCATCTCGATCTGGAAAGCCGGATCGGCCTTGGCGTCGGAGTAGGCTTTCTCCAGATCGAGGATCAGCGGCATCAGGGTTTCGGCGACGAAGCGGCCGCCGAAGATACCGAAATGGCCGCGATCATCGGGACCGCTGCGATAGGAATTGGGTTTGGCGACGTTCATCGAACACTCAACTCTTGGCTGGCGCGCGCGGCGCGAATGAAGGATTTGATCATCTCCGGGTCCTTCACGCCGGGAGCGCTCTCGACACCGGAGGAGACATCGACGCCGCCGGCGCGAGTGACGCGCATGGCTTCGGCGACGTTCCCCGCATGCAGACCGCCCGAAACCATATACGGCAGCTTGAGTTCGAGGTTTCCAAGCAGGTGCCAGTCGAAGGGCGTACCGAGGCCGCCGGGCCGCGTCGCGTCTTTCGGTGCTCGCGCGTCGAACAGGATGCGGTCGGCGACCGCCGCGTAGCCGGGCAGCACGGCAAGATCCGCAGCGACCTCGACCGGGACCACCTTCATCACGGGGCGGCCGAACCGCTGCTTGATGTCGCGCAGCCGCGCCGCGCTCTCCTTGCCGTGCAGCTGGAAAATGTCCGGCGACAGCGCATCCATGATGTTGTCGAGCGTCGCATCGTCGGCATCGACGGTGAGCGCCACCTTGAGCGCGCGCCCCTTCACCTGGCGGCCGAGGTCGCGGCCGAGCTCCAGGGACAGGTGCCGCGGCGAAGGCGGGAAGAACACGAACCCCACCATATCCGCACCCGCCTCGAGCGCCGCTTGAAGCGTCTCGCGCGTAGACAGGCCGCAGATTTTGACGAGCAGGGACATGGTCTCAAAGCAAATGGAGGCCGCAACGTGCGGCCGGAAAACGGGGCTTTCGGTCGGGCCGCTTCTACAACGTCGCGCGCTGCTTGTCTCGCCCGATGGGCCCGTAAAGCCCGACCCCGGAGGGAACGGGAAGGCGCTGCGAGCCGGGCTTTGCTGCGGCCGCCTGGGCCCGCAAATCGGCCAGTTCGACCCTGGCAGCCCGTGAATCCGCCTCGTGGCGGCGCGCCGCGCGCCGCCAGTGCCGCTGACCGAACCAGACGGCACAGCCGCCGGCAAAAACGCCGAGGGCGGCGACCAGGATCAGGAGCAGGAACAGCGGCAGCGTCACCGACAATGACGGATCGTTCGCGATGAAGGGATCGAACGAGACCGTGACGAAGTGCCGGTTGGCAACGGCGAAGGTCACCAGGATCAGGCCCAGCGGAATCACGATCAGCGCAGTCAGTAACTTTCGCATCGCGATCGCTCGTCTTGAATCAAGCTTGCGGCCGCATCATGCGGCTATCAGGTTAAACCCGGACGGCGACATCCTTTAGTCGGGCGCGCCGGGATCCGGATGGTCGCGGTTCAGCCGCTCGCGCATTTCCTTGCCGGTCTTGAAGAACGGAACGCTCTTCTGATCGACAGGCACATGGGCGCCGGTACGTGGATTGCGCCCGGCGCGTGCAGGGCGATGCTTGACCGAGAAGGCACCGAAGCCGCGCAACTCGACGCGGTCACCGCGCGCGAGGGCCGCTACGATCTCTTCGAGAATCGCATTCACAATGTTCTCGACATCCCGCTGGTACAGATGCGGGTTGTGCTCGGCGATACGCTGAACAAGTTCGGATTTGATCATCGAGAGATAGGACCCGGAAGCGTGCGGATGACCATTTCCGTGAAAATACCTTGATCTGTCAAGACGCTAAATCAGGATTGAGTATCGTGAAAATGCGTGACAAATGCCGAAAAAGCGGGCTGACCCGATGCCCGTCAGGCGGGAAAATCCTCAGGCGCTCGCCCAGCCCCGTCAATTTGACGCGGCCGGGTGCCACAGCGCCAGCATTCCGTCCATTCCAAACCGATCGACCGCCTGCGCGACCCCGGTTTGCCCGATTTGATGCGCAATCGAGCCAAAACCGAGCGCTTCCAGCGCAATGGCAGCCGCCGTCTTGAGGAACGGCAGATCACCGAAGCGCGGCTCGAGCTTGTAGTCGCGTACCGGAAGACCCTTCTTGACGCTCTTCTGCTCGACCAGCCAGGTCACCGCCGTCTTCTCGTCGCCGATCTGATCGATCAGCTTGAGATCGATCGCCTGGCGTCCCGTGAAGACGCGGCCATCAGCCACTTTCTCGAGCTGCGTGTCATCCATGCCACGCCGTTCCTTCACCAATCCCTTGAACCAGGCATAGGAATCCTTCACCAGCGCATCAAGGGCAGCCCGCGCTTCGGGACTGGTCGGCTCAAAACCGTTGGGCGCAGCCTTCAGCGGCGACGACTTCACCTCCTCGACCTTGACGCCGATGGTCTTCAGGAGCTCGCTGACGTTGGGATATTGGAACAGCACGCCGATCGACCCGACCAGCGAGCTCTGCTGGGCAATGATGTGGTCGCTGGCAATCGCCGTGATGTAGCCCCCGGAGGCAGCCAGGCCCTCGACCACCACGACCAGCGGCTTCTTCGCCTTGAGCCGGACGAGCGAATCGTAGAGCTGCTCGGAGCCGGCGGTGGTGCCGCCCGGCGAGTTGATGTGAACGATAACAGCCGCAGCCTGCGAATTCTCCAGCCGCTCCAGCGCCTGCGTGCGATCGGAATCGCTGCGGATCAGGCCTTCGATATGGACCCGCGCGATCGAGCCGGCGGATGCGAAGGTGCCGCGCGCGCCGGGTGTCGCGATCAGCGCAACGCCCGCAATCGCCGCGATCGCGATCAGCGCGGCCATCACGCGCCAGAACGTCAGCTTGCGGCGGATCCTGCGGCGATCGACGATGATGTCCGAATCGAGCGACATCCAGATATCTCCAAATGAAAGGCCAAGCGCGTTGTGCCCTCACAGCGTGACCAACGGCTTATCTGGATACATCAATTGCGGCGCAATTTGAAGAAAACAAGGCCTGCGGGCTGACCCAGAGCAACTGCGTAGGAGCGCAAGCGTAATCGGGGCCCGTCACAGCGCCGAAACACCCTCCCGGATTGCGCTTCGCTCCATCCGGGCAACGGGCACCAAGCCACAACAAAAAAGCCCCGGCTCGCGCCGGGGCTTCGATGCAGCGAAATGCGTTTCGCTTACTTGCTGTCGCGGTTCTTGAGCGCGGTGCCCAGGATGTCGCCGAGCGTCGCTCCCGAATCGGAGGAGCCGTACTGCGCGATGGCTTCCTTCTCTTCGGCGACTTCGAGCGCCTTGATCGACACCTGGACCTTGCGGGCCTTCTTGTCGAACTGGATCACGCGGGCATCGACCTTCTCGCCGACGGCAAAGCGTTCGGCGCGCTGGTCGTTGCGATCACGGGCAAGCTCCGAGCGCTTGACGAAGGTGGTGAAGTCGGTCCCGGTGATCTTCACCTCGATACCGCTTTCCTTCACTTCGAGCACTTCGCAGGTCACGACCGCGCCCTTCTTGACATCGCCCGGCTCGGCGAAGGGATCGCCTTCGAGCTGCTTGATGCCGAGCGAGATGCGCTCCTTCTCGACGTCCACATCGAGCACCACGGCCTTGACCATGTCGCCCTTCTTGTAGTTGTCGATCACCTGCTCGCCCGGAAGCTTCCAGTCGAGGTCGGAGAGATGGACCATGCCGTCGACGTCGCCCTCGAGACCCAGGAACAGGCCGAACTCGGTCTTGTTCTTGACCTCGCCCTCGACCGTCGAACCGGTCGGGTGACCTTCGACGAAGACCTCCCAGGGGTTGCGCATGGTCTGCTTGAGGCCGAGCGAGATGCGGCGCTTGACGGAATCGACTTCCAGCACCTGCACTTCGACTTCCTGCGAGGTCGAAACGATCTTGCCGGGGTGCATGTTCTTCTTGGTCCACGACATCTCGGAGACGTGGATCAGGCCTTCGATGCCCGGCTCGAGCTCGACGAACGCACCGTAGTCGGTGATGTTGGTGACGCGGCCGGTGAAGCGGGCACCCAGCGGGTACTTGGCTTCGATGCCCTGCCACGGATCGTCCAGCAGCTGCTTCATGCCCAGCGAGATGCGGTGCGTCTCGTGGTTGATCTTGATGATCTTGACCTTCACGGTCTGGCCGATCGAGAGCACCTCGGTCGGGTGGTTGACGCGGCGCCACGCGATGTCGGTGACGTGCAGCAGGCCGTCGATGCCGCCGAGATCAACGAACGCACCGTAATCGGTGATGTTCTTGACCACGCCGTCGATGACCTGACCCTCTTCGAGGTTCTGCACCAGCTCCTGACGCTGCTCGGCGCGGGTCTCTTCGAGAACCGTGCGGCGGGACACGACGATGTTGCCGCGGCGGCGGTCCATCTTGAGGATCTGGAACGGCTGCGAGTTGTTCATCAGCGGCGCAACGTCGCGGATCGGACGGATGTCGACCTGCGAGCGCGGCAGGAAGGCCACGGCACCGTCGAGGTCGACGGTGAAGCCGCCCTTGACCTGGTTGAAGATGACGCCGTTGACCTTCTCGTTGTTCTGGAACGCCTTCTCTAGCTTGCCCCAGCTCTCTTCGCGGCGCGCCTTGTCGCGCGACAGCACGGCTTCGCCGAGCGCGTTCTCGATCCGATCGAGGAACACTTCGACCTCGTCGCCGACCTTCAGTTCGCTGTCACGGCCGGGGCCGGAAAATTCGCGCAGGGCGACGCGGCCCTCGGTCTTCAGGCCGACGTCGATGACGGCCATGTCCTTTTCAATTGCAACCACCTTGCCCTTGATGACGGAGCTTTCCTGCAGGTTGCCGCCTGCGAAGGACTCGTCGAGCATCGCAGCGAAATCGTCGCGCGACGGGCTATAGGTATCAGCGGAAGTCGAAGCCATTTGTTCTCCAATTGCGGATGTCGTGCCGGCCGTTGGGTTCATGGGCGCATCGCACACGCAGTGTCGGAAGGTCCGCAAAACCTTCGAACGACCGCTCGTTGCGCCGCCCCTGAGAGGCGAAACAACGGAAGCGGGCCGGCTGAGGCCCGCGCGTTCGATACGTGGAAATCTTATGTCCGGAGCCTGGATCGCGCCGGTCCCGAACAGGGGACCGAGGTATCGACCTCAAAGAGCGGGAGCGGGCACTTCCTCCAATGACGGCGGCGGCTTAACCCCGCGACCGGCCCGCTCGGACGGCCTCGATAATGTCGATGGCGGCCCGGACGCCGCCTTCTATATCCAGTTGGGAGTTATCTAGCAAGTAAGCATCCGCGGCCGGTTTCAGGGGGGCAATCGGCCGGTTCTTGTCGCGTTCGTCGCGCTGGATGATGTCGGCGAGCACGGCGGCCTCGTCGGCCTCCTCGCCCCTTGCCTTGGCCTCCATGGTCCGGCGGCGCGCCCGGACTTTTGGATCGGCCACGACGAAGATCTTCACGTCCGCATGCGGGCAGATCACGGTTCCAATGTCCCGGCCGTCCAGCACGGCACCGGGCGGATCGGCGGCGAATTGCCTCTGAAAGTTGACCAGGGCCTCGCGGACCCTCGGGATCGCCGAGACGATCGAGGCGCCCTCGCCGGCCTTCTGGGTCTTCAGGGCTGGATTGCCGAACTTCTCGGGATCGAGTTCCAGCGCCGCGGCGACCGCAGCCTCCTCGTCGCGGAGATCGTGACCGGACTGCATCAGGGCATAAGCCACCGCGCGGTAGATCACGCCGGTATCGAGATGACGATAGCCGTAATGGTGCGCGAGACGCTTGCCGAGCGTCCCCTTGCCCGAGGCCGCGGGCCCGTCGATGGCGATGATCATGAAAACTCGGCCCCCAGCGAACGCATCATCGGAATGAAATCCGGGAAACTGGTGGCGATGAAGGCGGTGTCGTCGACGGTCACCGCCTGATCGGAGGCGCAGCCCATCACCAGTGCGGACATCGCGATGCGATGGTCCATGTGGGTGGCGACAGTGCCGCCGCCGGGGACGTGACCGCGGCCTTCGACGATCAGATCGTCGCCGGAGACCTCGACCTTGACGCCGTTGACGCGCAGCATGGCGGCGGTGGCCTCCAGGCGATCCGATTCCTTGACGCGCAGCTCCTGCAGGCCGCGCATGATCGTCGTGCCCTCGGCGAAGGCGGCTGCCACCGCCAGCACCAGATATTCATCGATCATCGAGGGCGCGCGCTCCGGCGGCACCACGACGCCGCGCAGCTTCGAGGCGCGTACACGCAAGCGCGCCATCGGCTCGCCGGCGTCGCCGCGGACTTCGCTCTCCTCGATCGATGCGCCCATTTCGCGCAGCGTGATGAACAGGCCGGTGCGCAGCGGATTGGTCATGACGTCGGACAGGACGACGTCGGAGCCCTCGACGATCAGCGCTGCGACCACCGGGAAAGCCGCCGAGGAGGGATCGGCGGGCACAACGACGGTGGCGCCATGCAGCTCCGGCTGGCCGACCAGGGTGATCTTGCGGCCATGCGTGCCCTCGCGCGTGGAGGTGATATCGGCGCCAAAATGCTTGAGCATCAGCTCGGTGTGGTCGCGGCTGGCCTCGCTCTCGATCACGGTTGTGGTGCCGGGCGCAGCGAGACCCGCCAGCAGCACCGCCGATTTGATTTGGGCCGAGGCGACCGGGGTCTGGTAGGTGATCGGCAGCGGATCGCGCGCGCCCTGAAGGGTCAGGGGCAGGCGGCCGCCCTCCCCGCCGGAGACGACCTTCGCGCCCATCTTTTCCAGGGGATCGAGAATCCGGCGCATCGGCCGGCTGCGCAGCGAGGCATCGCCGTCGAAAACCGCCGAGATCGGGCAGCCGGCGACGGCGCCCATCACCAGCCGGCAGCCGGTGCCGGAGTTCCCGAAATCCAGCGGAGCCTTGGGCTGGGCGAAGCCCGCGACGCCCGCGCCCTGCACCTTCCAGGCAAAATCGCCGGTCCGCTCCACGGTGGCGCCCAGCGCCTGCATCGATTTGGCGGTGTTGAGGACGTCCTCGCCCTCCAGCAGGCCCGAAATCCTGGTCTCGCCGACCGCGAGCGCGCCCAGAATGAGGGCACGGTGGGAAATCGACTTGTCCCCGGGCACCCGTACTTTCCCGGTCAGGGGCCCGCTGGCGCGAGCCTGGAGCGGCCTCGTTTGGTCGGAATTGGTCACGATCGTGTCCTTGGATGCGCCTTCAAGGGGGCTCGGCGCAGGTACCACATGGTCAGCACCCCGTCACGGGCATGTCGTTCTCCCGTAATGCGCTATTGACAGCGGCCCGCCAACTAGCCAAGTGAAACACCGCTTTTCAGACATTCCCAGGATTCCTGCCGTGGCCAAGTCAGAACTCGGAACCAAACGTATTTGCCCGACCACGGGCAAGAAGTTCTACGACCTCAACAAGAATCCGGTGATCTCGCCCTATACCGGCGAAGTCGTGCCGATCGCGCCCGTCGCGCCCGCGCGCGTGCCTCGCGGTGCCGAAGCCCGGCACGCGGCGACGGCGGATGCCACGCCGGAGCCGGCAGAGGTCGAAGAGGTCTCGCTCGAGGAGGCCGACGCCGAGGAGAACACCGGCAAGGTCAAGGCCGCCGTGCCCGAATCCGAGGACGATATCGAGGTCGACGAGACCATTGATGACGACGATGACGATGATTCGACCTTCATTGCCGACGAAGAAGAGGGCGATGAGGACGTGACCGACATCATTGGTGATGTCGGAGGTGATGAAGAGACTTGAGATCGGCCCTGATCTGTGAAAAAGGGTGCACCGCGCGAGTCACCAGGGCTCGCCGGTGCGGGTGATCCACCAGGATCCCCACAAGGACTAAGGGGCCATAGCTCAGCTGGGAGAGCGCTTGCATGGCATGCAAGAGGTCGGCGGTTCGATCCCGCCTGGCTCCACCAGCCTTCGCTCGCTTCGCGAGCTTCGGCTCGGCAAGCCAGCGTCGCTCCATCGTAGCGAAGCTTGCGAAGGCTGCCGCGGCGTAGCCCGAAGGGCGAAGCCGGGCTTCACCGAATAAAACGAGTATGTAAGCTCCACTCTTGGCAACCGGGTGGGGGTACAGTGAAATACGTCTACATCCTTGAGAGCTTCGATTCCCTCCATTTTTATATCGGGATCACCGACGACCTCCGCGCCCGGCTGGCGAAGCACAACGCCGGCGAGGTGCCCCACACCTCGAAATACCGGCCCTGGCGTCTCAAGACTTACGTTGCGTTCAGCGATGAGAAGCAAGCCGTAGCGTTTGAGAAATATCTGAAATCAGCGTCCGGCCGCGCCTTCGCCAAGAAACGCCTCTAAGCCGCCCCCTACTCCCCGATCACCGCATTCAACCGATCCCTCAACGCGACGATCTCGTCCTTCATCGCGACCAGCTCCGACACCGAACATTCCGATGCCGCCAGAATCGACTGCGGCACGGCGCGCGCTTTCTCCTTCAGCGCTTGCCCCTGGGCCGTCAGCGCGATCAGCACCTGACGCTCGTCCTCGCTCGATCGGGTCCGCTTGACGAGATGGGCGGCCTCCAAGCGCTTGAGCAGCGGCGTCAGCGTGCCCGAATCCAGGAACAGCCGCTCGCCGATGTCCTTGACCGGCACGTCGTCGCGCTCCCACAGCACCAGCATGACCAGATATTGCGGATAGGTCAGGCCGAGCCGGTCCAGCAGCGGCTTGTAGACGCGGTTGAAGGCGTGCGCGGCCGAATAGATCGCGAAGCAGATCTGGTTGTCGAGCCGCTGCGGGTCCAGTGCCGAGTGTTTGCGAGGCATAGCGAATCTCACGAGGGTCTCCCCATTCTGGGACCGGCCGGCGGCATATTCAATTGCGGACAATTAAATGTGAGGCATGCAAATATCAATTGCGCACAATCTAATTGCTTGCGATACAGGGCGCACCCCAACCGCAAGACCCTGAGGAGACGAAGATGTCCGTAAACGTCCTCTACAAGACCAGCGCCAAGGCCACCGGCGGCCGCGACGGCCATGCCGCGACCCTCGACGGCGCGCTCGACGTCAAGCTCACCACGCCGAAGGAGCTCGGCGGCGGCGGTGGCGCCGGCAACAATCCCGAGCAGCTGTTCGCGGCCGGCTATGCCGCCTGCTTCATCGGCGCGATGAAGTTCGTATCGTCGCAGGGCGGGCCGAAGGTTCCGGCTGACGCCTCCGTGACCTCGACCGTCGGCATCGGCCCGCGCTCCGAGGGCGGCTTCGGTCTCGACATCGATCTCGCCGTCTCGCTGCCGGGCCTGGCCCGCGCGGAAGCCGAGGCGCTGGTGGAGAAGGCACACCAGGTCTGCCCGTACTCCAATGCCACGCGCGGCAATGTCGACGTTCGCCTGACGGTCGTCTGATCGAAAGTGCGGATTGGCTGGCCCGGGATCCCCCTCGGGCCGGCCGCTTCCATTTGCCATGCCGCGGCATGCGGTGTGCGCCTGCATGACCCCCTACGCTCGGCGCCATTGCCGGCATCGGCAAACCTCGCTAGGCCTGTGACCAAATCTCGACACAGGGAAGCGAAGGCATGAGTTCTGAAGCCGCCAGTTCTGAAGCCGCATTGGGCGCAATGAGCGGATTGCGCGTCATCGATCTCACGCGCGTGCTCGGCGGTCCCTACTGCACCCAGATCCTCGCCGACCATGGCGCCGACGTGATCAAGGTCGAGCCGCCCGCTGGCGACGAGGTGCGCGACTGGGGCCCTCCCTTCCACGAGGAGGACGCGGCCTATTTCATCGGCATCAACCGCAACAAGCGTTCGATCGGCCTCGACCTCGCCTCGGAGGGCGGCCGCATCGTCCTGCTCAAGATGCTGGAAACGGCCGACGTCCTGATCGAGAATTTCAAGCCGGGCACGCTGGAGAAATGGGGCATCGGCAACGATGTGCTCAGCAAGAAATTCCCGCGCCTCGTGCATTGCCGGATCTGCGGCTTCGGCGCCGACGGCCCGCGCGGCGGCAATCCCGGCTATGACGCCATCATCCAGGCCATGACCGGCATGATCGCCGCGACCGGCTCGCCCGAGAGCGGGCCGATGCGGATCGGCGTGCCGCTGGTCGACATCGGCACCGGCCTCTATGCGGCGATCGGCATCCTGATGGCGCTGTCGGAGCGGCAGCGCTCCGGCAAGGGCCAATTCCTGGAGACGACGCTGTACGAGACCGGCCTTGCCATCATGCATCCGCACACCGCGAATTACTTCATGCATGGCAAGCCGCCGTCGCTCACCGGCAACGAGCATCCGAACCTCGTGCCTTATGCGATCTTCCCGACCAAGACCGACAACATCTTCATCGGCGTCGGCAATGACGGCACCTTCCGCAAGCTGGCCAAGGAGATCGGCAAGCCCGAGCTCGGCACCGATCCACGTTTCGCCCGCAACAAGGACCGCATCGCCAACCGCGAGGCGCTGCGCGCCGAGCTTGCCGCCGTGTTCAGCCAGCACGAGGCCGAGCCGCTGTGCAATCGCCTGCTCGCCGCGGGCCTGCCCGCAGGGCCCGTGCAGAAGATCGACCAGGCGTTGACGAACCCGCACACGATCGCGCGCGGCGATATTGTCGAGAAGGATTGGTACAAGGGCGTCGCCTCGCCGATCCGGCTCGATCGCAGCAAGCCGAGCCTGCGCCGGCTGCCGCCGAAGTTCAGCCAGCACTCGGCCGAGGTGCTGGGCGAGTTCGGCTACTCCAAGGCCGAGATCGACGCGATGGTCGAGAAGGGCACGGTCTGCGGGCCGGAGCGCAAGCGCTGAGATAAGCCAGACGTCGCTCGTCAAGGTGGTGCGCTCCCTCTCCCGCTCGCGGGAGAGGGTTGGGGAGAGGGCGTCTCCACTGTGGGATTCCCCTCGAGGAGAGAACCCTCACCCGCGCTACGCGCGACCTCTCCCGCAAGCGGGAGAGGTCTTAGAGCGTGCGGCCCGGTCTTCGGCTCACATCCCGAATGCCGCACTGCGGCGCGATCCACGTGTGTGCACCGCGAACGGAGGAGGCCGCCCGCTTCGTCTTCGCCTATTTGCCGGCTTTCCTTTTCCAGCGCTTGCCGCTTTCGTTTCGCCCGCTTACACAGTCATGTGAACGTCATATGGCGCTGCTAGCGCAAGCGCTTCTCGTGACGGCCAAGGGAGGTTTACTTGATGGCTCTTCGACAATTTGGCGCAGCTACCGCATTTGCACTCACGGTCGGCATGACGGCGTCGCCGGCGCTGGCCGTGACGGAAATCCAGTGGTGGCACGCGATGACCGGTGCCAACAACGACGTCATCGTCAAGCTCGCGAATGATTTCAACGCGGCGCAGAGCGACTACAAGGTCGTTCCGACCTACAAGGGCAATTACGCCGACACAATGAATGCGGGCATCGCGGCGTTCCGTGCCGGCAACGCCCCGCACATCATGCAGGTCTTCGAGGTCGGCACCGCCACCATGATGGCTGCGACCGGCGCCGTGAAGCCGGTCTACAAGCTGATGGCCGACGCCGGCGAAAAGTTCGATCCCAAGATCTACCTGCCCGCCATCACCGGTTACTACTCGACGTCGAAGGGCGAGATGCTATCCTTCCCCTTCAACTCGTCGTCGACCGTCATGTGGGTCAATCTCGACGAGCTGAAGAAGGCCAACGTCGAAATCCCCAAGACCTGGCCCGAAACCTTCGCGGCCGCCAAGAAGCTGCACGACAACGGTCATCCGACCTGCGGCTTCTCCGGCTCCTGGGTCACCTGGGTCAACCTCGAGCAGCTCTCCGCCTGGCACAACGTCCCGCTCGCCAGCAAGGCCAACGGCCTCGACGGCTTCGACACCAAGCTCGAGTTCAACGGACCGCTCCAAGTCAAGCATCTCGAGAAGCTGGTCGAGCTCCAGAAGGACAAGACCTACGACTATGCCGGCCGCACCAACACCGGCGAAGGCCGCTTCACGTCGGGCGAGTGTCCGATCTACCTGACCTCGTCGGCGTTCTTCGGCAACGTCAAGGCGCAGGCCAAGTTCAACTTCACCGCGGTGCCGATGCCGTATTATCCCGACGTCAAGGGCGCGCCGCAGAACTCGATCATCGGCGGCGCTTCGCTCTGGGTCATGGGCGGCAAGCCGGCCGAGGAATACAAGGGCGTCGCGAAATTCCTAACCTTCCTCTCGGACACCGATCGCCAGGTCTACATCCACAAGGCCTCGGGCTATCTGCCGATCACCAAGGCGGCCTATGAGAAGGCCAAGGCCGAGGGTTTCTACAAGGACCAGCCCTATCTCGAGACCCCGCTGCTCGAGCTGACCAACAAGGAGCCGACCGAGAATTCGCGCGGTCTGCGCCTCGGCAACATGGTTCAGCTGCGCGACGTCTGGTCGGAAGAGATCGAGCAGGCGCTGGCCGGCAAGAAGACGGCCAAGCAGGCGCTGGATGCCGCCGTCGAGCGCGGCAACACGATGCTGCGTCAGTTCGAAAAGACCGCCGTCAAGTGAGGCGATGAGCGGCAGGCCGGCCACCCGGCCTGCCGCTTTCGGCGGACACCATGCAAAAGCAAGCCATTTTCCAATCCAAGCTATTGCCTTACGCGCTGGTTGCGCCGCAGCTCGCGATCGTCCTGATTTTCTTCTACTGGCCGGCCTTGCAGGCCGTGATCCAGTCCTTCCTGCTGCAGGACGCCTTCGGTCTCTCGACCACCTTCGTCTGGTTCGACAATTACGTCGAGCTGTTCAGGGATCCCGCCTATTTCGAAGCGATCGTCCGGACCTTCGTGTTCTCGTTCGCGATCGCCGTCTCGTCGCTGTCCTTTGCGCTGCTGCTCGCCGTCATGGCGGACAAGCCGCTGCGCGGCTCGATGCTGTACCGCACCCTCCTGATCTGGCCCTATGCGGTGGCCCCGCCGGTCGTCGGCGTGCTCTGGATCTTCATGCTGCATCCCTCGCTGGGCATCATCGCGCGCTATTTGCGCGCGATCGGGGTCGACTGGAATCCGCTGCTCGACGGCGACCAGGCGGCAACGCTGATCATCCTCGCCGCCGCCTGGAAGCAGATCTCCTACAATTTCCTGTTCTTCCTCGCCGGCCTGCAGGCGATCCCGAAAAGCGTGCTCGAAGCCGCCGCGATCGACGGTGCGCGTCCGATGCGCCGGTTCTGGACCGTGACCTTCCCGCTGCTGTCGCCGACCATCTTCTTCCTACTGGTCGTCAACATCGTCTACGCCTTCTTCGACACCTTCGGCATCATCGACACCATGACCCGCGGCGGTCCGGGCACCTCGACGGTGACGCTGGTCTACAAGGTCTATTCCGACGGCCTGCTCGGCGGCAATCTCGGCAGCTCAGCGGCGCAATCGGTGATCCTGATGATCATGGTCATCGTGCTCACGGGAATCCAGTTCCGCTTCGTCGAACGCAAGGTGACCTACTGATGGTCGAGGAAGAGGGCTTCCGGCGCTACGTCGCCCATTTCATTCTCTGGATCGGGATCGCGGTCGTCGCCTTCCCGGTCTACATCGCGTTCATCGCCTCGACGCAGGACAACGCGCTGATCGCGAACGGGCAGATGTCGCTGCTGCCGGGCGGACATTTCTTCGAGACCTATTACCAGACCATCTTCGTCGGCACGAGCGGCTCGACCCGAGAGCCGGTCGGCAACATGATGCTGAACTCGCTGGTGATGGCGCTGCTGATCGCGGTCGGCAAGATCGCGATCTCGATCATCTCGGCCTATGCGATCGTGTATTTCCGCTTTCCGTTCCGGATGCCGATCTTCTGGATCATCTTCATCACGCTGATGCTGCCGGTCGAGGTCCGCATCTATCCGACCTACAAGATCGTCGCCGATTTGCACATGCTCGACAGCTATGCGGGCCTGGCGCTGCCGCTGATCGCCTCGGCCACCGCGACGCTGCTGTTCCGCCAGTTCTTCATGACGGTGCCCGACGAATTGCTGGAGGCGTCGCGCATCGACGGCGCCGGCCCCCTGCGCTTCTTCTGGGATACGCTGCTGCCGCTGTCGCGCACCAACATGGCGGCGCTGTTCGTGATCCTGTTCATCCTCGGCTGGAATCAATATCTCTGGCCACTGCTCATCACCACCCGCGACGACATGCAGACCATCCAGGTCGGCATCCGCAAGATGATCACCACCACCGACGCGCTGACCGAATGGCCGATCGTGATGGCGACCGCCGTGCTGGCCATGCTGCCGCCGGTGTTCGTCGTCGTCGTCATGCAAAAACTGTTCGTGCGCGGACTGGTCGAGACCGAGAAGTAAGTGAGTTTTTATGGCTAACGTCACCCTGCGCAACGTCCGCAAGACCTATCCCGGCGGCTTCGAGGCCATCAAGGGCGTCAACGTCGATGTCGGCGACGGACAGTTCTGCGTGCTGGTCGGCCCCTCCGGCTGCGGCAAGTCCACCTTGCTGCGGATGGTTGCCGGCCTCGAAACCGTCACCGGCGGCGAGATCGACATCGGCGGCCGCATCGTCAACCAGATCGAGCCCGCCGATCGCGACATCGCGATGGTGTTCCAGAACTACGCGCTCTATCCGCATATGAGTGTCTTCAACAAC
This sequence comes from Bradyrhizobium amphicarpaeae, assembly GCF_002266435.3. Taxonomy (NCBI): domain Bacteria; kingdom Pseudomonadati; phylum Pseudomonadota; class Alphaproteobacteria; order Hyphomicrobiales; family Nitrobacteraceae; genus Bradyrhizobium; species Bradyrhizobium amphicarpaeae. The sequence goes on from NZ_CP029426.2 coordinate 119,801, forward strand.
ATGGCCTACGGCCTGCGCAACCGCGGCATGAAGGAAGCCGAGATCAAGACCCGCGTCGACGAAGCCGCGCGCGTGCTCGAGCTCACGCCGATGCTGGAGCGCAAGCCGCGCCAGCTCTCCGGCGGCCAGCGCCAGCGCGTCGCCATGGGCCGCGCCATCGTGCGCCAGCCGAAGGTGTTTCTGTTCGACGAACCGCTGTCGAATCTCGATGCGAAACTCCGCATCGCGATGCGGGTCGAGATCCGCAAATTGCAGCGGCGGCTCAACACCACGTCGATCTACGTCACCCACGACCAGCTCGAAGCGATGACGCTCGCCGACATCCTGGTGGTGATGAACGGCGGCCAGGTCGAGCAGGTCGGCAATCCCCTCGCGATCTACGAGAAGCCGGCGACCACTTTCGTCGCCTCCTTCATCGGCGCGCCACCGATGAATTTGATGGCGACGCGCCCCGAGGAGATCCGATCGCAGCTCGCGGGCAGCGCCGCGGCCGATGCCGGCATCCTCGGCATCCGCCCGGAGGATTTCGTCATCACCGACCAGACCCCGGACGGCGGCGTCACGTTGCCGCTGACCGTGGAGGCGATCGAGCGCGTCGGCGCCGAAACCTTCGTCTACGGCTCGCGCGAACAGGAAGAGCAGCGCATCGCCGCGACGCCCGGCGAGCTGCCGCCCGGCGAGATCATTGTCCGCATTCCCGGCACCGAGGCTCCCGCCATCGGCGCGAAAATCCGCGTCGCGGCGCTGCGTAACAAGCTGCATCTGTTCAGCGGTGACGGCCGCACGCGGTTAGAGGCCTGAGGGTTCCGAGGCCCTCAAACTCAAAAACGCGAAAACAACCCCATGCACAGTAGAAGGGGCTTTGTTTTCGCTGAGAGATTTCAGTCGTGAGATCCGTCATGTCCGCCAGTCCCGGCCATGACAAACCGGGGCATTTTTGGGCGACGGCGGGCAGTCGCTCGTCCACAAGCCTTCCCGCTACATCCTTGAACCACCACAGGGATATGCCCATATTGCTCATCAAGGGGTGCCAGTACGGGCCCTGATGCACCAAAGTCGCTTTGCGAGGACTTTGTAAACTATGTCTCGTGTTCCCACGTTATCCAGTCCGTTCCTTCTGGGCTTCGACGAGATTGAGCGCGTGCTCGATCGCGTCGTCAAAGGCGCCGACGGCTACCCTCCCTACAATATCGAGAGGTGCGGCGGCGCGGACGGCCAGCCCGAGCGCTTACGCATCACCCTGGCGGTCGCCGGATTTACGCGCGACCAACTCGATGTAACCATTGAGGAAAACCAGCTCGTGATCCGCGGGCGTCAGCAGGACGACAAGACCCGGCAATACATCCATCGCGGCATCGCCGCGCGCCACTTCCAGCGCACTTTCGTGCTGGCGGAGGGGATGCTCGTGCTGGGTGCGGATCTGAAGAACGGGTTGTTGTCGATCGATCTCGCCCGGCCTGAACCGGAGAGGATCGTTAAGACAATCGCTATCAATGAGCACGAATAATGGAACGAGTAGCGGACTCGACCGCTTAGTGTTCCAGAGGAGTCGAGACCATGAGTGAAGGTCACGTTGCGTTCGAATACGAAGCCAAGAATGTCTCTCCGGAGACGCTGGCAACCCTGGGCGAAGGCCATATCGCCTATGTGAGGCAGATCCGCTCGGAAGACGTGCCGGGCCTGTTTCCCGAAGCGCCGAAAATCGCGCCGGGCCTCAAGCTCTTCGCGCTCCACGCCGCCGACGGCACGCCGATCATGCTGACCGACAGCCGCGAAGCCGCAGTCGCCAATGCCTGGAGCAACGAGCTGCAAGCGGTGAGCGTGCACTGAGCACGCAAGCTTCGAACGAATAGAGTTTCAAGCGGGCATGCCTTCGCGCGAAGGCGTGCCCGTTTTTATTTTGAGTGATGGATCGCTGTACTCTCCGCGTCATTGCGGGCGAAGCGAAGCAATCCAGAATCTTTCCGCGGAGAGATTCTGGATTGCTTCGTCGCTGCGCTCTTCGCAATGACGGAGTGGGAGGCTCCGGCGAGCTCAACGCTCGTGTCCCGGACAAGCTGCAACGCGCAAGCGTTGCTGCGCCGCGTCCGGGGCACGAGTGCAAATTGCAGATGATCAGGCTGCGGTCGCCGGCGGCAGCGCCAGTACCGAATAGATCGCCTGGGCGTCGCGCGAGGCGCGGAGCTTCTTGGCGATGTCCTGGTCGCGCAGCAGGCGGGCGATGCGGGCGAGCGCCTTGAGGTGGTCGGCGCCGGCGCCTTCGGGGGCGAGCAGCAGGAAGACGAGATCGACCGGCTGGCCATCCATCGCCTCGAAATCGATCGGACGATCGAGCCGCGCGAACAGGCCGAAGATCTTCTCGAGCTTGGGCAGCTTGCCGTGGGGGATGGCGACGCCGTAGCCGACCGCGGTGGTACCGAGCTTCTCCCGCTGCAGCAGCACCTCGAACACCGAGCGCTCGTTCTGCCCGGTCAGCTCGGCGGCCTTGGCCGCGAGCTCCTGCAAGGCCTGCTTCTTGCTGTTGACCTTCAATGCCGGGAGAATCGCCTCGGGTGCGACCAGATCGGTAATCGGCATGGAGGGTTTCCGAGGTGAATTAAACCGTCAGGTTCCGAAATGGCCGGCCTGGAGACAAACCACGCCGGGCCGGCGCGAGAAGGTGAAGCAGGAAGGGGACTTAGCCCCGATCCTGATGTGGGGCGCTTCTACTCCAACGCAATCCCGGTGCCAACTCCCGCGTGCGGCTTTGCCACGGGCATTGTTAAGGCCTGGGGATCCTACGGGGGCTTGCGGTTTCGCCTAGCTGCCCGCCTTGCCGTCCGGTTTCGCACCAGGCGGGTCGATCCAGCCGACATTGCCGTCAGCCCGACGGTAAATGATGTTCACCCGGCCGCTGGAGCCATGCTGAAAGACCAGGCAGGGCGCCCCGCTCAGGTCGAGTTCCATGACGGCCTCGCTGACCGACAGCGGCTTCAGCGAGGTGGTCGATTCGGCGATGATGACCGGGCTGTAGCCGGTGACCTCATCCTCATCCTCGCCCTCACCCGGCGCCTCCAGCACGTATGCGGTGGCGTCCATGGCGGCGAGCGCAGCGGAGGCGACATGGGCCTTGCGGGCCGACCGGTCCTTGAGACGGCTCTTGTAGCGCTTGAGGCGCTTCTCGATCATCACGAGCGCCTGGTCGGCGCTGGCATAGGCATCCGCCGCGTTCGAATCGGCTTCCAGCGTGATGCCGGAATCCAAATGCAGCGCGCAGTCGGTACGGAAGCCGAAGCCGTCCTTGCTGAGCGTGATGTGGCCGGAATAATTGCCGTCGAAATATTTGCGCAGGACCTCTTCAGTCCGGTCGGTCACGCGGCCGCGCAGGGCCTCGCCGACACTGACGCTCTTGCCCGAAATCCGAAGAGTCATGTGATACCTCGCTTGGTTTGCTTGCCAAGATTGGATCGGTCGCGAATGAGGGGAGAGTAGCGCGATTTCGCGCCAGCGCAATCAGGCCGGTTCGGTGTTGCGGGAGCGATCGGACAATGCGGTCGAGAGAACGTTACCAAGAGCGCTCTGTTTGTCGCGGCGACGTTGCACCGAGGAAGGAATGCGCATCGCTTCGCGGTATTTCGCGACCGTGCGGCGGGCGATATCAATGCCCGAGGCGCGCAAGCGTTCCACGATGGTGTCGTCGGACAGGATTGCCGCGGGCTCCTCCGAATCGATCAGCTGCTTGATGTGGTGACGCACGGCTTCCGCGGAATGCGCCTCGCCACCGTCGGCCGAGGCGATCGACGCCGTGAAGAAATATTTCAGCTCGAAGGTGCCGCGATTGGTCGCCATGTATTTGTTGGCGGTGACACGCGACACCGTGGATTCGTGCATCTGGATGGCGTCGGCAACGGCCTTCAGATTGAGCGGCCGCAGATGCGCCACGCCGTGGGTGAAGAAGCCGTCCTGCTGACGCACGATCTCGGTTGCGACTTTCAGGATGGTGCGGGCGCGCTGGTCGAGCGCGCGCACCAGCCAGGTCGCGTTCTGCAGCGCGTCGGTGAAGTAGGACTTGTCGCCGTCCTTGCCGATCTTCTTCGACAGCTGGGAATAGTAGGTCTGGTTGACCAAGACGCGCGGCAAGGTGTCGCTGTTGAGCTCGACATGCCAGCCGCCGTCGGGACCCGGGCGGACATAGACGTCCGGCACCATGGTCTGCAGACGCGCCGAGCCGAACTTCATGCCGGGCTTGGGATTGAGGCGGCGGATCTCGCCGATCATGTCGGCGATGTCCTCGTCGTCGACGCCGCAAAGCTTGCGCAGCGCCACGATGTCGCGCTTGGCCAGGAGATCGAGATGCTCGACCAGCGCCTGCATCGCGGGGTCATAGCGATCGAGCTCGCGGAGCTGGATCGCCAGGCATTCGCTCAGATTGCGCGCGCAGACGCCGGGCGGGTCGAATTTTTGCAGCACGGCAAGGACGCCCTCGACGTCGGCCTGCGTCGCGCCGAGGCGCTCGGCGGCCTGGCCGAGATCGGCCGGCAGATAGCCGGCCTCATCGACGAGGTCGATCAGGTACTGGCCGATCATCCGCTGGGCGGGGCCGGTGAAGGCCACCGAGAGCTGCTCGGCGAGATGGTCGCCGAGCGTTGTCTCGGCTGCGACAAAGGCTTCGAGATTGTAGTCTTCGTCACCCGAGGCGCCGCCGCCCCATTCCGTATAAGTGGTCGGCGCGGCGTCCTGGGCGTTGCGCGCCGCCGCCTCGGCCGGCTCCTCGGAGAAGACGTTGTCCAGGCCCGTGTCCAGGGTCTGCTCGATCTCGGCGCGGGTGCCGAGATCCTTGCTCATCCATTCTTCCTGGCCCGGCTCGAACGCCTCGCCCGGACCGCCGCCCGGCTCGTCGCTGTGGCTGCCACCGAAATCGTCGTTATCGCCGTACTGGCCGGCCTCGGCCGGGGCCTCGCCCGCGGGGGCCTCGTCGTTGGCCCGCTCCAGCAGCGGGTTCCGCTCGAGTTCCTCTTCCACGAAGGTCGTGAGATCGAGATTGGACAATTGCAGCAGCTTGATCGCCTGCATCAACTGCGGCGTCATGACCAGCGACTGCGATTGACGGAACTCTAATCTCTGCGTGAGCGCCATGAAGCAAGAACCGTTCCCAAAAAATTGGTCCGATTTTTGCTTATCCTAGTCCGAGACCGATGTACACGCCTTGACGAAACGCAAAAACGGGCTAGAGGCGGAATTCCTCGCCAAGGTAAAGGCGGCGAACATCCGGATCGGCGACGATCTCATCCGGGCTCCCCTCGGTCAATATTTCACCGGCATAGACGATGTAGGCGCGATCGGTAAGGCCGAGCGTCTCGCGGACATTGTGGTCGGTGATGAGAACCCCGATGCCGCGATTGGTGAGATGGCGGACCAGATCCTGGATGTCGCCGACCGCGATCGGGTCGATGCCCGCGAAGGGCTCGTCGAGCAGCATGTAGTTCGGACGCGTTGCCAGCGCACGTGCGATCTCGACGCGGCGCCGCTCGCCGCCCGACAGCGCGATCGACGGCGATTTGCGCAGCCGGGTGATGTTGAACTCGTCGAGCAGCGAATCGAGCTGCTGCTCGCGCTTCTTGCGCGAGGGCTCGACCACTTCGAGCACGGCGCGGATGTTCTGCTCGACGGTGAGGCCGCGGAAGATTGAGGCTTCCTGCGGCAGATAGCCGATACCGAGCCGCGCGCGCTGATACATCGGGAGTTTCGTGACGTCGTGGCCGTCGAGCTCGATGGCACCGCGATCGGCCTTGATCAGGCCCGTGATCATGTAGAACACGGTGGTCTTGCCGGCGCCGTTCGGACCGAGCAGGCCGACGGCTTCGCCGCGGCGCACATAGATGCTGACGCCGCGCACCACCTGGCGGCTGCCGAATGACTTTTCCACGCTATGCACAGCCAGGAAACCCGGCCGCTTCAGAAGCTGCGGCCCGCCGGCGCCATTCGATTTGGTGGTGCCCCTCAGCGGGTGGACGGCCTGCGGACGCGGCGCCTCGGTTTGATAATCACCTTGATAGTCACCCTGGAACTGATTGGGCGCATGGATCGTCTGGTCCCGGGCCAACGGCGGCGTATCCCTGACAGGGCTGGGCACGAGCCCGCCGACGCCGTCACCGAGCGCGGTGATGTCCTGCCGGGTGTTTTGGCGCGCAAATCCTGGCCGGCCGCGCTTGGCGGGGCGCCGACGGAACATGCTGAAGAGATCGACCATCCCCGCCTTCTAAGCCTTTCGCGACGATCCTGCGCGACGATCCCGCGCGAATTCGCGCGACTTGCCGCACCGGCCATTCGATTCGCCGATGCAGCATGGGTGAAGGGATGTCTCATGCCCAGTGAAACACGCCCGAAAAGCGGCGGACCCCGCTTCGAAAGACCGAACGGATATCCTGCGCGCTAGATACAGTCTCACCGGCCAAGCTTCAACCTCGGTTCGGGAGCATTCGAACCAAGCTGTTGAATTCATTTCGGTTTAGTTGCGCCAGGCAATTGCAAAGGCGGCGCCCCGCCAGGTTTGCCTGAACCGCAATCATTGCCGCCGCCCTGCGGCAGCAGGGCCTGAACCCGGCCGTTGTCGGATTCCACCCGCGACACGCCCGTCGTCATATCGACCATCAGACGGTCGCCGCGCAGCACGTTCTTGCACTGCGTCAGAACCACCTGACCCCCACCGCCCAGCATGGTGATGAGATTGGTCTTGGTGTCGAACACGGCGGTCTCGCCCGTCACCACCTGGTCCTTCTGGGTCACCACGACGTTGCCGCGCGCCTCCAGGCGCTTGATCGAGGAACTGCCGCCGGGGCCCGGCTGCGCCGACTGCATCGGGGCGCCGGTCCCACTGTTCTTGGTCGCCTTGGCCGCAGGCTGCGGCGTGGCGGGCTTGTCGCCGCCCGATTCGTAGAACACCACCAGCGTCTTCGAGGTCATGGTGGTGTCGCCCTGGATGACCTTCACATTGCCGGCGAAGGTCGCCTCCTTCTTCTTGTCGCGCATCTCGAGCGAGGCGGCTTCGATCTGGATCGGCTGATCGCGGTTCTGCGAGAAGCCCTGCATCGCGTTGGGCACGCCCTGCATCGTGCTCTGCGCAAATGCGGCGCCGGCTGCAGCAAGCGCGACAGTGGCGGCGAGTGCCGCCGCACCGACGATGACATTGCGCGTGTGGTTGCGCGGAAAAGACCTGATCATGAAAATCACTTTGAATTGGCAGATTTGTTCTTTGACTTGGCCGACGGCACCGCCGGCGCAGGCTCGACCGCTGCAGGCTGCGCAGCGGCAGGGTCATCCAGCTTGTCCAGATGCATCACCACATTGCCTTCGAAGCGGATGACGTCGCCGCCTTCGGTAATGCGCAGTTTGTCCGCGGTCAGCGTGCCGTTGGTCAGCTTGACGTCGACGCGCTCGTCCGAGGAGACCGTGCCCTTGTTCATGTCGACGAACGCGGAGTTCAGTCGCGCCTCGTAGCCGGTGGAGGTGCGCAGGAAGATGTCCTTGTGCAGATCGAGCTGCTGCTGCTTGTTGTTGAAGCGGCCGGTGCGGGCATCGAGGAACAGGGTCGATTGGTCCTCCATCAGCACCTTGGCGCGCAGGTCCTTGAGATCGACATGGTCGGGGTCGGTGACGTCCTGTGTCGCGGTCTTGGCCCAGAGCTCGTAGGGCCGCTGGTCCGGGGTGAAGCCGGACAGATGCGGCGATTCCATCGTGATCTTGGTGCCCGACACCACCATGTTCTCGACGGTGAGCGGCAGCTCGGGGATCCTGAACTTGTTGAAGAACGCGATGTAGATGATCACGGCCATCGCCATGACCACCGTCGCCGGCACCGAGACCCGCAGAATCCGCACTAGGCGGCTGTGGCGCGCCGCGCTGGCAAACTTCGCCGCAAGCGCGGCGTCGTAGGTGGGATTGTGGGCCGAATTCACCTGAGCTCCAGGGTGCCTGCTAAGCCTGTTCGGGTCGACGGTGCATTGTACCCGGCGCCGGCAAGATATGCAGCTGGCGACAGGCCGTTACGAAAGTGTCCGAAACGGGGCGGCAACTCCCTCCAGATGGCCTCAGGAGTGCGCGAAAATGTCCTCCTCCTCCCAGCCCTGAAGGTCGAGCAGGGCACGGGTGGGCAGGAAGTCGAAACAGGCTTTGGCCAGCGCGGTGCGGCCTTCCCGCACCAGCATGGCATCGAGCCGCTCGCGCAGGGCATGCAGGTGCAGCACGTCGGAGGCGGCGTAAGCAAGCTGCGGCTCGGTCAGGCTGTCGGACCCCCAATCGCTGGACTGCTGCTGCTTCGAGAGATCGACATTGAGCACCTCGCGCACGAGGTCTTTCAGGCCGTGGCGGTCGGTGTAGGTGCGGATCAGGCGGGAGGCAATCTTGGTGCAATAAATCGGGCCGGTCATGACGCCGAAGGTCTGGTACAGCACCGCGACGTCGAACCGCGCGAAGTGGAAGATCTTGGTGTTGGCGGGATTGGCCAGCAGCGCCTTCAGGTTCGGCGCGTCGGTGTGCCCCTTGGGGATCTGCACCACGTCGGCGCTGCCGTCGCCGGGCGAGAGCTGCACCACGCAGAGCCGGTCGCGGTGCGGGTTCAGCCCCATGGTTTCGGTGTCGATCGCCACCGCTCCGGTGTAGCGGGACAGGTCGGGCAGGTCGCCGCGATGCAGGCGTACGGTCATGGCGTTTCAAAACCTCGGGTCGAATCGGTTACGTCGTCACAATATCTAATTCGGATTGCCCGCGATGTAGCCATTGCCGGCGGGCCGCGCAAGCACGGGCTTCGCTCAGATCGCCGCCAGCATGATGCAGATCATCGCCGCAACCGCAATGCGGCTGGGGCCGTCGCGGAAGGCGTACAGGATCGGATCATCGGGCATCTCGCGGCGATGCGCCATCATCAGGGCGCGGCCGAACCAGTACAGCAGCAGCGGATTGAGCAGCCACAGCATCCAGGGACGGCTGTAGAGCGGCGTCACGGCGGACGAGGAGACGTAGAGCGAGAACACGGTCACCGCGTTCATCGCGCTCGCCGCCGCCAGCGCGCCGATGACGTGCAGGTCGGTGACGCGATAGTCGCGGTTGGAGGGATCGGCCAAGCCGGCACTCTCGCGCATGCTGAGCTCGCTGAAGCGCTTGATCAGCGCCAGCGAGGTGAACACGAACAGCGAGAAGATCAGCAGCCATTCCGAAAGCACCACGCCGACGCCGACCGCGCCGGCGACGATGCGCAGCGTGTAGAGCCCGGCGAGCGTGACGATGTCGACCAGCATCTTGCGCTTGAGCACGAGCGAATAGGCGATGGTCGTGGCGAGGTAGGCGCCGAGCACGGCGAGGAACAGCGGCGAGATGCAGAGGGAGGCTGCGACCGCGAACAGCCACAATACCGGGATCGCCATCAGCGCCGAGGAGATCGGCAAATCGCCCGACGCCAGCGCGCGGTGACGCTTGGTCGGATGCTGCCGGTCGGCCGCGAGATCGAGCAGATCGTTCATCAGATAGGCGCCCGACGCACAGGCCGAGAACGCCAGGAACGCCAGCAGCGCCGAGCCGAAGCTGGCAAGGTTGAGCTGATGCGCGGTGATGACAGGCACGAACACCAGCGTGTTCTTGGCGTATTGATAGACGCGAAGCGCTTTCGCCCAGGTCTTGAGGCCGGCACGGCCGCGGCTATGCGCGCCGATGCGCGTGGTGCCATCGCGATCGAAGGGAAGCTCGCCAGCGGCGAGATCGACCGGCGCAACCACGCCGTCGAAGCCGAGATGCGCGGCGATGGACGCTGCATGATCGCCGAAACGGTCGGCGACCAGATAGATCTTCTCGCCGCGCGCCCGCGCCGCCAGCGCCTGGTTCAGCACGTCGGAATCGTAAGGCAGACGGGCGGTGTCGATCTCGGCTTTCGCCAGGATATCGCAGAGCGCCGCCATGCCCGGTCGTCCGCCCGCACCGAAGCGGGCCAGCACGCGGCCGGGGCTGGAGAACAGCGCCTCCATCAGCAGCTCGGACCGCAACAGGCCGCCTTCGAGATCGATGAGCAGAGTCCGCGCAGCCGCCGAAGTGCTCGACGCGCCGGAACCGTACTGCCGGGCAGGCTGCTCCATCCGAAAACGCTCTGACTTGCCGCAAATGACCGGGCATCCCGCCGGGAAGCAGGAAAATGGACGGTCGCGAGCCTAGGGGGCATTCGCTAAAGGCGGCTTAATCGGTGGGTCTGCCGACTGTTGCCGGGATCACACAGCACCGAGCGGGCCTGTTATTCCCGCACATTCTGCGCCAGGCGCCCGGTGAAATTCGCGCTCACCGACCCCATCTGCCAACTTCCCCACCGCCCCTCACCCTGCACCAGGTGCCAATGACCGACCAGACGCTCGCCGCGCCGATCGACGATCCATCACAACGCCAGCGCGGCTTCTCGCGCTACCAGGTTCTCCTCATTGCGCTGCTCGCGTTCGCACAGTTCACGATCATTCTCGATTTCATCATCATGTCGCCGCTCGGCGCCATCCTGATGCCTTCGCTCGAGATCACCGCCGGGCAATTCGGTGTCGCGGTGTCGGCCTACGCGTTCAGCGCGGGACTATCGGGCATCCTCGCCGCCGGCTTTGCCGACCGCTTCGACCGCAAGCGCCTGCTGCTGTTCTTCTATGTCGGCTTCACGCTCGGCACCCTGCTCTGCGCCATGGCGCAGACTTACCACGTGCTCTTGCTCGGCAGGATCGTGACCGGATTGTTCGGCGGCGTGATCGGTTCGGTCGTGCTTGCCATCGTGACCGACCTGTTTCCGTTGCAAATGCGCGGCCGCGTGATGGGATTCATCCAGACCGCGTTCGCCGCGAGCCAGGTGCTGGGCGTTCCGGCCGGATTGTATCTCGCCAATCACTGGAGTTGGCACGTCTGCTTCTTTGCAATCGTCGGCCTGTCGATCGGGACGATTGCCGTCATCGCCTTCGCCATGGAGCCGGTCGACGCGCATCTGAAACTGAAGCAGGACCGGAACCCGTTCCATCATCTGATCGCGACGGTTGGTGAGCCGCGCTATACGCTGGCTTTCGCGGTCACGACGTTGCTCGCGACCGGCGGCTACATGATCATGCCGTATTCCAGCGCCTTCACCGTGAACAATGTCGGCATCGACATGGCGCATTTGCCGATCATCTATCTCGTCTCCGGCCTGTTCAGCATCGTCACCGGCCCGCTGGTCGGCCGCGCCAGCGACGCCTTCGGCAAGTACCCGACCTTCGTGTTCGGCTGCGTGATGACCATCGTCATGGTGCTGATCTACACCCATCTCGGCCACGTCTCGCTCGCGACCGCGATCCTCGTCAACGTGCTGATGTTCGTCGGCATCTTCTCGCGCATGATCCCGTCGCAGGCGCTGATGTCGGCAATCCCCGATCCCGACCAGCGCGGCTCGTTCAGCGCGGTCAGCGCCTCGCTGCAGCAGCTCTCCGGCGGTCTCGGCTCGGTGCTCGCCGGCGCGATCATCGCGCAAGCGCCCGACGGCTCGCTGCTCCATTTCGACCGGATCGGCTACGTCGTCGTCACCACGACGATCGTCACGCTGGCGATGATGTATTTCGTGCAGAAGGCGGTGGCGGAGCGGGCGGGGAAGCGGGTGGTGTGAGGGGGGACCGGTCCACTGCTACCTGTCCCGCGCGCGCAGCGTGAGCTGCCATCTCTCTCGATCCAAGGGAGATCCAAGGCAGATCCAGTCCTATTCCACATTCAGGTGAACCAACGCTGGGCCTTCGATGACCAAGTTGCATGTATCACCTATCGGTCGAAAGCTTCATTTGCCGCAGTGGTCTTGCGTTTCGAATCTTCGACGCGCCGAACGGAGATCTCCAATGAAGCTCAAACTTGCCGCCGCGGTGCTCGCCGCAAGCCTCCCGCTCGCATCGATGGCTTTCGCGCAAGGCGCCGCGCCAGCCGACCTTGCAGTGATCGATGCCTGCCTGAAGACCGCGGAGAAAACCGGCGGTTTCGGCGGCGCATGCGTCGGGCTCGTCGCCGACCCCTGCATCAAAGCGGCGGACGGCGCGAATGACGACGTCGCCAAATGGAAAGCCTGCGCGGCGCGTGAACTCGCCGTTTGGACGCAGAAAACCAGTGACGCGCTAAAAAAGGTCAAGGCCGGCGGGTTCACCGACGTCATCAAGGCGGTCGAGGAATCCCAGAAAACTTTCGCCGCGTCGCGTGATCGCTTCTGCGCCGTCTTCGACAAAGTCGAGCCCGGCATGTACAAGGGCGACGCGAACTACTGCCGCCTGCGCGAGACCGCAAACCACGCGCTGAGCCTGATCAAGCTCGGCGCTGCGGTCAACGAGCACTGAGACCTCTGAGGCGCTCGGGGTCATCAGCTTTGCCGACCGTTTTCCACATAGCGACGACGGCTTCGGCCGCGAGCGTGGTGGACGTCGTTCATGGCTCACCTGGGATCCGGGCAACGGCTGTCGGCGCGTAGCGCTTGCCTGAGCGACTGACCAAGCCATCCGCCTCCAGTCGCCTGCGATCCGTATCGTCCAGACGAGCGATCGACATCGTGTTGATCGTCGCCATCGCCTTCGCCATGGAGCCGGTCGACGCGCATCTGGTCGCGATGCATTTTCGTTCAGAAAGCGGTGGCGGAATGGATGGGGAAGCGGGTGTGGGGGACGGGGCGCCACGGAATTTCCCCTTGGATGCAAACAACAGCCAATAATAGTTATTGATCACTTAGGTTTCGGAGCAGCGGATGGCGGTCAGTGCAGATTTGGGCGAAGCCCTTGAAAACTTTGTGATAAAATTGGTTGCGTCCGGCCGCTATCACTCGAAGAGCGAGGTGCTGCGCGAGGGTGTGCGGCTCATCCAGGAGCGCGAGGCACGGCTGGCCGTATTAGACGCCGCGATTGCTCGCGGGCTCGATGACGCTGAGGCAGGCCGGATGAGGCCTAGTTCCGAGGTTTTTGACCGACTGGAAGCGAAATTGGCCGGCAAGGCCAACCGCTCGTGATCGTCGTCGTCACTGCGGAAGCCGAAAGAGACCTTGAAGATATCGCGGCGTACGTCGCCCAGCAAAGTCTACCAAGCGCACTCACACTCATCCGCGGACTGCGTGAAAAGTGCGATTCTCTTGCCGACGCGCCGCGCAGCTATCCGCCCGCGCTACGAACATAAAGGTATTCGTCGGCGTCCGTTCGGCAGCTATTTGATTTTCTATCGAGTTGGCAACGATGCGATCGAAGTGATCCACGTCCTTCACGGCGCGCGAAACTATGAGCCGCTGCTCTTTCCGGAGGATTAGGGCTTCTTGGGCAACCGCCGATAAGCGATCGTGCCGACCTAAAATGGTGCCCAGGAAAGGACTCGAACCTTCACGGCCGTTAAGCCACTGGCACCTGAAGCCAGCGCGTCTACCAATTCCACCACCTGGGCATGCCGTTTGGGGCACGGAGGCGGTTACTACGGTTCGGTGACGCCGTTGTCAATTCATGCTTCAAGGCCGGTTCGGGATGCCGATTGCGCATCGCAAACCGGCCCGATACAAGCCTGACACGACGCACTCTTTTCCGCAGGAACGGCTCCCATGGCATCGAATCTGGAAACTCTCGTCACGGTTTTCGGCGGATCGGGGTTTTTGGGCCGGAATGTCGTCCGCGCCCTGTGCAAGCGGGATTACCGGGTCCGGGTCGCCGTGCGGCGGCCGGAACTGGCCGGCTACCTCCAGCCCTCCGGCAAGGTCGGACAGGTCCACACCGTGCAGGCGAATCTGCGCTATCCGGCCTCGGTCGAGGCGGCGCTGCGTGATTCGCATGTCGTGATCAATCTGGTCGGCATCCTCGCCGAGGGCGGCGCCCAGACCTTTGACAGCGTCCAGGCCAAGGGCGCCGAGACGGTCGCCAAGGCGGCTGCGGCCGCCGGGGCCCGCCTGGTGCATGTCTCGGCGATCGGGGCCGACGCCGAATCGCCCTCGCGCTACGCCAGGGCCAAGGCGGCCGGCGAAGCCGCGGTATCGGCTGCGGTGCCCTCGGCCACGATCTTCCGCCCCTCCGTGATTTTCGGGCCCGAGGACCAGTTCACCAACCGCTTTGCCGCGCTGGCCCGGATGTCGCCGGTGCTGCCGCTGATCGGCGGCGAGACCAAGATGCAGCCGGTCTATGTCGGTGACGTCGCCACCGCGATCGCGGACGCGGTCGACGGCAAGGCCAAGGCGGGCGCGACTTACGAGCTGGGCGGCGCGGAAGTGCTGACCATGCGCGAGATCATCGAGGCTATTCTGGAGATTACCGACCGCGAGCGGATGCTGATTCCGCTGCCGTTCGGCCTCGCCCGCTTCAAGGCCGCCTTCCTGCAATTCGCGCCGGGCGCGTTCAAGCTGACGCCGGACCAGGTCACGCTGCTGGAGCGCGACAACGTCGTGTCGGAGGCGGCGAAGGCCGCCGGGCTGACGCTGGAAGGACTCGGTATCACCCCCGATTCGCTGGAAGCGATCGCTCCGCAATATCTCTGGCGTTTCCGCCCGGCGGGGCAGTTTCAGCGCATGGGCGTGTGAGAGCGCCTCTCTCTCCGCCGTCATGGCCGGGCATAGCCGTTCGAAGAACGGCGTCGCTTTGCTCGCCTACGTCCCCGCCATCCGCGCCCTTCTTCCCTCGGCGCCGAGAACGTGGATGCCCGGCACAAGGCCGGGCATGACGAGTTCGCGGAGCAAGCGGGGCGAGGGATTACACCCTCAAAACTTCAGCTTCTTGAACACCGCTTCCGGCAGCGTCTTGATGATCAGCATCACGAGGCGCCATTTGCCGCTGACATAGACGACGTCGGTCTTGTTCTCGACCGCGCGGAGAATGGCATCGCCGACCACCGGCGCCTCGACGGTGAGCGGGCCGATCAGCTTCATGCCCTCCGTCATCCTGGTGCGGACGAAGCCGGGCTTGACGGTGACGACATGCACGCCGCCACGGCTGGCGCGGGCGCGCAGGCCGGAGAGGAAAGCGGAGAAGCCGGCCTTGGCCGAACCATAGACATAGTTCGAGGCGCGGCCGCGATCACCGGCTACCGACGACACGCCGACGATCGTGCCGCTGCCGCGCGCCAGGAATCTTTCGGCGAACAGGCCGAGGATCAGCGCCGGCCCTTCGTAGTTCGAGCGCATGATCGCGGTGGCGTGGGCAAGATCGCTCTCGGCATCCGCCTGCACGCCGAGCAGGCCGACGATCGAGATGACGATTTCGGGCAGCGCCGGAAGAGCTCCGATAAAGCTCTCGAACGATGCGGTGTCGAGCACGTCGAATTTGTGGAGGCCGACCTCGACATCGTAACGCGCACGCAGATCGGCGGCATCTGGCTCCAGCGCGGCGACGTCGCGGCCGGCAAGGGCAACATCGTATCCCGCTTTGGCAAAGGCGCGCGCCGCGGCGCGGCCGATGTCGGAGGAGCCGCCGAGCACCAATACGGATTTGCGTGACGTCACGGCCTAGACCTCATCGAACAGACGCTGTGAAAGTTTCGATCGGATGTTGCCGGCGGGATCGAGCGATTTGCGGATCGCGTTGAAACGCCGCAGGGCAGGATAGCCGGCCTCGAAGGTCGCGCGCGACTGCCGGGCATCTTTCGCCAGATACAGCCGGCCGCCGGCGGCGACGACCAGGCGATCGATCTCGTCGAGGAAATTCAGGATGTCGCCCTTCACCGGGAAGTCCAGCGCCAGCGTGTAGCCAGGCAGCGGGAACGACAGGATGCCGTCGCCCTGGCCGAGCTTCTTGAGCACGGCGAGGAAGGAGGCGTCGCCGCGCCGCGCGACCCGATCGAGGATCTCGCCGAGCACGGCGCGCGCGCCGGCTTGCGGGATCACGCATTGATGCTGGAGGAAGCCGCGCTTGCCGTAGATGCGATTCCAGCCACCGACGCTGTCGAGCGGAAAGAAATACGGATAGAGCGAAACCACATGGCTGCCGCCGGCGCGCCGCGCGCCCATGCGGTAGTAGAGCTCGTTGAAGGCGCGGACGCTGGTGCGGTTCAATGCGATCGACGGCAGGTCGACCGGCACGCTGAGGCGAGAGCCCTGGCCGACCGGAAATGCATCGGCACCTTCCGCCAGTTCGCCCCTGTCCGCATGCTCGCCGAGATAGATCAGCGAACGGCCGAGATCGCGGCCGCGTGCCACGCAGTCGATCCAGGCCACCGAATAGGTCGCGGCGTCGCCCGCCTCGAGTGCGCGCATCGCCGCATCGAGATCGGACGCCGAGATCACCCGCTCGCGGATCCACCCGGTTTCCACCGGCCGCAACCGCATCGTCGCTTCCAGGATGATGCCGGTCAGGCCCATGCCGCCGACGGTCGCGAAGAAGGCGTCGGAATTCTCGTCGCGCGAGGCCTCGATGACCTCGCCCTGCCCGGTGCGCAGCAGCAGGCTGTCGACGTAGCGGCCGAAGCCGCCTTCGCAATGATGGTTCTTGCCGTGCACGTCGGCCGCAATGGCGCCGCCGACCGAGACGAAGCGCGTGCCGGGCACAACGAAGGGCAGAAAGCCGCGCGGGCCGAAGGTGTCGATCAGGTCCGACAGCAGAACGCCGGCTTCGAGACGGATGCGACCGGTCGCCGGATCGAACGACCTGACCCGGTCGAAGCCGGTCATCGTCAGCGTTCGCGTCGCGCCGATCGCGGCATCGCCATAGGCGCGGCCATTGCCCCGCGCGACGGTGCCGGCCGAGACGGCTTCGCCGACCGCCGCGAACGAGCGCGGGCGCAGCACGTCGCTATCGACGACCGGGAAACGCCCCCAGCCGCTGACGAGTGTCATGGCTCAGCTCCTGTGCCGGGCGCGCGCCGCCCGGCGTAGGAAACTGACTAGCGACCAAAAGCTTATTTTGCGTTGCAGACGTGATGCGGGCGTAGCCCCGATCAGAAATGCTTAACGCCCGAGCGCCAGCGCGATCAGGCCGAGCGTGCCGACGATGACGCGCCACCAGGCGAACACCACGAAGCCGTGCCGGGTGACGTATTCCAGGAACGTCTTGACCACGATGATCGCGGTGATGAACGACACCACGAAACCGATCGCGACGACGCCCATGTGGTCCATCGTCATCTCGGAGCGGTTCTTGTAGAAGTCGTAGGCGAACGCGCCGATCATGGTGGGAATGGCCAGGAAGAACGAGAACTCCGCCGCCGCGCGCTTGTCGGCGCCGAGGAACATCGCAGCGACGATGCTGGCGCCGGAACGCGACACGCCCGGGATCATCGCCACGCACTGTGCGATGCCGATATAGAGATACATCAGCAACGGAAACCTGGTGGCGTCATGCTCGCGCGGCTTGAGGTCGAGCTTGTCGACCCAGAGCAGGATGGCGCCGCCGACGATCAGCGTGAAGCACACGACCCAGGGATTGAACAGCACGCTCTTGATGTATTTGCCGGCGACGAGGCCGACGATGACGGCGGGCAGGAACGCGACCAGCACGCCGATCACGAAGCGGCGCGAATAGGTGTCGCCGGTGAAGAAGCCGATCACGACGTCCCAGAGCTTCTTGAAGTACAGCCCGACGATCGCGAGGATCGCACCCAGCTGGATCAGAACCGTAAACGAATCCCAGAAGGCGCCTTCGCCGAGATGGAAGAAGCGTTCCGCCAGCAGCAGATGGCCGGTCGAGGACACGGGAAGGAACTCGGTCACACCCTCGATGATGCCGAGGATCACTGCCCGTATTGCGTCTGACATATTTACGGTCCATTTCGGCTGGAAAAGCGGGGCTCTTCTCGCCTATTCGCCCCCATGCCGCAATCGCAAAATGCGAAATCACGCCCTTGCCTCGCGGTTTTGAAGGACTAGTGTGGCGCCGCACAAACATTGATGGAATCTTAAGCACCATCACATAGTCAAAGGCTTCATGTTTACGCTGTTTCATCATCCGTTCTGTCCGCATTCGCGTTTCATCCGTCTGATCGCGGGCGAATATGGGCTCGACCTCAAGCTGGTCGAAGAGCGCAGCTGGGAACGGCGCGAGGCGTTTCTGCTGCTCAATGCGGCGGGCACGACGCCCGTCATGCTGGATGACGAGCAGCCGCCGATCCCGGGCGCTGCGATCATCGCCGAATATGTCGACGAGGCCTATGGCGCCGAGATGGGACCCAAGCGCCTGATGCCGGAGACGATCTCCGAGCGCGTCGAGGTTCGCCGGCTGATGGCCTGGTTCAACGAAAAGTTCTTCGAGGAGGTCTCGCATCCTCTCGTCACGGAGCGCATCTACAAGCGTTTCATGAGCGAGGAGAACGGCGGGGGGGCGCCTTCCGCCGACGTGATGCGCGCCGCCAAGGCCAATGTGCGCTATCATCTGGCCTATATCGGCTGGCTGGCGCAGACGCGTAATTTCCTCGCCGGCGACCGGCTCACTTACGCGGATCTCGCCGCCGCGGCGCATCTCTCGGCGATCGACTATCTGGGCGACGTGCCATGGAGCGAGGACGATTCAGCAAAGGCGTGGTACGCGCGGGTGAAGTCCCGCCCGTCGTTCCGTCCGCTGCTGAGCGAATGGCTGGCCGGCGTGCCGGCATCGCGGACCTACGTGGACCTGGATTTCTGATGAAGGTCGTCATGCCCGGGCTTGTCCCGGGCATCTACGTTGTTTCACTTTCCATGAGCGCCAAGCAAGATCGTGGATGGCCGGGACAAGCCCGGCCATGACGAGCGTGGACATATTGGTGGCTAGATCCAGCACCGACACTGTTGGGCTGCGTGCTGCTCTCGACGAGCAAGCGCGTGCGCTCGGCTTCGACTGCATCGGCATCACCCAGCCCGGGACGATCGAGAGTGCCGGACAACACTTTCTCGAATTCATCGCATCAGGCCGTCATGGCGACATGGACTGGCTCGCGAACCAGCCGGAGCGACGCGTCGACCCGCGCGGGCTGTGGGCCGACGTGCGCTCGGTGATCATGCTCGGCGTCAATTACGGCCCCGATTCCGATCCGCTCGCAGTCCTCGCGCAACGCACGCGCGCGGCGATCTCGGTCTATGCACAGGGCGACGACTATCACGATCTCATCAAGAAGCGCCTGAAGGCGCTGGCGCGCTGGCTGGTCGCAGCCGCGCCGTCGGACGTGAAAGTGTTCGTCGACACCGCCGCCGTGATGGAGAAGCCGCTGGCGCAGACCGCCGGTCTCGGCTGGCAGGGCAAGCACACCAACCTCGTCTCGCGCGCGTTCGGCTCGTGGCTGTTTCTCGGCGCAATCTACACCACGCTCGAATTGCCGCGCGACGATGCCGAGATCGATCATTGCGGCTCGTGCCGGGCTTGCCTCGACATCTGCCCGACCGCGGCGTTTCCCGCGCCCTACGAGCTCGATGCGCGACGCTGCATTTCCTATCTCACCATCGAGAACAAGGGACCGATCCCGCACGAATTTCGAAGGGCGATCGGCAACCGCATCTATGGCTGCGACGATTGCCTCGCCGCCTGTCCCTGGAACAAGTTCGCACAGGAGGGACGCGAGGCCAGGCTCGCAGCACGCGACGAGCTGCGCGCGCCTGATCTTGCCGAACTTGCACGCCTCGACGACACCGCGTTCCGCACGCTGTTCACGAAGTCGCCGGTCAAGCGCATCGGCCGCGACCGGTTCTTGCGGAACGTGCTGATTGCGATCGGCAACTCGGGCGACGCGGGGCTGGCGGCGGAAGCGCGGCGGTTGCTCGACGACGCGAGTCCGCTGGTGCGCGGCGCTGCGGTATGGGCGCTGGGGCGGTTGGTGTCGCTGGAGGAGTTTGAGGCGATGAAGTCGGCCGCAGCAACTAACGAGCACGACGATAGCGTGCGTGCGGAGTGGCACGCCGTTTCCTAACCCTCGGTGTCATTCCCCGCGAAGGCGGGGAATCCAGTACGCCGCGGCCTATCGCGTGACCCAAGTTCGTCACGGAGTACTGGATCGCCCGCCTGCGCGGGCGATGACACCTACTGTTGTGGCTGCGGCCCTCCCGCCCTTGATTTCCCGGCGCGTTCCCGCAAAGTCGGTCATCATGACCAACCTACCTTTCTTCACCCGCGACGGTGACACATTCCATCCGACGGAAGCCGCCAATGGTCCGTGGGATCCGAAATCGCTGCACGGACGCGTCGTCGTCGGGCTGCTCGGCTTTGCCATCGAGGAGCGCCATTCCGGTCCCGAATTGATGCCGGCGCGGCTCACCGTCGACATGTACAAGCTGCCGACCATCGACAAGCCGATCGAGGTGACGACGCGCCTCGTGCGCGATGGATTGCGCATCCGCGTGGTCGAGGCGGAGTTCGTCTCCGGCGGCGTCAGCATGGCGCGGGCCTCGTGCCAGCTGCTGCGCAAGACACAAAATCCGGATGGCAATGTCTGGTCGCCGCCGAACTGGGACGTGCCGAAGCCGGCCGACATTCCAAAACCCACCGATCCCAGGCTCGGCATGAACGGCAAATGGACCACGCGCCCGATCGTCGGCCATATGGGCTCGCTCGGTCCGAGAAAGCTCTGGATGAGCGAGGTGCGCGAGCTGGTCGCCGGCGTGCCGATGACGCCGTTCGTCCATGTCGCCGTTGGTGCCGACTTCGCCAGCCCGTTTGCCAATGCCGGCGACAACGGGCTCGGCTACATCAACAGCGACGTGACGATCTATCTGCACCGCCTGCCGGTGACGAACTGGATCGGATTCGAGGTGGTGAACCATCACGCCACCGATGGCGTCGCGATCGGCGAATGCTGGCTCTATGACGAACAGGGGCCGATCGGCACCGCGACGGTGGCCGCGCTGGCGCAGCGCAAGCCGATGGCGAATCCGTCGAAGCGGTAGCTTGTCGTCTACGCAAGATGCCGCAGCATCTCCGGCCGCGCCTTCAGCTCCGCGCCCTGCTTGGCGACGATCTTCGCGATTCTTTCAGGCGCGAACTTCAGGTCGACGAAGGCCGGTGCGGTATTGGCGACCTCGTGATAGTTCACGATCCTGCCGTCACGCAGCGTCATGATCGCGACACCCTCGAACATCGCCCGCGCGCCGCCAGCTTCCGGCAAGGTCGAACGATAGCTGAAGGTGTAGCGCGCATAGAGCGTGGTGCCGTCCGACACGGGATCATGCATATCCCAGCGGAAATCGGTCGCCGTGCGATAGAACCAGTCGTCGATCATCGCAGCGATTTTTGCGCGGCCAGCGAAGGCGCCGTAGAACACGTCGTGATAGACGCCGTCCTCGGTGAACAGCTCGGCGAAGGCGCGGCCGTTGCGCTGTTCGACGGCGTCGCAGAAGGCGCGCAGCATGGCGGTGGTCATCGGCGTTTCTCCCATCTCCGTCATGCCCCGGCTTGACCGGGGCATCCAGTACGCCGAGGCATCTCGGCTCAATTGCGACCGCTGCGGCGTACTGGATCGCCCGATCAAGTCGGGCGATGACACCGCGTGCTGAGCAACACTTCACCCGATCTCCGCCACCGCGGCAAGGATTCGCGCGATGTCCTGCGGGCGGGAGAGGCGGTGGTCGCCGTCCTGGATCATGGTCAGCACGACGTCGTCGGCCGGCAGGCGATGCGTCAGCGCGAAGGCGTGCTGCCAGGGCACGTCGGGATCCTTCGCGCCCTGCAGGATGCGGACCGGGCAGCCGAGATCGATGGCGCTGCCGAGCACGAGATGGTTGCGGCCCTCCTCGATCAGCTTTCGCGTGATCGGATAGGGCGAGCCGTCGCCATATTCCGACGGGCGCATCCAGACGCCCTTGGTCTCGATCTCCTGCTTCACCGCGGGCGAGAAATTCTTCCACATCAGCTCTTCGGTGAAATCAGGCGCCGGCGCGATCAGCACGAGCCCGGCGAGCGAGGCCGCGCCATAACGCTTCTTGATTTCGCGCGCGAGCAGCAGCGCCATCCAGCCGCCCATGGACGAGCCGATCAGGACCTGCGGGCCATCGCAGAACCGTTCGAACACCGCCACGCACTCCTCCAGCCAGCGTCCGATGGTTCCGTCGGCGAAATCGCCGCCGGATTCGCCGTGACCGGAATAGTCGAACCGGACCATGGCGCGGCCGTGGTCTTTGGCCCAGGCGTCCAAGGCTACGGCCTTGCCACCCAGCATGTCCGACTTGAATCCGCCCAGCCAAACCAGGCCGGGGCCCTTGCCGGCACGGCTGCGCACCGCGATCCTGCGGGCGGATGTGCCCTCGCCCACATCGATGAAGTCGAGAACGGCCTCGGGAATGGCATCACTCATGGAACGTTTACTCTGGCTGTGCAGTTTGAACTGTCCGGGCGTAGTCCGCGGCGCAGCCCGGATTGGCCGTTTGGGACGCTTGCGGAACAGAAGCAAGGTGTCTATGTCCGTCGGGGTGCCGATGGGCGTGACCGAAATGCCTCGCATTTGAGGGTATTTCGCCTCCCGCCCGAGCGAATTGCTTGCCGGCAAACCTATATTCCTGCACAGTAGCCGCCTCTTTCACAACTTTGGAGAACAACCCATTCGCCGTCCCAATAAAGCCCCGCCCGTTGCCAGCAAAGACGGGCCGCGCATCAATGACGATATCCGCAATGCGCAGATTCAGCTGATCGATCAGGCCGGTGACAACAAAGGCACCGTGGAGACCGTCGCGGCTATCCGCATGGCCCAGGAAGCCGGCATGGATCTGGTCGAGATCTCGCCGAACGTCAGCCCTCCCGTCTGCAAGATCATGGACTACGGGAAGTATAAGTATTCCGCCCAGAAGAAAGCCGCCGAAGCCCGCAAGCGGCAGAAGATCGTCGAGATCAAGGAGATCAAGCTCCGCCCGATGATCGACGACCACGATTACGACGTGAAGATGCGCGCGATGCAGCGGTTCTTCGAAGAAGGCGACAAGGTCAAGATCACGTTGCGCTATCGCGGCCGCGAAATGGCGCACCAGGAGATCGGGACAAAGCTTCTGGACAAGGTCAAGAGCGACGTCGCCGAGTTCGCCAAGGTCGAGCAGGACGCCCGGTTCGAAGGCCGCCAGGTCGTCATGGTGCTGGCGCCGCGCTGACGCCGGCTTTTCAAGATAGAGATTTCAACGGCCCGTCCGGATCTCCGGCGGGCCGTTTTCGTTCAGGTCCGCGTCGCCTGCCAGGTGCCGCTGCACTGGTCGCCGGAAATGATGCCCTTCCACGAGCCGGTGCCGTTCACGCCGGCGAGCCGGCCGCCGCCGCTGGCATGGGAGGCGCCGACCGAGACATGGACCGCCACGGCGCCGCCGCGCTTGACCGTACCGGAGACCCGGCCGCCGCCGGCGGAGGAGACCCGGCTGCCCGTCACCGTGAAGGGCACGCTGTAGCCCGAGCTGCAATTGCCCCGGGTGGTGGCGAAGGTGACATTCCAGATGCCGTCATAACCGCCGACGCGGGCATCGGCGGTCGATGGCAGCGCGGCCGTGGCGAGTACGGCAAGCAGCGCCAGACGGCGCGGGCGGACGAAATCAGTCAAAGAGAAAAGCATTTGGGACAAATGGGCCATTTTGGTCCTGCTCCGGGCGACACCGCTTGGACATAAGTGTACCAGCACCGAATAGTCGGCCGGTAGGTTCCGCTGGTTCATCGTTGCCAATTCGCCCGTTCTCTGTCATAAGCCCGGCCTTCATCGCCCGGCTGATTAAGGGCTGCCGTGGCGGTGTCCGTGCGGGTTTCGCGCTTGTTCGCAAAACCTGAGCACAATCAACGCTCTAACGAGCATTTTTGACGGCCAGCCGCCTTCGCGGGCGGATCCCTGTGCCATTAGGAGAGCCAAATGCCCAAGCTGAAGACCAAATCGGGCGCCAAAAAGCGCTTCAAGGTGACTGCCACCGGCAAGGTGATGTTCGCCCATCGCGGCAAGCGTCACGGCATGATCAAGCGGACGAAGAAGCAGATCCGTCAGCTGCGCGGCACCGCGGTGCTGTTCAAGACCGACGGCGACAACGTCAAGAAGTACTTCTTGCCGAACGCCTGATCGCGTCCAAGGACGTCCAAGATCATTGCCGACCGTGCCGCCTGTTACGCGGCAATCCGATAACCAAAGTCATCTCTGAAGGATTTCGTCATGTCTCGCGTCAAACGCGGTGTGACCGCCCACGCCAAGCACAAGAAAGTCTACAAGGCCGCCAAGGGCTTCTATGGCCGCCGCAAGAACACCATCCGCGCCGCCAAGCCGGCGGTCGAGAAGGCGATGCAATATGCCTTCCGTGACCGCAAGCGCAAGAAGCGGACCTTCCGCGCGCTCTGGA
This sequence comes from Bradyrhizobium amphicarpaeae, assembly GCF_002266435.3. NCBI lineage: Bacteria > Pseudomonadati > Pseudomonadota > Alphaproteobacteria > Hyphomicrobiales > Nitrobacteraceae > Bradyrhizobium > Bradyrhizobium amphicarpaeae. The sequence continues at coordinate 143,985 of NZ_CP029426.2, forward strand.
TCCAGCGCATCAATGCTGCCGTCCGTCCGTTCGGCCTGACCTACAGCCGATTTATCGACGGCATGGCCAAGTCCGGGATCACCGTGGACCGCAAGGTGCTGTCCGATCTCGCGATCAGCGAGCCTGCGGCGTTCCAGGCGATCGCCGAGAAGGCCAAGGCCGCCCTCGCGGCCTGATGAGGCCAGAGCTGTGCTGGCGGCGGAAAGCCGTCCTGCACCGTGCTCTGCGTAGCTTGTGATGGCCCGGGCAGAGGCGCGTTTCCGCGCCCGACTGCCCCGGCCCTCATCCTCGCGCAAACACTTCTCCGACGTGGAAGCCCGGCGCCATGCCGGGTGTGACGGGCTAGGATCATCGGCTCAGCATCCTGGCCAAAAGGGATTGCCATGACCGATCTTGCCCAGCTCCAAGCCCAGATCATCGCCGACATCGCCGCCGCTGCCGACGAGGCCGCGCTCGAAGTCGTGCGTGTCGCAGCCCTCGGCAAGAAGGGCTCGATTTCCGCGCTGCTGGCAACGCTCGGCAAGATGTCGCCGGACGAACGCAAGACGCAGGGCGCGGCGATCAACCAGGCCAAGGACGAGGTCACCCAGGCGCTCGCCGCACGGCGCGACGTTCTGAAATCGGCGGCGCTCGATGCGCGTCTCGCGTCCGAGACCGTCGACGTCACGCTGCCGCTGCGCGATGCGCCGACGGAAGCCGGCCGCATCCATCCGCTGAGCCAGGTCTGGGACGAGCTGACAACGATCTTCGCCGACATGGGATTCTCGGTGGCCGAAGGCCCCGACATCGAGACCGACGATTACAACTTCACCAAGCTGAATTTTCCGGAAGGCCATCCGGCGCGCGAGATGCACGACACCTTCTTCTTCCATCCGAAGGAAGACGGCTCGCGCATGCTGCTGCGAACCCACACCTCGCCGGTGCAGGTGCGCACCATGCTGAGCCAGAAGCCGCCGATCCGCGTGATCTGCCCGGGCCGCACCTACCGCATCGATTCGGACGCGACCCACACGCCGCAATTCCACCAGGTCGAAGGCCTCGTCATCGACAAGACCTCGCATCTCGGCCACCTCAAATGGATCCTGCACGAGTTCTGCAAGGCATTCTTCGAGGTCGACCACATCAACATGCGCTTCCGCCCGTCGTTCTTCCCGTTCACCGAGCCGTCGCTGGAAGTCGACATCCAGTGCCGCCGCGACAAGGGCGAGATCCGCTTCGGCGAAGGCGAGGACTGGCTCGAGATTCTCGGCTGCGGCATGGTGCACCCGAACGTGCTGCGCGCCTGCGGCATCGATCCCGACGAGTACCAGGGCTTCGCGTGGGGCATGGGCATCGACCGCATCGCCATGCTGAAATACGGCATCGCCGATCTGCGCCAGCTGTTCGACAGCGACGTCCGCTGGCTGAGCCATTACGGCTTCAAGCCGCTGGAAGTGCCGACGCTGGCGGGAGGATTGAGCGCGTGATCAGCCATACGAAGACTCTCTCGGTTCCCTCCCCCCTTGTGGGGGAGGGTCAGGGAGGGGGGTAGCCGCGGATGCCGCACGCAGTTGTGAGCGAACGCCAGCGCAGCCGGGCCAAGCAGCTTCGGCGAGCGATGACGTATGCCGAAACACTGCTGTGGCGCTACCTGAAAGCTGACCGCATGGACGGTGTTGGCATCCGCCGCCAAACGCCGATTGGAAATTACATCGCCGACTTCGTGTGCTTCTCCTCGAAGCTCATCATCGAGCTTGATGGAGAATCCCACGATTTCGAGGAACGCCAAAAGAAGGACGGGCGTCGCGACGCCTTCTTCGCAGCCGAGGGCTTTCGGGTGCTGCGCTTCACCAACGATGAGGTCATGACGAACCTCGAGGGAGTTGTTGAGGCAATTCGCCAAGCAGCTGCCGCCGGCGCCCGCGGCTCACCCCCCTCCCTGACCCTCCCCCACAAGGGGGGAGGGAACATCGATACCGCCCAAGATCACTCCGCAATCACCGACAAGAGCCGAGGCAAACAGCCATGAAATTCACCCTCTCCTGGCTGAAGGATCATCTCGACACCGACGAGCCGCTCGACGCACTCGCCGACAAGCTCACCATGATCGGGCTCGAGGTCGAGAACATCGAGGACAAGGCGAAGGCGCTCAAGCCGTTCACCATTGCGAAGGTGATCTCGGCGGAGCAGCACCCGAATGCGGATCGGCTGCGCGTCTGCATGGTCGATACCGGTCACGGCGCGGCGCCGGTGCAAGTCGTCTGCGGCGCGCCGAATGCGCGCAGCGGGCTCGTCAGCGTGTTCTCGCCGCCCGGCACCTACATTCCCGGCAAGGACATCACGCTCGGTGTCGGCACCATCCGCGGCGTCGAGAGCCGCGGCATGCTGTGCTCGGCGGCCGAGCTGCAGATCTCCAACGACCATGACGGCATCATGGAATTGCCGGCCGACGCGCCGATCGGCGCTGCTTACGCCGAATGGGCCGGCCTCGGCGATCCCGTGGTCGAGATCAATCTGACGCCGAACCGTCAGGACTGCACCGGCGTGCACGGCATCGCGCGCGACCTCGCCGCCGCCGACATGGGCAAATTCAAGGACCCGACGATCAAGCCGGTCAAGGGCGAATTTCCTTGTCCCGTGCAGGTCACGGTCGAAGACGCCACGCTGTGTCCGGGTTTCGCGATGCGCCTCGTGCGCGGCGTCAAGAACGGCCCATCGCCGGAATGGCTGCAGAAGCGGCTGACCGCGATCGGGCTGCGTCCGATCAACGCGCTGGTCGACATCACCAACTTCATGACCTACGACCGCGCGCGGCCGCTGCACGTGTTCGACGCCAGGAAGGTGAAGGGCAATCTCGTCGTGCGCCGTGCCCGTGACGGCGAGACGCTGCTCGCGCTGGACGGCCGCACCTACAATCTCGATCCCGCGATCTGCGTGATCGCGGACGAGCACGGCGTGGAATCGCTCGCCGGCATCATGGGCGGCGAAGCCTCGGGCTGTGACGACGAAACCACCGACGTGTTAATCGAATCGGCGCTGTGGAACGAGATCAACATCGCCCAGACCGGCCGCAAGCTCGGCATCAATTCGGACGCGCGCTACCGCTTCGAGCGCGGCGTCGATCCGGCCTTCATGGTGCCGGGGCTGGAGCTCGCGACCAGGCTGGTGATGGAGATGTGCGGCGGCACGCCGTCCGAGACCGTCGTGGCCGGCAAGGCCTTTGGCGAGGATCGCGTGATCGATTTCCCGCTCACCGAGGTGAAGCGCCTCTCCGGCATCGAGGTGACGCAACCCGAGATGAAGCGCATCTTGACCCATCTCGGCTTCATGATGGCGGGCCCCGGCCCGGTGGTGAAAGTCGCGGTGCCCTCGTGGCGTTCCGACGTGCACGGCAAGGCCGACATCGTCGAGGAGATCGTCCGCATTGTCGGCGTCGACAAGGTGCCGATGACGCCGTTCGAGCGGGGCGAGGACGCGCGCAAGCCGGTGCTGACGCCGCTTCAGCAGCGAACCCGGCGCGCCAGGCGCGCGCTCGCAAGCCGCGGCGTCATCGAAGCGGTGACCTGGTCGTTCATCACGAAATCCGCGGCAAAGCTGTTCGGCGGCGGCCAGCGCGAGTTGGAAGTCGCCAACCCGATCGCGGCGGATCTCTCCGACATGCGTCCGACGCTGCTCGCGGGCCTGATCGCGGCGGCACAGGCCAACGCCAACCGCGGCGTCAGCGATGTCGCGTTGTTCGAGGTCGGCCAAATTTTCAAGGGCGACCGCCCGGAGGATCAGTTCACGGCCGCAGCCGGCGTGCGCCGCGGCTTTGCCTCCTCGGAAGGTCTGGGTCGGCATTGGTCCGGCTCGGCCCAGGCTGACGTTTTCGACGCCAAGGCGGATGCGCTGGCCGTGCTGGCAGCCGCCGGCGCGCCGATGCAGGCGCTGCAGATCGTCGCCGGCGGCCCCGCATGGCTGCATCCGGGCCGCTCCGGCACGATCCAGATCGGGCCGCAGAACGCGCTCGGCCATTTCGGCGAGGTGCATCCCAGAGCGCTCGAGGCGCTCGGCGCCGACGGTCCGCTCATGGTGTTCGAGGTGATCCTCGACCGCATCCCCGAGGCGAAGAAGAAGCCGACCCGCGCCAAGCCCGTGATCGAGCTCTCGGCATTCCAGCCTGTCACGCGCGACTTCGCCTTCATCGTCGATCGCAGCGTGAAGGCCGGCGACATCGTGCGGGCCGCGCAGGGTGTCGACAAGAAGTTGATCACCGGCGTGAACGTGTTCGACGTCTACGAGGGCAAGGGCATCGACGACGGCAAGAAATCCATCGGCATCGCCGTGACGATCCAGCCGCGCGAGAAGACGCTGACCGATCAGGAGATCGAGGCCGTCGCCGCGAAGATCGTGGCCGAGGTCACGAAGAAGACCGGCGGCACTCTTCGCGGATGACGCTGACGGATTTTCTTCCGAAGGACGTCAACCTCAGCATCGCGATGGCGCTCTGCGCCGTCGCGTTCGTTTCCGGTACCGCACGCGGCTTCTCCGGCTTCGGCTCCGCGCTGATCTTCATGCCGCTGGCGAGCAGCATCGCCGCGCCGCGGCTCGTCGCCGCCTTGCTTCTGGTGATTGATTTCGTCGCGGCCGCGCCGCTGCTGCCGGATGCGTGGCGGAAGGCGGATCGCAAGGCAACCGCCGTGATCGTGCTGGGCGCGCTGGTCGGCGTTCCCGTCGGCACCTATTTCCTCAGCGTGCTCGAGCCCGTCACCACGCGCTGGATCATCTCCTGCTTCGTCGCGGCGCTGCTGCTCCTGCTGCTGTCGGGATGGCGCTATCGCGGCAAGGACCACGCCTGGCTTTCGGTCGGCATCGGCGGCCTCTCGGGCTTCTGCAGCGGCCTCGCGCAGACCGGCGGCCCTCCGATCGTCGGCTATTGGCTCGGCCGCCCGATCGCACCGATCGTCGCGCGCGCCAATATCGTGCTGTTCTTCGGCGCGTCCGATTTCTTCTCGCTAATCAGTTACGCGACCACAGGCCTGATCAGCCGCGAATCGCTTGTGCTCTCGCTGATCGTCGGCCCGGTCTACGCCATCGGCGTCGCGTTCGGCGCCTCGCTGTTCGGACGCGCGAGCGAGAAAGTGTTTCGTGCGATCTGCTACGCGCTGATCGCGATTGCGGTGATCGCGGGGCTGCCGGTGCTGGACGGGGTGTTGCGCTAAATCCCCGCCTACTGTCGCGGCGTGCGGCGCCGCTTCGTCGACTGCGTCGGCACATCCGCAGGATCGTCCTTGAGCGCACCGATCTTGCGCAAGGCTGCGTCCGCGGCGCGCTCACCGCTTTCCCAGGCGCCGTCGACGGTGCCCCACAGCGTCTCGTGCGTGGCCTCGCCCGCGAGGAACACATTGCCGATCGGCTCGCTCAGGATTTTTCGCGACAGCTGGCCGCCGGGGGCAGCCGCCGACATCGCGCCCATCACGAAGGGCGAGGCGTTCCAGCGCGTGGCGCTGGTCTTCCCGACGGCAGAAGCGGCTTCGCTGCCGAACAATTTGGTGATCCACTCCCTGGCAAAGGCAGCCATCGCCTTCTCGCCCTGCTCGGAGAGATCGCGGCCGAACGAGCCGCCGACATCGATCGAACACAGCGAGGAGCCGCCGATATTGGCGAACATCAGCGCCGTGCGGGTCGAATTGCTCTGCTCGATCAGGATATCGTCGCGCGACAGGCCGAGCGGATTGCCCGGCAATTGCAGCACGATGCGATCATAGCTGCCGAGGCCGAGCTTCGAGGCCGCGTCCAGCGTGCGTTTGGGAATGTCGGGCGTGAACTTGATCGCGCCCGATGTCAGCACGTTGGTCGAGACCGTGACGATGACGGCGCGTGCGGCGATCTTCCCTGCTGGCGTCTCCACGTTGACGTCGCGATTGCTCCAGCTGATACGGCTCGCCGGCGTCGACAGCGCCACCGGCGCCTGTTCGCCGAGCTTCGTGATCAGCGTGCCCAGGCCCTGACGACAGACGATCGCCGCGTTGCGGTCCTGCGCACGCCCCTTGTCGATCGCGGACAGCTCCTTCAAATCCTTGCCGGCGAAGCTCGCGCCCAGCATGAACTCGGCCGCGCCGGCCCAATCGCCGAGATCCTTCGGCAGCACGGAGGCGCAGGACGTGTCCAGCTTGGCCCGCGAGGCATCGTCGATGGCGCGGTTGGCGCGCACCAGCGCCGCCAGGAATTGCTCGGTCTCGCCCGCGCGCGCGTTGCGGCGGCCGATGCGCATCTTCTGGCCCGTTGGCGCCGGCAGCACGTCCAGCCCGACGCTGCGCGCCAGCCGGATCATCGGATTGGTGTCAGGATTGTGCATCAAGCGCGCACCGCGGTCGAACGGCACCTCAAAGGTGGTTCCGTCGGTGATACAGCGGCCGCCGATCTGCGATGCCGCTTCCATCACCACGACCTTGCGGCCGGTCGCCATGATGCGCCGCGCTGCGGCGATTCCCGCGGCCCCGGCGCCGATCACGACGATGTCCGCCTCGCGCGGCAGGGGCGCGGCGTTTGCACGCAGGACCGGCATTGCGGCAAGGCCCGCCGACGCGACAAGGAAATCGCGGCGCGTGATTGTCATGTCATGGTTTCCGAGGACTTGCGGCGAACGGGAACAGTCAGCGAACTTTGCCGCATCTGATGTTGCACGGCAACCATCATGGTGAATCAATCGTGCTTGATGTCACGGAGTGATGAACCGAATTGCAACAGGTTTAGACCATGATAGAGAAGGGAAAAAGACGGCCGCAAAAGGCCGTGGGGGGAGTTGGAAATGGGGACGGTCCTGGATTCAGTCGGCAAGCTGATTGCCGCGTACCTCTCAAAGGAGGTGCCGGGCTACGAGCCGTTCACGCCGAGCGACCCGGAGCACCTGCGCGGCGTCATCGAACCCGGCGACGTGCTGCTGGTCGAGGGCAACAACCGCATCTCCGGCATCATCAAATATCTCACGCAGTCGACCTGGTCGCATGCTGCGCTTTATGTCGGCCCGGTCGAGGGCGCCGAAGAGCCCGACGGTGAGCCCCACGTGCTGATCGAGGCCAATATCGGCGAAGGCGTCACCTCCGCGCCGCTGTCGAAATATTTCCCCTATCACACCCGCGTCTGCCGTCCGGTCGGGCTGTCCTATGAGGACCGCACCACGGTCTGCCGCTATGCGATCAACCGCATCGGCTTCGGCTACGACACCAAGAACATCGTCGACCTCATGCGCTTCCTGTTCCCGCTGCCGGTGCCGCAGCGCTGGCGGCGGCGCATGATCGCGATCGGCTCGGGCGATCCGACCAAGATCATCTGCTCGGCGCTGATCGCGCAGGCGTTCGATGCCGTGCGTTACCCGATCCTGCCGAAGATCACCAAGGCCGGCAGCCGCGCCGCCCGCCGCGAAATCCTGCATATCCGCGATTCCTCGCTCTACATGCCCCGCGACTTCGATATCTCGCCCTATTTCGAAGTCGTCAAACCCACCATCGTGCACGGGTTCGACTACACCGCGCTGCACTGGGCCGACAAGCAGAAGCCGCTCGAGGAGGTAGCGGGCTCATTCGGTGTGTTTCCAGAAACGTTCATGGCGCCGCCGCTCGTTCCTGAAGCGGTTGACGAAGAGGCGCCGTCTGAGATTCCGGCTGAGCAAATGAGCGCGTGCGTTGCGGAGGCGAGCGCCGCCTTCTCCGAGCATTTCGTGCAGCTGAGCGAACTTGCGACGTACCGCGCAAGGCGCCGCGGAGACATGTACGAGATCGCGGCGTAAATCTCGCTGTAGCGCGGTGCGATCACGCTTCCACAACCGTCATTGCGAGGAGCGGAACGACGAAGCGATCCAGAATCCCTCCGCGAAAGATTCTGGATTGCTTCGCTGCGCTCGCAATGACGGCGGAATACCGATCTACCGCTCCGCCCGTCCGATCACCGCCATCAACTCCGCGATCTTCGCGCGCTGGTCGGCCTTGTCGCCGCTCGATATCGCGTGCTCGACGCAATGGGCGACGTGGTCCTTGAGGACCTCCTCCTCGACCCGGCGCAGCGCGGCACGCACCGCCGAGATCTGCGTCACGATGTCGATGCAGTAGCGGTCTTCCTCTACCATTTTCGAGAGACCGCGAACCTGGCCCTCGATCCGGCCGAGACGTTTTCCGACGGATGCCTTGATGTCCTTGCGCATGGCGTCTATATACCCCTACCGGGTATGGGTTGCAAGACCTGGGCACCGCTGGAGCAGGACAATGAACAATCCCGAACACGGGCATCACCACGACGCAACCGCTCACGCCGGATGCGGCTGTTCGAGTCACATGGCGACGCCAGCCGCCAAGCCCGCGGCCTCCTCCTGCTGCGGCGGACACGGCGATCATTCCGGCCACTCTCATGATCACGGTGACACCGCGACCAAGGTCAAAGACCCCGTCTGCGGCATGAGCGTCGATCCTGCGACCTCGAAGCACCGCTTCACACATCACGGCGAGACCTTCCATTTCTGCTCGGCCGGCTGCCGCACCAAGTTCGCGGCCGATCCCGCCAAATATCTCGCGAAAGAGAAGGCGCCCGAACCCGAAATGCCGGCGGGCACGATCTACACCTGCCCGATGCATCCGGAGATCCGTCAGGTCGGCCCCGGCAGCTGCCCGATCTGCGGCATGGCGCTGGAGCCCGAGATGGCGAGCCTCGACACCGGTCCCAACCCGGAACTCGCCGACATGATGCGGCGGTTCTGGATCGGCGGCGCGCTCGCGTTACCGGCCGTGGTGCTGGAGATGGGCGGCCATCTCGCCGGTCCGCACAACTGGATCGATCCTACCCTGTCGAACTGGATCCAGCTCGCCTTCGCCACACCGGTCGTGCTGTGGGCCGGCTGGCCGTTCTTCGTTCGCGGCTGGCAATCGCTGCTGACGCGCAACCTCAACATGTTCACGCTGATCGCGATGGGCACCGGGGTGGCCTATGTCTACAGCATCATCGGCACCGTCGCGCCGCAGGTTTTTCCTGCCGATTTCCGCGGCCATGGAGGTGCGGTTGCCGTCTATTTCGAGGCGGCTGCGGTCATCACCGTGTTGGTGCTGCTCGGCCAGGTGCTGGAGCTGCGTGCCCGCGATGCGACGTCCGGCGCGATCAAGGCGCTGTTGCAGCTCGCGCCCAAGACCGCGCGCCGCGTCGAGCATGACGGCAGCGAGCACGAGGTCGAGATCGACACGCTTCACGCCGGCGACCGCTTGCGCGTTCGCCCCGGCGAGAAGGTGCCGGTCGACGGGAGCATCCTGGAAGGACGCTCCTCGCTCGACGAATCCCTGGTCACCGGCGAGTCCATGCCTGTTACCAAGGAGACCGGCGCCAAGGTCATTGCCGGCACGCTGAACCAGTCCGGCAGCTTCATCATGCGCGCCGACAAGGTCGGTCGCGAGACGCTGCTGTCGCAGATCGTGCAGATGGTTGCGGACGCGCAGCGCTCGCGTGCGCCAATCCAGCGGCTGGCCGATCAGGTCGCGGGCTGGTTCGTGCCCACCGTCATCGCCGTCGCGATCGCCGCTTTCGGCGCCTGGGCCTGGTTCGGACCGGAGCCGCGGCTGGCCTTCGGCCTCGTTGCCGCCGTCAGCGTGCTGATCATCGCCTGCCCCTGCGCACTGGGCCTCGCGACCCCGATGTCGATCATGGTCGGCGTCGGCCGCGGCGCGCAAGCGGGCGTGCTGATCAAGAACGCCGAGGCGCTGGAGCGGATGGAGAAGATCGACACGCTGGTGGTCGACAAGACCGGAACGCTGACCGAGGGCAAGCCCAAGGTGGTCTCGATCGTGCCGGCGTCAGGTTTTGTGGAAGACGACATCCTCCGGCTTGCGGCCAGCGTCGAGCGCGCCAGCGAGCATCCCCTGGCTGACGCGATCATGCGCGCGGCCAAGGAGAAGCAGCTTGCGCTCGGTCAGGTCGAGCAGTTCGACTCGCCGACCGGCAAGGGCGCGACCGGCAAGGTCGACGGCAAGACCATCGCGCTCGGCAATGCCGGATATCTCGCCTCGCTCGGGATCGACACGACGACACTCCACGCCGAGGCCGAACGGCTGCGCCAGGACGGGGCCACCGTGATCAACATGGCCGTCGACGGCCGGCTCGCCGGCCTGTTCGCGATCGCCGATCCGGTCAAGGCTTCGACCCCGGAGGCGCTGAAGGCGCTCGCGGCCGAAGGCATCAAGGTGATCATGCTGACCGGCGACAACCGGACCACGGCGGAGGCCGTGGCACGCCGGCTCGGCATCGCCGATGTCGAGGCCGAGGTGCTGCCGGATCAGAAGAGCGCGGTGGTCTCGAAGCTGCAAAAGGCCGGCCGCATCGTCGCGATGGCCGGCGACGGCGTCAACGACGCACCGGCGCTGGCCGCCGCCGAAGTCGGCATCGCCATGGGCACCGGCACCGACGTGGCGATGGAGAGCGCCGGCGTGACCCTGCTCAAGGGCGATCTCGTCGGCATCGTCCGGGCGCGAAAGCTGTCGCAGGCGACGATGAGCAACATCCGGCAAAACCTGTTTTTTGCCTTCATCTACAATGCCGCGGGCATCCCGATCGCGGCGGGCATCCTCTATCCCGCCTTCGGCCTGCTGCTCTCGCCGATCGTCGCCGCGGCCGCGATGGCGCTGTCCTCGGTGAGCGTGGTCGGGAACGCCCTGCGGCTGCGCGCGACGCGGCTGTAACGACACGGCGTAGCCCGGACGGAGCGCAAGTGAAATCCGGGGTCTTGCCCGCATATTGGCACCGTCCCGGATTGCGCTTCGCTCCATCCGGGCTACGGTTCACGGGACACAGGCGAGACGCACGAAGGGGATCTGATGCAGCGAATTACGATCACGATCGAGGACGATCTGCTGGCGGAGATCGACGCCGCGGCGGAAGCGCGCGGCTATCAGAACCGATCCGAGATCATCCGCGATCTCGCCCGCGCTGGCCTGCAGCAGAGCACCGAGGACACCGCGCAAACCGGCCAATGCGTCGCCGGCCTCGTCTATGTCTACGACCACGCCGCGCGCGATCTGTCGAAACGGCTGGTGCAGGAATTTCACGGCCATCACGACCTCGCGCTGGCGACCCTGCACGTCCATCTCGATGACAACAATTGCATGGAGATGACGGCGCTGAAGGGGTCGGCGGACGAGGTCAAGCATTTCGCCGACCACATCATCGCCGAACGCGGCGTCCGCTACGGCCGCGTGGTGATGATCCCGACCGGCGAGGGCAGGCCGGCCAAAGCGCGCAAGCACGGGCACCGGCACGGGTAGTGTTGGCTTAGGAGAGAGTAGCGGTTCTTACCCTCCCCTGGAGGGGGAGGGTCGATCGCGCGCAGCGCGAGCTGGGGTGGGGTGACGGTCTCTCCGCGTCGAGCAGTGCCCGTGGGGAGAGATCACCCCACCCCGTCTCACATTTCGCTACGCTCAATGTGAGCCGACCCTCCCCCTCCAGGAGAGGGTAAGCAAAAGCTCGCACCGCGTTTGCCGGCGACGGCAGGCTAACACCCTCCCTTGCCGAAGCCGCAATCGGTGTCTACCTCTCGCGAAGTGTTTACCTGAGAGGGTCCCCATGCTGGATGCCGCCATCAAGACGCTGTCGCAAATGATCTCGCCGCCGATGCGCTCGATCCTGTGGCGGTCGATCGGGCTAGCGCTCGTGCTGATCACCGTGCTGGCGATCGGCCTGCAGCGGCTGCTGAGCTGGTTTGCGACCTCCGGTGAGGTCTGGCTGGAAGGCCTGCTTGGGCCGGGCTGGCACACGTCCATCGAGGTCTTGTCCTGGATCGTCTCGATCGCGGCGGGCCTCGGCGTCGTGTTCGGCGGCGTGTTCCTGATGCCCGCAATCACCTCGCTGGTGGCGAGCCTGTTCGTCGACGACGTCGCCGACATCGTCGAGCGCGAGCATTATCCCGCCGAGCAGCCGGGCCTCGCGCTGCCGTTCAGCCAGGCGATCTTCGAGGGCATCAAGACCGCGCTCCTGACCATCCTGGTCTATCTGATCGCGCTGCCGCTGGTGTTGTTTGCCGGCGCCGGCTTCCTGGTGTTCTTCCTCGCCGCCGCCTGGCTGCTCGGCCGGGAATATTTCGAGCTCGCCGCGATGCGCTTCCGTTCGCCGGAGGAAGCCAAGGCGATGCGGCGCGACAATGCCGCCACCATCTTCACCGCCGGCCTGTTCATCGCCGCCTTCGTCTCGATTCCGATCGTCAATCTGGCGACTCCGATTTTTGCCATGGCCTTCATGGTCCACATGCACAAGCGGTTGTCAGGCCCGCGGCCCGAGCTGATCGAGCCGGCGCGGCAGATGCGGTGACGCGCTCTACGTTACTTGCATGCCGCACTTCCGCAGCACCGTCTTGGCGAAGCCGAACGGCGCCGGCGTGAACGGACCGGGCGGCGCGCGGGTGATCAGTGCGATGACGCCGAGGGCGGCCACCGCAAGCCAGAAGCAAAGCCAGAAGCCGTCGATATAGGCGAGCACATTGGCCTCGCGCTGCACGAAGCCGGCGAGCGTTCCGACCGCGCGGGCCTGCGCCGATCCTGTCCCATGGGCGGCGAACTGATCGGTGAGCTGCTTCAGAATACCGACCACATCAAGATCGCCGACGCCGAGGTTCTGGCCGAGATAGAAGGAATGGACCTGCTCGCGCACGCGCAGCCACGTCCCCATCAGCGCCACGCCGATTTCGGCACCGCCGAGCCGCATGATCTGGATGTAGGCGGCGAACGAGGTGGCGCGGCTCGGATCTGAGTTCGACAGCAGCGTGATGATCAGCGGCAGCAGGGTCAGCGCCTGCCCGATCGCCTGCAGCAGCACGATGCCGATGAAGTCCTCGCGCGCCCAGTCATGGGTGAGCTGCGTGCCCCAGAGATTGGCGGCGGCGAAGCAGGCGAATCCAGCGATCACCGCGGTCCGCGGATCGAAATGCCGCAGCAGCCAGATCGAGAACGGCACCAGCACGAACATCGGCAGCGCGCCATAGGTGAGCAGCAGCATGCCGCTCTGCTCGGGCCTGAGCTGGGTGATGGTGGCCAGGAAGTTCGGCACCAGCGAGGCGTTGGACAGGCTCGTCAACGTGTAGAGCAGGATCAGGACGAGTCCCAGGCCGATATTGCGCGAGAACAGCACGTTCACATGCGCCCAGGGCTGACGCACCAGCGACTCGTTGATCAGGAAGGCCGCGAGCAGCGCCGCGCCACCGGCGAGCAGCGCCATCACCGTCCCCGAGCCGAGCCAGTCCAGCCGGTTGCCCTGATCGAGCCCGGCATAGATCATCGCGACGCCTGCGCCGAGCAGCAGCATGCCGCCCCAATCGGCCTCGCGCAGCAGCGCGCGGTTCACGGGTTCGTTCGGCGTCCCGAGATAGACCATCAGGCCCATCAACGGCGCGATCACCACACCCTGCCAGTACAGCCATTGCCAGCCGAGATGCTCGACATAGAAGCCGACCAGCGAGCTCGAGGTGTCCAAGGCGAAACCGACGCGGATCGAATAGATCGAGATCGCCGGCAGCCACCAGCGGATCGGCAAATTGCGGAACACGATCATCAGCGTCGCCGGCACGAAGGTGCCGAGCAAAAGGCCGTGCACGACGCTGAGCGTGAGCAGCGTCGGATAGTCGTGCACGAACGGGATGACCAGCGAGATCAGCGCATAGGCCAGGCTCGGAATGCCAAGCACGCGCCGCAGCCCGAACACCGTCGCAAGCCAGGCCACCGCCGGCGCGATGAAGATCTGCGAGCCGATGCCGGCGGTGGAGAGCCAGGCGCCCTCATCGAACGAGAGCGAGAACGCGCCGCGCAGATCAGGCAGACCGACCGTGGTCAGCCGGCTGTCGAAATTAGCGAGAAACGAGCCGAGCAGCACCGCCGCCACGGCGAACAGCGGCTGCGGCGCGACGCTGCCGCGCGAGAGCGGTCCGCGATCGGCGTCGTCATTTTCCGCCATTGCCGTCCCGGGTGTCGATGCGGGTGACGACCGACATGCCCGGCACCAGCCGCGCCAGCAGCGGCTGGCCGTCGTCGAACTGGATGCGCACGGGGATGCGCTGCACCACCTTGGTGAAATTGCCGGTGGCGTTGTCAGGCGGCAGCAGCGCCACCTGCGAGCCCGTCGCCGGCGCGATGCGCTCGACCTTGCCGCGCAGCGTCTCGCGCGGGAAACTGTCGACGGTGATCTCGACCTTCTGCCCCGGCGCCACGTGCGTGAGCTGGGTCTCCTTGTAGTTGGCGATCACATAGACCTGCGGCAGCGGCACCACGTTGATGAGGTTGGTGCCGATATTGACGTAGTCGCCGGGCTGCACCTGGCGTTCGCCGACGACGCCGTCGAACGGCGCCGTGATCTTGGTGTAGCCGAGCTTGAGCTTGGCGCCCGCCAGCGTCGCCTTGGCCGCCGCGACGTCGGCGGCGCGCTGCTTCCGGGTGCCTTGCAGGACCTCGAGCTGGTGTTGCTGGGCCGCGATCACGGCGCGGCTCGCGCGCACGTCGGCCTGCGCCTTGGCGTAGGCCGCGACGGCCTGCTCGAACCTCTGCCGCGTGCCGGATTCGGTCTGCGACAGCGATTGCTGGCGCTCCTGCTCCTGCCGCGCCTCGACCTCCATGGCTTCCGCGGAAAGCCGCGCCGCCTGCGCCTGCGCGATCGTCGCATATTGCAGCTCGATCTGGTTGGCGAGATTGTCGAGGGTCGCCTGCGCGGCGGCGACATTGGCGTCGGCCTGGGCGACCTGGGCCTCGTAATCGGCGGGATCGATCTGGATCAGGAGATCACCGGTCTTGACGCGCTGGAAGTCGGTGACGGCGACGGTCAGAACTTCGCCCGAGACGCGGCTCGACAGCCGCGTCAGCTCGGCGCGCACATAGGCATCATTGGTGGTCTGGATCACGGCATTGCCGACCCATTCGTCGAACCGCAGCGTCGCCAGCGCGACGAAGCCGAGCGCGACGATCACCGCGAACAGCGGAATTGCGAACCGGCTCCACAGCGAGGCGGCCGGCCGCTGCGTCGGCTTCGAGGACGGGGCCGGCGTTGCGGCGGCAGCCGGGGACGGGACTTGTTCCTGTTGACTCACGACATCCCCTCAAGACGCTCTGCTCTCACCGCCGTCACACCGTCTTCTCCGGCCACCGGCAGAGATCGTTGATCAGGCAAACTTCGCAGCGCGGCTTGCGCGCGAGGCAAGTATAGCGGCCGTGCAGGATCAGCCAATGGTGGGCATGCAGCATGAATTCGGCAGGGATCACCTTTTCGAGGCCGAGCTCGACCTCCAGCGGCGTCTTGCCCGGCGCCAGCCCGGTACGGTTGCCGACGCGGAAGACATGCGTGTCGACCGCCATGGTGTGCTCGCCGAAGGCCATGTTGAGCAAGACGTTGGCGGTCTTGCGGCCGGCGCCGGGCAGCGACTCGATCTCGGCGCGCGTGCGCGGAACCTCGCCGCCGAATTCGCTGAGCAGCTTGGCCGACAGCGCGATCACGTTCCTGGCCTTGGTGCGGTAGAGGCCGATGGTCTTGATGTATTCGCGTAACGGCTCCTCGCCGAGATCGAGCATCTTCTGCGGGGTGTCGGCGACCTCGAACAGCGCGCGCGTCGCCTTGTTGACGCCGGCGTCGGTCGCCTGCGCCGACAGCACCACGGCGACCAGCAGCGTGAACGGATTGACGTGCTCGAGCTCGCCCTTCGGCTCAGGATTTGCCTTGCGAAAGCGGCTGAAGGCTTCGTGGACCTCGGCGGGCGTCCAGCGCTTCATCGCCTTGAGCGGCTTCCTGGCGGGCGCGTTGGGCTTCGCGACTTCAGCCTTTGCCTTCTTCTTCGGCACATTCGCCTTGCGCGGAGCCGGCTTGCGGGTGATTTTCGCCATGATCGGGATATACTGAGGGACGATGAGCACAGGCAACGAAATTGAGCGCAGCGATCCTGATCCGCGCGACGTGCAGATCTTCTCCGCGCTGCTGACGCCGCATCGCTCGCTGAACCGCGCCGGCTTCCTCGCCGTGATGCTGTTCCTGAGCGTGGTCAGCTTCGTCACGGGTCTCGTCTTCCTGATGATGGGGGCCTGGCCGGTGTTCGGTTTCTTCGGCCTCGACGTTCTCGTGATCTGGTGGGCCTTCAAGGCCAATTTCCGCGCGGCGCGGGCCAGCGAGGAGATCGTGATCACCGCCTCGGAGCTGCGGGTGCGGCGCGTCAGCCATCGCGGCCAGGTCTCGGAGTGGACGTTCAATCCGCTCTGGGTCCGGCTCGACCAGGAGGTCGACGAGGAATACGGCATCGAGCACCTCTATCTGATCTCGCGCAGGCACCGGCTGCACATCGCCGGCTTTCTCGGGCCTGAGGAAAAGGCGAGTTTCTACAAAGCCTTGGTTAGCGCCCTGAATGCCGCCCGACGCGGCCCGACCTACAATCCGGTGACGTGAGCGCAGTCGGGAATCGGGTGGTTTCCGAGCCGTCCCTCCCCTACATTTCCGGTCATGATGACACTCGCCATACATGACCAGCGCCTGACCAAGCCGGGCCCCCAGAACGCCGCGTTGCGCGATTATGATTCGGTGCGCCGGGCGATCGCCTTCATTTCGGAGAACTGGCGCGCGCAACCGACCATCGAGGCGATGGCGGATGCCGCCGGGGTCACGCCGGATGAGCTGCACCATCTGTTCCGCCGCTGGGCCTCGATCACGCCGAAGGCTTTCATGCAGGCGCTCACCCTCGATCACGCCAAGGGATTGCTGCGGGACTCCGCGAGCATCCTCGACGCCGCGCTCGACTCCGGGCTGTCGGGCCCCGGCCGGCTGCACGATCTCTTCGTGACCCATGAAGCGATGTCGCCGGGCGAATGGAAGAACGGTGGCGCCGGCCTCACCTTGCGTTACGGCTTTCACCCCTCGCCGTTCGGCACCGCGATCGTGATCGCGACCGATCGCGGCCTGTCAGGCCTCGCCTTCGCCGATCACGGTGACGAAAAGGTCGCGCTCGCCGACATGACCCGGCGCTGGCCCAACGCAACCTATGTCGAAGATCACGAAGGCACCGCGCCGCTCGCTGCGCGCATCTTCGACACCAGGCTGTGGCGGCCGGACCAGCCGCTGCGCGTGGTGATGATCGGCACCGATTTCGAGGTGCGGGTATGGGAGACGCTGCTCAAGATCCCGATGGGACGCGCGGTGTCCTATTCCGACATCGCCTGCAACATCAACAGCCCGAAGGCTTCGCGCGCCGTTGGTGCTGCGGTCGGCAAGAACCCGGTCTCGTTCGTCGTGCCGTGCCACCGCGCGCTCGGCAAGAGCGGCACGCTCACCGGTTATCACTGGGGCATCACGCGGAAGCAGGCAATGCTGGGCTGGGAAGCCGGGCAGCTGGGGATGCAGTAAGGCCGATGTCGTAGGGTGGGCAAAGGCGCAAAGCGCCGTGCCCACGATCTCTCTCAAGTCGCTAAAGGGCGTGGGCACGCTGCGCTTTGCCCACCCTACGAGATCTCGCTTAACCCGCCAGATCCAGCTTCGAGGCCACCGTCGAATCCGCGTTGAGGCGGTAGATGATCGGCACGCCCGTCGCCAGCTCGCGCTTCAGGATGCCCTCCGGCGAGAGCTTTTCCAGCACCATGATCAGCGCGCGCAGCGAATTGCCGTGGGCGGCGACCAGCGTGCGCTTGCCGTTGAGCACGCCCGGCAGGATCTCCTGCACGTAATACGGCAATGCCCGCGCCAGCGTGTCCTTCAGGCTTTCGCCGCCGGGCGGCGGCACGTCGTAGGAGCGGCGCCAGATCAGCACCTGGTCCTCGCCCCATTTCTTGCGGGCATCGTCCTTGTTGAGACCCGAGAGATCGCCGTAGTCGCGCTCGTTCAGAGCGAGGTTCTTCGTCGTCGGCAGGCCCTTCTGCCCGAGCTCGCCGAGAATGAGATCGAGCGTGTGCTGCGCGCGTGTGAGCACCGAAGTGTAGGCAACATCGAACTGGAGCCCTTGCGCCTTCAGCTTGCGGCCCGCTTCGGTGGCTTCCTTGACGCCGAGTTCGGTGAGGTCAGGATCCTTCCAGCCCGTGAACAGGTTCTTCAGATTCCATTCGCTCTGGCCGTGGCGCACGAGCACGAGGAGACGTTCACTCATCGACTGCTTTCCATCTGGTTCATTGTTTTGAGCATGATCTTGTCGGAAAACCGCTTCACACTTTTCCGGATCATGCTCGTTCAAATATCAGACAAGCCGAGCACGTCGGCCATGGAGTAATGCCCCGGCTTCTTGCCGTGCGCCCATAGCGCCGCCTTCAGCGCACCATGGGCGAACAGCATGCGATCCTCGGCCTGATGCGTCAGTGTCAGGCGCTCGAACGGGCCGAGGAAGGTGACGCTGTGATCGCCGGCGACGGTGCCGCCGCGCAACGAGGCGAATCCGATATTGCCCGGCCTGCGCGCGCCGGTGATCCCGTCACGGCCGCGTTCGGAATGTTCATCGAGGGTGACGCCGCGACCGCTCGCTGCGGCCTGCCCCAGCATCAGCGCAGTGCCGGATGGCGCATCGACCTTCATGCGATGATGGGTCTCGACGATCTCGATATCAAAATTCTGGTCGAGCGCCTTGGCGACGCGCTTGACCACCGCGGCCAGCAGATTGACGCCCAGGCTCATATTGCCCGACTGCACCACGACGGCGCGGTTGGTGACGCTCTTGATCACGGCATTGTCTGAGCCGGACAATCCGGTGGTGCCAACGACGTGGACGATTCCCCGCTCCGCGGCGATCGCGACGTTGGCGATGGTCGCCGCCGGCACGGTAAAATCGAGGATGCCGTCGGCTTCCTTCGACATCGCCCAGAGGTCGGCAGAGAGCTTGATGCCGTTGGCCGGCAGGCCCGCGAGCACACCGGCATCCTTGCCGAGCAGCTCCGAACCCGGCATCTCCAGCGCGCCCGCCAGCACCGCGCCTTTGCTCTCGCCAATCGCCCGCACCAGCGCGCGGCCCATCCGGCCACCGGCTCCAGCAACAATCAGGCGCATGTCGGACATGGTGTGATCCTCTCACGGCCGTTGTAGCGGGGGCGCGCAGTTCCGGCAACCGAGGGGAGATCAGGCGTGGCAGGCGTGCTCTTACCCTCCCCTGGAGGGGGAGGGTCGCTGGGCATGCAGCGAAGCGGAATGCACAGCGGGGTGGGGTGACAGTCTCTCCGCAATTAAAAGTGCCCGTAGGGAGAGATCACCCCACCCCGCTCGCGCTACGCGCGATCGCCCCTCCCCCTCCAGGGGAGGGTAAGAGAGACGGAGACTGTGCCTCAGCCGTCCGACGGCTGCGGGCCGTCATAGCCCTCGATGATGATGAGGTCGGCGATCGAGTGCGGCTGGCGCACCTTGATGTTGGCCTGGTATTCCGGCGAATTGTAGCAGGCGATCGCGGTCTCGTAGTCCGGGAATTCGATCACGACGTTGCGGGTGCGGCTGGCGCCTTCGACGGTGGTGAACTTGCCGGCGCGGACGACGAAACGGCCGCCCCATTTCTTGAAGATCGGACCGTTGGCGACGGCGTAGGGCTTGTAGCCCTCGTCACTGCTCACGTCGACGCGTCCGATCCAGTAGCCTTTTGCCATTGTTCTTCTCCCTGTTGTCAGTTGTTAACCGAGCGCTTGGGCGATCTCGGCATGGATCGCCTCCGCGATTGCCTTGGGGTCGGCGGCTTCCAGCACCGGCCGCCCGACGACGAGATAATCGGCGCCAGCCGTGATCGCTCGGCTGGGCGTCATGATGCGCTTCTGGTCACCGGTCGCCGAACCTGCCGGCCGGATGCCGGGGGTGACGAGGCTCATCTGGTGGCCGACGATCTTGCGCAAATTGCCGACCTCTTCCGGCGAGCAGACGAGGCCGTCGATGCCAAGCACCTGTGCCTGCTGCGCGCGCGCCTCGACCAGCTCGGAGACGCCGAGCCGATAGCCGGCCGCGTGCAGATCGGCCTCGTTGTAGGAGGTCAGCACCGTGACGGCGAGGATCTTCAGGCTCGAATTGCCGCGGCCTTCGACCGCGCCCTTCATGGTCTGCGGATAGGCGTGCACGGTGAGGAAGGTGGCGCCAAGCCTGGTGATGCTCTCGACGCCCTGCATCACGGTGTTGCCGATGTCATGCAGCTTGAGATCGAGAAAGACCTTCTTGCCCTTGTCGGCGAGCTTGCCGACCAGCGGCAATCCGCCGGCATAAGCGAGCCGGTAGCCGATCTTGTAGAAGGTGACGCTGTCGCCGAGACGATTGATGGTCGCCTCGGCGGCCTCCACGCTCGGCAGATCGAGCGCGACGATCAGGCGGTCTTTCGGGGCGATCTCGGCTGGCGTCATGTCACTCACATCATGCGTTGGGAAATGTCGATCAACTGCGCCACCATCTCCTTCAACGCGGCGATGTCGGCCTCGTTCTTGAGCCTGTCCATATCGTCATAGGCCTGGTCGGCAAAGGCGAGCGTAAGCTGGCTGGCAATCACGTTGGCTTGGCAGGAGGTCAGGATCAGCCTGAGCGCCTGCAGCGCACGCGCCGCGCCGAGCCGGCTCTGCGAGGCGCCGGCGAGGGCAAAGGCCCGGTTGCGGAACACCTCGCCGCGCGCCTCGTGAGGATCCTGCACGCGGCTGACCCAGTCGATCGCGTTCTTGAGCAGCGGCGGCACCGAGGCGTTGTATTCGGGCGAGACCAGCAGCACGCCGTGATGGGCGCCGATCATGCGCTTGAGATTGAGCGCTTGCTTGGGCACACCGGACTTGGCCTGGAGATCGCCGTCATAGATCGGCAGCGGAAAATCGGCGAGCGAGATGCGGGTGACGTCGACGCCGGCCCGGGCGAATTCATAGGCGGCGACCGCCGCCAGTTTCGCATTGTGCGAACCGGTGCGCAGCGAGCCGGGAATGACCAGGATTTTGGGGGCGGACATCCGCTTCCATGCGTTCGGCGAAACCAGGCCGCCGCGCAAAGGGAAACGCCGGCGGAATTAGTCCTTGCGATACACCCAGACGCGGGCGGGCG
Source organism: Bradyrhizobium amphicarpaeae (assembly GCF_002266435.3). Classification (NCBI taxonomy): domain Bacteria; kingdom Pseudomonadati; phylum Pseudomonadota; class Alphaproteobacteria; order Hyphomicrobiales; family Nitrobacteraceae; genus Bradyrhizobium; species Bradyrhizobium amphicarpaeae. The sequence goes on from NZ_CP029426.2 coordinate 164,940, forward strand.
GAAGGTTCATCCAGATCCGTTCCGACGCCTCTGTGGACACGCCGGGCAGCGATTTCGGGATCGGCGGCACCACCGCATAGGTGAACTGGACGAAGGGAGCGCCCGGCGCCAGCGCCGTGAAGGCGTCGCGGATCAGCCGCAGCCGCGTCAGCATCGGTTTTGTCACCAGCGGCAGGCCGGAGACGACCGCGGAGGCCGGCGCGCTCAGGACGTTCCAGAGCGTGTCACGCAGGCGATAGGCATCGCCCTGCACCACCTTGGCCTGCGGATAGCGGTCGCGCAGCAGCGCGCAGAAACCGGGATTGTATTCGACAAGGACGAGACGCTTCTGATCGACACCGCGCTCGACCAGCGCCGAGGTGATGGCGCCGGTGCCGGGTCCGAGTTCGACCACGGGCGCGTCCGAATCGACATCGACGTAATGGGCCATGGTCCGGGCCAGCAGCTTGCCGGACGGCATCACGGCGCCCATGTGCAGGGGCTTTTCGATCCATGATCTGAGAAAGCGCACCTCGTCGTCGAGACGAGGCTTCTTCAACGCACGCGCGGACGATGGCAATGGCATGTCAGGACCGGACGGGACCGCAGGACCGCGGCGTGTCAGAAAATGGTCATAAAGACGTATAGGCCGAAGGCGGCATGGTCAAGCCGAGTCAACTCGCCCGATTACCGAAGAAATCCTTGACCTTGGCGAAGAAGCCCTCGGATTCCGGCTGAGTGTTGCCGCTTGACAGCTTTTCGAACTCGGCCAGCAATTCCTGCTGTTTCTTGGTGAGGTTCTGCGGGGTCTCGACCACGACCTGAACATACATGTCGCCCATCTGGCGCGACCGCAATACCGGCATGCCTTTTGATGCAATGCGGAATCGGCGGTTCGACTGGGTCCCGGCCGGCACCTTCACCTTGGCCTTGCCCTTTTCGATGGTCGGCACCTCGAATTCGCCGCCGAGGGCGGCCGTCACCATCGAGATCGGGACACGGCAATGCAGATCGGCGCCGTCGCGCTGGAAGAACTGGTGCTGGGTCAACGACAGGAAGATGTAGAGGTCGCCGGGGGGACCGCCGCGGACCCCCGCCTCGCCCTCGCCGGCGAGCCTGATCCTCGTGCCGTCCTCGACACCCGGGGGAATGTTGACCGAAAGATTCCGCTCGCGGGTGACGCGGCCCTGGCCCGAGCAGGACGGACAGGCATCCTCGATCATCTGGCCGCGGCCCTGGCAGCCCGGACAGGTCCGCTCCAGCGTGAAGAAGCCCTGCGACTGCCGCACGCGGCCGGCGCCACCGCAGGTCGAACAGGTCTTCGGCTTGGTGCCGGCCTTGGCGCCGATGCCCGAGCAGGCCTCGCAGGTGACCGAGACCGGAATCTCGATCTGCGCGGTCTTGCCGCCGAAGGCTTCCTCGAGCGTGATTTCCATGTTGTAGCGCAGGTCGGCGCCGCGCTCGCGACCACCGCGGCCGCGCTGCCCGGCCATGCCGAACAGATCTTCGAAAATGTCGGAGAAGGAAGAGGCGAAGCCCGCACCGAAGCCGGCGCCACCGCCGCCCTGCTCGAAAGCGGCATGGCCATAGCGGTCATACGCGGCGCGCTTGTCCTTGTCCTTGAGGACCTCGTAGGCCTCGTTGATTTCCTTGAACTTGACTTCGCTGGTGTCGTCCCCGGGATTGCGGTCCGGGTGGAACTTCATCGCAAGCTTGCGGAACGACGATTTCAGAACGGATTCGTCGGCATCGCGTTCGACTTCGAGGGTTTCGTAATAGCAGCGTTTGGTGGACGTGGACATGTGGGACTCGGTCTATCCAATCGCGATTCAAGTCGAAGCGAAACGACGTCGCCACGCGGCGATATAGGCAGCCTTCTGCCTGGCGGCAGAGGGCGTGGCGGCCTTCAGCATAACGGCTGGGAATTGATCGATCGTAACGGGCGACCTGCCCGGCCTTCCCGACACGGCGGCCTCCCCCGCGAAGGGGGAGGCCGGTCGAGCGTGTGGGGTCCAAGCCGCCCGCATCATGACCCTCTCGGGGTTCAGGCGGACTTCTTGTTGTTCTTGTCGTCGTCGACTTCGGTGAACTCCGCGTCGACGACGTCGTCCTTGGCCGCATCCTTCTTGGCGTCGGCCTCGGCCTGCTGCGTGTACATGGCCTCGCCGAGCTTCATCGAAGCCTGGGCCAGCGTCTGGGTCTTGGCCTTGATCGCCTCGGCATCGTCGCCCTTCAGCGCTTCCTTGAGGTCGCCGACGGCATCCTCGATGGCGCGGCGCTCGGTCTCGCCGACCTTCGAACCGTGCTCGGCCAAAGCCTTCTCGGTCGAATGCACCAGACCATCCGCCTCGTTCTTGGCGGTCACGGCCTCGCGGCGCTTCTTGTCCGCCTCGGCATTGGCCTCGGCGTCCTTGACCATCTTCTCGATGTCGGCTTCCGACAGGCCGCCGGAGGCCTGGATGCGGATCTGCTGCTCCTTGCCGGTGGCCTTGTCCTTGGCCGACACGTTGACGATGCCGTTGGCGTCGATGTCGAAGGTCACCTCGATCTGCGGCATGCCGCGCGGAGCCGGCGGAATGCCCATCAGGTCGAACTGACCGAGCATCTTGTTGTCGGCCGCCATTTCACGCTCGCCCTGGAAGACGCGGATGGTCACCGCGTTCTGGCTGTCCTCGGCGGTCGAGAACACCTGGCTCTTCTTGGTCGGGATCGTGGTGTTGCGCTCGATGATGCGGGTGAACACGCCGCCCAGCGTCTCGATGCCCAGCGACAGCGGGGTGACGTCGAGCAGCAGCACGTCCTTGACGTCGCCCTGGAGCACGCCGGCCTGGATCGCAGCGCCGATCGCCACGACCTCGTCCGGGTTGACGCCCTTGTGCGGCTCCTTGCCGAACAGCTGCTTCACGACTTCCTGGACCTTCGGCATGCGCGACATGCCGCCGACCAGAACCACTTCGCCGATCTCACCGGCGGTGAGGCCGGCGTCCTTGATCGCCTTGCGGCAGGGCTCGACGGTCTTCTGGACGAGATCGTCGACCAGCGCTTCGAACTTGGCGCGGGTCAGCTTCATCGTCAGATGCTTCGGGCCGGTCTGGTCCGCGGTGATGAAGGGCAGGTTGATCTCGGTCTGCGTCGTCGAGGATAGCTCGATCTTGGCCTTTTCGGCGGCTTCCTTCAGGCGCTGCAACGCGAGCTTGTCGTTGCGCAGGTTGATGCCCTGCTCCTTCTGGAATTCGTCGGCGAGATAGCCGACCAGACGCATGTCGAAGTCTTCACCGCCGAGGAAGGTATCGCCGTTGGTCGACTTCACCTCGAACACGCCGTCGCCGATTTCGAGAATGGAGATGTCGAAGGTGCCGCCGCCGAGATCGTACACGGCGATCGTGCCGGCCTTGGTCTTGTCGAGGCCATAGGCGAGCGCGGCCGCGGTCGGCTCGTTGATGATGCGCAGCACTTCGAGGCCCGCGATCTTGCCGGCGTCCTTGGTCGCCTGGCGCTGGGCGTCGTTGAAGTAGGCGGGAACGGTGATGACGGCCTGATCGACCTTCTGGCCGAGATGGGCTTCCGCGGTCTCCTTCATCTTCTGCAGGATGAACGCCGAGACCTGCGAGGGCGAGTAGGTCTGGCCGTCGGCCTCGACCCAGGCGTCGCCGTTGGAAGCCTTCACGATCTTGTAAGGGACGAGCTTCTTGTCCTTCTCGACCATCGGGTCGTCGTAGCGGCGGCCGATGAGGCGCTTCACTGCGAAGAAGGTGCGCTCGGGATTGGTGACGGCCTGGCGCTTGGCCGGCTGGCCGACGAGGCGCTCACCGTCGTCCGTCACGGCGACGATCGAAGGCGTCGTGCGCATGCCTTCGGAATTCTCGATGACTTTGGCGTTCTTGCCGTCCATCACGGCGACGCACGAATTCGTGGTGCCGAGATCGATCCCAATGACCTTTCCCATGGTCCGATATCCTTGTTTTTGCGGCAGGTTGGCTGGGCCCAGAAGGCACCCGACCGAAACCCCCTAAGATCAAACATTCGCGATATTGCGATGGTCGAGGCTCATATAGGAGGGGGGCAGGGGCCCGCAAGGACCGAAGCTACGTTTCTGCCGTGAAAACATTGGGTTTTGGATGATGATATCCGGGCTGCACCGCCCTTGCGGGTGAGGAATTATTAACAGGTTCAGGCGTCAGCAAGCCCCGGCTACCGCAAGCTCGCCCGCCCTGTTGCCGCAAGCCCAAACCCGGTAAAAGGCGAACCGGCCCGGACAGCCGCCACGGCTGCTTCGCGCGACAAAGCGGCCCGGTCGCCGACCATCGAACGGCCTCAATGTGAACCAATCAGAGTGCCCATGAAGCTGATCCGTCCCCTCGCCGCGCTCGCCCTCCTCGCCGCAACAGCGTTTCCGGCCCTCGCCGCCGACGCCGTGTTTCCACCCGGCTTGCGCCTCGGCATGGTGCCGCTGGTCGGCCTCACCACGGCAAAGACCTTTCCCGGCTTCGAGAGCGAGGACGGCAACGTCAAGGTGCTGATCACCGAGTTGCCCCCGGCCGCCTATGGCGAGGTCGTGAGCGCGTTCAATTCCAATCCGGCCGGCACAGGCGCCGTCAAGCAGGACAAGATCGAGACGCCCGCAGGCCTCGCTTATTTCACCACCGAGAGCGGCAAGGCGGGCGACACGCCGGTAAAGCGCTATTCGATGATCGTGCCGGGTGCCGGCTTCTCCGGCTACGTCGCGGTGCAGGTCCCGGAGAACGCGACCAAGATCTACACGGATGAGGCGGTGCGGCAGATGTTTGCGAGCGCCACCACCCGCAAGCAGGTCTCGGCAGAGGAGCAGATCGGGTTGATGCCTTTCAAGATCACCGATCTTGCCGAATTCAAGGACATTCGCACGCTGGCGCCGGGCTCAAGCATCATCCTGGCCGACGGCGACGAGAGCTCCGGCTATGAGTCGAAGCCGTTCATGATCCTCGGCCTGATCGGCGCCACGCCGCAACAGGCCGACGACCGCGCCCGCTTCGCCCAGGAGGCGGCGCTGCAGATCCCCGGCGTGCGCGAATCGCGCGTCACCATGTCCGAGCCGATCCGCATCAACGGCCAGCAGGGCTTCGAGACCCGGATCGACGGGGTCAGCGGCAAGGACAAGGTCCCGGTCACCGTGGTGCAATGGATCCGCTTCTCGACCGGCGGCGCCTCGCTGCGCATCGTCGCCAGCGCCCCGCGCGACCAGTGGCCGGCCGCCTTCACCCGCTTCCGCGCCGTGCGCGACGGGATCCAGCCGAAGGGGTAGCCCAACCCCTCACCAATGCCGGCCGCATTTTCGGGCTTCTGTTCGTATACGAACGGAACTAGGCTTTGCTCCCGTTGGACCATCCCAAGGGAGGCGAACGATGCTGGACCGACGACAAATCCTCGCAATGCTTGGAACGACGGCGCTCGCGACTCTCGCGCCAACCGCGCTGTTTGCGGCCGCATCGATCAAGCCGGACGATGCATCCGCGCTGCTCGTGATCGACGTGCAGAACTGCTTCCTGCCCGGCGGCAGCCTCGCGGTGAAAGAGGGCGAGCAGGTCGTGCCCGTCATCAACAAGATCTCGAAAGCGTTTGCGAATGTGGTGATGACGCAGGACTGGCACACGCCGGGCCACGTCTCGTTTGCATCGGTGCATTCCGGCAAGAAGCCGTTCGAGACCGTCGATCTTCCCTACGGCAAGCAGGTGCTGTGGCCCGACCATTGCGTGCAGGGCACCGACGGTGCTTCGCTCTCGAAGGACCTTGCGATCCCGCATGCCGAGCTGATCATCCGCAAAGGCTTTCACAAGGACGTCGACAGCTATTCGGCCTTCCTCGAAGCCGACGGCAAGACCTCGACGGGGCTTGCCGGCTATCTCAAGGGGCGCAAGATCAAGCGCGTCTTCGTCGCCGGCCTCGCGACGGATTTCTGCGTCGCATGGACCGCGCTCGACGCGCGCAAGGCGGGCTTCGAGGTCTATGTGGTGGAAGACGCCTGCCGCGGCATCGACAATCAGGGATCGCTCGCCAAAGCCTGGGCCGATATGGCCAAGGCCGGCGTGAAGCGGATTCAGTCTGCGGATATCGCGGTGAGCGCCTAGAACACGCTCTATCCTTCCGTCATTCCGGGGCGCGCGTCAGCGCGAGCCCGGAATGACACCAAATTCAGTTGGCAGCGCCGCTCGACTCGTTGCTGTTCGCGGCCGGCGCGGGCTTCGCGCCGCCCTTGGCGACGCCGACCAGGGCCGGGCGCAACACGCGCTCGCCGATCGTGTAGCCGGCCTGCATGACCTGCACCACGGTGCCTGACGGCACCGACGCATCAGGCACCTCGTACATCGCCTGGTGGAAGTTCGGGTCGAACTTCTGGCCCTGCGGATCCAGCTTCTTCACGCCGTGCTTTTCCAGCGCGCTGTGCAGCGAGCGCTCGGTGAGCTCGACACCCTCGATCAGCGCGGTCAGGCCGGGATCGGCCGTGGCGCGCGCCTCGGGCGGAACGGCATCGAGCGCGCGCTGGAGATTGTCGGCGATGTCGAGCACGTCGCGGGCAAAGCCGGTGATGCCGTAGAGGCGGGCGTCGGCGACCTCCTTGGTGGTGCGCTTGCGCAGATTCTCCATCTCGGCCAGCGTCCGCAGCATGCGGTCACGCGCCTCGGCGGCTTCCTTCTGCAACGTTTCGACTGAGCCGGGCTCGGGATCGTCGGGCATGATGTAGGGTTTCGACACCACGGGCTCGCCGGTCGGCGGGGTCATATCGTCGGGTTGCCGGTCTCGATCGGTCATCGGCTGTAATCTCGAACTCGTTTGCAGGGATTGTTGGCCCGGATATCGTGCCTAAGCCGACGAAAATCAAGCGCCCGTGATCGGATCAACCGCCGGTCAGCCTCCCAGCAGGCGACTGACGATGCGGGCGGCGTAGTCCACGGTCGGGATCACGCGGGCATAATTCAGCCGCGTCGGCCCGATCACGCCCAAAACGCCGACGATATGGCCGGCGGCATCCCGATAGGGCGAGATGATGGTGGAGGACCCCGACAGCGAAAACAGCTTGTTTTCGCTGCCGATGAAGATGCGCACGCCCTCGGCGGTCTCGGCGCGTCCCAGCAGGTCGATCACGCCGCGCTTGGTCTCGAGATCGTCGAACAAGAGCCGGACCCGCTCCAGATCCTCCAGCGCATGCAGATCCTCGAGCAGATTGGCGTGGCCGCGGACGATGAGCTGGCGGTCCTCGTTCTCGCCGCCGGACCAGCTGGCGATGCCGGCGGAAATCACCTTCTGTGCCAGCTGGTCGAGCTCGGCGCGGGCCTCTCCAAGCGCCGTCTCGAGCTCGAGCCTGGCCTCGGCCAGGGTACGGCCGCGGATGCGCGCATTGAGGAAATTGCCGGCCTCGGTGATCGCCGAGGAGGGAACTCCAGGGGGCAGCGACAGCACGCGGTTTTCGACCTGGCCATCCTCGCCGACCAGGATCACCAACGCCTTTTCCGGTTCCAGGCGCACGAATTCGATGTGCTTCAGCCGCGCATTGGATTTCGGTGTCAGCACCACCGCGGCGGCGCGGGTCAAGCCCGAGAGCCGCGTCAGCGCCTGGTCCAGCGCCGCCTCGACCGAGTGCGCCTGGCCGACGGAGGTGAGCTGGCTCTGGATCGACTGCCGCTCGGCCTCGTTGAGGTCGCCGACCTGCATCAGGGCATCGACGAAGAAGCGCAGGCCGAGTTCCGTCGGCAGCCGGCCGGCGGAGGTGTGCGGCGCATAGATCAGGCCGAGCTGTTCCAGATCGGCCATGACGTTGCGGACCGAGGCCGGCGACAGCGGCATGGCGATCAGGCGCGAAATATTGCGCGAGCCCACGGGCTCACCGGTCGCGAGATAACTTTCGACAATTTGACGAAAGATGTCGCGAGAACGCTCGTTGAGCTGAGCGAGGCCCGCGCGCGGCGCGATCAGATGGATCGGATCGTGATGGGCCACAGACGGTAACTCCTGTCAGACGCACGTAATTTGTCCATCCGGGAGGGTTCTGACAAGCGCCGCGTTTGCAGGGCGGAAAACCAGGGGCGAAAAAGCCTTGTCCTTTCCCCTTGCCGCATACCCTCACCCCACCTACAAGCACCGCGAACAGCCCTTACCTGCGAGTTTTGGAGGATTTCCCATGCGGCCAAGCCGCCGTGCGCCCGACGAATTGCGCCCCGTGACGCTGGAGCGCGGCGTGGTCAAATACGCGGAAGGCTCCTGCCTGGTGAAATTCGGCGACACCCATGTGCTGGTCACCGCCACGCTGGAAGATCGCCTGCCGCCGTGGCTGAAGGGCCAGGGCCGCGGCTGGGTGACCGCAGAGTACGGCATGCTGCCGCGCGCGACCTCCGAACGCACCCGGCGCGAGGCCGCCGCCGGCAAGCAAAGCGGCCGCACCGTCGAGATCCAGCGCCTGATCGGCCGCTCGCTGCGTACCATCGTCGATCTCGAAGCGCTCGGTGAGCGCCAGATCACGGTCGATTGCGACGTGCTCCAGGCCGACGGCGGCACGCGTACGGCCTCGATCACAGGCGCCTGGGTCGCGCTCGCCGATTGCATCAGCTGGATGAAGGCGCGCAACATGATCAAGGCCAACGTGATGCGCGACAACGTCGCCGCGATCTCCTGCGGCATCTACAACGGCGCGCCGGTGCTCGATCTCGACTACGCCGAGGATTCGGAAGCCCAGACCGACGCCAATTTCGTCATGACCGGCGATGGCCGCATCATCGAGGTGCAGGGCACGGCGGAACGCGAGCCGTTCACGCAGGACGAGTTCCTGGCGCTGATGGCGCTGGCCCAGAAGGGCATCGCGCGTCTCGTGGACTTGCAGAAACTGGCTGTCGCGTAGTCAATAGGCCCATGCACCGCCGAATCACCGGAAAGCTGGTCATCGCCACCCACAATCCCGGCAAGCTCGCCGAGATGAAGGAGCTGCTCGCGCCTTACGGCATCGAGGCGGTGTCCGCCGGTGAACTCGGCCTCGGCGAGCCCGACGAGACCGGCAACGATTTCCGCAGCAATGCCGCGATCAAGGCGATCGCGGCGGCGCAGGCGACCGGGCTTCCCGCCTTCGCCGATGATTCCGGAATTGTGGTCGACGCGCTCGACGGCGCGCCCGGAATCTACAGCGCGCGCTGGGCCGGCCCGACCAAGGATTTCAACGCGGCGATGGCGCAGATCGAGCGCCTGCTGCAGGAGCGCGGCGCGACCACACAGGACAAGCGCAAGGCGCATTTCGTCTCCGCGCTCTGCGTTGCCTGGCCCGACGATCATCTCGAGGAGGTCGAGGCGCGCGTCGACGGCACGCTGGTCTGGCCGCCACGCGGTACCGCCGGCTTCGGCTATGACCCGATGTTTTTGCCCGACGGCCACAACCGTACCTTCGGCGAGATGGAAAGCATCGAGAAGCACGGCCTGCCCCCGCTCGGCCTCGGCCTCTCGCACCGCGCCCGCGCCTTCGTGAAACTGGCGGAGATCTGCCTTGAGCCGCGCTAACAAAGCTTTCGGCGTCTATGTGCACTGGCCGTTCTGCCTGTCAAAGTGCCCCTATTGCGATTTCAACAGCCACGTCCGCCACGCCGCGATCGACGAGGCGCGCTTCGCCTCCGCCTTCGCGCGCGAGATCGAAACCACCGCGCAGCGCGCGCCGGGCCGTGAGGTCAGCTCGATCTTCCTCGGCGGCGGCACGCCGTCGCTGATGCAGCCTTCAACCGTCGGCGCGGTGCTCGATGCCATCGGCAAGCACTGGACCGTCGCCGGCGACGTCGAAGTGACGCTTGAGGCGAATCCGACCAGCGTCGAAGCCACGCGCTTTGCCGGCTATCGCGCAGCCGGCGTCAACCGCGTCTCGCTCGGCGTGCAGGCGCTCGACGATGCCTCGCTGAAGGCGCTCGGCCGCATGCACAGTGCGCGCGAGGCGCTCGACGCTGTCGCGATCGCGCGCCGCTCGTTCGACCGCTATTCGTTCGACCTGATCTACGCCCGTCCCGACCAGACGCCGGCGATGTGGGCCGATGAACTTCGTCTCGCGATTGACGAGGCGGCCGAGCATCTGTCGCTCTATCAATTGACGATCGAGGAAGGCACGCCGTTCTTCGGCCTGCACCAGGCCGGCAAGCTGAAGACGCCGGACGAAGCGGTCGCGCGCGCGCTCTACGACGTCACGCAGGAAACCTGCGACAAGCTCGGGCTGCCAGCCTACGAGATCTCCAATCACGCGCGGCGCGGCGCCGAGTGCCGGCACAATCTGGTCTATTGGCGCGGCGAGGAATATGCCGGCATCGGCCCGGGCGCCCATGGCCGGCTCGACATCGACGGCATCAGGCACGCCATCGCCACCGAGAAGCGTCCCGAGGCCTGGCTGATGCGGGTCGAGACCAACGGCCATGGTGTCGTCACCGACGATCTCCTCAACAGCGAAGAGCGCGCCGACGAATTCTTGTTGATGGGATTGCGTTTGGCCGAGGGCATCGACCCCGAGCGCTACAAGGCTCTCTCCGGCCGCCCGCTCGACCCCAAGCGCATCGCGCTGCTGCGCGAGGAAGGCGCCATCACGGTCGATGCGACGGGCCGCCTGCGCGTGACCAGCAGCGGATTTCCGGTGCTCGATGCGGTGGTCGCGGATCTGGCGGCGTAAGCAGCTGTCGTAGGGTGGGCAAAGCGAAGCGTGCCCACGCATTTTTCTATCGAAAGAGATCGTGGGCACGGCGCAAGAGCGCCTTTGCCCACCCTTCCGCACCGTCGTCCGGATTAAGCCCCAAAACTCTTCGGCGAGCCCGCGACCGCGACGCCGCCACCTTGCGTCACCTTCATCACCGCAAGTCCGCGCTCATTGGTTCCGTCGGCGCGGAAGCGGAACAGGCCGTCGATGCCGGCGAAGCCCGACGGATTGGTGAGCACGTCCGGCGAGAAGCGCGTGGTGCCTTGCGTACGCGCCAGCGCGGCGACGAGCGCGACCGCGTCATAGGCCAGCGTCGCGGTGCGAATCGGCTCCGCGCCATATTTGGTGCGATAGCGGCCGGAGAACGCGCGAAAACCGGCTGGATCGGGCGCGGCGTAGAGGCCGCCCTGCAGGCTGGCATTGGCATAGACCCGCGGATTGTCCCACAGGCCAGTGCCGAGCAGCTGGATGTTGCGCAGATTCGCGCCTGCGGCTGTCATTGCATCGGCGACCGACACCACGGCGTCGCCGTCATCGGCGATGAGCAGCGCGTCCGCGCTGCCGAGCTGCTGCGCCACGGTGCGCGCCGGCGTGGCGCGATCGGCGCCGTATTTCTCGAAGGCGACGATGCGCCCGCCGCGCCGCGGCACCGCGGCCTTCACGGCGGCCTCGACGACATTGCCATAGGCATTCTCGGGCACCAGCACGGCGACGGAGCGCTTTCCGATGCTGGCGGAATATTCGACGATGCGGTTGACGTCGGACTCCGGCAGGAAGGACAGCAGATAGACGCCGCGGCCGGAGATGCTCGAATCGGTCGAGAACGCGATCACCGAAATGCCGCGCGTGCGCGCGACTTGCGCCACCGCCGGCACCGATTGCGCGAACAGTGGTCCCAGAATGATCTCGGCGCCTTCGTCGACGGCCTGCTGCGCGGCCGCCTGCGCGCCTTGCGGGCTGCCATTGTCGTCCTTGATCAGCAGCTGGATGTTCGGGTTCTGAAACTCCGCCAGCGCCATCTCGGCGGCGTTGCGCATGGATTGCGCGGCCAGGCCGGCATTGCCGGCGGCCGAGAGCGGCAGGATCACGGCGACCTTCACACCTCCGGTACCTGCGGTCGTCGCCTGCTGCGGGGGACCCGCCGGCTGGGCCGGCGGCGTCGAGCTCGAGAACGGGCTGGAAAACTGGCTCAGACTCTGCTGCACGCCGGCGCAGGCCGACAGCAGGGGCGCGCCGAGCAGCAGGCCGAGCGCGCTCCGGCGGGTCGCCCCTGACATCAGGGACCCCGGAATGGGAGATTTTGGATAACGCGGGCCCACCATGGCAGCTTCTCTTCTGACCCGCCGGCGCCGGCCGGTCATGATACTCGTTCCACGACACAAGCCGCGGATTCAGGCATATTGTCGGCAAATAGTTAACCGAAACAAAAGGATAATAGCCGATTAACGCGGCCGCTTTCCGGTTCCAGCAGCTGTTTGCCCTCGCTCATTCAGCATCAAGGCGGCGTTTCGGTCGCGAATATGGCGCGAGAGCCCTCACTGCCTCTCGACGTGATCCTGGATCGATCACATTCCCGTCCGTTCCTCGCCCCTCACCTCGGTACGATCTTTGGGCACGATCTTTTTCGGCGAGCCGGTTCCCAGCCCTACGGATCGTGCCTAAGTTGGCTTCATTATGCGCGCAAAGCCGGCCCCGATAAATACGCCTGAAGCTCAAGACGCCGCCTCGCGCGGCTTCTCCATCGATGCCCATCGTCTAGCGGCGCCGAAGGCGGCACCGGGGCTGCATCTGGTCGCAACCCCCATCGGCAATCTCGGCGACATCACGCTGCGGGCGCTCCAGACCCTCGCGGGCGTCGACGTCATCGCCTGCGAGGATACCCGCATCACCCGGCGTCTGACCGAGCGCTACGCCATCGCGGCGCAGCTCAAGCAATATCACGAGCACAATGCGGAAGCAGCGCGCCCGAAAATCCTGGAGGCGCTGGGGCAGGGCGGCTCGATCGCACTGGTCTCCGACGCCGGCACGCCGCTCATCTCCGATCCCGGCTTCAAGCTGGTGCGCGAGGTCTGCGCCGCCGGCCATGCGGTGTATGCCCTGCCCGGCCCGTCCTCGGTGCTGGCGGCGCTGGCGGTCGCGGCGCTGCCGACCGACCGCTTTTTCTTCGAAGGCTTCCTGCCGGCGAAGTCAGCCGCACGAAAGGCGCGCTTGACGGAACTTGCGCGCATCGACGCCACGCTGGTGATGTTCGAGTCCGGCAACCGCGTGCAGGACACGCTCGCAGAGCTCGCCGAGATCATGGGCACGCGCGAGGCCGCGATCTGCCGCGAGCTGACCAAGCTGCACGAGCAGATCTCGCGCGCACCGTTGAGCCAGCTGGCGCGCGAGGCCGATGCGCTGGAGACGCGCGGCGAGTTCGTGCTGGTGATCGCTCCGCCGGCTGATGACGCCGAGATGCTGACATCGGACGCGCTGGACGATCTGTTGCGCGAGCAGCTTGCCGCGCACAGCGTCAAGGATGCCGTGGCGCATGCGGTCGCGCTCTCGGGCCGGCCGCGCCGCGAGGTCTATGCCCGCGCGCTGGAGCTCGCCAAGGACCTGAGGGACGGCGATGGCGAAGATTGAGGTGCCGGCGGAACCGAAGGTCGCCTCGCCCGAGCGTGTCGCCGCGTTCCACACCGGCATCTCCGCGGAGAGTCGCGCAGCCGCCTATCTGATGGCCAAGGGCTACCGCATCCTCGCCAGGCGCTACCGCACCCCGCATGGCGAGATCGACATCGTGGCGCGCCGCCGCAATCTGATCGCCTTCGTCGAGGTCAAGGCGCGGGCCACGCTGGATGACGCCGCCTTCGCCGTGACGCCGCGCCAGCAGCAGCGCATCATCGACGCCGCGCAAGGCTGGCTCGCCGCGCATCCCGAGCATGCCGAATTCGAATTGCGATTCGACGCCATGCTGATTGCGCCGAAGCGACTTCCGCGCCATGTGTTGGCGGCATTCGACGCCTCGACCTGAAAGGCAGACCATGAAACTGAACGTCGCCGTCCAGATGGACCCCATCGCCCGCATCAACATCAAGGGCGATTCCACCTTCGCGCTGCTGCTGGAGGCGCAGAAGCGCGGCCATGGCCTGTCTTATTACACGCCCGACAAGCTCTCGATGGTCGGCGAGGAGATCGTCGCTCCGGTTCAGCTCCTGACGGTGCGCGACGAGCCCGGCAACCACTTCACGCTCGGCGAGTCCAGGCGCGAGGCGCTGAACGGCTTTGACGTGGTGCTGCTGCGCCAGGACCCGCCGTTCGACCTCGCCTACATCACCTCGACGCATCTTCTGGAGCGCATCCATCCGAAGACGCTGGTGGTCAACGATCCCGCCTCGGTGCGCAACGCGCCGGAAAAGCTGTTCGTAATGAACTTTCCGCAACTGATGCCGCCGACCCTGATCTCGCGCGACCTCGACGAGATCAACGCCTTCCGCGACAAGCACGGTGCCGTCGTGATGAAGCCGCTGCACGGCCATGGCGGCGCGGCGGTGTTCCGCGTGATGCCGCAGGACATGAATTTCGGCTCGCTCTACGACATGTTCTCGGTGACGTTCAAGGAAGCGTGGGTGATCCAGCAATTCATCCCCGAGGTGAGGCACGGCGACAAGCGCATCATCCTGGTCAACGGCGAGTTCGCCGGCGCGGTCAACCGCGTGCCCGCCGCCGACGATCTTCGCTCCAACATGGTGCGCGGCGGCGCGGCGCAGGAGACCGAGCTCACCCCGCGCGAGCGCGAAATCTGTGCCACCGTAGGCCCGGCGCTGCGCGAGCGCGGCCTGCTGTTCGTCGGCATCGACGTCATCAACGGCAACCTCACCGAGATCAACGTGACCTCGCCGACCGGCATCCGCGCCATCGCGCGCCTCGGCGGGCCTGATGTTGCGGCGAAGGTCTGGGACGTGATCGAGCAGAAGCGGGCGAAGTAGGAACTTTAGGGCCCGCCGCCACCAATCTGTCGCCGTCGTCCTGAGGTGGCCGCTTCTTCAGCGGCCCTCGAAGGACGACAGCCCGGCTGCTGCCCCATTGGGGCGTCCATCCTTCGAGGCTCGCCTTGCGATGCGTTGCATCGCAAGGCTCACACCTCAGGATGACGGATCGCCACCGTCGTTGCTTCGGTTTCTTCGCCGTGACGGCTGGTCTTCACATCACTAACCACCCATTCACCATGACGCCCGGCGCTTCATTCGATCGCAGGAGCCGGCCCGCGTGAATCTACGGGGCCGCTGGCCGAGACAATAACGCCTCGTTCACCATCTGCCGAGAACCAGCATCGCAGCCGGCCGGCGCGTTCCGCCTCGCAACACCCCTTATACTTTTACTCCCTACTCATCGACACGGGGGAACACGCCAAGTGCGGTTCGAGTGCCCCGCGTATGAGTAAAGCGTATGAACACCGCACGCATCGTCGTTCTCGTCATCGCGCTGGGCGCCGGCGGCGTCGCGGCCTATCTGGCGAGCGGCTTCGACAACAAGCCCGCACCCGTCCTGCCTGTCGCCGAGAAGCTGCCGACCGTCGAAGTGCTCGTCGCCAAGTCCGACATCGGGCTCGGGCAGGCCGTGAAGCCCGAGGACCTGCAATGGCAAGCCTGGCCGGCAGCGACCGCGAGCAGCGCCTTCATCCGCCGCGACAGCAGGCCCGAGGCGCAGAGCCAGATCGCCGGCTCGATCGCCCGCGTGCCCCTGATGCAGGGCGAGCCGATCCGCGAGCAGAAGCTGGTCAAGGCCGACGGCTCCGGCTTCATGGCTGCGATCCTGCCCGCCGGGATGCGCGCCGTTTCCACCGAGATTTCAGCCGAGACCGCCGCCGGCGGCTTCATCCTTCCGAATGACCGCGTCGACATCGTCCTGACCCGCCGCCTGAAGAACCCCGACGGCGCCAACAACAATAATGGTCCGACCGGCGGCAACGACCTCGTCCTGTCCGAGGTCCTCCTGACCAATATCCGCGTGCTCGCGATCGATCAGGCGCCAAAGGAGAAAGACGGCCAGAACGCCGTCGTCGGCAAGACCGTCACGCTCGAACTCAAGCCGGAACAGGTCGCCACGCTCTCGGTCGGCCGCCAGGCCGGCACACTCACGCTCGCGCTGCGCAGCATCGCCGACGCCAACGCGATCGAGCTCTCGGCCGAAGATTTGGCGGCGAAGCGCTCGGGCGGCGGCGTGAACGTAATCCGTTATGGCGTGCAGGCAAGGCAACTGACGTCACAGAAGTGATGATGGGGATACAATGAACGACGGGGAAGATCGGACCGGCCTGCGCCTTCGGGGGAAGCGCACGCGCTCGTTCTGGACGAGGACGATGCTGTTGCTAGGGCTGCTCGCAGCCCCCGACCTCGTCAGCGCCGCGGATGCGCCGGTGGGCGACCAGGCGCCGATGCAGGCACCGGATCTCGGCGTGTCGTCGGTCGCGACCATCGCACCGGCGAGGACTCGTTTTCTCTCGCTTGGCGTCGGCAAATCCGTCGTCATCGACCTGCCGCGCGAGGTCAAGGACGTGCTGGTGGCAGATCCCAAGATCGCCAATGCAGTCATCCGCTCGGCGCAGCGCGCCTATATCATCGGCGGTCAGGTCGGCCAGACCAACGTCGTTTTCTTCACCGCAGACGGCCAGCAGGTCGCCGCCTATGACATCGCAGTGAAGCGCGACCTCAACGGCATGCGCGCGGCCCTGCGCCAGTCGCTGCCGGGCGTTCAGATCGAAGGCGTCGGCGACAGCGTGATGCTGACCGGATCGGTGTCGAGCCCGGTCGAGGCCCAGCAGGCCGGCGACGTCGCCGCAAAACTGGTCGGCGGTTCGGACAAGGTCGTCAACAACATCGTCGTGCGCGGCCGCGACCAGGTGATGCTCAAGGTCGTCGTCGGCGAAGTGCGCCGCGACATCGTCAAGCAGCTCGGCGTCGATCTCAGCGCCAGCCTGAACGCCGGCACCGCGGTGGTGAATTTCAACAATTCCAACCCGTTCTCGGTCTCGGGCGGGCCGATCGTCGGCAGCAACGGGCTCGGCCTCGGCGGCATCACCAAGGGCGTCGCCACCGTCAACGCGACCATGCGCGCGATGGAAAGCGCCGGCGTCATGCGCACGCTCGCCGAACCGAGCCTGACCGCGATCTCGGGCGAATCCGCCACCTTCATCGCCGGCGGCGAATTCCCGATTCCGGCAGGCTATTCCTGCGATCCCGTCACCCACGTCTGTACCACCCAGATCACCTACAAGAAGTTCGGCATCTCGCTGAACTTCACCCCGGTCGTGCTCAGCGAAGGCCGCATCAGCCTGCGCGTGATGACCGAGGTCTCGGAGCTGTCGAATACGAATTCGATCACCTTGACGCAGGCGGTGTCCTCGACCTCGAGCAACTCGATCACCATCCCCTCGATCCAGACCCGCCGCGCCGAGACGACGCTGGAGATTCCCTCCGGCGGCTCGATGGCGATGGCCGGCCTGATCCAGCAGCAGACCAAGCAGGCGATCAACGGCCTTCCCGGCATCGACCAGGTGCCGATCATCGGCGCGCTGTTCCGCAGCCAGGACTTCGTCAACAACGAGACCGAACTGATGGTGATCGTGACGCCCTATGTGGTGCGCGCGGTCGCCCAGAAAGAATTGGCGCGGCCCGACGACGGCTTCGCGCCGGCCTCGGACGCGCAGACCGCACTGCTCGGCCGCATGAACCGCCTCTATGGCGTCGCGCGCCGCGTCGATCCGATCGCCGGCACGCCGGGCGATTTCGGCTTCATCATCGACTGAGGCGAACGGACGGCCGGGGAACGGGAATCGGGCAAGAGGGGACCAGGCGATGACGACAACATCAGCCGATCGACGTCGCAAGCTGCAGGTCGCGCTGGCACTGACGGGGCTCTCCGTCATGCTGGGCGCCTGCAACACCACCGGTGAGATCGTCACCCAGACGGTGCCGACCGACTATCGCCAGCGCCACCCGATCGCGGTGCAGGAAGGCAAGAAGTCGATCGTGATCTTCGTCGGCAAGGCGAGGGGCGGCCTGTCGCCCGCGCAGCATTCGGACGTCGCGGGCGTCGCCCGGGACTGGGTGCGCGAGGGCACCGGCTCGGTCGTCGTCGACGTTCCCGTCGACAGCGCGAATTCGCGCGCGGCGGCCGCGACCTATCAGGAAATCCGTTCCGTGCTCGCATCCGGCGGCGTGCCGTCGCGCGCCATCGTCCAGCATCCCTATCGCCCCGAGGATCCCGGGCTGCTGCCCACCATCCGCCTGAGCTATTCGAAGATGGCCGCGGTCGCCGGCCCCTGCGGACTGTGGCCGGAAGACCTCGGCCCCTCGATCCTCGATCCCGGCTACAACGAGAACCGCCCCTACTTCAATCTCGGCTGCGCCAGCCAGCGCAATCTCGCCGCGATGATCGACAATCCGGCCGACCTCGAGCAGCCGCGATCCGAAACGCCGGCCTATACCGCGCGGCGCGACATCGCCTTCGATCGCTACCGCAAGGGCACCGCGATCTCGACTCCCAATTCCGAAGCCGACAAGGCCAAGCTCAGCGACACAGGCAAATGACCGTTATCAACGACGAAGAAGCGGACGATCCAGGCCACCCCGAGGAACACATTGCGCCGGTTCCCCGCATCTCGGTGCAGGCGTTCTGCGAAACCGAGAAGACCCTGGCCGCGGTGACCGCGGCGGGGCAGGACCGCCGGCTGGCCAAGGCGCACCTCACCGCCAAGGACGGCGGCCTTGCCGCGGCGATCGAAGTCTATGAAACGATGCCGACGCCGAACGTGATCGTGATCGAATCCGACGGCACCCGCGACATCCTCGAGGGGCTCGACGACCTCGCCGGCGTCTGCGACCCCGGCACCCGCGTGGTCGTGATCGGCAATCCCAACGACACCGCGCCCTATCGCGAGCTGGTGCGCCGCGGCGTCAACGATTATGTGGTGGGACCGGTCGAAACCCTCGACGTGGTCCGCTCGATCTGCAGCCTGTTCTCGGCCTCCGAGGCCATCATCACCGGCCGCGTCATCGCGGTGGTCGGCGCCAAGGGCGGCGTCGGCGCCTCCACCGTCGCGCACAATCTGGCCTGGACCATCGCGCGTGACCTCGCGCTCGATTCCGTCGTGATCGACCTCGACCTCGCCTTCGGCACCGCGGGCCTCGACTACAATCAGGACCCGGTTCAGGGCATCGCCAACGCGGTGCTGTCGCAGGACCGGCCGGACACCGCGCTGATGGAGCGCCTGCTCTCCAAATGCACCGAGCGCCTCAGCCTGCTCGCAGCGCCCGCCACGCTCGACCGGGTCTATGATTTCGGCGCCGAAGCGTTCGACGCCATATTCGACACGCTGCGCATGACCACGCCCTGCATCGTGCTCGACGTTCCCCACCAATGGTCCGGCTGGACCCGGCGCGCGCTGGTGAACGCCGACGACATCGTCATCGTGGCCGAGCCGGATCTCGCCAATCTGCGCAACACCAAGAACATGCTGAGCGTGCTGAAGGCGGCGCGGCCGAACGACCGGCCGCCGCTGTACTGCATCAACCAGGTCGGCATGCACAAGCGCGCGGAGATCGACGTCAAGTCGTTCGCCAAGACCATGGAAAGCCAGCCGATCGCGGTGATCCCGTTCGATTCGAAACTGTTCTCGACCGCAGCCAATAACGGCCAGATGATCGCGGAGGTCTCCAAGGGCCACCGCACCACCGAGCTGTTCCAGAACATGGCGAACCGCCTCGCCGGCCGCGGCGAGGTCAAGAAGCCGAAGCGCTCGCTGTTCGGGCCGCTGCTGAAGAAGCTGAAGAGCAGGTCAAGCCGCAACTCCGCGCCGCATCGCAAGGCGTCGTAAGCGTCCACAAACGGGGCGGATTACTTGTCCGCCCGCTGCTGCTGCTTCTTCGCCAGCAGCTGACGCAGCGCCGCGACCTTGGCCGCGGCCTGGTCAGGCGGCAAATCTGCCTTCACGAGGATTTCGGCCTCGGCCTCACGGCCCTGCAATCCCAGCACGAGCGCGAAATTGGCGCGGATCCGCGCATCGTTCTGATTGCGCTGATAAGCACGGCCTAGCACCTGTTCGGCCTTCGGCAGATTGTTTTGCAGCATATAGGACAGGCCGAGATTGGACAGCACGGCCGGCTCGTCCGGCACGATCTTCAATGCCGCGGCATAATATTGCTGCGCTTCCTCGTTGCGGCCGAGCTGATCGAGCGCCGCACCCTGCGCCGACAGGATGCGCCAGTCCGGATCCTCGGGCGTATGCGCGCGGCTGAGGACGTCGAAGGCCTGCTGGAAACTGCCGCTGTCGGCGAGCGCGCGGCCATAGCCGGCGAGCAGCGCCTTGTTGCTGGGATGGGCGAGCACCGCCTGCTCCATGACCGCAACCGCCTGCGCGCGCTGGCCGCTCTCGCGCAGCGCCTTGCCGTAGGCGAGCGCAATATTGGGATCACTGGGCTTGGCGCGATAGCGCTCGCGCAACGCGTCCAGTTCGGGCCTGGCATCGGCCTTGGTGTTGGCCTTGGCGGCCGTTTCCGATCTGACACCGAGCGCGCCGGTCACATCCTCGATGCCCGCGGTCTGGCAGCCGCCAAGCGCGAGCGCGACAAGGGCGGGAAGCAGCAATCTCGCCGGGGGAGGGGCGAGGGGCGAACGCTTGGACATACTCTGATCACTCGGCAACTGATCAGAGATGCTTACCGATTAACGCTAAAGTCCCGTTAAGGACCCGCGAGACCTCAGTCGGTGAACTCGGCACCGAATTCGCAGCCGATGCGCCAGCGCAGGCGGCACTGGCGGGAATAGTCGGGGGCGAAAATGATGGTGAATTGTGGCGGCACCTCCAGGAATTCCGCCACCACTTTCACGCCGCCATCCGAGATATCGGTGATGGTGCAGTCCCGCGGCAGCGAGCCCGCGCCAAAATGGATCTTGGCGAGCCGGCTGCACATCCGACGTTCGCTTCTCCGGCGATTTGCAAGCATTTGAACTGTTCACCCGTTGACCACGGCCCATCCCGCAAGCGTAGGAATAGCCGACATTTGTTGGGATGTGCTGAGCGGAGCCGGTTGCATTCGAGGCGTAGTGTCGGCGTGGCGTTTACGATTGATTAGGGTTCGCTCCCCGTCCGGGATCGTTCCCGTATTGTTCTTGCGGAGAGCGGCGGGCTCTGCTACCCCTAATTGTGCAAAAGGGGCAGGCTGGTTTGAGCATGGTTCAGCGGGTTTCCACCGTCGCCTTTGAGGGGGTCGAGGCCCGTGCGGTCGACGTGCAGGTGCAGGTCGCGCCCGGTTTGCCGGCGTTCGCGATCGTCGGCCTGCCGGACAAGGCGGTGTCGGAGGCGCGCGAGCGGGTGCGCTCGGCGCTGATTGCCTCGGGGCTGGCGCTGCCGGCGCGGCGGATCATCGTCAATCTGGCGCCGGCCGACCTGCCGAAGGAAGGCAGCCATTACGACCTGCCGATCGCGCTCGGGCTGATGGCGGCGATCGGCGCGATCCCGCCGGATGCGCTGACCGGCTTCACCGTGCTCGGCGAGCTCGGTCTCGACGGCTCGATCGCGCCCGTGGCCGGCGTTCTTCCCGCCGCGTTCGGCGCCAATATGCGCGAGGAAGGGCTGATCTGCCCGGTCTCGTGCGGTTCCGAAGCGGCGTGGGCGAGCCCGGACATCCAGATCATCGCCGCACACTCGCTGATCCAGATCGCCAACCACTTCAAGGGCACGCAGGTGCTGTCGCGGCCGTCACCGAAGGTGCATGAGCCCGCCGCCTCCACGCTCGATTTGCGCGACATCAAAGGTCAGGAAAGCGCCAAGCGCGCGCTGGAGATCGCGGCCGCAGGCGGCCATCATCTGCTCATGATCGGGGCGCCCGGCGCCGGCAAGTCGATGCTGGCGGCGCGCCTGCCCTCGATCCTGCCGCCGTTGTCACCGGGCGAATTGCTCGAGGTCTCGATGATCGCCTCGGTCGCCGGCGAGATCAAGGACGGCGCGCTGACGGCGCGGCGGCCGTTCCGCTCGCCGCATCATTCCGCGAGCATGGCCGCGCTCACCGGCGGCGGCATGCGCGCAAAACCCGGCGAGATCTCGCTGGCGCATCAGGGCGTGCTGTTTCTCGACGAATTGCCGGAGTTCGATCCGCGCGTGCTGGATTCGCTGCGGCAGCCGCTTGAGAACGGCGAGGTCGCGGTGTCGCGCGCCAATCATCGCGTCACTTACCCCGCGCGCTTCATGCTGGTCGCGGCGATGAATCCGTGCCGCTGCGGCAACGCGTACGAGCCCGGCTATGCCTGCAAGCGCGGCCGCGTCGACCGCTGCACCGGCGACTACCAGGCGCGCATCTCCGGCCCGCTGATGGACCGCATCGATCTGCGCATCGAGGTGCCCGCCGTGACCGCGGCGGATCTGATCCTGCCGCCACCGGCGGAAGGCTCCGCCGAAGTCGCCGCGCGCGTCGCGGCGGCGCGCGACATCCAGCTCGCGCGTTATGCCGATGCCGGCCTGCCCAAGGTTCGCACCAATGCCGAAGCCCCGGCCTCCGTGCTGGAGGAGGTCGCAAAACCGGACGCGCAAGGCGCCAAACTGCTGCGCGACGCGGCCGAGACCATGCGGCTGTCGGCGCGCGGCTATCACCGCGTGCTGCGGGTGGCGCGCACGCTGGCCGACCTCGATCGCGCCGACAAGATCGGCCGGCTGCATCTGGCCGAAGCGCTGTCCTACCGCGCACTCGCGGAGGATGTGCGGCAGATGGCTTGATCATTCCACGCATCAACCCGGCGGTAACGAGTTTCCTTTACGCTCTGCAAACCATAAGGCCCACTGAGTTCCCGTACCGGGCCCGGCGAGTAGAGTCATGTTGCGTTTAAAGGTCCTGGCCTCGGTTGTTCCCTTGTTGGCGGCTGCGGTGTTCGCCCGCGCGGAGATCGGATCGGTCTCGCATCCGTGCATCGCCCTCGGCGAAACCTCGGTCGAGCTCACCTCCCTGTTCTGGACCGCCGGCGTCCATGTCGCCTTCACCGAAGATCCCGCCCGCGCCACGGTGCGGGTTCAGATCACCGACGATGCGGACACTGCGGATTTCGCCGTGGTCGACGACGGTCCCGGTTCCGAGCCGGAGTCCTGTCAGGCCAATCCTGCAACGCGCCTCGTCTCGATTGCCGCTCAGCCGGTCGATGGCGGCCAGGTGATCTATCTCTCCGCCGAAGGGCCGGCGGATTACCGCATCTATGTGCGCTCGAAGTCGTTCTCGCAGCGCGAGGCCGCGGCGCTGATCGTCGGCGCTCATGGTAGTCAATATGGCGGCCATCGCCCGCTCCCGCTCCAGGCCGCCTCGCTCTGAAGCATTAACACCTCGTCAACCCTGTTTGGAGGCGGCGCCAAAGCCTCAAGCTGTTCGCAAGGTCGGCGCGACATCGTCGCAGCCGGCGGGTCGCAGGATTTCGAAAAGAGTCAGGGTCGGTGGCGATGGGTCGGACGTTCCGGATCAAGGTGCGCATGCGCCGCTTCAGGCGACAGCATCCCCGCATCGCCTTCGCGATCCGCTCCTTCATGATCTTCTCGGCGACCTTCGGCGGCGCCTATGGTTTCGTGTCCGGCAGCCGGTCTGAGAACTCCGGCTACGATCCCTACACATTTGCGATCGGCGCGAGCTTCCTGTTCGCGCTCGCCTGCCTCGGCCTTGCGACGCTGAGCATGCGCCTGCGCTTCGTGAACAAGCGGCTGCGAACGCTCGCCGCCCACAACGAGGCGCTGATCGATCGCAATTGGGAGCTGAAGGAAGCGGAAGAGCGGGCCCGCAGCCTGTTCGAGCAGCAGGGCGACCTGATCGTGCTGCGCGCACCCGATGGCCGCATCACCTTTGCCAACGACGCCTATTGCGCGCTCGCAGCACAGGCGCGCAGCGCGCTGGTCGGCACCCGTTTCGATTTCGACGTGCTGGAGCAGGGCGACAGCGCCCGCGAGAGCAGCGGCACACGCATCCACGATCAGAAGATCGCAACCCCGCTCGGCGCGCGCTGGATCGCCTGGCGCGAAGGCTATGTCCGCCTCGATGCCGGCCAGCCCGCCGAATTGCAGAGCGTGGGACGCGACGTCACCGATCGCACCGAGACCGAACGCGCTTTGTCCGACGCGCGCGACCAGGCCGACGCCGCCAACCGCGCCAAATCACGCTTCCTCGCGATGGCCTCGCACGAAATCCGCACGCCGCTGAACGGCATCATCGGCATGGGCGGCCTCCTGCTCGACACCAATCTGACCCCTGAGCAGGCGACCTATGCCAAAGCGGTGAAAACCTCGGGCGAAGCCTTGATGGCGTTGATCGAGGAACTGCTCGATTATTCCAAGATCGAGGCCGGCAAGCTCGATCTCGAGCAGCGTCCCTTCGCGCTCTCGACCCTGGTCGAGGAAATCACCGAGCTGCTCGCGCCGCGCGCGCAGGCCAAATCGCTCGAGATCGCCGCCTATGTCGACGAGCGCCTGCCGCTGGAGGTGGTCGGCGACGCCGCGCGGCTGCGCCAGGTCCTGCTCAATCTCGCCGGCAACGCCATCAAATTCACCGCGAGCGGTGGCGTCGCGCTGATCGTCGAGCCCGGCATCTGGCCGAACGAGATCAGCTTCATGGTCCGCGACACCGGTATCGGCATTGCGCCGGAGGCGCAGCAGCGCATCTTCCGCGAATTCGAGCAGGCCGACGAGCGCGTCGCCCGCACCTATGGCGGCACCGGGCTCGGCCTTGCCATCAGCGAGCGCATCGTCAAGCGCATGGGCGGCCGGATCACGCTCGCCAGCGAGCCGGGCAAAGGCTCGACCTTCGAGATCGCGGTGCCGCTTCCGCCGTCGCAGGCCGGCGCAGGACAGACGGCCTTTCCGAGCCCCGACCTTACCGGCAAGTCGATCCTCCTCGTCGCCGACGGCATCGAGGCCTCGCTGATCGCGCGGCGCCTCGAGCGCTGGGGTGGCCAGACCTGCATGGTTGCGGATGCGGCGGTCGCCGAAGCGCTGCTGCCGGAACGCTCATGGCACGCGGTGCTGATCGATCGTGCGATCGGTCCCGCCGCAGCCGACCGGCTGGGGGAAATGGCCCGCACACATGCGCTGCAGCGCCTGGTGCTGCTGACCTCGAGCTCGCGCCACGAAAAACCGTCGCCGGCCTTCACCGGCTTTCTGGTGAAACCGCTGCGGGCGGCCTCGCTCGCCGCGCGCCTTGCGCTGACGCCGGAGGTCGCCTCGCCGGATCTCGCGCCGGAACCGCCGGCTGACGCCGCCGGCGCGATCGCTGCCAAAGGCCTGTCGATCCTCGTCGCCGAGGACAACGAGATCAACGCGCTGTTGATGCGCTCGCTGCTGACGAAGCTCGGCCATCGCGTCGTCATCGCCGTGCACGGCGAGGCCGCGCTGGAATCCTGGCTCGCCGCATCGTCGGCCGGCACGCCCTATGATCTCGTGCTGATGGACATCCAGATGCCGCAGCTCGACGGCATCGAGGCGACCAAGCGCATCCGCGCGCATGAGGCCGCGACGAGCGGCCACCACACGCCGATCCTCGCGCTCACCGCCAACACTCTGGTGGAGGATCGCTACGCCTGCTTCGAGGCGGGCATGAACGGATTCCTGATCAAGCCGCTCGATCGCGACAAGCTGGACGAAGCGCTGGCAGGCCTTGCGGCGTCACGGCGGCTGGCCGTCTGATCCGGCGTCTCGCGGGAACCGGCGCGGGAGGGGCGGGCATGACTTTTCGTCCCGCCGCAGTCCTGTGCTACCAGCGTCCCTTCAGTCGCGACCGAAGGGCCAACGGCAGGTGAAAACATCGGAAGACCGCTCATTCCTCGTCTGGCTTGGCGTCATCTCCATCGCGTTCGGCTGGGTGCTTTGGCCGTTCTCCGGCGCATTGCTGTGGGCCACGCTGCTGGCGATTATCTTTGCGCCGGTCTATCGGCTTTGCCTGAAAAAGTTCCCGGAATGGCGCAACCTTGCCGCAATTTCCACCGTCGTCGTCGTGATCATCCTGGTCCTGATCCCCGTCGGGGTCGTGATCGCTTCGCTCATCGACCAGGGAGGCGAGCTGTATCAGCGCGTTCAGACCGGCGAGATCAGTCTTGCCCATCCCCTTCAGCAACTGAAATCCGCGCTGCCGGACTGGGCTTCGTCCATGTCGGACCGCCTGGCCAGCATCGATTTTTCGGCCGTAAAGGAGCGCCTGTCGAGTCTCGTCGTCCCGGCCGGCCAACAACTGGCGGGGCACGCGATCGATCTGGGCCAGTTGACGCTGGAGTTCGTCGCGAGCCTGCTCGTGATGCTGTACTTGCTGTTCTTCTTCCTGCGCGACGGGGACGAGCTGAATCTGCGCATCCGCGGCGCGGTGCCGCTGCGGGCGAGCCACACCTCCGAGATCATGGATGCGTTCACCCTCGCGGTTCGCGGGACGATCAAGGGAATCATCCTGGTTGCCCTGATTCAGGGCGCGCTCGGCGGAGTGATTTTCTGGCTGCTCGGCCTGACCGCCCCGCTGCTGGCCGGCGCCATCATGGCGCTGCTGTCGCTCTTGCCGGTGCTTGGCTCCGCGCTGGTCTGGGCTCCCGCCGGCCTCTATTTGCTGCTGGCGGGCTCGGTCACGAAGGGAATCATCCTGCTCGCATTCGGGACATTTGTGATCGGCCTTGCCGACAATTTCCTCCGCCCGATCCTGGTCGGCCAATCGATCAAGATGCCGAGCTACATCGTGTTGCTCGCCACCCTGGGCGGGCTTGCGGCTTTCGGGGCGAACGGCTTCGTCATCGGCCCGCTCGTCGCCGCCATGTTCCTGACGGCCTGGCAGGTCTTCGTCCGCTCGAAAGAGCAACGCGACGTCCGGAACTGACCTGCTACGCGGCGTAGGCCATGAAGCGCGGCGCGGAGAGCTTGGGCGGCGGCCCCTGCGTGCCCTCGAATATCGTGTCGGTCTTTGCCGCGCGCTTGCAATGCGGGCAGACGAAGAGATGCGAAATCACCGGAACGGGCACGTCCGCGAGCAGCTCCGAGCGGTACCACCTCATCTCGATATGGCAATCCGGGCAGGTCGGTGCTTCCAGTTGTTCCGCAGCGCTTCTGAGACGATCAACCATCGAACCCTCGCGTTTCCGAAGGTCATAACGCAATACCTTTCGCCGGTCTGCAACAAAAGACACGCGGCGCAAACGCGCAGGGCCCCGCCGGCCGCCGCGATTACAGGCGCCTGAGCGCCACGCTCTCCACGGCGTGATCGGCACCCTTCTTCAGGATCAGCGTCGCACGGGGGCGGGTCGGCAGGATGTTGTCCTCGAGATTGGCGAGGTTGGTCCGCTCCCAGATCGCGGTCGCGGTCGCGGTGGCTTCCTCGTCCGACAGCAGCGCGTAGCGGTTGAAATAGGATTTCGGGTTGGTGAACGCGGTATCGCGCAGCGCCAGGAAGCGCTTGATGTACCAGCGCCGCAGCGCCGCCTCGTCGGCGTCGATATAGACCGAGAAGTCGAAGAAGTCGGAGACCACCGGCACCGCCTTGCCGTCGCGCGGCAGCTTGCCGGTCTGCAGCACGTTGACGCCCTCGACGATCAGGATGTCGGGCTGGTCGATCTCGGCCCATTCGTTCGGCACGATGTCGTAGGTCAGATGCGAATAGACCGGCGAGCGGACATGGCGGCGTCCCGACTTGATGTCCGACAGGAAATTGAGCAGCAGCGGCAGGTCGTAGCTCTCCGGAAAGCCCTTCTTCTGCAGGATGCCCTGCTGCTCGAGCAGGGCCTTCGGGTAGA
Organism: Bradyrhizobium amphicarpaeae; assembly: GCF_002266435.3. Classification (NCBI taxonomy): domain Bacteria; kingdom Pseudomonadati; phylum Pseudomonadota; class Alphaproteobacteria; order Hyphomicrobiales; family Nitrobacteraceae; genus Bradyrhizobium; species Bradyrhizobium amphicarpaeae. Next base: position 192,361 of record NZ_CP029426.2, read on the forward strand.
GAAATCCGTCGGTGGTGATCAGCTCGACCTTCGGACGCGGCGACCAGCGCGCCAGCAGCGCCTGCAGCACGCGGGCGGTGGTGGATTTTCCGACCGCGACCGAACCGGCGACGCCGATGATGTAGGGCATCTTGCGGTCGCGGATGTTGAGGAACTGGCGCTCCGCATAATACAGGCGCTGCATCGCATCGACATAGATCGAGAGCAGGCGCGACAACGGAAGATAGATGTCCTCGACTTCCTTGAAATCGAGGCGATCGTGCAGCGAGCGCAGCCGGTCGAACTCGCCCGGCTCCAGCGTCATCGGCGTATCGTCGCGCAGGCGCGCCCACTCTTCGCGCGAATAGATGCGGTACGGATTATACTGCTGCTCGGGTGCGCGGATATCCATGACGCAACCTTCTCCGTTGGGGGCTTATGTCAGCCCTTACGCGACGCTTTCTCTTCCAGCCCCGACATATTCGTACGCTTGTCGAGCGCGGCTTCCACCTCTTCCAGCTTTACGCCGCGGGACTTGAGCAACACAAGGAAGTGATAGAGCAGATCGGCACTTTCAGCGATCAGATGCGCGCGATCGTTTTCGACTGCTGCGATTACGGTTTCGACTGCTTCCTCACCGAACTTCTTGGCGCAATGCTCGGCGCCCTTGTCCAGGAGCTTGCGGGTATAGGACGCTTCGCCGCCGGCCGCCGCGCGGGCGTCGATGGTCTCGGCCAGATCGTGGATCGTGAAACGCGGCATCGGAATTACTCGGAAACACACTTGGCAGCACATTTGGCCAGAGGCCAATCCCCGGCGGCCTGTGTAGCATTTTTATGAAGCGGAGTCGTCAGGCATCGAGGCGCATGGCCAGTCCGCGCCGGGCCATATGCTCCTTGGCTTCACGAATGGTGAATTCCCCGAAATGGAAGATCGAGGCGGCCAGCACCGCCGTGGCGTGGCCGTCGCGGATCCCGTCGACGAGGTGATCGAGATTGCCGACGCCGCCCGAGGCGATCACGGGCACGGCCACGCTGTCGGCGATCGCCCGGGTCAGCGGGATGTCGAATCCCTGCCTGGTGCCATCGCGATCCATCGAGGTGAGCAGGATTTCACCGGCGCCGAGCGAGACCACTTCCTGGGCGTATTCGATGGCGTCGATGCCGGTCGAGTTGCGGCCGCCATGGGTGAAGATCTCCCAGCGCTCGCCACCGCCCGCGCGCTTGACGCGCTTGGCGTCGATCGCGACCACCACGCATTGCTCGCCGAATTTTTCGGCTGCTTCCTTGACGAACTCGCGCCGGGATACCGCGGCACTGTTGATCGAGACCTTGTCCGCGCCGGCGCGCAGCAGCGTCTTGATGTCGTTGACCTCGCGCACGCCGCCACCGACGGTGACAGGCATGAAGCAGGCCTCCGCGGTGCGCCGGACCACGTCCAGCATGATGCCGCGGTTCTCATGGGTCGCGGTGATGTCGAGGAAGGTGAGCTCGTCGGCGCCGGCGGCGTCATAGGCGATCGCCGCTTCGACCGGGTCGCCGGCGTCACGCAGATCGACGAAGTTGACGCCCTTGACGACACGGCCGTCCTTGACGTCGAGGCAGGGGATCACGCGCACCTTGAACATGTGTCAGCTCCCGGGCGCGCGCGCGTTGCGGATCAAGGTGAGGGCGGCGGCCGGATCGAGCCGGCCGTCATAGAGCGCGCGGCCGGCAATCGCGCCGGCGAGCTTTTTGGCGCGCGGTGTCAGCATGGCTTTCACGTCTTCGATCGAGGCGAGGCCGCCTGAGGCAATCACGGGGATCGAGATGGCGTCGGCGAGCGCGATGGTCGCGTCGAGGTTCAGGCCCTTGAGCAGCCCGTCGCGCGCGATGTCGGTGAAGATGATGGCGGCGACGCCGGCATCCTCGAAGCGCCGTGCGATCTCCAGCACCGTCACCTGCGAGGTCTCGGCCCAGCCTTCGACCGCGACCTTGCCGTCGCGCGCGTCCAGCCCGACCGCGACGCGGCCCGGGAATTTCTTCGCGGCAGCTTTCACCAGCTCCGGATCACGCACCGCGGCGGTGCCGATGATGACGCGGGTGATGCCCTTGTCGAGCCAGGCTTCGACGGTCTTGAGATCGCGGATGCCGCCGCCGAGCTGCACCGGGATCTTGATCGCCTTCAGCATCGCCTCGACGGCCTCGGCATTCACCGGCTTGCCGGCGAAGGCACCGTCGAGATCGACGACGTGGAGATATTCGAAACCCTGCGCGACGAAGCTCTGCGCCTGCGCGGCGGGATTGAGGTTGAACACGGTCGCGCGCGCCATGTCGCCTTGCTCGAGGCGCACGCACTGGCCGTTCTTGAGGTCGATGGCGGGGAAGAGGATCATGATTGAGCCAAGAGTTTTCCGAGCGCACGGTGCGCTCCCTCCCCCCTTGTGGGGGAGGGTTGGGGAGAGGGGTAAGCCACGAGCTCCGCCGTCGCGGCTACCCCCCTCCCGAATGCTTCGCATTCGACCTCCCCCACAAGGGGGGAGGTAACAAGAGAGGCAACCATCACGGTTTCCATCGCAAAAAGTTCGAGATCAAAGCGAGGCCGAAGCGCTGGCTCTTCTCGGGGTGAAACTGCGTGCCGATGGCGGTGTCCTTGCCGACGATGGCGGTGACCGGCCCGCCATAGTCGGCGCGCGCGAGCACGTCCGCCTCGTTGGCAGCATTGAGGTGGTAGGAGTGCACGAAATAGGCGTGCTGGCCCTTGGGGCCGAGCGGCAGCCTCTCCAGCACCGGATGCTCGCGCAGGACGTCGAGCGTATTCCAGCCCATGTGCGGGATCTTCAGGCTCTCGTCGCGCGGGGCGATCTTCTCGACGTCGCCGCCGATCCAGTTCAGGCCTTCGGTGACGACATGCTCCTTGCCGCGACTCGCCATCAGTTGCATGCCGACACAGATGCCGAAGAACGGCCGCGCCTTGACGCGGACCGCTTCGTTGATCGCTTCGACCATGCCGTTGACGGCATCGAGCCCGCGCCGGCAATCGGCGAAGGCGCCGACGCCCGGCAGCACCAGACGATCGGCCTCGTAGGCCTGATCCGGGTCGCTGGTGACGAAAACCTTCTGCGGATTTTCGAGACTGCGCGCGGCGCGCTCGAAGGCTTTCGCGGCGGAATGCAGATTGCCGGAACCGTAATCGATGATGGCGACGCTCATCTTGACCCTCCCGGTTCTGGAAACAACCCGATGATGCCGCCGGCCGGAATCGGCGGCGGGTTCGAGAATGGCTGACCCGGCACGTTGCGGGTCGGCGGCGGGCCGCCGCGGTCGACAGCCCATTGATCATTGACGATGCCGCGCTGTGACTTGCTCCAGCGTTCGAAGAAGCGGCGCTCGGCGGTGTCCTCGTCGTCGGCAATCACCACGTCGAGCTGCCGCCATTTTCCGCGCGACAGCGTCCAGCGGCGCAGGCTCGAGGCCTCGAAACCCGTCAGGAGCGCGACAATGACATCGGCGAAGAAGATCGAACCGCGCCCGAGGCCGAGGCCGGACAGCCCCGCGTTGAACGCAGCGACGAAGACCAGATAGCCGATCAGCGCCAGCCACAGCCTGTTCCACAGCAGCCAGACCGGACCGAAGATCATCGCCCAGAAATGGAATCCGTCGCGCACGAACACGAACTTATCGGTCGCGCGCAGATCGGCTCCGGCGGGGGAGGGAGCATGAACTGTGTAGACAGGCATGGTGATGCCCCGTTGCTCGAGAATTCGGTGATACCGCAAGCGGCGCGTGCCGCCGGCCGAAAGATGTCAGCCGCCGAGCGAGCCCTTGGTGGACGGGATTTCTCCCGCCGCCTTCGGGTCGATCGCGACCGCTGTGCGCAGCGCCCGCGCCAGCCCCTTGAAGCAGGACTCGGCAATATGGTGGCTGTTATCGCCATATAGGGTCTCGACGTGGAGAGTCACGCCGGCGTTCATGGCGAAGGCCTGGAACCACTCGCGCACCAGCTCGGTGTCGAACTCGCCGATCTTGTCGCGGGGGAAGTCGGCCTTGAACACCAGGAACGGGCGGCCCGAGATGTCGATGACAACGCGCGACAGCGTCTCGTCCATCGGCATGTGCACGCCGGCGTAGCGGGTGATGCCCGCCATGTTGCCGAGCGCCTGCTTGACCGCCTGGCCGAGCGCGATGCCGGTATCTTCGGTGGTATGGTGGTAATCAATGTGCAGATCGCCCACCGCCTTGACCGTGAGGTCGATGCGGGAATGGCGGGCGAGGAGATCGAGCATATGGTCGAAAAAGCCGATGCCCGTCGCGATATCAGCCACGCCGGTACCATCGAGGTTCACGGAGACCTCGATCTCGGTTTCCTTGGTCTTGCGCTTGATCGTCGCGGTGCGCATTGAAAGCTGGCTCTCATCCTGGCTCGGGGCCGAAAACGCCGGTCTTTTAACAGCCAAATGACGCCTTCGCTACTGCGGGATCGCGTTGGCAGGCAGCACTTCCACCTATGGTGAGCGAAATTCGGCCCGGAACGGCCCGTTGTGCGCCTGCGCCGGACCGCCTAAATCAGGCGGGACAACGAGGATCATTCATGCAGGCTTCCCAAAACAGCTCGCCGGGCTGGCACGGCACCACGATCCTGACCGTCCGCAAGGGCGGCAAGGTGGTGGTCGGCGGCGACGGCCAGGTCTCGATCGGCCAGACCGTGATCAAGTCCAACGCCAAGAAGGTCCGGAAACTCGGCAAGGGCGACGTGATCGGCGGCTTCGCCGGCGCGACCGCCGACGCCTTCACCCTGTTCGAGCGCCTGGAAGCCAAGCTCGATCAATATCCGGGGCAGCTGACCCGGGCCGCGGTGGAACTCGCCAAGGACTGGCGCACCGACCGCTATCTGCGGCGGCTGGAAGCCATGATGATCGTGGCCGACAAGGACGTGTCCCTGGTGCTGACCGGCACCGGCGACGTTCTGGAGCCCGAGGCCGGCGTGATGGCGATCGGCTCCGGCGGCAATTACGCGCTGGCCGCCGCGCGCGCCCTGCTCGACACCGACAAGGACGCCGAAGCCATCGTCCGCCGCTCGCTGGATATCGCTGCGGATATTTGCGTCTACACCAACCGGAATTTGACCGTCGAAGCGCTGGCGACCGGCTAGAGGATCCATCGGTGGATGAACAGCGCTGCTCCGGGCTCGGTCTAACCTCTCCCGCTTGCGGGAGAGGTCGCGCCAAAGGCGCGGGTGAGGGCTCTCACCTCTTGGGGGTTCTTGCTAGCGGAGACACCCTCTCCCCAACCCTCTCCCGCAAGCGGGAGAGGGAGCGCAGCACCGCCTTGGCATGACGCTCGCGCCCACCAAAAATGCCACGACAACGATCCCCCCAGCCACCTGGGTCGGCATCGCGCTGTTGCTGCTGGCGCTGCAGGCCGCGATCCTGTTCGGCATGGGGCGAGTGCCGATCTGCACCTGCGGCTATGTCAAGCTGTGGCACGGCGTGGTGAACAGCTCGGAGAATTCGCAGCACATCGCCGACTGGTACACTTTCTCGCACGTGCTGCACGGCTTCCTGTTCTACGGCCTGACCTGGCTGCTGTTCGTGCGCCTGCCCTTGCTGTCTTTCCCTCTTCCAAGCTTATCCTGGCCGGCACGGCTGATCATCGCGATGCTGATCGAGGGCGCCTGGGAGATCGTCGAGAACTCGCCCTTCATCATCGAGCGCTACCGCGCCGGCACGATCTCGCTGGATTATTTCGGCGACAGCATCGTCAATTCGGTCTCGGACAATGTGGCCATGATGCTCGGTTTCCTCGCCGCGCGCGTGCTGCCTGTCAGCGTGACAATCCTGCTCGGAGCAGCCTTCGAGATCATGCTGGCGCTGCACATTCGCGACAATCTGACGCTCAATATCCTGATGCTGATCCATCCGATCGAAGCCGTGAAGCAATGGCAATCCGGCCCGCCTATCATCTGACGCAAAATCCGGCTTGTCCTCCCCCGCATCTGACCCTAGCTAAGGTCCCATGACAGACTTCTCTCCCCGTGAAATCGTTTCCGAACTCGACCGTTTCATCGTCGGCCAGGCCGACGCCAAGCGCGCCGTCTCGATCGCGCTGCGCAACCGCTGGCGCCGGCAGCAGCTCGAAGGCTCCTTGCGCGAGGAGGTGCTGCCGAAAAACATCCTGATGATCGGCCCCACCGGCGTCGGCAAGACGGAAATCGCGCGGCGGCTCGCCAAGCTCGCGAATGCGCCGTTCCTGAAGGTGGAAGCGACCAAATTCACCGAGGTCGGTTATGTCGGCCGCGACGTCGAGCAGATCGTACGCGATCTCGTCGAGGTCGCGATCGCCCAGGTCCGCGAGAAGAAGCGCAAGGACGTGCACGCCCGCGCGCAGCTCGCCGCCGAGGAACGCGTGCTCGATGCGCTGGTCGGCGCCAACGCCTCTTCCGCGACGCGCGAATCCTTCCGCAAGAAGCTGCGGGCCGGCGAGCTCAACGACAAGGAAATCGAGGTCGAGACACAGTCGTCCGGCAGCGGCATGCCGATGTTCGAGATCCCGGGCATGCCGGGCGCGCAGATGGGCGCGATCTCGATCGGCGACATCTTCGGCAAGCTCGGCGGCCGCAGCAAGACGCGGCGGCTGACGGTCGAAGGTTCGCACGAGATCCTGGTCAACGAGGAATCCGACAAGCTGCTGGACACCGATCAGCTGACGCAGGAGGCGATCAACGCGGTCGAGAACAACGGCATCGTGTTCCTCGACGAGATCGACAAGATCTGCGCGCGCGAAGGCCGTGCCGGCGGCGACGTCTCGCGCGAGGGCGTGCAGCGCGATCTCTTGCCCCTGATCGAGGGCACCACGGTCTCGACCAAGCACGGCGCGGTCAAGACCGACCACATCCTGTTCATCGCCTCCGGCGCCTTCCACGTCGCCAAGCCGTCCGACCTGCTGCCGGAATTGCAGGGTCGCCTGCCGATCCGCGTCGAATTGCAGGCGCTGACCCGCGACGACATGCGCCGCATCCTGACCGAGCCCGAGGCCTCGCTGATCAAGCAATATGTCGCCCTGATGCAGACCGAGGGCGTGGCGCTCGACATCACCGACGGCGCCATCGACGCGCTCGCCGACGTCGCGGTCGCCGTCAACTCCACCGTCGAGAACATCGGCGCGCGGCGGCTGCAGACCGTGATGGAGCGGGTGCTGGACGAGATCTCCTTCACCGCCCCCGACCGCAGCGGCGAGACCGTCAGGGTCGATGCGGATTTCGTGCAGAAGCACGTCGGCGACCTCGCCAAGAACGCCGATCTGAGCCGGTTCATTTTGTAATTTGGAGCGGTCACGCTATTGATGCGGCGTGACCCTGCGCATCCTGCAAAACACTTGGCGAAATCCTTGGCGGCTCCTGCTCGTGATCAACGCGGCGGTCATCGCCGGCGTATTCATTCACAAGATCCAGCTGCCGCCTTACGTCCCCTACATCCATCTGCTGGTCGACTACCATTTCGGCTTCATCAAGCGCGCACTGATCGGCGCCATTGTCGCGCTGTTCACCGACAAGGTGCCGGTGTGGCTGGTGTTCGCACTGGGCGGTGCGACGTGGCTGGTGACGGTTGGACTGTACGCAAAGTTATTTCAGAAGACGTTCGGCTTTACCGCGAAAACGCTGCCGCTGTTCGTCTTCATCGCGGGCTCGCCGTTCTTCCGGAAGAACTTCATGCACACGCTCGGCCATTTCGACATCTACGGCTGTGCGCTGGCGCTCGTCCTGCTGCTGATGCCGGCGGGCTCGTTGCTGTTCGTTGCAACGGCGGCGTTGTTCTCGATCATCCTCGTGCTGATCCACCACATTCATCTGCTGATGTACGTGCCGACCATCGTCACCATCGTCGTGCTTAGGCATTATCTCGCTTGCGGCTGCACCCGCAGCAATGTCACGTTTGGTGTTGTCGCTCTCGCGATTGTCTCCGCGCTGTTCTTCGCCGCGCAATTCCTGGGAACGATGCCGATCCCGGAAGCGGATTTCGTCGCGTACCTGAAAGCCCGGATGGCCGATCCGTCACGGACCGACCTGCTGCAATTCGCCTATATCTGGTACCAGCCGCTGGCGAAGGAGATCTCGGACACCTGGGACCGCCTGCCGCACAACATCCTCGGCGTACCCGTGTTCGCGTTGCTGATCTGGCTGCACGCCCCACTGTGGCGCTTCTTCGCGAACCTGATCGGCGCGCTTGCCAATGAGACGCACCGTCGTCTCGTGCTTGCGGCGCTGATCGGTGTCAGCCTCGCTTACCTCGTGATGTTCGCGATGGTGTTCGACTATTCGCGCTGGATCTCGAACTGGGCGGTCTGCATGTTCCTGATCCTGCACGCTGTGAAGATGCTGCCCGCCGCGCGGGAGACGCCGCTGATTGCGGCAGAGGATCGGAAGACCAACATCTTCGGCCTGATCCTCACGCTGATCCCACGCGTCGGAATCATCCGGCCGTTTTAAGCTTCGCTCGCAACCACAGCAGCGATGCGCTCCCTCCCCCGCTTGCGGGGGAGGGTTGGGGAGAGGGCTATCTCAACAGCGGGAATCCCCCAGAGGAGAGAACCCTCACCCGCCGCGCGTTCCGCACGTCGACCTCTCCCGCAAACGGGAGAGGCAAGAGAAGCCGCACGCGTCGGGCTGCTAAAACCTCGCCCGCCTGATCCGCACATACAGCGCGCCCTCGCCGCCATGGCCGATATGGGCTGTCTCGAAGCCGACCACGAAGCTGCGGAATTCCGGCAGGCTCAGCCATTCCGGCACCTGACGGCGCAGCACGCCGCTTTCGCCGCCGCTGCGGCCCTTGCCGGTGATGACGAGCACGAAGGTCAGTCCGTCGTGATGGGCGCGGTGCAGGAAGCCGGTCAGGGCACGATGCGCGCGCGTCTGGGTCATGCCGTGCAGATCGAGCCGCGCCTCGATCTCGCTGCGGCCGCGCGACAGCTTTGTCCGCTCGCGCTTGCCGAGCGGCGCCAAAGGCGGGACGGCCGGTTTTACCGCGCGCGGCGCCGGTGCAGCAGCGACCGGCCGTGGCGATGACGCAGGCTGCGTGACGGGTGCTGCGGACAAAGGCTCGCTGCGCGGAGCGGCGTGCGCCTTGACCACTGCCTTGGCCGCGCGCTGCTTCCTCAGCGGCTTGACCTGTTTGGCCACGACCTCCCACAGCTCGCGCTCCTCCTCGCTCAGCGCGCGGCGGCGCGGCGAGGGGCGAGGCTCCAGCACGGGCGGACGGGACGATCGCTTCATTGCTGCCGTTGAGGACGTTTCTTTACCGGCCGCTGCGGTTCGCGATCGGCCTCGATTGCGGGACGCGGCGCCGGCAACGGGACTGGACCCGCGATGGCGACCGTGTCGCTCTTGGTGTCCGCGGGGGCGGCAGCAGCCGGCTTTGCCGTCCCTTTTCCGGGATCGGTTTGCGGAAACAGCTTTGCGATCTTCTCCGAGGGGCGCGGATCAGGCACCGGCAGGCGCGCAGCCCGCGCCGAGGGATCCAGCCCCTTCGGCACCAGCATCACGAAATGCATGGGGTGGCGCAGCCGACCGGAGACGCGGCCTGCTTCCTGACCGGCGCCGAAATAGAGATCGGCGCGCGCGGGACCGATGATGGCCGAGCCGGTGTCCTGCGCGATCATCAGCCGATGGAACGGCGTCTTCGAGCGTTCGGACTCGATCGGCAGCTCGCCCTCGATGAAGAACGGCGTGCCGTAGACATGCAGCGCCTTGTCGACCGCGATCGAGCGTCCCGCCGTCAGCGGAATACCCTGCGCGCCCACCGCCTCCTCCTTGTCGGAGAGATTGACCTCGCGGAAGAAGATGTAGGAGCGGTTCTGGCGGCGCAGGTCCTTGGCACCGTCAGGATTTTGCGCCATCCACTCCCTGATCTTCTGCATCGACATCTCTTCCTTCGGAATGATGCCGCGCTCGATCAGGACGCGCCCGACTGCGGTATAGGGATAACCGTTATAGGCGTCGTAGTTCAGCCGGACCGAGCCGCCGTCGTCGAACTTGATCCGCGCCGAACCCTGGATCTGCGCGAACAACAGATCGGTCGGATCCTTCAGCCAGGCGATCTCGAGCCCGCGGCCGGCGATCTTGCCATCCTCGATCTCGGCCCGATCGTAATAGGGCACCAGCTTGCGGCGGCCGATCTTGCGATAGACCGGCCCCTTGTTGGGCAGGCTCACCGAATCCTGCTTGTAGCCGCGCACGAACAGATTCGAGGGGCGGCGATAGACCGGAACGTTGTAGACGTCGGTCTGCGTCCTCGATCCCTCCAGCACAGGCTCGTAATAGCCGGTGACGAAACCATCGGGCTCGCCGAGTCGCGAGATCCGCAGCGGCGCAAAATTCTCCTCGAAGAAGGTCTTCGCCTTGGCGTCGTCGGCGAGCTCGAGCGATTTCGCCGCCCGGCAAGGTTCGTTCAATGAACCTGCCAGCGCCTTCGGCTCGGATGCTCCGGTCTGCGCATTGATCGGTTTGCAGCTGGCGCGAAACGTCTTGTATGCCGCGAGGTGATTGTCGTCGCTCCAGCCCTTCACGTCCGCCCAGGCCAGCGGCAGATATTGCGCGCCGGGAATTTCGAACGGCAGCGGGAGCTGCGGATAGGGCAAGGCCCGCAGCGGAGCGGCAGGCAATTGCGGCGGATGATGGTGATGGCTGCGATAATGGCGCCGCGCCGCTTCGGCGCCGAGCGAAAACGAGGACAGCGCGACGACGCCTGCGCAAAGCGCGGTCGCGCCGGTCTTCAGAAAGACCTTAATTCGCGCTTCCGGTGCCAACCAGCTTCCAGTTCGGATCGCGGGAGGTGATGTCGCGGGCGAAAGTCCAGATGTCGGTGATGTCGGCAACCGTGTCGGCGCTGCCGTCGACGATGTTGCCGGCCTTGTCCCGGGTGGCGGAGATCATCTGCGAGACGAAGCGGATCGTGAGCTGGGCGGTGCGGTCGCGCAGCTCGGCGCCGACGAGCTCGGCCTTGTCGATCGAGACGAAGCGGGTCTCGGTCTTCTGCTCTTTCGTCTCGCGCTCCTTGATTGCGGCCTCGAAGCTCTCATAGACGTCCGCCGACAACAGGTCGCGCAGCGCGCGGCGGTCGCCGTTGGCAAAGGCCAGCACGATCATCTCGTAGGCACCCTTGGCGCCCGAGATGAAATGACGCGGGTCGAACGTGGAATCCTTCTCGACGATGGCATCCAGGCCCTGCGCCAGCGCGGTGCCCGGCTCGGTCAGACCCTTCCAGCGGTCGGACGGCGGGGTCGGCTCGGCCGTCGGCGCCAGCGGAGCCTGGTCGATCACCTTGCCCGGCATGGTCACGACGTTGTTGTCCTGGGCACCACCGAGCGCATTGCGGGCGGCGGTCCGATCGAACGGCGGCCGCTCGTTGCCGGTTCGCTGCCCGAGCACGCTGCGCAGCCGCAGAAAGATGAAGACCGCCAGCGCCAGGAAGATGATGGTGTAGATGTCCACGTCGGATTCGCTTTCTGGTCTTTGCTCTGGGTCTACGCTTTGGGGTCGTCGCCGGGAAAATCAATCCGGCCAGTCAACCGTTCCACACGGGAACGGCAAGTCTACATCACCATTTTAGGTCCGCGTCAGGTCCTTCGGGATGTAGGCACGAAATCCTGCCCGGCCAATGGCGCCTTTTGGCACAGTGCCGAGTGTAGCGCGTTTTATGCTTAAGGGGAAACCCGATCCTGCCCGGAAATCGCGTATCTTCAATCATTTAAGGCGCAGTTTCGTGGAAAGGGCCGGATCAGTGCGGCAGTTGCGGCGCGGCGGCAAATCCCGCCTCCGGGACCGTTCGTCCTTGTGGAACGAGGCGGCCCTATGTTAGCCAACCGCCGCGAAATTCAGCCCAAATCGGGTAAGGAGAGACTCTCATGACCAACGGTAACGGCACCCCTCCCGAGGCGGCCCAGGCTCCCCAGCTCAACGTGCTGGCGCAATATACCAAGGACCTTTCATTCGAGAATCCGAACGCGCCCGGCTCGCTCCAGCAGCAGAGCCAGCCCCCCCAGATCAACATCCAGATCAATGTCAGCGCCAACAACCTCAGCGAGCAGGAGTTCGAGGTGACGCTGTCGGTCGAGGGCAAGGCCGAGACCGCCGGCAAGATCATGTTCTCGTTCGAGCTGGCCTATGCCGGCGTGTTCCGCATCGCCAACGTGCCGAAGGAAAATCTGCATCCGCTGGTCATGATCGAGTGCCCGCGCCTGCTGTTCCCGTTCGCCCGCGAGATCATCGCGACGGCGGTGCGCGACGGTGGGTTCCCGCCCCTGATGCTGGATCCCGTCGACTTCGTCGGTCTCTATCGCCAGAACATGGAGCGGCAAATGGCCGCCCCGACGAGCGGCCAAGCATAGGCCAAGCCTAACCGGCCGGAGGCGCTGGAGCGGGCAAAAACTCGTTCCAGATCGCTTTGTCGCCGAGCGTTGCGATGAAGGCCCGGTGGGCCTCGCGCTCGGCATCTGAAACCCGTAGCGCGAGCGGCACCAGCCGCTGCCGCCGCGGCGCATCGCCGGCGGCATTGACGCGAATCTCCTGGGCGTCCGACGCCAGCAGCAGCTGCGACTGCCGCGCCCCGACCAGATCCACATAGACCTCGGCCAGCAGTTCGGCGTCCAGCAGCGCGCCGTGCTTGGTGCGGCGTGAGTTGTCGATCGCATAGCGCGAGCAGAGATCGTCGAGCCGGTTGGACACGCCGGGATGCTTGCGGCGCGCCAGCAGCAGCGTATCGACCAGCCGTTCGCGCGGGATCGCCGCGCGTTTGATCTTGTCGAGCTCGGCATTGATGAAGCCGATGTCGAACGAGGCGTTGTGGATCACCAGCGGCGCATCGCCGATGAACTCCAGGAACGCATCGGCGACCTCGTGGAACAGCGGCTTGGTCGACAGAAACTCGGCCGACAGCCCATGCACCGCGAAGGCTTCCGCCGGCATGTCCCGTTCGGGATTGATATAGACGTGATACGTCTGCCCGGTCGGCATGCGGTTGAGCATCTCGACGCAGCCGATTTCGACCAGGCGATCACCGCGAAGCGGATCGAGGCCGGTGGTTTCGGTATCGAGAACGATTTCGCGCATGTCTTGAGATCGGTGTCGTGAGAGCCGCGTGAGACGGCGAATCAGGCTCGCCGCTGCGGCATCTTAACCACCTCGGCCAGGATGTGGGCGATTTGCGCGCGCACCGGTTCAAGTCCGTGCGACGTATCCACCACGAAATCGGCCCGCTTGCGCTTCTCGGCGTCCGGCGTCTGCTTGGCGATGATGGCGTCGAGCTTGGCTTCGTCCATGGTGCCGCGCGCCAGCACCCGCTCGCGCTGGAGTTCCGGCGAGGTCGAGACCACGACCACGGCGTCCACGCGCGTCTCGCCACCGGTCTCGAACAGCAGCGGGATGTCGAGCACCACGACCGGCGCCTCGGCGGCTTCCGCCTCGGCGAAGAACTTTTGCCGGGACGCGCCGAGCATCGGATGGACGATCTGCTCGAGCTGCTTGATCGCGGCGGGATCATGCACGACGCGCGCCGACAGTTTTGGCCGGTCCACCTTGCCGTTCACGGTGGTGCCGGGAAAGGCGGCTTCGATCGCGGGCGCCGCTTCGCCTTCATAGAGCTGATGCACGGCGGCATCGGCATCGTAGACGGGCACACCGGCCTCCGCGAACAATTTCGCGGTGGTGGATTTTCCCATCCCGATTGAGCCGGTCAGTCCCAGGATCCGCATCAGCGTCCAGCCAAGTCCTTTATCCACATGTCTGTCATTCACACGGCAACTAGCCGTTCGCGTCGCAGGAACGCAAGCAGCGGCAGCAGCGGCAGGCCGAGAATGGTGAAATGATCGCCCTCGATCCGCTCGAACAGATGGATGCCCAGGCCTTCGAGCTGATAGGCGCCGACGCTGGTGGTGACCGCGTCTCCGGCAGCGTCCAGATAGGCCGAAAGCTCGTCCTCGGTCATCTCGCGCATCGTCATGCGGGCGACCGAGACGTCCTCGAAAACGATCCGGCCGTCACGCGCCACGGCCACCGCGGAATTCAGCTCATGGCTGTTGCCGGCGAGCTCGCGCAATTGCGCCAATGCCTGCGGACGGCCCGCCGGCTTGTTGAAAAGGCGGTCGCCGAGAGCCAGCGTCTGATCGGCTCCGATCACGTAGCTGCCGGAATAACTGGCCGAGATCGCCTTGGCCTTTTCGCGCGCCAGCAGCAGAGCGATTTCGCGCGGATTTGAAAGCGCTGACGCCGATTGAAGACCGCGCTCGTCGATATCGGCGGTCACCGCCTGGAACTCCAGCCCGGCATTGGCGAGCAGCATCTTTCGGGCGCTGCTTTGCGAGGCCAGGATCAAGGGATGTTTGCCGCGCCACAAACCCATCGCGAAGACTATCCGGAAGGCCGGTTGCGCTGGCGATCGCTGTAGAGCTTCATGATCGCCGCCGCGGTTTCCTCGATCGAGCGACGGGTGACGTCGAGCAGCGGCCAATCGTGCTTGGCGCTGAGCTTGCGCGCAAACGCGACCTCCTCGGTCACCGACTGCCTGTCGGTATAGGTCTCGTTGCCGGAATCGGACCCCATCGAGAGCAGGCGATTCTGGCGGATCTGGATCAGGCGTTCCGGCGTCGCGTGCAGGCTGACCACCAGCGGCCGTGTCAGCTTCCCCAATTGCTCCGGCACGGGAATGCCGGGCACCAGCGGCACGTTGGCCGTGCGGATGCCGCGATTTGCGAGATAGATCGACGTCGGCGTCTTCGACGTGCGGGACACGCCGACAAGGACGACGTCGGCATCGTCGAGGCCTTCGACATGCTGGCCGTCGTCGTGGATCATCGTGTAGTTCAGCGCATCGATGCGCTTGAAATATTCCGCATTGAGGACGTGCTGGGCGCCGACGCGGCCGGTGGTCGCAGCCCCGAGATAGGCTTCGAACAGCTGCATCACCGGGCCGATGATCGACAGGCTCGGAACATTGATCCCCTTGCACTTGTCCTCGAGCCTGGAGACCAGATCTTTCTCAAGCAGCGTGAACAGCACGATCCCGGGCGCTTCCTCGATCTCGTCGAGCACTCGGTCGAGCTGTTTCTGGCTGCGCACCAGCGGATAGACATGCTCGACCGGGGTGACGTTGGCGTATTGCGCAGCGACGGCGCGCGCCACCGTGATCAGCGTCTCGCCGGTCGAGTCGGACACGAGGTGCAGATGGAAATAATTGTTCGAGGTCGGCACAAAAACCCTTTGTATGGAGACGGTGTGGTCTGTGGATTTCTGTGGACCTTAACCCCTCGGAAAGGGTTGCGCGACACCGGGGGCGGGACAACTGCCAATTTTGTTCACACCACTGCCCCTCTGAAGAAGTTCGATGCCCCGGAAAAGCAGACATGGGATTCCGGGGACAACCCCCTTGATAAGCTGCCGACAGACACGCGCAAGCCTTTGAAGCTGGTCGTCTTCTCGGAAGGCGCCGGAGCTGCCTGGGATATGTTGATGGATGTGAACAAACGATCGGGAACGTGCGAACGGAATCTTGTGAGTCCAATTCACGGTCACATAGACTCAAACCTTAAGAATCTAAGATTCTTTATAGGAGAAGGGGCGCTCCAGATGGACTATGTGTGAAGGTGAGACCTTAACGAGTTCTTACTATCCCCAGTTCCATTCCCTGGCAGAAATCCCTGGCGCCAAACATGTTCGAAGACGTCTATCTCTGGATCAAGGCGCTGCATGTCATCGCGGTCATCGCCTGGATGGCCGGCATGCTCTATCTGCCGCGGCTGTTCGTTTATCACTGCGAGGCCGAGATTGGCTCGAAGCAGTCGGAAACGTTTAAGGTCATGGAACGCCGGCTGCTCAAGGCGATCATCAACCCCGCCATGACCGTCACCTGGCTCGCAGGGCTCTACCTCGCCTGGTCCGGCCACTGGTTTTCATTTGGTTGGCTGCACGTAAAATTGGCAATGGTCCTGGCGATGTCGGGGGTCCACGGCTTTTTTGTCCGCTGGGTGAAGGACTTCGCCGCCGACCGGCGTCCACGGACCCAGAAATTCTATCGGATTATCAATGAGGTGCCGACAATTTTGATGATCATCATCGTTGTCATGGTGATCGTGAAGCCGTTCTAGGCAGAACGCGACGAAACGCTCAGTGCTTCGGCTTGCGGAGTGCCGGGCGATTTTCTATATTGTCGATATCCCACCCAACGCAGGCGGATGTGGTTGTGTCTGAGCTTTCCAGAGGCCGGACACCGCATCAGGTTTGAAGCCTCATCGGCACTTAACCTTGCCAGACCTGCGGACCTTATCTTCTCACGTCCGCATTTCAGAGCCTCCTCGCACCCCCCTCCCAAGGTTACCCCACAGGACCACCCCAATGCGGGAAATTAAACTCGAAGACCTCAAGTCCAAGACGCCGGCCGAGCTTGTCTCGTTTGCGGAGGAGAATGGGGTCGAGAATGCCAGCACGATGCGCAAGCAGGAGCTCCTGTTCGCCATCCTCAAACAGCTCGCGCTCGCCGAGACCGATATCGTCGGCCAAGGCGTCGTCGAGGTTCTCTCCGACGGCTTCGGCTTCCTCCGCTCGCCCGATGCGAATTATCTGCCGGGCCCCGACGACATCTACGTCTCGCCGTCGCAGATCCGCCGTTTCGGCCTGCGCACCGGCGATACCATCGAAGGCCACATCCGCAGCCCGAAAGAGGGCGAGCGCTATTTCGCGCTGCTGAAGGTCAACACGCTCAATTTCGAGGACCCGGAAAAGGCCAAGCACAAGGTCAATTTCGACAACCTCACACCGCTGTTTCCGAATCAGCGTTTCCGCATGGAAATCGACGACCCGACGCGAAAAGACTTGTCAGCAAGGGTGATCGACATCGTCGCGCCGATCGGCAAGGGCCAGCGCGCGCTGATCGTGGCGCCGCCGCGCACGGGTAAAACCGTGCTGATGCAGAACATCGCGCACTCGATCACGCACAACCATCCCGAATGCTATCTGATCGTGCTGCTGATCGACGAACGTCCGGAAGAAGTCACGGACATGCAGCGCTCGGTGAAGGGCGAGGTGGTGTCCTCGACCTTCGACGAGCCGGCGGTGCGTCACGTCCAGGTCGCCGAGATGGTGATCGAGAAGGCAAAACGCCTGGTCGAGCACGGCCGCGACGTCGTCATCCTGCTCGATTCGATCACCCGCCTCGGCCGCGCCTACAACACCGTGGTGCCGTCATCCGGCAAGGTGCTGACCGGCGGTGTCGACGCCAACGCGTTGCAGCGCCCGAAGCGCTTCTTTGGTGCCGCCCGCAACATCGAAGAGGGCGGCTCGCTGACCATCATCGCCACCGCGCTGGTCGATACCGGCAGCCGCATGGACGAAGTCATCTTCGAAGAGTTCAAGGGCACCGGTAACTCGGAGCTGATCCTGGACCGCAAGGTCTCGGACAAGCGCACCTTCCCGGCGATCGACATCTCGCGCTCCGGCACCCGCAAGGAGGAGCTCATCACCGATCCGCAGGTGCTCAAGAAGATGTACGTGCTCCGCCGCATCCTCAATCCGATGGGGACGATGGACGCGATCGACTTCCTGCTCGACAAGCTGCGCTCGACCAAGAGCAATTCGGAGTTCTTCGACTCCATGAACACCTGAGTGCGGTGCAACAAGAACCAAAGGGCGCCTTCGGGCGCCCTTTTTCGTTGTGCGGCTTTGCTGCGGCGAAAGCGCAGCATGGAGCAGGTTTCGAGGAGTAGATCTGGGGTTCTATGAAGATGTTGATATAACTGCATAAATCTTGAAATTTTCTGGTAGAAGTTCCTTGAGCGGGTGAGATTTTGCAGCAAACGGCCAGCTTATATTGCACTGCGATATAATCATTGCTGCGGCAGAGGGTGCAGCAAACCGGCCCCGCCGCGCTGCTGGAACGGGCCGTTTGCCTTTTCGTCGCCAGCCGGACAAATAGGCCATGCATCCGCGGGACCAGACCATCTTTGCGCTGTCATCCGGCCGTGCGCCGAGTGCGATCGCCGTGGTGCGCGTCTCGGGTCCGCAAGCCGGCCTGGTGTTGGCGACCTTGGCGGGAAAGCTGCCGGCGCCGAGGCAGGCCAGTCGCCGACTGCTTCGTGACGGCGCGGGCCAGCCGATCGACGATGCGGTGGTGCTGTGGTTTCCGGGGCCGGCCAGCGCCACCGGCGAGGACGTCGCCGAATTCCACGTTCACGGCGGCCGCGCCGTGCTTGCGGCGCTGTTTGCCGAAATTGCTGTAATTCCGAATATTCGAGCCGCCGAGCCGGGCGAGTTCACGCGACGCGCCTTCGAGAACGGCAAGCTCGACCTCACCGAGGCCGAGGGCCTGGACGATCTCATCCACGCCGACACGGACCGCCAGCGTCGCCAGGCGCTGCGGCAGCTGCAAGGCCTGCTCGGCGATCGCGCGCGCGACTGGCGCGAGCGAATCATCGAGGCTTCTGCGCTGATCGAGGCCGGCATCGATTTTTCCGATGAGGGCGATGTTCCCGCGGAATTGAGGGCGCCGGCGATCAGGGCGATCGAGGCGCTACGGGATGAGATAGCAGAAGTCCTTGCAGCACAGGGACATTCTGAACGGCTGCGCGAGGGCCTCGTGGTTGCCATCGCCGGCGAACCGAATGTCGGCAAGTCGACGCTGATCAATCAGCTCGCCCGCCGCGATGTCGCGATCGTCTCACCGCATGCCGGAACCACGCGCGACGTGATCGAGGTCCAGCTCGATCTCGACGGCTATCCCGTCACCGTGATCGACACCGCCGGCATCCGCGAGACCGATGATCCCGTCGAGCAGGAAGGCGTGCGCCGCGCGCGGGCGCGGGCCGAGGACGCCGACCTCGTGCTGTGGCTGGTGGAGGGGGAGCAGGCCGTCGATCCGGGCGCGATGCACTCCCTTCGGAAATCCGAAGGCGGCGATCGACCGGAGGGGGCGGTCTGGATCGTCCGTAACAAGATCGATCTCGTGGCTGGCGGTACCGGACCGAGCGGGGAGTTCGCGATCTCGGCGAGGCAGGGTGATGGCATCCCCGAGCTGGTCGATGCTCTGGTCAAATTTGCTTCCGAGTTTTTCGGGACCACCGAGGGCGCGGTTGTGACCCGCGCCCGCCAGCGCGACCTGTTGAGCCGGGCGTCGGAAAGCTTGCGCCGGAGTCTGGACCTTGTAGAAGACGGCGAGGAGCTGGCGGCCGAGGAGCTGCGAGCGGCGGCTTATGCCTTGGGTCGGCTGCTTGGCCGGGTGGACGTCGAGGACGTCCTGGGCGCGATCTTCCATAAGTTTTGCATAGGAAAGTAGGGCTAGTTCTTGATTGTAGAACTAGCGCTTGTTCCATTTCTTTGTTTCACGTGAAACATCGACCCGGGCCTCAGCCTTCTTCGCCGGGCTCATATTCCGTCAGCTGTTTCACGTGAAACATGACTCGGCTGGCGCGGGGCCGATCCAGTTCCTCTCCCTTCGCAGTCCCGGGTCCATTCTTGGGGTACCCAGGTCACCTCGTCGCATAGCCCTAGCGACCAACGAATCCAGACTGTCGCCGTGAAAAGAGCCTGCTTGCTGCGCTTGCAATACCGAGTGCGAGGCGCTGTCCGGACCCAAACGGGCGTCCTCGGCCGTGAGCACCGACTTTGTTTCACGTGAAACGCGAGACAATTCAATGCCCGTTCTACTGTGCATGGGGTTGTTTTCACAAAATTGCCTCGGCCGGATCGGTGTTTCACGTGAAACATCCGCCTCACGAGTTTCCACTTCCGGCCCAACCGCCCGTGAGCTAGAAGTCTGTCCATGCGAACAGAGCAAGAGAGCTTCGACGTCATCGTGATCGGCGGCGGCCACGCCGGCTGTGAGGCCGCGGCTGCATCCGCTCGGATGGGTGCTGCGACGGCTTTGGTGACGCATCGCTTCGCCACCGTCGGCGCGATGTCCTGCAATCCCGCCATCGGCGGCCTCGGCAAGGGTCATTTGGTCCGCGAAGTCGATGCGCTCGATGGTCTGATGGGTCGCGTGGGCGATGCCGGCGGCATTCAGTTTCGTGTGCTCAATCGCCGGAAGGGTCCCGCCGTCCGAGGCCCGCGGGCCCAGGCTGACCGGAAGCTTTATGCCGCCGCGATGCAGGCCGCGATCCGGGAGACCGAGGGTCTTTCCGTCATCGAAGGCGAGGCAGACGAGCTGATCGTGGTCGATGGCCGCGTCACCGGTCTGCGCCTGGCCAGCGGTCGAGAGCTTCGGGCAGGGGCTGTGGTTGTCACCACAGGCACCTTCCTGCGCGGTCTGATCCATCTTGGAGAGAAGAACTGGCCTGCCGGCCGCGTCGGTGAGGCACCGGCGATGGGTCTTTCGGCCTCCTTTGAGCGCGCCGGCTTCAGCCTCGGACGGCTCAAGACCGGCACTCCGCCGCGCCTCGACGGCACCACGATCGACTGGTCGGCGGTCGAGATGCAGCCCGGAGACGAGCCACCGGAGCCGTTCTCGGTGATGACCGAGCGGATCACCACGCCGCAGATCCAGTGCGGGATCACCCGGACCACCGCTGCGACCCATGAGGTGATCCGGGCCAATGTCCATCGCTCGCCGATGTACTCCGGCCAGATCAAGAGTTCTGGTCCGCGCTATTGCCCCTCGATCGAGGACAAGATCGTCCGCTTCGGCGACCGCGACGGTCATCAGATCTTCCTGGAGCCGGAAGGGCTCGACGACAGTACCGTCTATCCCAACGGCATCTCGACCTCGCTGCCGGAGGAGGTCCAGCTCGCGATCCTTGCCACCATTCCCGGCGTGGAGCGGGCGAAGATGGTCCGCCCGGGCTATGCCATCGAATACGATCACATCGATCCCCGCGAGCTGGATCCGACCCTGCAGACCAAGCGCCTGCGCGGCCTGTTCCTGGCCGGACAGATCAACGGCACCACCGGCTACGAAGAGGCAGCAGGGCAGGGCATCGTGGCCGGCCTGAACGCGGCGCTGGCTGCGAGCGGGGCCGCACTGACCGTGTTCGACCGCGCCGACGGCTATCTCGGTGTGATGATCGACGACCTCGTCACCCGCGGGATCAGCGAGCCCTATCGGATGTTCACCTCCAGGGCCGAGTACCGGCTGACGCTGCGGGCCGACAACGCGGATCAGCGCCTGACCGAGAAGGGGATTGCCCTGGGCTGCGTCGGGAATGCCCGGATCCAGCATCACCGCGCCAAGATGGGCGCTTTGAATGCGGCTCGGACGCTGTCGAAATCACTGACGATCACCCCGAACGAGGCGATCAAGCACGGACTGTCCCTGAACCGGGACGGGCAGCGCCGGTCGGCGTTCTCGCTGATGGCCTATCCGGATATCGGCTGGAGCCAGGTCCGTGCGATCTGGCCGGAGCTGTCCGCGATCGACCCCGTCATCGCCACCCATCTCGAGATCGACGCCAAATACGACGTCTATCTGGAGCGCCAGACCGCCGACGTTGAATCCTTCCGGCGTGACGAGGGGCTGGTGCTGTCGGAGGTCGATTATCAGCAGGTGCCCGGGCTCTCCAACGAGGTCCGCGCCAAGCTGGAGAAGGCGCGGCCGTTCACCGTCGGGCAGGCGGGCCGGATCGACGGCATGACGCCGGCCGCACTCGGCATCCTCGCGGCCTATCTCCGCCGTGAGGCCCGGAAGACCTCCAAAGCAATCGCATAGGCGTTTCACGTGAAACAGCGCGGACCGGGCGGCGACAGACCGCTAACGCGACGACCCGGAACGGGTGAGGGCGCCGATCGCCGATCCGAACCGGCGCCGGTTAAGCCGAAGATCGACAAAGCCAGCGCCAACGATCAGGCGCTCGATTCTGTCATCGCCGCCGACAAGCGCGAGGCGCTGAAGCTCGCGCCTGTTTCACATGAAACGGAGGCGCGGCTCGATCGCTACATCGCCTTGCTCCGGGAGTGGCAGGCCAAGACCAATCTGGTCGCACCCTCGACCCTGCCTCAGCTCTGGACCCGGCATATCGCCGACTCGTTACAGCTGGTCGATCTCGCGCCCTCCGCCAAGCGCTGGGCCGACCTCGGCAGTGGCGGCGGCTTTCCCGGAATCGTGCTCGCCTGCGCCATGGCCGGCAAGCCGGACGCCCGTGTCCACCTCGTTGAGCGAATCGCCAAGAAGGCCGCGTTTTTGCGCGAAGCGGTTCGCGTCACCACATCACCGGGAGTCGTACATCTCGCTGAGATCGGGGATAATGTGGATAGAATCACCGGCCCGGTCGATTGCGTCACCGCGCGTGCGCTGGCTCCGCTAAATCAACTCATCGGCTTTGCGGAGCCGCTGATGCGCCAAGGCGCAAAGGCGCTGTTTCTCAAGGGTCAAGATGTAGAGGCTGAATTGACCGAAGCCGCTAAATATTGGAATATTCAGCCGCAGCTCCACAAAAGCCGTACAGGCGACGGGTGGATCGTTGAGCTGATATCCGTCGAACGGCGCGGGTGAGGCGTCCAGGGGCTGAGTGGGGAATTTCGATGAGCGAGATTGACGAGCCGCAGCAAGAGCAGACTTCCGAGGTCCCGCACGGCCACCCGCGCATCCTGGCGCTGGCGAATCAAAAGGGCGGCGTGGGCAAGACAACCACAGCGATCAACCTCGGCACGGCACTCGCCGCGATCGGCGAGCGCGTCCTGATCGTCGATCTCGATCCGCAGGGCAACGCCTCGACCGGTCTCGGCATCGACCGCCGCAACCGCTCCTGCTCGACCTATGACGTGCTGATCGGCGAAGCTCCGTTGCGCGAGGCCGTGGTCTCGACCGCGGTGCCGCGGCTGCACATCGCGCCCTCGACCATGGATCTCTCCGGCCTCGAGCTCGAGCTCGGCACCACGCCCGGCCGGGCCTTCAAGCTGCGCGACGCCATCGGCGCGCTCAACAACAACGTCTCGCCGGATGCCGACTACACCTATGTGCTGATCGACTGCCCGCCCTCGCTCAACCTGCTCACGGTGAACGCGATGGCGGCGTCGGACGCGATCCTGGTGCCGCTGCAATGCGAGTTCTTCGCGCTCGAAGGTCTGTCGCAATTGCTGCAGACGGTCGAGCAGGTGCGGTCGACGCTCAATCCGAACCTGTCGATCCACGGCATCGTGCTGACCATGTTCGATTCGCGCAACAACCTCTCCAACCAGGTCGTTGCCGACGTCCGGCAGTTCATGGGCGAGAAGGTCTACAAGACCATGATCCCGCGCAACGTGCGCATCTCGGAGGCGCCGTCCTACGGCAAGCCGGTGCTGGTCTACGATCTCAAATGCGTCGGCAGCGAAGCCTATTTGCGGCTCGCCACCGAAGTGATCCAGCGCGAGCGCGAGCTGCGGGTCACGCATTGAGGGAGAGGTCCGTAGGGTGGGTTAGCACAGCGTAACCCGCCGTCTCTCACCTCGAATGTGTCCGTGGCGGGTTACGCTTCGCTAATCCGCCCTACGACCTACAACTTACGACAATTCAGTTCTGGAGTGCTGCAGCGTGAATCCAAGGGAGCTGGCGATGGCCGACGAAGCGCGTTCGCGACTGGGCCGGGGTCTTGCAAGTCTGATCGGTGACGTCGGCGGCGAGGCTCAGCATGTCGATCGGCCACGCGCGCAGCGCAAGGTGCCGATCGAGTTCATCAAGGCCAATCCGCGCAATCCGCGCCGCACCTTTTCGGACACCGAGCTGAAGGAGCTCAGCGAGTCGATCAGGCAGCACGGCGTGATCCAGCCGATCGTGGTGCGTCCCGTGAAGGGTGCACAGGACCGCTTCGAGATCATCGCCGGCGAGCGGCGCTGGCGCGCCTCGCAGATGGCCGGCCTGCATGAAGTGCCGATCGTTCCGGTCGACATCAGCGACAGCGACGCGCTGGAATTCGCGATCGTCGAGAACGTGCAGCGCGAAGATCTCAATCCGATGGAAGAGGCGCAGGGCTATCACGCGCTCGCCAACGAGTTCAAACGCAGCCAGGAAGACATCGCAAAAGTCGTCGGAAAGAGCCGCAGCCACGTCGCCAACATGATGCGGCTGACCAAGCTGCCGGCCGAGGTGCAGGCCTTCATCGCGACCGGTGCGCTGACCGCCGGACACGCCCGCGCGCTGATCGGCGTGCCCGATCCGCTCGCGGCTGCCAAGCGCATCGTCGAGGAGGGTCTCAACGTGCGCCAGGCGGAGGCGCTCGCACATGAAGAGGGCGTGCCGGAGCGCAAGCCGCAAAAAGCGCGCGCCACTGGGGGCAAGGAAAAAGACCCCGACACGATCGATCTGGAAAAGCGCGTCAGCGACGCGCTCGGCCTCAAGGTCACCGTCAATCACCGCGATCCCGGCGGTTCGGTCCAGATCAGCTACAGCAACCTCGATCAGCTCGACGAGGTGATGAAGCGGCTGGCCAAGGGCGTGCTGTAGCTTCGCGGTCTTGTGCCACGGGCATGTCTCTCTATCCCGTCACCCTGAGGTGGCCGCTTCTTCAGCGGCCCTCGAAGGGCGACGGCCCGGCTGCATCGGGGCCGTGCATTCTTCGAGGCTCCCGGCACGATGCTGCGCATCGCGCCACTCGCACCTCAGGATGACGGATTTTGCGCTCCTCGTCGTTGAGGCGCGCAACTCTCTCCGCATCGTCATTGTGAGGAGCACTTTCGACGAAGCAATCCAGAAGCTTTCCGCGGAGGGATTCTGGATTGCTTCGCTCCGCTCGCAATGACGTGGAGAGAGCGGAGGCTCAGCCCCGCCGCTTCGCGTTCGCAGCGATCGCCATCAGCGTGCGCTGGGCGATGGCGGCGGCCAGCGTCGATTGCTTGCGGGTGTCGAGCGCCGCGGTCGCGAGCTGTTCGATGATGGCGGCGAGCCGCGCCACGCTGAAATTGCGCAGCGCCGTTTCGACCGCTGGCTTGCGTGAGAAATGCAGGCGCGGATAGCCGCCGTCGAGCACGGCGGAAGCAGGTTGGCCGTCGGCGATCGCGAGCGCCGATTTGTGCAACCACGCAGCCTGGCGCTGCGCGGCCGAAATGATCACGCCGGGATAAGTGCCGGCGATCATGGCCTTGGCGAATTCGGTCTCGACGATGTCGGGCCGGCCGGCAAAGGCCCCGTCGACGATCGGGTCGAGCTTCAGCTCGGAGGCGTCGGCGACCACCGCCATCACGTCGTCCAGCGTGATCTCGCCCTTGCCATGGGCATAGAGGGTCAGCTTGCGCAGCTCGTTGCGCGAAGCCTGGCGGTCGCCGCCGAGGAACGACATCAGCGCCGCGCGGGCGTCCTGCGCGATGCGTAAATTGGCGATGCGCAGCTCGTCATCCATCAGCTTGGCAAGGTCGCGCTCGGTGTCGGGGTAGCAGCCGATCGCCACCGCGGCCTTGGCCTTCTCGCAAGCCTTGCGCAGCGGCGATTCCGGGCGCAGCTCGCCGGCTTCGATCACGATGCGGCAATCCCTGACGTTCATCTCAGCCAGAGTGTCGATGCCGCTGGCGAAGCTGCGCGAGCCCGCGCGAATGCGGATGGCGCGGCGGCCGCCGAACAGCGGCACCGTCATGGCCTCGTCGACGAGGCGCGAGGGCTCGGCGGAGAGCTCGTCGCCGTCGAGCTTGACCAACGAGAACGGATCGTTGGGATCGTCGACGGCGGAGGCGATCAGCGCATCGGCGCGCTCACGCACCAGGCCGGCATCGGGGCCGTAGAGCAGGATGATCGGACGGCCCGCATCGGGGCGGGCGAGGAAGGCGTCGATCTCTTTTCCACGCAGCGCGACCATCGGGCCTCAAGGACGTCATTGCCTGGCTCGGGATGTCGTCACGCCCGGAGATGACGGAGTGAATCAGGTGCCTGCGGTGAAGAACGCGGCGAGCCGGGTGGTGATGTTCTCAGCGATCTCGTTGGCGGCGCGATCCTCCGCGTCGCGGACGGCGCGGGTGCGGGAGAAGCGCTGATAGGAGCCCGGCATGTCGTAGGACACGCGCGAGAACGTGGTGCCGGTCATTACCGACTTGCCGGTCGCGACCTCGATCAGATTGTACTGGGCATCGATGCCGAGGTTTTCGCTGGTCGGCAGTCCCGTCGTGGCGCTGACGATCAGCGACGAACGGCTGGTCGTAAAGCGGATGTCCAGGCGATGCGTCGGCGGCATCCCCGTTGCGCTTCCGTAGAGCTTGAAAGCGAGAGCATTGCGGACTTCGACGCCGACGCGGGCCTCGCGCGAGGCATTGGGCTTGTTGATCGGGGGCAGCTCGACCCCCATCAGCTTCTCGCGCAAGCCGGGCAAGCCGTCGCCGCGCTCGGCATACATCGGCTGGAAGCAGCCAGCCGTCAGCGCCGCCAAGGCGGCGACCGCCAGCAACCGGGCTGCGATGCGGATCCTAGCCGACAACATTCACGATCCTCTTGGGAACGATAATCACCTTGCGGACGGGCTTGCCGTCCAGGGCCAGCTTTACCGCATCGAGCGCCAAAACGGCAGCCTCGATTTCCGGATTCTGGGCCGCTGTTGCAACTGTGACGTCGCCCCGCTTCTTGCCGTTGACCTGGACCACCAGGGTCACACTGTCTTCGACCAGCAAATCGCGTTCGATTTGGGGCCAATTGGCCTCTGAAACCAGTCCGGTCTGGCCGAGAGCCTGCCAGCACTCCTCGGCGAGGTGCGGCATCATCGGGGAGAACAGCTGGACCAGGATCTGGCTCGCTTCCCGGATCGCCCACGCCAAATCCGGGGTGGGATCGCCTGCCGGCTGGCCGGGTCGCTGCAGGATCTCCGAGAAGCTGTTGGCGAACTCGCGGATATGGGCCAGGCAGACGTTGAAGTGCAGCCGCTCGATTCCCGTGGTGACCTTGTCGAGCGCGCCATGAGCGGCCTTGCGCAGGGCGGTGGCGTCCGGACCGAAGCTGGCCGGCCGGGCCACCGGCGCGGCTTTGCCGAGTTCGATGGAATCGTTCACCAGCCGCCACAGCCGCTGCACGAAACGCGAGGCGCCCTGGACGCGCTCGTCGCTCCAGATCACGTCGCGGTCAGGCGGGGAGTCCGACAGCATGAACCAGCGGGCGACGTCGGCGCCGTAGGTCTCGATGATGTCGTCGGGGTCGACGGTGTTCTTCTTCGACTTCGACATCTTCTCGATCGGGCCGATCTGGATGTCTTCGCCCGTCGTCAGCAGCGATGCGCGGCGCCCATTACCGCCCACCTCGACCTTGACCTCGGCCGGCTGCACATAGGTGCCGTCTGCCTTCTGGTAGGTCTCGTGCACCACCATGCCCTGCGTGAACATGCCGGCGAACGGCTCGTCCAGTGCGATGTGCCCGGTCGCCTTCATCGCGCGGGTGAAGAAGCGGCTGTAGAGCAGATGCAGGATCGCGTGCTCGACGCCGCCGATATACTGGTCGACCGGGAGCATCCGGTTGGCCACCGCGGGCGTCGTCGGCGCGCGCTCGTTCCAGGGATCGGTGAAGCGCGCAAAATACCAGGACGAATCCACGAAGGTGTCCATGGTGTCGGTTTCGCGCTGGGCTTTGCCGCCGCATTTGGGGCAAGTCACGTGCTTCCAGGTCGGGTGATGGTCGAGCGCGTTGCCCGGCTTGTCGAAGCTCACATCCTCCGGCAGCACCACGGGCAGGTCGGCATCCGGCACCGGCACCACATCGCATTTCGGGCAATGGATGACGGGAATCGGACAGCCCCAATAACGCTGGCGCGAGATGCCCCAGTCGCGCAGGCGGAAGTTCACTTGACGCTCGCCGACCGGCGCATTGCCGCGCAGCTCGCTTTCAAGACGTTTGGCAACCTCGTCCTTGGCCTGCTCGATGGTCATGCCGTCGAGGAAGCGCGAATTGATCATGCGGCCGTCACCGTCATAGGCGGTGTCGGTGATGACGAACGATTTTGGATCCTGGCCCTCGGGGCAGACCACCGGAATGTTGCCGAGGCCGTATTTGTTGACGAAATCGAGGTCGCGCTGGTCATGCGCCGGGCAGCCGAAGATCGCGCCGGTGCCGTATTCCATCAGCACGAAATTGGCGACATAGACCGGAAGCTTCCAGCTCGGATCGAACGGATGGACCGCGCGGATACCGGTGTCGAAACCCTGCTTCTCGGCGGTGTCGATGATCGACTGCGCGGTGCCGATCTTCTTGATGTCGGCAATGAACTCCGCAAGCTTCGGGTTCTTCGCGGCGGCCGCCTGCGCCAGCGGATGGTCCGCAGAGATCGCCATGAATTTCGCGCCGAACAGCGTGTCCGGGCGCGTCGTGAAGATCTTCAACTCGTTCTCGCCGGCGGGCGTCGTCGCCTGATCCAGCGCAAAGCGGATCAGCAGGCCTTCGGACCGGCCGATCCAGTTGCGCTGCATCAGCCGCACCTTGTCGGGCCAGCGGTCGAGGCCATCAAGCGCGGAGAGCAATTCCTGCGAGTATTTCGTGATCTTGAAGACCCATTGGCTCATCTCGCGCTGTTCGACGACGGCACCGGAGCGCCAGCCGCGGCCGTCGATCACCTGCTCGTTGGCGAGCACGGTCATGTCGACCGGATCCCAGTTGAGCTTGCGCTTCTCGCGCTCGGCGAGGCCGGCGGCGAGCATGTCCAGAAACATCTTCTGCTGATGCTTGTAGTAGCTGGGGTCGCAGGTCGCGAATTCGCGTGACCAGTCCAGCGACAGCCCGATCGAGCGGAGCTGCTTCTTCATCGCGGCGATGTTGTCGTAGGTCCAGGCCTTCGGCGCGACCTTGCGCTCGATCGCGGCGTTCTCGGCCGGCAGGCCGAAGGCGTCCCAGCCCATCGGATGCAGCACGTTGAACCCCTTGGCGCGCATGAAGCGGGCCAGCACGTCGCCGAGCGTATAATTCCGGACGTGCCCGATATGGATGCGCCCGGACGGGTAGGGGAACATCTCGAGCACATAGTATTTCGGCCGGGAATCGTCGTTCCTGGAGACGAAGATCGCCTGCTCGTCCCAGAGGCGTTGCCAGCGCGGTTCGGCGTCGCGGGCGTTATAGCGTTCGGAGGTCATGGAATCGTTGCGTTTTCGTGGTTTCGGTAGCCTGAAGAGGCCGGACTAGGCCATAGAAGTCGTCGGGGGGTCAATGGGTTGCCGCGGGCGGCGGCAGCCGGCAATGCTGCTCCGCAAAAGTACTGAGGGGGGCATTGGGGTCGGGTTAAGGGGTCGGTGCGAAGTTGGGTGCTGGCAACCCTCATGTCAGGCTATGGATTCAGATTGCTACGATCTCGATTACGACTATGCCGCGTCCATCGCCGGACGGGCGATGCGGAGCATGGTCGAACAGCGGATTCCGCCGACACCGTCAAATTTTGCCATTTGGTTCCACTATTTCGCCGGCAACCATGACGATCTGCGCAACGCCATCGATCTCCTGATCGATCACAATCGTCCCTTCGACGACAGGACCAATCGGGACCTGTTCAAGACCTATATCGCTCCCAAGGTGAACGCCGCGGTCACCGCTGACACGTCCGAGCGCCTTCATGACGTCATGGGCGCGGCGAAGGAGTTCCTGACCACTGCGATTGCCGACAATCGCTCCCAGATGCAGGTCATCAGCGAGGTGGCGGACCAGGGCAAGGCCGGCGTCGATCCGAAGGCGCTGGTCGCCCAGCTCATAAACGAGCTGGCGCGGGCCGCCACGCGGGCGACACGGCTGGAAGCAGGCTTTGCGGAAAAAACCCGCGAGCTCGATGTCATCCGCGATTCGCTATCGAGGTCCGAGGAGCGCGCCCGGACCGACACTCTGACGGGTCTCGCAAACCGCCGCGCGCTCGACGAATTCCTGCGCAAGGCGCAGGCGACCGCGGCATGGGGCGAGCCGCTCAGCGTGCTGATGCTCGACATCGACCACTTCAAGGCGTTCAACGACAATTTCGGCCACGGCGTCGGCGACCAGGTGTTGCGCCTGATGGCGAAGGTGCTGCGCGAAAAGGTTCGCGCGCAGGATCTGCCGGCGCGCTATGGCGGCGAGGAGCTGATCGCGGTGCTGCCGGATGCCGATCTCGCCACCTGCGCCGATCTCGCCGAGCGCATCAGGCACGCGCTCGCCGAGTGCACGATCACCCGCCGCTCGACCGGCGAGGTCCTGCCCAGCATCAGCGTGTCGATCGGCGTGGCGCAATACCGGGCCGGCGAAGCCGTCGCCGATCTCATCGAGCGCTGCGACCGCGCCCTCTATCTCGCCAAGAGCAGCGGCCGCAATCGCGTGATGACGGAGACCGAGCTCGATCGCGCGGGAGCTGCGGGCTAGGCCCTGGCCGCCACGAAACTCTTCCTGATCTTCAATTCAAAACCTTGCTCGATGGTCGCCTTGACCAGGCTCTTAGCGGGCTCAATTTTCCAGTTCCAATTATTACTTCCGATCACAGAGGCTATGATTTTTCGCAGGAACTGAGAGGGAACACCAGCTGCGGGCAATACATATGCTAACGTTTCCCCGCCAATGGCTTTCAAATCGCAAGCATAAATGAAGTCTCTCTCTTTGCTCGCGCGCTTGGGAAGCATGGAGAATGGAATTGGCTGAGCGCCTCTGGATTTGAGTTCTGCAAGGACCAGAGTGAGTTCTTCAGTACCAAGCGGTACAACATGGAGATGCCCATGCTCCGTGGAACAGAGTGAATTTCCAATAGAAGTGGAGCCATGCTCAAACAGTAAGTGGGAGCTTCTCGTCGGCATCGTATATTGAGTAAGAAGCCCTACGAGTTCTTCGAGCAAGCCGTTCGTTCGCGCATAGAGCAGAACATTGGGCTCGTGCGAGAACGGCACGACTAAACTGTGACCAGCAACCAAAGCTCCGATGCTTGGAATTACAGCAAAATTCTTCGTTTGCCGAGCCACAGCGGAGACGATTCCTTCATCCATAAACAATTGTGATAGGAGGGTGTTGTTCTTGCCTACCAACTCCGCACATATCGAGCATGCGTGGTTATGGCGCAACGAAAGATTTGAGTTCATCCGAGATCGATCCCACAGTTCTAAACTGTTCCCAAACGTTGAGAGTGACGCCTGATCGTATTAAGTCGGCTTCGCAAAGGCCGGTGCCCTGCTTGGGCCTCTCTTCAACGATGCCAAGGTAAATGGCACCCATTTTTCTTGCCACATCAGCGATAGGAGTTGTGCCGGTAAATATCAGGCCGTAGTCGCCGCCGACATTGACGTTGAAGTTTTTCCATTTTGCGGAGTCAGTACCTAATGGATTCTGCGCCAGCGGGACTTTTTCGAGATCGATCCGAAACGTAACCCCGCTTGTATCTGCAAGTTGCTCTGCCGAGGCTAATAGTCCATCTGACATATCCATGCATGACGTACAAAAGCCAGATTCGACTAGCTGTAAGCCGGCAGAAACCTGCGCGTGAGGCCTTGAGACGTCCAAAGAGCCGCCTCGTAGTTTTGCGCGAGCTGCGTGAATAAGGCTAGCCACGGATGTACCTAAAGGGGGGCCAACAACGTATATCAAGTCGCCGGGTTTAGCTCCGGAGCGAGTAAGCACCCCTCGCGATGAGGCTTGGCCAATCGCTGTGATCGTCGTCGAGCGCATCCTTGACTGTTTGGTATCGCCTCCGAGCAACCTAAGTCGGTAGTCCGACATCGCGTCGCTTATTCCCTCCAAGTACTTGCGGAGATAGTCGATCGTATCCGTTCGAGTTAAGCTCAGCACCAGAAGCATACCAAGTGGTTGTCCGCCCATGGCGGCGATGTCGCTTACATTCATTGTCACATGAAAGTGTGCGAGGTCCGACGGTGTGCCGACCTCCAAAATCTCCATAAACGTTCGGCTGGGACCTTGGTCGGTCGTGAAAAGAAGGGGCGATGTATCCGGGGCTGTGAACACAGCGCAGTCATCGAGAAGGATGTTTCCAAAGTCCCGACTCATCAGGGGTAAAATCAGCTGCGAGATAATACCACGCTCTCCCAACTCAGAGAGGCTATCATTCATTATCTTGGTCATCGGAGTGCCAGCTGATTAATCGTGTGGGTCGTGCGATACTGCATCGACAGATCTGTCTTCCTGTTCTCCAAAAAGAGCCTCGGTAGCGCGAATAAGGCGCTTTACGAATAACTCGGAAGAGAAACCCACGATAAAGGCAAAGCCCCCGACAAAGAATCCAAACTCCGGACCTACCGCCGGCGAACGGACCATTGCGAGCAACCCTCCGAGGACAACGTAGAGACCGACGACAGCAAGTACACCCCCGTGAAGGGGGGTGAGCAGCTGCCACGCCACCTTCTCGCTCTGATAGTTCTTATACCGAAGAGCAAGCACGACAATCCTGGACGCCGCGAGGGTACTACCCAGAGCTCCGAATAGGAAGACAAAGACTAGAAGCGAGCGGTGCTCGAAACGGCAGATACTAGAAACCGTCGCAGTCTGCATCGTCGTAGCCGAATCGGAACAACTAACCAGCTTTTCTGGCCCAATAACGAATGTAGTGAGGCCCAATGAAATTGCAAAAATAGCTACGTGATAGGCGCATACTAGAACGGCGATTCTTGGGACATGTCCGCTGCTGTCAGATGGAGTGTTCGCCGGTGCGAGCCCGGAGGGGGCGCCCTCTTCTGGTTCATTGGTGAGTGGCTGTAATTCCGACATCTCAAAAGCTCTCTTCGCCGGTGCATATTACAGATTGAACCGCCCGCTGTCAGGCTCTTGAACCCCTGAATTTACGTTAGTTTACCTTAGAGACGGGCCGCAGAGGGCCGTTCCCCGGGAATAACCGTCAGCCCGCCATCATCATTTCCGTCGCGCCGGTCTCGATCGCGTGCACGCCGTGCTCGACGACATTGTTGCGGCCGCCGTGTTTTGCGGCGTAGAGCGCGGCGTCGGCGGCTTCGATCAGGTCGCCGGGACGCAAGGCCTCGTTGGGCTTCGCTGCGGCAACGCCGATCGAGACGGTGACGATCATGTGGGCTGAGGTGATGTGCGGCAGGCACAGCCTCTGCACCGCCGCGCGCACCTGCTCGCCGATCTCGACGGCGCGGTTCACGTCGGTGTTCGGCAGCAGCAGGCAGAACTCCTCGCCGCCATAGCGCGCCGCGAAGCCCATCGTGTCGGCGGCGATGCCGGACAGGGATTCGCCGAGCCGGGTCAGGCAGGAATCGCCTTCGAGATGGCCGTAGGTGTCGTTGAACAGCTTGAAGTGATCGACGTCGATCATCAGCAGCGCGAGGTCGCTGCCATATTGCTGCGCGCGCATCCATTCGAAGTCGAGCCGGCTCTGGAAGCCGCGGCGATTGTTGAGCCCCGACAGCATGTCGATCGAGGCCATCACCGTCAGCCGGTCGTTGCTCGCGATCAGCTCGCGTTCGCGCTGACTCAGCTGCGCCGCCATTGCGTTGAACGCGCGGGCCAGCGGCACGAACTCGGCCGGCAGGCGGTTGCGCGCCGCGCGGGCCGACAGATCGCCCTCGCCGAGACGCTTGGCCATGTCGGCGAGCATCTCGATCGGCTTGATGACGACCTTTTCGGCGGCGATCAGCGCGCCGAGCAGGACGAACACGACGACGAAACCGAGCTGGAGATAGGCGGTACGGATGTCGCGATTGACCGCCGCGGACACCTTGTCTTCGTCGATGCTGGTGATCAGGCGGGCATTGGTGCCGGAGATGCGGATGTAGCTGACCGCGCGACGCGAGCCGTCGGCGGCGAGGAAGGACAATGAGCCTTCATCCTGGTCGGAACGCAGCGCCCTGTCGGCGATCGCCGACATCAGCGGCAGATTGTCGAGCGGACGGCCGACCGCACTGTGCTGATCGGCCGGCGCGGCCAGCACGGTGCCGGCGCTGTCGACCAGCACGGCGGTGATGCCGGCGCGGCCGCCGAGATTGTTCATGACCTTCGACATCCAGTCGAGGTTGACCGTGGCGAGCACGACGGCGTCGGATGTGCCGCTGAAGGCGGATACCGGATAGACCGCCATCACGGTCGGCGTCTGCACCGGCCGCGACAGGATGAAATCGCTCAGCACGAAGCGGCCGCTCGTTTGGGCCTGCTGAAAATAGGGCCGGTCGCTCAGGTCGAGGCCGACATACATGTTGTTGGTCGCGCACTGGATGCGCCCGTCTGCGCCCGCGATCAGAAGCGTGCGGATCCAGGGCAGGTTCGACGGCAGGCTCGCGCGCAGCACGTCGCAGCTCTTGCTGACGCCGCCGGCGGAGGCGCGAATGAAGGCCTCCGATTTCAGGATGGTCTCGACCGACGAGATCACCTCGCGCTGCGCGTCGGCGCTGTGTCTGGCGACGGTGGTGAATTCGGCCGTCGCCTGCGCGATCTGCCGCGTACGGGTGTCTTCGAGCGAACGGATGCGCTCCAGCATCAAGGGCGCCACCAGAATCACCGCGAGCAACGCAAGGCGCGCCCGGATTCCGAGAACCTGCTTGAGTTTCGCTCGTTTGCGGTTGAAACTGACGCTTGCCATCTTCGCTGCCCACCCCGTCGACCAAGGTAAAGCGAAGGGTTCAAAAACTCTTTCTTGAACTCGGTAAAATTGGACTTACCCAGGTTACGACCTTAATCAATCGACCTCATGACAGATGAAAATGATGGGCCGGTCACCGGCCATTCACCAAACGCGCTCGCCGCGGTCGAAGCCGAAATCGCCCGCGCCTGCAAGGATGCGCGACGCGATCGCGCCTCCGTGACGCTGATCGCGGTGTCCAAGACTTTCGACGCGGATGCCATTATCCCGGTTATCGACGCCGGACAGCGCGTATTCGGCGAGAATCGGGTGCAGGAGGCCAAAGGCAAGTGGCCTGCGTTAACGTCCGTTTACCCTGATATCGTGCTGCATCTGATCGGACCGCTGCAGTCCAACAAGGCGAAAGAGGCGGTCGCGCTGTTCGACGCTATCCATTCGGTCGACCGCCCGAGCATTTGCCAGGCGTTAGCCAAGGAAATCGAATCCCAGAACAAGCACCCGGAACTTTTCGTTCAGATCAATACCGGCGAGGAGCCGCAGAAGGCCGGCATCGCTCCCGGCGAGGCCGACGCCTTCATCGCCAGCTGCCGCGACACCTACGGGCTGACCATCTCCGGATTGATGTGCATCCCGCCGGTCGACGAGCCACCCGCGGCGCATTTCGCGCTGACCGCCAAGATCGCCGCGCGCAACGGATTGACCAAACTCTCGATGGGCATGAGCGCGGATTTCGCCAACGCCATCATGCTTGGCGCGACCCACGTGCGCGTGGGAAGCGCGATCTTCGGGCACAGGTGATTGCCGTTAGCGAGGGCGGCGCCTCATACTCTCGAGTTCGTCATTGCGAGGAGCTCTTGCGACGAAGCAATCCAGACTGTCTCAACTGAGGGAGACTGGATTGCTTCGCTGCGCTCGCAATGACGGCGGTGGTTAAACAAACCCCACCGACACCTTCCCGAGCACGCCAAAATCCACTGCAAAATGATCACCGGCTGCAATCGGCAGCGGCGGATGACACGTGCCTGTGGTCACCACCTGCCCTGCCCGCAGAGTGAGCCCGAGGCCGCGCAACTCGTTGGCGAGCCAGGCGAGCGCGGCGCGGGGGTCGCCGAGCACGTTCTTGCCGTGGCCGACATAGCGCTCGCCGCGCAGCGTGATCTGTGGCCGTTCCTCGACGAGATCCATCGCACGCCAGGGCGCCGTCGTCGCCGCGCCCAGCACGAACAGATGCGCGCAGGCGTTGTCGGCGATCAGCTGCGCCTCGCCCGCTCCGGCGAAATCGGTAAAGCGCGAATCGGGAATCTCGATCGCGGGATGGAAGGTCTCGACCGCGGCGAGCACCTCGTCGACAGTGTAAGGCGTTGCGCGCGGCGGCAGATCATGTCCCATGCGGAAGGCGAACTCCGGTTCGCCGACGCGCATCTCATTGCCCTTCATCGACGCGGTGCCGCCATCGGCGATCACTGTGTCGCTCATGATGCGACCGGCCAGCGGCCCCGTGACGTTGATGTGGCTCTGTCCCGAGACGCTCGTGGCCGCGATCTTCCAGCCGAACAATGTCCCGCGCGACGATGTTTCGAGCGCCGCCTGAACGGCGTAACCCTCGGTGCGGCTCTGCGGCCGCAGTCGCGGCTCCAGCGCATCAAGCTTGGTGCCGTCGCGCCAATGTTGAACGAGCACGCGCGAGGCGGCCGCGATCTGATCCCTGTCGAGCATGTGCCCTCACCCGATGATGATTTTCGTTCTTGGTCCCAGTCGCCGCAGCAATTGCAGCATCGCAGATTTCGTCATTGAGACGCAGCCCGCGGTCGGACCGAAATTGTCGCGGGCCAGGTGCAAAAATACCGCGCTGCCACGGCCGGCGATGCGCGGCCTGGTATTGTGGTCGATTTCGACAATGAAGTCATAGAGATGGTCGGTCCGCTTGAGCCGGTCGCCGCCCTGCCCCGCGCCGAGCCGGATTTCCCGGTTGTAATGGCGGTCGTTGGGGTCCTCGCACCAGGCGTCCTCGCCGGTGATGATCCGGGCCGGCAGGAAGGTCTGCGGCCGGCCGTGCCGGTCGCCCCGCCACCACAGGCGCCTGGGACGGAAGCTGCCCCTCGGAGTGCCGCCGTCACCCTCGCGCTTGTTGGCGAGAATGCCGCCCCGGCCCAGCGCCACCGGAATGGTCAGCGTCCCGGCCAACAGCCAGCCCCGGCGCGGATTCCCGGCCGCAGGCTTAACGCGGATCGCGGACAGCGGTCCGGCACTTCGATTTGTGGTGTAACTAGCTGAAGCCGCTTTATTTTTCATGTGAACGTGCAATGTCGAATTCATTACAGGACATTCATCGAACCGGGCTGCTATTCTGAGTTAGAGTGCTTCCGGCTTGTGAATCGGTAACAGCCCACTACTTCAACACGAACAACAATAATAACGGCGACCCCTAAACTTCCCCTCCCGATTGGGTGCAGCATGCATGCGCGCCGAGTCGGACCCCAAAAGGATGACCCCCTATGGCCAATGCCCGCAAGATCCTGATCGTGGATGACGATACCGATCTGCGCGATACGTTGGTGGAGCAATTATCGCTGCACGAAGAATTCGAAGCCTCCGCCGTCGATACCGGCGCCAAGGGCGCGAGCGCCGCCAAGGCCAATGCCCCCGATCTCGTCCTGATGGATGTCGGCCTGCCCGACACCGACGGCCGCGAGGTGGTCCGCTCCCTTCGCAAGGGCGGGTTCAAGGCCCCGATCATCATGCTGACCGGGCACGACACCGATTCCGACACGATTTTGGGGCTCGAATCCGGCGCCAACGACTATGTGGCAAAGCCCTTCCGTTTCGCCGTCCTGCTGGCCCGCATCCGCGCCCAGCTGCGCCAGCACGAGGCCAGCGAGGACGCGGTGTTCTCGGTCGGCCCCTACTCCTTCCGGCCCGGCTCCAAGATGCTCACCGCCGCCAATGCGCGTAAGGTGCGGCTGACGGAGAAGGAAACCGCCATCCTCCGCTTCCTCTATCGCGCCGGCCAGATGCCGGTTTCACGCGAGACCCTGCTCCAGGAGGTCTGGGGCTATAATTCCGGCGTCACCACCCACACGCTGGAAACCCACATCTACCGCCTCCGCCAGAAGATCGAGAAGGACGCCGCCAACCCGGAAATCCTTGTCACGGAAGCCGGTGGCTACAAGCTGGTGCCGTGATACGCTCGAAGGGCGTGCGAATCGTTTTAGATTGCATGCCTTTGAGCCTCGGATCTGAATGTCAATCGACGACGACGTAGCGCTTCTCGAGCGAGTCCCGACACTGCGCCTGTTGGGAGAGGCCTCGTTGCGCATGCTGGCGATCGGCTCCGAGCAACGCAACTTCGTCCGCGGCGACACCCTGTTCAATCTCGGCGATGACGCCGATGCCGGCTTCGTGGTCCAGCGCGGCGCCTTCCGGGTCGATGACGGCGCCGGCGCCGAGATGATCGCAGGTCCCGGCGCGTTGATCGGCGAGCTCGCGCTGGTGGTGCCGATGAAGCGGCCGTCGAGCGCGATCGCGCTGGAGCATTCCTCCGTCATCCGCGTCGCCCGCAGCCTGTTCCAGCGCGTGCTCGAAAGCGATCCGGCCGCCGCGGTTCGGCTGCGCGATGAATTCGCGGTGCGCTCCAGCCAGATTGCGAGCGATATATTGATGGCGGGTGCGAAGCTGACGAGCTGAGATCGTGACGCTTCGCAGCCCGGATGGAGCGAAAGCGCAATCCGAGGTTCGTGCCTCAGGAAAGACCGTCCCGGATTGCGCTGCGCTTCATCCGGGCTACCGACCGCTCGAGATCACACCTCCAGCGTCACCGTGACAGGGACATGGTCCGACGGACGCTCCCAGCTCCGCGCGTCGCGCAGGATCCTGAAATCGCTGACCGCATCCTTCAACGCACGCGAGACCCAGATGTGGTCGAGCCTGCGACCGCGGTCGCCGACGGTCCAGTCGGCGGAGCGGTAGCTCCACCACGTGTAGACCTTCTCCGACATTGGAATCCGGTCGCGCGCGACGTCGACCCATTCGCCTGCGGCCAGCGCGGCCTGCAGCTTTTCGGTTTCGACCGGCGTGTGCGAGACCACTTTCAGAAGCTGCTTGTGCGACCACACGTCGTTCTCGTGCGGGGCGACGTTGAGATCGCCGACCAGGATGTGGCGGTCCTCGCCGCGCGGATGCAGCGGCTCGCACGCCTTCATCTCGTCGAGGAAACGGAGCTTGTGATCGAACTTCTCGTTCAGCGCGGGATCGGGAATGTCGCCGCCTGCGGGGACATAGAAATTATGCACCACCAGCGGCTTGGCGATACTGGCCTTCTCGCCGAACGACACCGAGATGTGACGCGAATCCACCTTGTCGCAGAAGGTGCGGATGTCGGTCGATTCGAATGGAATCCTCGAGACGATGGCGACGCCGTGATAGCCCTTCTGCCCGTTCAGCGCGACGTGCTCATAGCCGAGCCGCTTGAAGCGCTTCAGCGGAAACGCATCGTCGATGCACTTGGTCTCCTGCAGGCACAGCACGTCCGGCCGCGCGCTCTTGAGAAACTTCGCGACCAGATCGATGCGCAGCCGCACCGAATTGATGTTCCAGGTTGTCAGGGAAAAACGCATGAGGGATGCGTCTTAGCATGGATCGACGAGGGGAAAATGCTTGTCCACAACGAGCTGTCTTAGGGTGAGTTAGCCGTAGGCGTAACCCACCACGGTCCATCAACGCAGCAGCAGAAGCGGTGGGTTACGCTGCGCTAACCCACCCTACGCACCTATCCCGGCGCCGGGCCGTAATTGGTGAAATCGATCTTGAACATGCCGGGATCGAGCTTCTTGCTCGAATCCAGATTGTAGACCGCAATCGTGGTGTCGTAGCCCTGCGGATCGGTGACGGTCCATT
Organism: Bradyrhizobium amphicarpaeae; assembly: GCF_002266435.3. Classification (NCBI taxonomy): domain Bacteria; kingdom Pseudomonadati; phylum Pseudomonadota; class Alphaproteobacteria; order Hyphomicrobiales; family Nitrobacteraceae; genus Bradyrhizobium; species Bradyrhizobium amphicarpaeae. The sequence continues at coordinate 231,588 of NZ_CP029426.2, forward strand.
GCTTCAACTGGCCGTCCTTGGCGCCGAACATCAGCAGCAGCCGGCTGGTGCCGACCAGTGCCTGCTTCTCCTCGATGGTGACGCTGACGAAAACGTCGTCGGCCGATACGCCGACGACATTGGTGTCCTTCATCAGGTCGATGCGATCCGACAGCAGGAAACGCAGCGGCGTCTGCGACAGGGGATAGACGTCCTGGGTCGCGAGCTTGCGGTCGCGCACCACCAGTGAGGATCCGTCGGCCACGATGTCGATCGGGCTCGGCGCATCATATTCGAAGCGAACTTTGCCCGGCTTCTGGATGTAGAAATCGCCTTGCGTCTTGCTGCCGTCGGGACCGACCTGGACGAAATTCCCGACCAGCGTCGACAGCGACGACAGATAGGCGCTGACCTTGGCGGCCTGCGCCTTCTGGTTGGCATCGAAGGTCTGGAAGATGCTGCTCGGCACGTTGCGGCGCGGATCCGGGATCACCGGATTCGGCGGTGTCTGGGTGGCGCCGGTGACTGCGGGGCCGCCAGCTGACGCTCCGCCGTCGCGGCCCTTCGGCGCCGGTTTCGGCACCGGCACGGTCTGCGCGAATGAGGATGCCGTCACCATCGCGGCGGTAACGAGAAGTACGCCGGCCACGCGCGCGCTTCGCGCAGCGATGGTGGCGGCGAATCGAATGTCCGGATGTCTGATCAACGCGTCGTCCTGATGTGGCTGGGCGTCTTTTAGCGTGATTTCGGGCAAAAGCAGATAACGATTTCGCGTGAAATGATGTTGCGAGGTCCCCGCCTCACATATGGCTGTCTTCTTCCTCGACCAGAATCTCCCGCTTGCCGGCATGATTGGCGGGTCCGACGATGCCTTCGAGTTCCATGCGCTCCATCAAGGATGCGGCGCGGTTATAGCCGATCTGCAGGCGGCGCTGAATGTAGCTCGTCGAGGCCTTGCGATCGCGTTTGACGATCGCAACCGCCTGCTGGAACAAATCGCCGCCGCCATCCCCGCCCATGCCGGTGGCGTCGAACACCGCGCCATCCTCGTCCTCGCTGGGCTCTTCGGCCGTGACGGCCTCGAGATATTCCGGCTGGCCCTGCGTCTTGAGGTGACGCACCACCTTCTCGACTTCATCGTCCGACGCAAAGGGTCCGTGCACACGGCTGATGCGGCCGCCGCCGGCCATGTAGAGCATGTCGCCTTGGCCGAGCAGCTGCTCGGCGCCCATCTCGCCCAAGATGGTGCGGCTGTCGATCTTGGACGTCACCTGGAAGGCGATGCGGGTCGGGAAGTTCGCCTTGATGGTGCCGGTGATGACGTCGACCGACGGACGCTGCGTCGCGAGGATCACGTGCAGGCCGGCCGCGCGCGCCATCTGCGCCAGGCGCTGCACCGCGCCTTCGATGTCCTTGCCGGCGACCATCATCAGGTCGGCCATTTCGTCGACGATGATGACGATATAGGGCAGCGGATCGAGCGAGAGCTTCTCTTCCTCGTAGATCGCCTTGCCGGTCTCCTTGTCGAAGCCGGTGTGCACCGTGCGCGTCGGCTCTTCGCCCTTGGCCTTCAATTCGAGCAGGCGCGTATTGTAGCCGTCGATGTTGCGCACACCGAGCTTGGCCATGTTCTTGTAGCGCTCTTCCATCTCGCGCACGGCCCATTTCAGCGCGACCACCGCCTTCTTCGGGTCAGTCACGACGGGCGTGAGCAAATGGGGGATGCCGTCATAGACGGAGAGTTCGAGCATCTTCGGATCGACCATGATCAGGCGACACTGGTCCGGCCGCAGCCGGTACACCAGGCTGAGGATCATGGTGTTGATGGCGACCGACTTGCCGGAGCCGGTGGTGCCGGCGATCAGCATGTGCGGCGTGCGCGCGAGGTCGATGATCACGGGGTCGCCGCCGATGGTCTTGCCGAGGCAGAGTGGCAGCTTGGCAACCGAATCGACCGTTTCCTTGGCGACCAGCAGCTCGCGCAGATAGACCTTTTCGCGATGCGCGTTCGGCAGCTCGATGCCGATGGCGTTGCGGCCGGGCACGACGGCGACGCGCGCCGACAGCGCGCTCATCGAGCGGGCGATGTCGTCGGCAAGTCCGATCACGCGCGACGATTTGATCCCTGGCGCCGGCTCGAGCTCGTACAGCGTGACCACCGGGCCCGGATTGGCCTTCACGATCTCGCCGCGAACGCCGAAATCCTGCAGCACGCCTTCGAGCGAACGCGAATTGGCTTCCAGCTCGGCCTTGCTGAGCGGCTGGCGATCGCCGGCCTTGGGCGCAGCCAGCACGGAGACGGATGGAAGCTCGAACTTGTCGGAGGATTTCTTGGCGGCAGCTTTCGGGGCGGCTTTCTTGCGCGGGGCGCGCGCGGCGGGCTGCTCCTCTTCCTCCTCCTCGTCGTCTTCCTCTTCCTCGTGATGGTCCTCGTCATCCGCGGCCTGCGGCGAGATCGAGGGCGCGGCGCGGCCGCCGCCGAGATTCGGCTCCTGGCGGCTGAACGCCACGGCCTTGGTCTTCGGGCCGCTGGAGACCAGTGAGCGGTAGGCGGCACCACACAGCCAGATCAGCCGCGCCTTGGTGCTCATCAGTGCGTGGAACAGCCAGCCCAGCGACACCGAACCGCGATCGCTGTCCTCGTCCTCGTCGAGCGGCTTGTCGTCGTCCTCGATTTCCGAGAGCTCGTCGTCATGCGCGCGGGCGCCGAGACCGCACGCGATCAGGAAGGTCGCGGCCATCGCAGCGAACAGGATCGTGCCCAGCACGATGCGATAGATCGTGCCGGCCGGCCCAAAAATCACTGCGGGCGCGCGGACGAGCGCATCGCCGACCACGCCGCCGAGGCCGGTCGGGAGCGGCCAGGCACCGCCATGCTGAAAGCAGCTGACGAACCCCGCGGCAATCACCGTGCAGAGAACCCAGGAGCCGATCCGCAGTGCCTCGCGGTCGAACGGGCGGTGGGTCATCATGCGCCAGCCCCAGACCGCGACGGTCAGGACCAGCATGATGGCGCCGAGCCCGAGGATCTGCATCGCAAGGTCGGCGCCGATCGCGCCGGCATAGCCGAGAATGTTGCGGATCGGCCTCGAGGTCGCATGGCTCAGGCTGGGGTCCTGCACCGACCAGGTCATCAGCGCTGCCGAGGCGACGCCCGACAACGCGATCAGGCCGAAGCCGGTGAGCTCGCGCACGCGCCGCGCCAGTCCCTCGCGGATCGAGGGCGGCAGATGGCCGACCAGTGGAATGACACGTTCGATTGCCGACATGCTCATGGGCCCCGCCTAACCCAGAGTTTCGACCAGCCGGTGCAGCGCCTGCGCCGTGGTCTCGCCATCCTGCACCAGCGCCAGGCGAATGTAGCCCGCGCCGGGATTGAAGCCGTCGGGCTGTTGCCGCGCCAGAAAGCTGCCGGGCACCACGCGCACGCCTGCTTCCTTGAACAATTTCAGACACACCGACACGTCGTCGCCGATCCCGGACGTGTTGAGCCAGACGCAGAAGCCAGCATCGGGCCGGCGATAGCCGTAGCGGTTGCCGATGATCTGGTCGGCGAGATCGAACTTGATCCGGTAGAGCCTGCGGTTCTCCTCGACATGCGCTTCGTCGCCGTAGGCATAGGTCGCGACGTGCTGCAGCGGCACCGGCACCTGGGGCGCTGCGATGTTGCGCAGCTCCAGGAACATGCCGATGAACTTCCTGTCGCCGGCGGCGAAGCCGACGCGCAGGCCCGGAAGGTTGGAGCGCTTCGACAGTGACTGGAACGCGGCCACGCGGGTGAAATCGGGGCCGGCGCATTCGAGCGCGCTGCCGGGTGCTTCGCGGGTATAGATCTCCGAATAGCACTCGTCGCTGAGGATCACGAAGCCGTAGCGATCGGCGAGGCTCTTCAGCCGCGTGAAGTAATCGCGCGAGGCGACCGAGCCCTGCGGGTTGGCGGGCGAGGCCAGATAGAACGCCACGGTGCGCGCCAGCGTCGCTTCGTCGATGGCATCGAGATCGGGCAGGAAACCGTTCTCGACGGTGGTCGGCAGATAGACCGGCTCGCAGGCAGCTGCACCGGCGCCCGCGCCATAGACCGGATAGAACGGATTCGGCATCAGGATCGCGGGCTTGCCGGGACGCTGGCCGACATAGCGTTTTGCCGCGATCGCGGCGAGAAACAGCCCCTCGCGGCTGCCATTGAGGACGAGCATCTCGCTCTTGGGGTCGAGGGGCCGGGGCAGCTTGAAGCGAGACGACAGCCAGGCGCTCGCGGCCTGACGGAACGGCTCGGTGCCCTGGTTCATCGGGTAACGGCCGAAATCGGCGATGTGCTTGGCCAGCACCGGGCCGACGAAATCAGGCACGGGATGCTGGGGCTCGCCGACTGCGAGCGAAATCAAGGGTTTGCCGGGCTGATGCGGCGCCAGCAGCTCGTTCAGCCGGACGAAGGGCGAGCGTTCGGTATCGGAGCTTCCACTGGCCTGTGGCGCACGGGATGAAGCGGTCATGACCATTCTGGGCGCCAGCACTCTTGGAACAGCCGGTCGCGCGAAGGCCCCGGCGGGAAGCGGTTCAGCTCACCATAGATAGGGCGAGGTTAAGACGCGATTAACCATCGGTCGGCCGGCCCGTCCAGCGCAGGAATAATGGGGCCGGATACAACGGGATGCATAGGTGTTTTCACCTTCCCGCTGGCCTTGCGGGAGAGGCGCGCGTCGTTCTCCCGGCTCGATTCGACCCTCAACGCCCGGGCAGCTTCTCGAATGTCTTCATGCCCGCCGGGATCGCATGAAACTCCTGCAGGTCGCAGGTGTAGATCGCCATCTGCGGCTTGAACTGTTCCGGTTCGTCCAGCGTGCCGACCTTCAAGACCGCTGCGGGCAGTCCCGGAACCCTGGTCACCAGATGCGTGCCGCATTCGGCGCAGAATTCGCGCGTGACGGCGCGTTCGAGATCCTTGCGCGTGAACTGCCTGGGTTGCCCGATGATGTAGCTGAAGCCGCCCGCCGGCATCGCGATGAAGGTGTTGGGCGCGCCGCCCGAGATGTACTGGCACTCGCGGCAATGACACTGCGCCTGCATCATCGGGTCACCCTCGGCCACGTAGCGCACTTCGCCGCAATAGCATCCGCCTTCCAAACGCATGACGACCTCCCGATTGTTGTTTCTTGTGGTCGATATTTCTGCGCCGCCGGGGCGGAATGGCAATCCCTTTCTTCGCTGCGAAATCAAAAACAACCCTGCCAAAAAGAAAGGGGCTCCAACTTGCGCTGGAGCCCCTCAACGGTCAGGGCATTGCCGGGTATGTGCCCGAACCGTAGTTGTGGACGTGGTCTCCGGGAAGACCACGCCCGGGAGGAGACTTACATGTTGTAGGCGCGCTCGGTGTGCTCGGTGATGTCGAGGCCTTCACGCTCGCTTTCGACATTGGTGCGCAGACCGACGATCACGTCGACGACCTTGTAGAGGATCGCCGAACCGATGCCCGACCACACCAGCGTGGTGCCGACGCCCCAGATCTGGGACATCATCTGCGCCGCGAAGTCGTAATCGGCGACCTTCGGCGGGATCGCGGTGTAGTCGATGATGCCGGCGCCGCCGAGGGCGGGGTTGACGAGAATGCCGGTGCCGAGGGCGCCGACGATGCCGCCGACGCAGTGCACGCCGAACACGTCGAGACTGTCATCGTAGCCGAGCGCGTTCTTCACGACGGTGCAGAAGAACAGGCAGACCACGCCGACGATCAGGCCGAGGACGATCGCGCCCATGACGCCGGAGAAGCCGGCGGCAGGAGTGACGGCCACGAGGCCCGCGACGGCGCCGGAGATGACGCCGAGCACCGAGGGATGACCCTTGATGATCCACTCCGCGAACATCCACGACAGCGCGGCGGCTGCGGTGGCGACGAAGGAGTTGGTCATGGCCAGCGCAGCGCCGCCGTTGGCTTCCAGGTTGGAGCCGGCGTTGAAGCCGAACCAGCCGACCCAGAGCAGCGAGGCGCCGATCATCGACATGGTCAGAGAGTGCGGAGCCATCAGCTCCTTGCCGTAACCGACGCGCTTGCCGATCAGGAGAGCGCCGATGAGGCCTGCGATGCCGGCGTTGATATGCACCACGGTGCCGCCAGCGAAGTCGATCGCACCCTTCTTGAAGATCCAGCCGGCGTCGGCGTTGAGCTCGTCGAGCTTGGCCTGAGCCGCGGTCTTCGCCGCCGCATCAGTGGCAGCAGCGAGCGCCTTGGCCGCATCCTGGATCAGGTCCGGACCCTGCCAGTACCAGACCATGTGCGCGATCGGGAAGTAGATCAGCGTGACCCAGAGCGGGATGAACAGGGCGATCGCCGCGAACTTCATGCGCTCGGCGAAGGCGCCGACGATGAGGGCGGGCGTGATCGCCGCGAAGGTCATCTGGAAGCACATGTAGATGAGCTCCGAGATGTTGGCGTCGACCGAGAAGGTCGCGGCCTTCGAGTCGGTGGTGACGCCCATCATGAAGGCCTTGGAGAAGCCGCCGATGAAGTCGGAACCGCCGGTGAAGGTGAGGCTGTAGCCGTACACGGCCCAGATCACGGTGACGACGCAGACGGTGTAGAACACCTGCATCAGGACGGAGAGCATGTTCTTGGAACGGACGAGACCGCCGTAGAACAGTGCGAGGCCGGGGATCGTCATCAACAGCACCAGCACTGTCGATGTCAGCATCCAGGCGTTGTCTCCCTTGTTGACCGTTGGCTCGGCGTAGGCTGCGGTCGCAGCGAACAGGCCGACTGCGAGAGCCGCCAATCCCGCGCCATAGGGACGCTTGAACGTCATATTATTCACTCCTGATTGGATAAAGGTTGAGCGCGAAATCAAAGGGCCGCGGCATCGGCCTCGCCGGTGCGGATACGCACCGCGTGGTCGAGGTTGATGACGAAGATCTTGCCGTCGCCGATCTGTCCGGTTTTTGCGGCGGACGTGATGGCGTCGATGGTCTTGTCGACCTGGTCGGAGGCGACAGCGACCTCGATCTTGATCTTGGGCAGGAAGCTCACGGCATATTCGGCGCCGCGATAGATTTCCGTATGGCCCTTCTGGCGGCCATATCCCTTGACTTCCGTCACCGTAAGACCGTGAACGCCGATGGCGGTCAGGGCGTCACGGACTTCTTCCAGCTTGAATGGCTTGATAATCGCCATAACAATTTTCATGGGTCCTATCCCCGCTTGGGCCCGGTCCGGACGTGGCCGGGCGTTTCTCGACTGGTTCGCCACGAGGGAGAAAGTTCACTACGCGGGCACAGCCAGAACCCTTAGAATCAAATGCCGTGCCAGATCGGGCCTGTTGCCTAACGGACTATGAAAACGGGTGTTTTCGGGGTGGACGCGCATTGCGGTGCAGTGCGCCATTCCGTCGCGCTTAAAACGTGATCATGCCTGCTCAAAATGAGGGCATGACAGGCTGCCGACACAATATTGCTCACGCGCCGGGCACTCAAGCGGTATTCTGTTACAGGCAAGTGAGCCACGGCGCGGGCTCTGCTCATGCGATACGCGCGGCCACCGAAAAAACATTCGAAGCACATCTGCCCGGAAGGGGTGGCCCTCGGCGCGCTCAGGCGGCGTCCCGCTCCGCAAAAACCCGATCGATCAAGCCCCACTCCACGCCCTGCTGCGCAGTCATGAAATGGTCGCGGTCCAGGGTTCGCTCGACCTCCTGTTCCGACCGGCCGCAATGCTGGGCGTAGAGCCGGATGATGCGCCGCTTGGTTTCCTGCATCTCGTTGGCATGGATCAGGATGTCGGAGGCCTGGCCCTGGAAGCCACCGAGCGGTTGATGCACGTGAAGGCTGGCATTGGGCAGCGCGGCGCGGTGACCGGGCTCGCCGGCCATCAGCAGGAAGGAGCCCATCGAGCGCGCCGTGCCCATGCACAGCGTGTGAACCGGTGCCTTGATGAATTGCATGGTGTCGTACATCGCAAGGCCGGAGGTGACCACGCCGCCATAGGAATTGATGTAGAGATTGATCGGCCTGTTGGGATTCTCCGCCTCGAGAAACAGGAGTTGTGCGCAGACCAGGCCCGACATCGCGTCATTGACCTCGCCGTTGAGGAAGATGATGCGCTCGCGCAGGAGCCGCGAGTAGATGTCGAAGGATCGCTCGCCACGCGCCGATTGTTCGACGACCATCGGGACGAGCTGAAGCATGTCGCGCATCGGCGACCTCCATGTCTTTGGGTGATGAGATTCTTTGTGCTAGGCCGCCGCGCGCATCAGGCGGCAATTGGTGTTGGCCGGCCGCGGCAGCTTCGTTGCGACGTCGCAGGCGTGCTGGATGATGCGGAGGCGGGTGCCGCCGTCCTCATGCGGTTCGATCCGGAAGACGACATGGCTCTCGCGAAACGGCGGGTCGGGGTCGCGAAGCCGGTAGCGGACCTCCTCGCCGGGGATCGATGATTCCGGCTCGGCCTTCGCAAGATCGCAATCGGGCAGCCAGCGTTCGCGTAAGGCCGGAATGGTGACGGCGCGCCAGACCTTTGCCGGCGGCGCGGCGAAATCAAACTCGAGCACCAGGCTTGCATCGTGGTGATCGGGCTTCACGAACTCGCTCATTGATCCATGTCCTTGAGTAGATCGGCAAGTGCTTCCATGCGCTTCGGCCAATAGGCGCGATAGCGCGCAAGCCATGCTCCGATGGCGACGATTCCGTTCGGGTCGACTTCGTAATTCACAAAGCGGCCTTGCCGCTGCTCCCGCACAAGGCCTGCCGAGCGCAGCACGGCGAGATGCTGCGATATCGCCGGTTGGCTGATCTCCAGGCCATCGCGCAGAGCGCTTGCGTTCAGGCTTCCGCCAGCGAGCTTCTCAAAGACCGCGCGGCGCGTCGGGTCGGCCAGTGCCTTGAAGATGTCGGCTTCGATCATGGCAACACATAAGCATACGCTTATGTGTTGCGCAAGCCTTACTGCCAAGCCCTTTACTGTAACGCTTCGCCGTGCTGCGAAATATCCAGCCCTTCGAGCTCGTGCTCACGGGATACGCGCAGGGGCACGAACAGGCCGACCAGCTTGAGCAGGATGAAGCTCACGCCAGCCGACCAGACGAAGGTGACGGCGACGCCGTAGAACTGGATCAGGAACTGCTGCGGGTGGCCCTCCAGCAGGCCGGCGGTGCCGCCGATGGCGCTGGTTGCGAACACGCCGGCGAGCAGGGTGCCGGTCAGGCCGCCGATGCCGTGGACGCCGAACACGTCGAGCGAATCGTCATAGTCGAAGCGGTGCTTCAGCCAGGTACAGGCCCAATAGCAAACCGAACCGGCGACGATACCGATGACGATGCCGTGCCAGGGCGCCACGAATCCGGAGGCCGGCGTAATGGTGCCGAGGCCGGCCACCGCGCCGGAGATCATGCCGAGCACGGAGGGCTTGCGCCGCGTCGACCATTCGATGGCGCCCCAGGTCAATGCGCCGGAGCAGGCCGCCAGATGCGTCGCGATGATCGCCATCACCGCGCGCGAATTGGCCGCGCCCGCGGAGCCGCCGTTGAAGCCGAACCAGCCGACCCACAACAGGCCGGTGCCCATCACCGCGAGCGACAGATCGAACGGCGACAGATTTTCGGTGCCGTAGCCGTGACGTCGCCCCATCACCTTTGCCGCAACGAGGCCGCCGGTGCCGGCCGACAAATGCACTACCAGGCCGCCGGCGAAATCGAGCACGCCCATGCTGTTGAGGAAGCCGCCGCCCCACACCCAATGCGCCAACGGAATGTAGACGAATATGAACCAGGCGACCGAAAACAGGAGATAAGCCGAGAACCGCATCCGGTCGGCGACCGAGCCCGCGACCAGCGCCACCGTGATGATGGCAAACGTCATCTGGTACAGCATGAACAGCGCTTCCGGGATGGTTTTCGCGGCCGGGTTGACGCTGTCCATGGTCATGCCGGCGAGAAACCAGCGGTCGAGCGTACCGATCCACGGGCCATCGCCGACGAAGCACAGCGAATAGCCGAACGCGACCCAGAGAATGGAGATGATCGTCACCGCGGCCAGGCTCTGCGCCATGGTGGCGAGCACGTTCTTCTTGCGCACCATGCCGGAATAGAACAGCGCCAGGCCCGGGATCGTCATCATCAGCACCAGTGCGGTGGCGACGATCATCCAGGCGGTGTCGGCGGTGTTGATCTCGGACGTCGCGGCGCGCGCCGGCGCAGCCATGATCGACACAAGTCCGATCGGCGCAGCAAAAGCAGCTGCGCGGCGCAAATATCCCGCCATGTCGTTCCCCCCGGCATCAATTGGCGTCGCACACTCGGCGTCGCTGCCCGGTGCGATCGTTAGATAGTCGAACTAGATCAGAGCGCGTCGCTGTCGGTTTCGCCGGTGCGGATGCGGACCGCGTTGTCGATCGGCGTGACGAAGATCTTGCCGTCGCCGATCTGCCCGGTGCGCGCGGTCGCAGTGATCACGCTGACCGCCTTGTCGGCGACGTCGGAGGCGACCGCGATCTCGATGCGCAGCTTCGGCAGGAAGTTCACGACATATTCGGCGCCGCGATAGATCTCGGTGTGGCCCTTCTGCCGGCCATAACCTTTCACCTCGGTCACGGTCATGCCGTGGACGCCGATCGCCGTCAGGGCCTGGCGGACCTCATCGAGCTTGAAGGGTTTGATGATCGCGACGACGAGTTTCATGGTCAGGCCTATTCCCCGGGATGCGCCGCGCCGTATGTCCCCGGCGCCGCGTCAATCTGGCATCTTTCCGGGCAAATGGCATAAAAAAGTTGCAGACTGAAGCGGAAAAACGTTTGGCCAAGGGCGGTCATGTGAATGGCCGCCTCTGTACAGGGCAAGTGTTCATCCTTCACAATGCATTTTTGGCATGGATGCGGTGAACCCGCGCCTGCCAGGCGGTACATAAGTATTTTGAGGGGGCGCTTCATATGGCGAGTTGGTTCTACGCATCCGAGGGCAAGCAACAGGGGCCCTTCCCGGAAGGGCAATTCCGCGATCTCGTCGCCCAGGGCGTCGTGCGCCCGGATACGCTGGTCTGGTCCGAGGGCATGGCCGGCTGGCAGAAGGCCGCCGAAATCCCCGGCCTGGTCGGGGGCGGCGGCGCGCCGCCGATGATCCCGGCGGGCGGCCCGCCGATGATGGGCTCCGGTGGCTACGCCGGCGGCGGAGGCGGAGTCGCCGGATCGCTGGCGGTCGATTTCGGCATCCTCGAGTTCACCTGGCGCACGCTCGTGCTGCTGATCGGTTCGTGCTTCGTGATCCCGGTGCCGTGGCTGTTCGTCTGGTACACGAAATGGATCGTGTCCTGCGTGAAGGTCCCTGGCCGGCCGAATCTCAGCTTCACCGGCAACGCGATGACGATGGTGCCCTGGTTTTTCGGCTTCATCGTTCTGGCGATCGCCATCGGCTTCATCGGCAGCACGCTCCTGAGCAATCTGCTGTTCATCGTCCAGCTCGTGCTCTATTGGCTTCTGGTCAAATGGATGGTCGCAAACCTCGCGTCCAACGGGCAGCCGTTGGGCCTGAGCTTCACCGGCTCGATCTGGGCCTATGTCGGCTGGAATCTGCTGTTCGCGATTTCCATCATCACCATCGTCGGCTGGGCCTGGGTCGCTGCAGCCCAGATGCGCTGGTTCTGCCGCAGCATCGAGGGTACGCGGCGCGAGATCGTCTTCAAGGGCAGTGGTCTCGGCATCCTCTGGCGCGGCATCGTCGCAGCGATCCTGTGCAGCCTCATCATCCCGATTCCGTGGGCGTATCGCTGGATCATGAACTGGTTCGCATCGGAGACCGTTCTCGCGCCGCGGGGGTCTCTCGGCGCCTGATTCGAAAAGCCTCGAACGCGAGACCTCGCGTTCGAGGCTTTTATCCCTTCCGCTCGCGCACGGAGCCTTCCTGCGCAACGGAAGCCACCAGCGTCCCGTCCGGCTTGAAGATCGAGCCGCGGGTCAGGCCGCGACCACCGCGCGCGCTCGGCGAATCCTGGGCGTAGAGCAGCCATTCGTCGGCGCGGAACGGGCGGTGAAACCACATCGCGTGGTCGAGGCTGGCCGGCATCATGCGCTTGTCGAACAGCGTGCGGCCGTAGCGCGCCATGATCGCGTCCAGGAGCGAAAAGTCCGACGCGTAGGCGAGCGCACACATGTGCAGCGCCGGATCGTCGGGCAGTTTCGCGGCGGTCTTGATCCAGACATGGATGCGGCCGTCGTCGATCCTCTCGCCGAAATAGCGGCCGAGCTCGACCGGACGCAGTTCGATCGGGCGATCGGATTCATAATAGCGTCGGATGAACTCCGGCATCTCGCGGAACATCGGCTGCTTCGCCACCTCCTCCGCCGTGAGCTTCTCCGGCGGCGGGACGTCAGGCATCTTGTCCTGATGGTCGAACGCGCTTTCTTCCTCGGCGTGGAACGAGACCATGATCGAGAAGATCGCGTTGCCGTGCTGGATCGCGGTGACGCGGCGGGTCGAATAGCTCTTGCCGTCGCGCAGGCGTTCGACCTGGTAGATGATCGGGATCTGCGGATCGCCCGGCAGGATGAAATAGCAGTGCAGCGAATGCGGCAGCCGCCCCTCGACGGTGCGGCAGGCCGCGACCATCGCTTGTCCGATCACCTGGCCGCCGAACACGCGCTGCCAGCTTGTCTTCGGGCTGTTGCCGCGGAACAGGTTCACCTCGAGCTGTTCGAGGTCGAGGATCGAGATCAGGTCGATCAGGCTCTTGGACATGGAGTGAACTTTCTCGCCGTCATTCCCGGGTGGATGCTCCGGAATGACACAATGGGGCCGTTCCGCCCTTGTTTCACCGCACTGTTTCGCCCACCTCAAGTCTGCTAGCAAGACCAGGATTTGACCGGGAATTTGGGTATGTCGGTACAAGGTAGCATAATCATTGGTGGCGGGGCGTTTGCGGGGCTTGCGCTGGCCTTGGCGCTGCGCCAGGGGCTAGGCCCCGAGATTCCCGTCATCGTCGCCGATCCCGCGCTCGCCACCCGGCCGAGCCGCGACCCCCGCGCCACCGCGATCGTGGCCGCCTGCCGCCGCCTGTTCGAGGCGATCGGCGCCTGGGACGACGTCAAGGGCGAGGCGCAGCCGATCCTCGACATGGTCGTCACCGATTCCAAGCTGGAGGACGCCACCCGTCCCGTCTTCCTCAACTTCGCCGGCGATGTCGCGCCGGGCGAGTCCTTTGCACACATGGTCGAGAATCGCCGGCTGATCGACGCGCTGGTGGCGCGTGCGGAAGCCGAGGGTATCGATCTCCGTGCCACCACGGTCGCATCCTACGATGCGCGCGCCGAAGGCATCGACGTGACGCTGGGGGACGGCAGCGTGTTAGCAGCCAGCCTGCTGGTTGCCGCCGATGGGGCGAAGTCAAAGCTGCGCGAGCGCGCCGGCATCGCCACCCATGGCTGGGAGTATGACCAATCCGGCATCGTCGTGACCGTCGGCCACGAGCGCGATCACGAGGGCCGCGCCGAAGAACATTTTCTGCCGGCGGGCCCGTTCGCGATCCTGCCGCTCTCGGGAAAACGCTCGTCGCTGGTGTGGACCGAGCGCCGGGCCGAGGCCGCGCGCATCATTGCGCTCAGCGATGAAGAATTTCACGCCGAGCTCGAGCAGCGTTTCGGCCTGCATCTCGGCGAGGTGAAGGCGCTCGACAAGCCGCGCGCGTTTCCGCTGTCCTATTTCGTGGCGCGCTCCTTCATCGCCCCCCGCCTCGCGCTGGTCGGCGATGCCGCCCATGTCATCCACCCCATCGCGGGCCAGGGCCTCAACATGGGGCTGAAGGATGTCGCCGCGCTGGCCGAGGTCGTGGTCGATGCCGCGCGGCTCGGCATGGATCTCGGCGGCGCCGACGTGCTCGAGCGCTACCAGCGCTGGCGCCGTTTCGACACCATGGCGATGGGCGTTGCCACCAACTCGCTGAACTTCCTGTTCTCCAACCAGTCGACGCTGCTGCGCACCGTCCGCGACATCGGCCTCGGCCTCGTCGACCGCGCGCCGCCGCTGAAGAACCTCTTCATCCGCCAGGCCGCCGGCCTCACGGGCGAGGTGCCAAGGTTGTTGAAGGGCGAGGCGTTGTAGGAGCCAACTCCCCATTCGCGCCCACTCAATCGATCTTGCGCGCTTCTTCCGGCAGCATGATCGGGATGCCGTCGCGGATCGGATAAGCCAGCTTCGCGCTTCGCGAGACCAGCTCCTGCTTCGCGGAATCGAACTCCAGCGGGCCCTTGGTCAGCGGGCAGACGAGAATCTCCAGCAATTTGGGATCGACGCTGGCTTCGGAACGTTCGGTGGGGGCGTTCATGGGAGTCTCCGGCAATCGGTTGCCTCTAGCACAGAAATCCGCGCCCGCCCATCGCGGCGGCCACAGCGTTTTCGCGTCAGGAAGGCGTCAAAGCGAAACATCTACGCGGAGACCATCGTCAAGATCTCGTCGAGCAGGGCCTGCAGCCGTGCAGCCGGGACCGGCGCGCCCGACAGGGCGAAGCCGAGAAATGTCCAATACAGGATCTGCGCCCGCGCCTGCGCGGTTGCCGGGGTGAGCCCGCGCTTTTCCAGCAGCCCTTCGATATAGTCGAGCCGGCGGCGGTCGATCGCGCGCACGGCGCCTTGCGCGGCCGCATCGAAGGCCGCCCAATTGCGCACCGCGCGCTCGAGCTCGAGCCGCGCGCCGAACGACCTCCGCAGCAGCGCCTTCAAGGGCTCGTCGCTGGCGGCCTCGACGTCGGCGATGATCTGCTCGGCCGCGATCTCGCGCCAACGCTTCAGCACGGCGGCCTGGAACGCGCCGAGATCGGCGAAATGCCAATAGAAGCTGCCGCGCGACACCCCCATGGACTTTGCCAGCGGCTCGGCCTTGAGCGCGGTGAAGCCGCTCTTGGCGAGCGCCTTGAGACCTTGCCTGATCCAGTCGTCGGCGGAGAGCTGTTCGGTCATGTCGGGTTCCCGGAAGCGAGCCATACACTAGTGTATTGACAGGCCGCGGACTAGCGCCTATTTGACCATACAGTTGTGTATGGCTATCAGGCGAGGTCTACCGATGCGTGATCTGTTGCTGCAATGTGCCGGCGCCGCGGGAATTGTGGTCGCTCTGATCCATGGGGTGTTGGGTGAGACCAAGGTGTTCGCCAAAGCGACGATCACCCCGGAAAGTCTGCGCACGTTGATCCGGCTGGTCTGGCAGGCCGGTACGGTCGCCTGGATCGGCGGCGGCGTCCTGTTGCTTTCCGCACCTATGTTCGGGTCGGACAGCGCGCGGCACGGGATCGTGGCGACGATCGTCGCCGTCTATGGCTTTGCGGCGGTCGCCAACGCCTGGTGGTCGCGCGGGCGCGGCTTTGGCTGGAAAGCTCTCGCCGCCGTGGTCGCGCTGGCAGTCGCCGGCTACTGAGCCCGCCGATCCGAGCCGCAAAGGATGAGCAAGATGACCGATCGCGTGCGTGTGAGTGTCGAGCATGACGTGGCCCACGTTCGCTTGAATCGACCGGACAAGATGAACGCGCTGGATCCGGCGATGTTCGAGGCCCTCGCCGAAGCCGGAGCGGACCTTCGCGACAGCCCGGACATTCGGGCCGTCGTGCTGTCCGGCGAAGGCGGTGCGTTCTGCGCAGGCCTCGATGTCGAACGCCTGCTCGCGGCCGCGAGTGGCGAGCCGCTGCTTCCGTCCGCCGATCTGACGCGCCGGACCCACGGCATCGCAAACTTCGCGCAGCACATTGTCTGGCTCTGGCGCGAGCTGGCGGTCCCCGTGATTGCAGCGGTGCATGGCGTCGCCTTCGGCGGCGGCTTCCAGCTCGCGCTTGGTGCGGACCTGCGCTATCTCGCGCCCGATACGAAGCTCGCGGTCATCGAGACGAAATGGGGCCTGGTGCCGGACATGTGCGGCACGCAGTTGATGCGCCATCTCGCGCGCGAGGATGTCGTGCGCGAGCTGACCTATACCGGGCGCGTTTTCTCCGCCGACGAAGCGCTGGCCTATGGCTTTGCGACGCGGCTCGTCGATGATCCCGTGGCCGCCGCTCTGGTGACGGCACGTGACATCGCGGGCCGCAGCCCTGATGCGATCCGCGCCGCCAAGCGTCTGCTCAACCTGTCCGCAACTTGCGAGGTGGCCTCCGGTCTCGCCGCGGAGACCTCCGAACAGGCGATGTTGCTCGGCACGCCAAATCACATTGAGGCAGTCAGGAGCAATCTGGAAAGCCGCACGCCGCAATGGAGTTACACATGAGCGAGACGCAGGGATTCGATCTCCAAATGCTCGCCGCGGCGAGCGCGTCTGCGGCCTTCAATCGCCTCGCCGGATTCGAAGTCGTCGCAGCCGGTAATGGCGAGGCGACGATACGCATGACCTGGCACGACAATTTCACTCAATATTCCGGACATCTCCACGCCGGTCTGATCGCGGCTCTGCTCGACACCGCCTGCGGCTTCGCCGCGGCGACGCGCGCGGGGGCTGTCACGGCGTCGCACTTTTCGATGAATTGCCTGAAGCCGGCGATCGGTTGCCATTTCGTCGCCAAGGGAGCGACGCTTCGCGCCGGGCGCAGGCAGGTATTCGCCCGCGCCGAGTTGTTCGCAGCTGATGAGCAAGATCGTCTGGCTCTCGTCGCGACCGGCGAGGCCGTGCTCGTCCCCACCGGGGAGCCGTCGCGCAAGATCGATGGAGTTGGGCCATGGCTCTGACACTCGTCACCGGCGGCTCAGGTCACCTGGGCCGGGACGTCGTCGATCGCCTGGTTCGCGACGGGCGCCGCGTCCGGGTATTCGCGCGATCGCCGCGCACGCGTTCGGACGTCGAATGGGCCGCAGGCGATCTCGCCACAGGCGCCGGCCTGCACGAGGCGCTGCGTGATGTCGATACGGTCATCAATGCGGCGACGGATTCGCCGATCGCGCGGCGGGGCGGCGTCCATCCGATCGATTTCTTCAGGTCGCCCTCCGCCGTGGACGTCGGTGGAACGCAGCGACTGCTGTCGCTCTGCGCGGAGAGCGGAGTGCAACATTTCCTGCACGTTTCCATTGTCGGGCTCGACCAGGCGACCCTGCCTTACGCGCGGGTCAAGCTCGCCGGCGAACGGCTGGTGCGTGCGTCAGCGCTTTCCTGGTCGGTCGTTCGCGCGATGCCGTTTTATTACCTGCTCGACAAATTGCTCTCGCGTCTCGCCTGGCTGCCGGTGTGGCCCGTGCCAACCGCGCTGTTCAATCCAGTCGATACGTCGGATGTCGCCGATCACGTTCTGACCTGCGCGTTCGACGGGCAGCGCGGCGTGCGTGCGGAGATCGGCGGCCCCGAAGCTCTCGATCTCGTTGCCTTCGCCCGCCAGTACCAGACGGCGAGGAAGCTGCATCGGAAAATCCTGGCGATCGGCCTGTCCGAGGCGAAGGCGCAAGGGATGGGCCTTGTCGTCAGCGAGGGGGCGCGCGGAGTTCTGCGCTGGGCGGACTGGCTGCAGCGCAACGATCCGGACATGCGAAATGCGGCCTAGCGCAATTGGCGAAGTCGGTCGTCCGTCCCTGACGTGAGGCCTAAGGCCGCAGCACCCCAGCGAATGCGGGCTGCCTGCGGGGCGCGCTGATCTTTTCGCCGTCGTTAGAAGAACTCTAAATCCGATTGGCCGCGTAACGGATTGACTTCACCATCACCTTTGCTTCCTTCAGTCCGGCTTCGCGGCTCGCGTAGCGCGCACGACAGAGGAGGAGAGTTTCGTGAAGGTCATTCGTTTTGTTGCCATTGCACTGACGGTTGGAATGGGCATGGGGTCGGCGGCCATGGCCGACGGGTTCAAGGATTGCACCAAGCTCGACAAGGCGTCGTGGAAGCCGGCCAGCGAGGCCGAAGCCAAGGCCAAGGCGCTCGGCTACGAGGTGCGGCGCTCCAAGATCGAAGGCTCCTGCTATGAGGTCTACGGCGTCAAGGAAGGCAAGCTTTACGAGCTGTTCTACAGCCCCGAAGATCTCAGCCTCAAGCACACGATCGCCAAGTAAGGCTTCAAGTAAGGCTTGAAGCAGGTCGCGGCCTGGACTGCGCAGACATTGATTGCGCAAGGCAGAGCTCGAGGATGGTCTTTGCTTGATTGAAGAAGCGATGCCACAAGCGCGCGGGGCGTCCGGCGGGACCCCTGCGGATCGAACCGTTCCGCGGACGGTCGCAGTCTGGGACCTCCCGCTGCGCCTCTGGCACTGGGCTCTCGCGGCCTGCGTTCTGGCCGCGTGGTTCACGCCCCCCGTCTACGACCGGCTTCACCGCGTCGTCGGCTATGCGGTGCTGGGGCTTCTCGCGTTCCGCCTCGTCTGGGGCTTCTGGGGAAGCCGCTATTCGCGCTTCCGCATGATCAGGGTCAGGCTTCGCGCGGCGCCAGGCTATCTCTGGAATCTGCGCCGCGGCATGACCGGCCGTTATATCGGGCTCAATCCCGCGGGCACGTTGATGCTGGTGGCCTTGATGCTGGCGCTCGCCGTCTCGGCGATCACGGGCGCGATGTCGGTCACCGTCACCTTCTTCGGCGTCTGGTGGGTGGAGGATATCCACCATTATTCATCCGACGCCGTCATCGTCCTGGTCGTGCTGCACGTCGCGGGCGTGCTGCTGATGGGGCTGCTCCAGCGCGAGAGTCTGGTCCGCGCGATGATCACCGGGCGAAAGCGCATCCGGCATCATCTGTGAAGTTGAGTTGGAATGAGCAAGCTACAGGCTCGGTCTAACCTCTCCCGCTTGCGGGGGAGGTCGACGCGCGAAGCGCGGCGGGTGGGGGCTCTCTCCTCTTGGGGACTGTTGCGTAATCCATCAATTGTGATTCTCTAGGGCGAAGCCTTGGAGATTGACGATGGCAGTGAAGCAGACGGGGCAGCCGAGCTTTATAGAGGCGTGGTTGCCGAAAGGGGCTGGCGCTAATGCGGCGCTGGATCGGCTGTCTGGCTTGGTCAAATGGTACCGGTTCGAGAAGCTGCTCGCCCATTTGCGTGATGAAGCGGGGCCCGGTCGTCCAGGCTATCCGGTGCTGGTGTTGTTTCGCGCTGTGCTGCTGCAGTCACTCTACGGTCTGTCGGAGCGCGAACTCGAGGAGGCGCTGGGCGACCGGTTGTCCTTCAAGCGCTTCGTCGGTTTGAGTCTTGAGGACGCGACGCCCGACCATACGGTTCTGAACCGCTTCCGGAACCAGCTCGTCGAACAAGGTCTGTTGGAGAAGTTGTTTGGTGAACTCGATCGTCAGCTTGAGAATGCCGGCGTCATCCTCAAGCGCGGCACGATGCTGGATGCGACCTTGATCCAGGCAGTCTCGGCTCCTCCGAAGGAGGATCGTCCCTCAAACGACCCTGACGCCCGGTTCACCAAGCGGCAAGGCAAGAGTGGCTCGACCTTCGGCTACAAGGCTCATGTCGGCGTCGACGAAGGATCAGGCCTGATCCGCTCGGTTCTGACCACGCCCGCCAATGTCAACGACACCACGCCGGCCGATGAGTTGATCCGCGGCGACGAAGCCGTGGTGTGGGCCGATGCGGCTTACGATACCCATGCCAGACGAGCCCGGCTGAAGGCGGAGGGCAAAAAGCCCCGCATCGCCCGACGTCCCAACCGCCACCATCCGGAGTTGCCGCCGAGGCTCAAACGCTACAATCTTCTCGTCTCTCGACGACGGGCGACAGTCGAGACCACCTTCGCTACCCTCAAACGCAGGATGCGGCTGACCTGCATCCGTTACGTCGGTCTCATGAAGGCAAGCGGACAAGTCCTGCTTGCCTCCATCGCATTTAACATGAGGCGATGGGCCACGATCGCCGCGTGAGCCGCCCCCCGAGCGCGACCACCACAGACCTTCGCCAGCAATCGCCCCCAACCAAGACCTTCTCCTCTGCCGTCTTCAGCTCCAAAAGCCAATAGCGCAACAGGCCCCTCTTGGGGACACTCTCAAGAGACTTCAGACAATCCCAATGCGGAGACACCCTCTCCCCAACCCTCTCCCGCAGGCGGGAGAGGGAGCGCACCGTCCTCGCGCCCCTCACTGCAACGGCGGATCGCCGCTGGTGCGCTTCTTGGCGAGGTCCATCTCGGTCACTGCGATCAGGACTTCGGCGCGGGTCTTCAGGTCGGGCGCTTCCAGCATGGCCTGCTTCTCCGCGGGGCCATAGGGCGACATCATCGCCAGCGCGTTGACGAGGGCTTCGTTGGGCGCGCTTTCGACGCCTTCCCAGTCGACCTTGAGATTGTTGGCCTTCAGGAAGTCCGCCAGCACGGCCAGCAGCGCCTCGCGATCGACCTCGTCCTCGCCCATGCGCGCGGTGAAGTCGTTGGCGAAGGTGAAGAAATCCACCTTGCACTGCCGGTAGGCGGTGAGCACCTCGAGCTCCTCGAGCACCTTGAAGCGCGAGACGCCGGTGAGCTCGAGGATGTAGCGGCCGTCACCGGATTCGGCCAGCTGGGTGATGCGGCCGACGCAGCCGACCCGGAACAGCGTCGGCTTGTCGGAATTCTTCGGCGAGTGCGCGACGTCCGGCTGGATCATGCCGATCAGGCGATGGCCATCGCGGAAGGAATCGTCGACCATCGACAAATAGCGCGGCTCGAAGATGTTGAGCGGCATCTGGCCACGGGGCAGCAGCAGCGCGCCCGGCAGCGGAAACACCGGAATGATCTCCGGGAGGTCGGCGGGCCCGCGATATTCGATGTTGATCGGCATCTGCCCGGTTCCCCCTTGGACTTGCTAGCGCGTGATTCGGAAAAGTGTGCAGTGGTTTTCCGAACAGATCACGCTCGAAAAAGCCCTCACGAGAACAGGATCGTCGACAAACGCTTGCGGCCCTCGACCGTTGCATCATCCGTGCCGCCCCAGGCCTCGAAGAACTGCACCAGCTGCTTGCGGGCGCCGTCGTCGTTCCATTTGCGGTCGCGCTTGACGATCGCGAGCAGCTGCTCGGTCGCGGCCGCACGGTTGCCTTGCGCGTTCAGCGCGGTCGCGAGGTCGAATCGGGCCTGATGATCGAGCGGGTTTGCGGCGACTTTCTGTTCCAGCTCCGCCACGGGTCCAAGCGATTGCGCCTGCTCGGCGAGATCGATCGCGGTCTGGACCGCCTTCACGGCGGGGTCGTTGCGCTTGGATTCCGGCACCATCGCCAGCGTCTGCTTGGCCTGCTCCATCGCACCGGAACTGGCGTAGCATTTCGCCAGGCCAGCGAGTGCCGCGATGTTGGTGGAATCATGCTGGAGCACCTCGGCGTAGATCTGCGCTGCCGCCGCCGCATCGCCCTCGGCGAGCACGGCTTCAGCCTCCTGCAGGATCTCGGCGATATTGGGCTCGCCCGGCGCAGTCACGCCCTTGGTCAGCTTTTCGATGAAGGCGTTGAGCTGGCTCTCGGGCACCGCGCCCATGAAGCCGTCGGCGGGCTGGCCGTTGACGAAGGCGATCACGGCCGGGATCGACTGGATGCCCATCTGGCCAGGGATCGCCGGATGCTGGTCGATGTTCATCTTGACCAGCTTGACCTTGCCCTTGGCCGCCTTGACCGCCTTTTCGAGCACGGGGGTGAGCTGCTTGCAGGGGCCGCACCACTCCGCCCAGAAGTCGATCAGCACCGGCTGGCGCTTCGATTCCTCGATGACGTCCTTCACGAAGGTCTGGGTGGTGGTGTCCTTGATCAGATCGGCCGCAGCCGGGTTTGCGGCTTCGTTACCCTGGTCGATGATCGTCACGGCATCCCCTCGTCAATGTCTGGAACGGCGGCTCTTTAGCACGTCGCCGCTTCCGATGCTTCGCTGTCGGCTCCTAGATTGGGCCGGGACGGCCGAATTTCAATCCATTGCAGCCGATTCGCCGGTTCCGGGTCACTTTCGAGCCATTTGGCCGCATTCAGGCTCCATATTGGTCCCGGATTGCGCATCTATGCCGCCGGTAGCTGTTGCATTCCCCTCCCGGTTTTGGCATACGACAGCCGTTGCCGGCGCGTCACGCGACCGACACAGGATGCGGGTGTAGCTCAGTGGTAGAGCACGACCTTGCCAAGGTCGGGGTCGAGGGTTCGAGCCCCTTCGCCCGCTCCAGTTTTTCCCAAGCATCCGGATGAGTAGCCTATTCCCGTCGGGGCGAGTTGCCTGCACCGTTTTGACGAAGGCCGTGAAAGCTGCCCCGGGCCGCAAGACTGGATTGGGCGCCAATCCGGAATTCAGGGTAGCCGACCCAGCTAGACAGCGCGCAGGAGTTCTTTGGTCTTTTCCAGCGCTACATCCGCGATCAGCCTATATGGATCTTTGATCGAAAGTTGATTGATCGCGGCCCTCACGAAGTCAGGCTTCAGGTTTTCGATTGTTGCCAGCGTATTTGAGACACCGTCGCGATAGCCGGCCAACTCCTTGATGATCGATTCCGCGTGTCTTTCGCTGCCAGCTGCGATGTCAAATATGTCGCGCGGGGCAATGTTCTTGCCGCGGTGATGGATCTTCTTTGCAATGATCTCCGGGATTGTCTCCAGAAGCACCGCTTCACCCTCTACTGTCGCTCGCGTTGTCGGTGATGATGTCAGCGACGGCGCGACGATAAAGTCGATCTCGCCAAATTCGAAGCCAAGCTTCAGAAGCCGTGTGCCGTCTCCCCCGTAGTCAGTAGGTCTCACCTCGAAATCGAAGTCATTCTTCTGTGGATCGAGGAACGGAAGAACTTGAGGATCCGGGAGAAAGATATCGACATCGTGGCTTATCCGATGATCGATTTGCAGCATCATCGCCGTGCCGCCGCCGAACGTCCAACGATCGATGATTTCCTGCTCGGCGTTCGCCTGCCGAATCATCGCCACGGCAATGCGAAACAGTTGCGCCCAATCTGAATGAGCGCTCATCTGCTACGCCGCAAGCGGATAGGTTTGTCCCGAAAACTCTGCGAACGCCTTCGCCGCTACGACCAGTTGGTCGTGGCTGATGCCATGCATCTCAGCGAAGGCGACCTGCAAGTCGGGATGGACATCCCCAAAAAACGACGACATAGGACCGCAGGCGGCCTTCGCGGAAGAGTGGTCCAGCAGGCAATGAACAAGCTCCTGCGCGTTCAGCCTCTTGCGATACGGCGCATTCACGGTAGCCAGAACCAGGACGGGGATATTCATCTGCGTCACTATCTGATTGCCTGTTCAATATAGGATCGACCGAACGGGCTTGGCAATCGATTGGTTTCCTCTGTGTTCCACTGCAGAGTGGGTCGCACCGAACCTCGCCAGATTCCTCCGCGGAAGATGCCTTCCGCTGTTGAGATGGGGCATTTGAGATCAAATGACAGTTCTCGTCACCGGCAGTGCCGGCCATCTTGGTGAAGCCATCATCCGCACCCTGCGCAGCCGGGGCGCACCCGCTCGCGGGATCGATCTGAAACCATCGCCCTTCACGGACGCCGTCGGCTCGATCGTCGATCCCGGCTTCGTGCGCGAGCAGATGTCCGGCGTCGCTGCCGTGATCCACACCGCGACGCTGCACAAGCCGCATGTGGCGACCCACAGCAAGCAAGACTTCGTCGACACCAACGTCACCGGCACGCTCAATTTGGTCGAGGCGGCGGCGAGCGCCGGCGTGAGGAGCTTCGTCTTCACCAGCACCACCAGCGCGTTCGGCTCGCAGCTTCGCCCCTCGGCCGGACAGGCCGCCGTGTGGGTCACCGAGGATCTGCCGCCGGTGCCGAAGAACATCTATGGCACCACGAAACTGATGGCGGAGACCCTGTGCGAGCTGTTCCATCGCGAGCGCGGCCTGCCGGTCGTGGTCCTGCGGACCTCGCGCTTCTTCCCTGAAGACGATGACGACCCGGCGATGCGCTCGGCTTACACGCCGGAGAACGCGCAGGCCAACGAGCTGCTCTATCGCCGGCTGGACATCGCGGACGCCGTGAGTGCCCATCTGCTCGCGATCGAGCGCGCGCCAGACATCGGTTTCGCCCGCTACATCGTCTCCGCCACCAGCCCGTTCGAGCCGCGTCATCTCACTGCGCTCGCGCGCGATGCGGCCGGTGTCGTGTGCGAGCTCTTTCCAAATTGCGGGCAGCTCTATGCGGCGCGGGGCTGGAACTTCTTCCCCGCGATCGACCGCGTCTACGTCAACGACCGCGCGCGGCGCGAGCTGGGCTGGCGGCCGGAATTCGACTTCGCGCATGTGTTGCGCAGTGTGCGCGAAGGCTGCGATTTTCGCAGTCCGCTGGCGCGCGAGATCGGCGCGAAGGGCTATCACGACACAGTGTTCGACGATGGACCCTACCCCGTGGCCGGTTAAGCCCCGCGATTGATGTTTTGCCCGACGAGTCAACCGCCTGCAGGGTCTTACCTCCGCGACGAGATCTGCGCGGTTCTACTGTGCATGGGGTTGTTTTCGCGTTTTTGGTTTCTGGCTCTCGGTCTTGATTCCGCATTGCAGCGAGATCGCTGTCGCTACGGTGTTCGCTCGTTACATTCCGTCTCAATTTTTATGCGGCGCAACCACTGCGCACGCGACGCCCTTCCCAGCGCTCGCAGATGTGCTAGCCTTTTGCGTCTGCCTCCTGGCAGAACCGAACTTCGCCTCTCGACGAACAAAACAAAATAATCGCAGCCCTGACGGCTGCCTTAGGGGAGTGACGCGATGACATCGATGTTCCATCGATCCGTGTTGGCGCTTGCAGCCGTGGCCCTTCTTGCGGGGACCAGCGCTGGTCACGCGCAGGACAAAAGCAAGCCGCTGAAGAAATACGAATCCGGCACCAAGGAATTCTGGACCCATCCGCCGGATGACTGGTTCCTGGGGGACGAGACCGAGGCGCAGAAGGGCCTCGCGCCGCCATCGGGGCCGCCGACCGGCGCGTCCGATGCCGAGCTCGCCAACATCGTCAAGAAGGTCAAGCTGCCGCCGGGCTTCAAGATGGAAGTCTATGCCTCCGGCGTGCTGGCCGCGCGGCAGATGGCCTGGGGTGACAAGGGCACGCTGTTCGTCGGTTCGTTCGGCCTCGGCAACGTCTACGCCATCAAGGACAATGGCGGGAAGAAAGAGGTCAAGACCATCCTCAAGGGGCTGAACATGCCCACCGGCCTCGCTGTCAAGGACGGGGCGCTCTATGTCATCGCGGTCGACAAGCTGATCCGCTACGACGACATCGAGAACAAGCTCGACAATCCCGGCGAGGGCAAGGTCGTCTATGACGACATGCCGTCCTATGCCGCGCATGGCTGGAAGTACATCGCGGTCGACAAGGAAGGCTGGTTCTACATTCCGTTCGGACCGCCCTTCAACATCGGCATTCCCCCGACCAGCGTCTCGCAGATCCGGCGTGTCGATCCCAAGACCGGCAACGCCGAGATCTACGCGCTCGGCGTCCGCAACTCGGTCGGCGGCGACGTCGATCCGCGCACCGGCAAGTACTGGTTCACCGAGAATGCCCGCGACTGGATCAGCGATGACCTGCCCAGCGACAAGCTGAACATGATCAACAAAATGGGCGAGCATTTCGGCTATCCCTATTGCCACCAGGGCAATCTGCCGGACGACAAGTTCGCGATGGGCCACAAATGCTCCGAGTTCACGCCGCCCGTGCTGAATCTCGGCGCCCATGTCGCTCCGCTCGGCATGAAGTTCTATACCGGCGACCAGTTCCCCGCCGAGTACAAGAACAACATCCTGATCGCCGAGCACGGTTCCTGGAATCGCCACAAGTACCAGGGCGGCCGCATCATGCGCGTCATCGTCGGGCCTGACGGCAAGAACGCCAAGCAGGAGGTGTTCGCCTCCGGCTGGATCGAGGGTGACCAGGGCTATCTCGGCCGCCCCGACGACATCATCCTCGCCAAGGACGGTTCGATCCTCGTCGCCGACGACTGGGCCGGCGCGATCTATCGCATCAGCTACAGCAAGAAGTAGCGCGACGTAACGAAGAGGCTGCGATCGGGCGACCGTCGCAGCCTTTTCCTTGTGACGGGCCTGCGATGGAACACGTCCGTCATGCCCGGACTTGATCCGGGCATCCATCAACGAAGAGCCTGCAAAAGGGATGGATTGCCGGGTCAAGCCCGGCAATGACAGCCGGAGAAATCAGCGATGCGAGTCGGTCGGTTCGGAATTCTGCCTGTGGCGCTTTTGCTCGCATCTATCCCGGCCCAGGCCGCCGACAATGCCGCGATCAAGGAGAAAGCCTCGATCTGCTCCGGCTGTCACGGCGAGAACGGCGTCTCGCAGACCGAGAACATCCCCTCGCTGGCCGGCCAGCCCGATCAGTTCCTGCAATGGCAGCTCGTGTTCTTCCGCGCCGGCTCGCGCAAGAACGAGCAGATGCAGCCGATCGTCGAGCAGCTCACCAACGAGGACATCCGTAATCTCGGCGCCTATTTCTCGCAGCTGCCGCCGCCGAAGGGATCGGAGGACGGGGATCCCGACCTGTCGAAAAAGGGCGGGCAAGTTGCCGCCGGCCGCCGTTGCGCCTCATGCCATACGGACAGCTTCGCCGGCACCAAGGGAGTGGCGCGACTGGCGGGCCAGCGCGAGGAATACCTGGTCAAGGCATTGCACGACTACAAGGCGGGCTTGCGCGTCGGCGGCGGCGTCGCCGCGATGGCCGATGTCGCCTATCGCATGAGCGACGAGGAGATCACGGCCGTGTCGCATTATCTCGCGCATTTGAAATAGCGCGAAGCTGTTGCGGCCAACTTTGCTGTCGTGCCGGGCTCGCGCTTTGCGCGCCCCGGGGATAACGGTCGGGACTACGATCTACCCCGCCCGCTGCTTCTCATATGCCTTCAAATGCGTGTAGGCGATGCGCAGCTTCGGCACCGGCACCTTGCCGGCATCGGCGCGCGCGATGAGATCGCCGATGACGTGGTCGGCCTCGACCGGCAGGCCGGCCTTGATGTCGCGGAACATCGAGGCCGTCATCGGCGAGCCCTCGGTGGTGAGGTTGCCCTTCACCCGCTCGAAGAACGGCCCGCCCGGCGCATAGCCTGCCGCCGTGGCGATCGCGCTGGTCTCGTCGAGCATGCCGAGCAGGAAATCCCGGCCGCCGGGAGCTGCGAGGATGTTGCCGACAGAGGTGCGCATCAGGCTGGTGGAGGCCGCGAGCGAGGAGAGGAACACCCATTTTTCCCACATGTCCTGCATGATGTTCTGGCTGGCGGTGGCACCGTTGATGCCGCTCTTGAAGGCTTCGTCGATCGCCTTAACGCGATCCGACAGCTTGCCGTCGCGCTCGCCGTAATTGATCGACTGCATCGGCTGGAGCTGCACAACCTCGCGCTTCTCGTTCAGGGTCGCCGCGATGGCGCAGAGGCCGCCGAGCACGCGCTCCTTGCCGAATTTGGCATCCAGGATGTCCAGATGCTTCATGCCGTTCAGCATCGGGATGATCGCGGTGTTTGGTCCGACCGCGGGCGCAAACGATTTGATGGCGTCGTCGAGATCGAACGCCTTGCAACTCAAGAGCACGACATCGAACTTGTCCCTGAGCGCATCGGCCTGCACCGTTGGCGGATTCTGCAGCGTCACGTCGCCATTCGGGCTCTTGATGACAAGACCCGCGCTTGCGAGCTCGCCGGCGCGGCGCGGCCGGACCAGGAAGGTGACGTCACGGCCGGCCTGCAACAGCCTGCCACCGAAATAGCCGCCGATGGCGCCGGCGCCGACCACGAGGATACGCATGGGATCTTCTCTCTTTTTGCTGTTGGCGGTCTATCTATAGTCGTCATTGCGAGCGAAGCGAAGCAATCCAGAATGCTACCGCGATCACATTCTGTCGCCGGAGAGAAAAGGGATTACGTCCCCAACACCATCTCCTCGACCTCGCGCAGCTGCTCCTTGCCGAAGAACATCTCGTTGCCGACGAAGAAGGTCGGCGAGCCGAACGCGCCGCGGGCGACCGCCTCCTCGGTGTTCTTGATCAGCCTGCCCTTCACTTCCGGCTCCTGAGCCCGGGTGAACAGCCTCTCGGCATCGAGTCCGGAGGACGCCAGGGCCTTCGCCGCGATCTCGGGGTCGTCCATCTTCTTCGGCTCGCGCCACATGTGGTGGAAGGCAGCCTCGACGTATTTTTCGAACACGCCCTCGAGCTGAGCTGCGATTGCCGTGCGCATCAGGTTCAGCGTGTTGACGGGGAAGTGCGGATTCCAGACGTAAGGCTGGACCTTGAATCGCTTGATGAAGCGCTCGGTCTCGACCTGCTGAAATTCACGCTTGTTCTTGACGCCGGCGAGCGTCTCGGCCGGGGACCTGTTGTTGGTCGACTTGAAGATGCCGCCGAGCAGGATTGGGACGTATTCGAACTTGACGCCGATGCGCTGCTCGATCGCGGGGATCGCGAGGTGGCTGAGATAGGCGTTGGGGCTGCCGAAATCGAACAGGAACTGCGGGGCTATGCGGGTCAATTCGATCTCCCTGAGATGACATCTTGATCTGACTTTCCGCGTATTGTGACGCAGCGTGTCCCACAAATCCACCGTTTAATGATGATCATAATACTTTGACCATCAGGCGATGCGCCGGATCGTCCGCTTGCGCCAGACCAGGAAGTAATAGCCCATCTGCAAAACGAACATGGCGCAGAACACGATGGGATAGGCGGCCCATATGCCCTGAAGGCCGATCGCGCGGCTCAGGATCACCGCGGCCGGCAGCTCAATGGCGAGAATCGCGAAGATCGCGAGCAGCATCGGCGTCAACGCGACACCGGCCGCGCGCATTGCACCCGAGAACACCGTGGCGAGGCCAAACGGCACCGAGCTCCACAAGGCGATGAAGAGCAGCTCTTTCGCCAGATCGAGCACGGCGCCGTTGGTGATGAAGATGCCGAGGATGGCGCGCGGCGCGAGATAGATCAGCGCCACGAGGCCGCCGGTCAGGACCAGGTTGAACACGAGCCCGGTCCGCACGATGCCGTCGAGCCGGGCCCTGTCGCCACCGCCGACAGCCTGCGCGCCGAGGATCGAGACGGCGATGGAAATCGACATCGCCGTGAACTGCGTGTAGCCCATCACCTGGTTGACGGCGCCGTAGGCCGCCGTGGCGTCCGATCCGTAGCCGTTGACGAGGCCGAGCAGCACCAGCTCTGCGATCGCCATCACCACCATGCCGACGGCGCTCGGCAATCCGATGCCGAGGATTTTTCCGAGCATGGCGCCGTCGAGCCTGAGGTGACGCAGCAGCGCCGTGTCCGGCGCGAGCGCGTGCTTCTTCCTTCGCAGATACAGCGCCAGCGCGATCAAGGTGAGCGCGTTCGAGATCGCGGCCGCCCATGCCGGGCTGGTGATGCCGGCCGCCGGCAGTCCGAGCGACCCACGGATCAACATCGGCGTCAGGATCAGGCCGATCGCAGTCGACAACGCCAGCGCCAGCAGCGGCGTCAGCGCATCGCCGACGCCGCGGATCATCGCCGTCATCAGCAGGAAGACGAAACCGAGGGGCATCGTCAGCAGCATGATGCGCGCATAGGCGCTGGCAGGAGCGAGAATGTCGGCCGGCGTCGCAAGCGCCATCATCAGCTGACGGCTGAACAGCCCGCCGATCAGCGCGATCGAAATGGAAAGCAGAAGGCCGATCGCGAGCGTCGTACCCGCAACGCTCCTGATCTTTGCGTGCTCGCCAGCGCCGAAGGCCTGACCGATCAAGACGGTGGCGCCGGTGCTCAGCCCCATGACGAAAGCGAACAGAAAGAACATCACGGGAAAGAAAACCGAGACGGCGGCCAGCGCGTCGACGCCGATCATCTGGCCGAGATAGACGTTGCTGACGGTGCCGAACAACGATTGCAGCGCGTTGCTCAGCATCAAGGGCGCGAGGAAGCGCAGGAATGTCATCGAGAGCGGCTTGGGCGCAGACATGGATCGGCCTTTCATCAGGGCGCACGGAGCCGTTGCCGCGCAAGGCGCGGCCCGGCCGTCGATGGGGTATGTGAGAGCGCCTTAAGCGCGGTCGCTGTAGGCGAGCTTGACGATGTGGTCGCGGATGTCGGGTGGCCAGTCGGCGATCAGTCCGGCAAAGCGCCGCCGGTCATCCGCAAACAATGCGCGCGAAGCTTCCTCGAACTGCGGCAGGTTGCCCGCCATGGTCGACATGAAGTGATAGGCCGCATCGCGCGCCTGCCGTTCGCGGTCCTTGTCGCCGCTGGCGCGCCTCGCCTCGTCGACGAGCTTGCGCAGCGCGACCGAGGCGCCGCCCGGCTGCGCGCCGAGCCACTCCCAATGTCGCGGCAACAGCGTCACCTCGCGCGCGACCACGCCGAGCTTTGGCCGTCCGCGCCCGCGCGGCTCGCTCGGTGGTGCGGTTTCCTCGACCGGCGGCGGCATGAGCTTGGCCAGCCGCGCCAGCACCTCGCGATCCCCGCCGCGCAGATCGAAATCGATCGATCGGCCGGTGCTGTCCTCGAAGATGATGATCGGCTCGTCCGGCCGTGGCGCGACCCGCTTGACGACCAGCGCGACCTCGCCTGCCGGCCCAGACACAAGACGGCGATGCCCTTGGAAGGCGGTAAAAATCTTCTGCATTGGAATCATTGCCATTTTAACGACGTTGATCTGATTATTACCCGGGTAGATTATCGGCGTCAATATACCCGGATTAAAATATCCATCACGATGCTCGACATCGCGTTCCCGGGCTGGCAGGTACGCGGCCGACCGACGACGCCTAGCCACCACGCCTGCCTTGGGGACCTCGCCGATGCTGACCGTTCACCACCTCAACAATTCCCGCTCGCAGCGCGTGCTTTGGCTGCTCGAAGAGTTGGGCGTGCCCTACGAGATCGTGCGCTATCAGCGCCAGCCGGACATGCGCGCGCCGAAGGAGCTGCGCGCCATCCATCCGCTCGGCAAGTCGCCCGTCATCACCGACAACGGCAACACCATCGCCGAGTCGGGCGCGATCATCGAATATCTCGTCGCGACCTACGGCGACGGCCGGCTGATTCCGCCGCCGAATACGCCGGAGAGGCTGCGCTTCACCTATTGGCTGCATTATGCCGAGGGCTCCGCGATGCAGCCGCTGCTGCTCAAGCTGCTGTTCACGCTGATGCCGAAGCGCGCGCCGGCGCTGCTTCGTCCGCTGGTGCGCAAGGTTTCGAACCAGGCGCTGACCACGCTGGTCAATCCGCAGCTCAAGCAGCACATGGATTATTGGGAAGGCGAGCTTGGCAAGAGCGAGTGGTTCGCCGGCAACGAGTTCACCGCAGCCGACATCCAGATGAGCTTTCCGCTGGAAGCGGCGCAAGCGCGCGGCGGGCTCGAGCAGGGCCATCCCAAGGCGATGGCATTCCTCGAGCGCATCCATGCGCGCCCGGCCTATGCGCGCGCGCTGGAGAAGGGCGGGCCGTATCAGGTGGGGCGGTAAGCCTTCTCACCGCCCGGGAAGACGGCGCATGATGGCGCCGCCTGTCAGTGCGCGTGCAGCACGCGGCCGCGCGTTTCCGGCAGCGCAAAGGCGGCGATGAAGAACACCGCATAGGCCACCACCGCGAAGATCGCGATCGCATTCGCAAGCGAGGTCGATGCCGACAGCGCGCCGACGAGGAACGGAAACAGCGCACCGATGCCGCGGCCGAAATTGTAGCAAAAGCCCTGGCCGGAGCCGCGCAGCCGCGTCGGATAGAGCTCGGTCAGGAACGCGCCGATCCCGGAGAAATAGCCCGAGGCGAAGAAGCCGAGCGGGAAACCGAGCAGCCAGAGGATCTCGTTGGTGAGCGGCAGCTGTGTATAGAGCAGCACCACCGCCATGGCGCCGATCGAGAAGATCAGGAACAAATTGCGCCGTCCGATCCGGTCGGCAAGCCAGGCGCCGGTGAGATAACCGATGAAGGAGCCGATGATCAGCGTCGACAGGTAGCCGGTCGAGCCGACGATCGACAGATGCCGCTCCTTGGTGAGGAATTGCGGCACCCAGAACGTGACGGCGTAATAGCCGCCCTGGCAGCCCGTCGCCATCAGCGACGCCAGGATCGTGGTCTTCAGGATCGGGCCGGAGAAGATTTCCCAGATCGCCGGGCGATCGCCGCTCGCGGCGTGCCTGGCGCGAGCCTCGACCGCGATCGCCGGCTCGGTGACGGAGCGGCGGATGTAGAACACCAGAAGCGCCGGCAGCGCGCCGATCACGAACATCCAGCGCCATGCGATCTCCGGCGGCAAGGCCGAGAACAGGATCGCCTGCGACAGCACCGCGAGGCCCCAGCCGACCGCCCAGCCGGATTGCACCGAGCCGACCGCGCGACCGCGATATTGCGGTCGGATCGCCTCGCCCATCAGCACGGCGCCTGCCGCCCATTCGCCGCCGAAGCCGAGGCCGAGCACGGCACGTGCGATCAGGAGCTGGTCGAAATTCTGCACGACCGCACAGACCAGCGAGAAGAACGAGAACCAGATGATGGTGAACTGGAGCGTCCTCACCCGCCCGATATGGTCCGAGAGATAGCCGCCGAGCCAGCCGCCGATCGCGGACGCCAGCAGCGTCACCGTGCCGGCAAGACCAGCCGAGGCCGCATCGACCTTCCACAGCGCGATGATGGTGCCGATCACCAGCGGATAGATCATGAAATCCATGCCGTCGAGCGCCCAGCCCGCCGCGCAGGCCCAGAACGTCCGGCGCTCGGGCACGTTCATGTCGCGATAGAACGCGAGAAGGCTGGTGTCTTCGATCTCCGTGCGCTCGATGCGCTGGTTCGGATCGGCTGGCGTCATGTGCGTTTCCCCGGCTATTTCTTTGGCCGCGGTGGTAGCATGCGCCGTGACCCGCGCAAGCCTTCGGTCCATGCAGGGACGGCGCTACTGCCCCGCTGCTTCCGCGCCCCGCGTGCGCGGATCGGGCGCGCCGAGCGGGCCGTTCGGCGTCACGACAATCGAATTGGCAGACGTCTGCCCCATCGGCTCCACGATCGTGTGGCCCATTGCCTTCAGCTCGCCCAGGACATCATTTGGAAAGCCGGCTTCGACACGGACTTCGTCCGGAAGCCATTGATGATGCAGCCGTGGCGCTGCAACTGCGGCAGCAACGTCCATCTTGTAGTCAAGGACGTCCACGATCACTTGCAGCACCGTCGAGATGATGCGGCTGCCACCGGGCGAGCCCGTCACCAGCACCGGCTTGCCGTCCTTGAGCACGATGGTCGGCGACATCGACGAGAGCGGCCGCTTGCCCGGCCCGGGCAGATTGGCCTCATAGCCGACCAGACCATAGGCATTGGAAGCGCCGACAGCGGCGGTGAAATCGTCGAGCTCATTGTTGAGCAGCACGCCGGTGCCGTCGGCGACGAGGCCGACGCCGTAGCTGAAGTTCAGCGTATAGGTGTTGCTGACCGCATTGCCGCGGGAATCGACGACGGAGAAATGCGTGGTGTTGCTG
Organism: Bradyrhizobium amphicarpaeae; assembly: GCF_002266435.3. Classification (NCBI taxonomy): domain Bacteria; kingdom Pseudomonadati; phylum Pseudomonadota; class Alphaproteobacteria; order Hyphomicrobiales; family Nitrobacteraceae; genus Bradyrhizobium; species Bradyrhizobium amphicarpaeae. Next base: position 264,849 of record NZ_CP029426.2, read on the forward strand.
CCCTCGTGCGGCGAGGAGGCCGCGGAAACGAGCTCCTTGGATGGCGTAGCGCGTTCGGTCGAGATGCCGGAGCGCAGCTTGGCGGCGTAGTCCTTTGCAGTCAACGTCTCGATCGGTGCGTTGACGAAGGCGGGATCGCCGAGATAGCGCGCGCGGTCCGCGTAGGCCCGCTTCATCGCCTCGATCAGAAGATGCAGCGAGGCCGGTGTGCCCTGCTTCAAATCGGTAAGCTGAAAGCCCTCGAGGATGTTGAGCGTCTCCACCAGCACGACGCCGCCCGACGACGGCAGCGGCATCGACACGACGTCATAGCCGCGATAGGTGCCGCGCACCGGCGCGCGGATCACCGCCTGATAGGCCTTCAAATCGGCCGGCGTCATGATGCCGCCGGCATCCGTCACGGCCTTGGCGAGCTTCTCGGCGACCGGGCCCTCATAGAAGCCGCGCGGCCCCTGTGCAGCGATGGCCGACAGCGTTTCAGCGAGATCGCCCTGCACCAGCCGGTCGCCTTCACCGATCGGCCTGCCATCTGGCCGCGAGAAGATCCTGGCCGAAGAAGGCCAGCGTGCCAGCCGCCGGTGCCAGCCCGGCATCGTGTCGGCCATGTCGTCGCTGACGACGAAACCATCGCGGGCGAGCGCGATCGCTGGCGCGAGCAATTGTGCCAGCGTGAATTGCCCCGAGCCGTATTTCTCCAAGGCCAAAGCGAGGCCCGCAACCGTGCCGGGCACGCCGACGCCTAGCGCGGAATCCCGTGACTTCGCAATATCGGGCTTGCCGTCGGCGCCGAGGAAGATTTGCGGCGTGGTCGCCGCCGGCGCCGTCTCGCGGTAGTCGATCGTGACGTCTTCGTTGCGGTCGGCGGAATGGATCACCATGAAGCCGCCGCCGCCGATATTGCCGGCACGCGGATAGGTCACGGCCATCGCAAAGCCGGTCGCGACCGCGGCATCGACCGCATTGCCACCGCTGCGCAAAACATCGGCTCCGATCTGTGCGGATATCTTCTCCTGCGCGACCACCATGCCGTGCTCGGCGGCAACGGCGCGCACCGTGTCGGGCGCCGCAGGAACATAGGCCCGCCGCGCATCCTGAGCGGTCGCGGGTGCGAGACCAAACGCCAGAGTGGCGACGACGGCAAAAAACGTCCGCCTGGTCGAATGTGACGACATCATCAAAATCAAATTCCGTCGTGGCTTCGGACAGTTCACACGCCTCGCGGCAATGCTATACCGTTTGCCTCAAGAGAGGCAAAACTGTTCGTGATGAGGACTGCGCAATGACGACGATCGCCCCGGACGCGCGCATGGGCGGCGTGCCGCGGACCTATCCGCCGCGCGCCGCCGTCGTCAGCTGGATTTTCTTCGACTGGGCCGCGCAGCCTTATTTCACGCTGATCACGACCTTCGTGTTCGCGCCCTACTTCGCCACCAGCATTGCGCCCAATCCCGCCACCGGCCAATCGCTGTGGGGATTTGCGATGGCGGCCGCGGGCCTTGCGATCGCGTTGATGTCGCCGGTGCTTGGGGCCATTGCGGATGCCTCGGGCCGCCGGAAGCCGTGGATCGCGGGATTCGGTGCGCTGCTGGTGGCGGCATCCTGGACATTGTGGATCGGCAAGCCCGGCGATCCCTCCATCATTCCTCCTCTGCTCACCGCCGTCGCGCTCGCCAGCATCGGTGCGGAGTTCGCCACCGTCTTCAACAACGCGATGATGCCGACGCTGGTGCCGCCGGAGCGAATCGGACGACTCTCCGGCACCGGCTGGGCCACGGGATACATCGGCGGCATCGTCAGCCTGATCATCGTGCTCGGTTTCCTCGCCGCGAATCCCGAGACCGGCCGCACGCTGCTCGGCATGATGCCGCTGTTCGGTCTCGATCCGATCAGCCATCAAGGCGATCGCATCGTCGGGCCGCTGACGGGGCTGTGGTTCGTGATCTTCGTGACGCCACTGTTTCTGTTCACGCCGGATTATCCGGCGAAGCGGCCATTGCGCGAGGCGCTGCACGAAGGACTGTCGGACCTGAAGCAATCGATCAAAGGACTGCCGAAGCAGAAGTCGCTCGCGGCGTTTCTGCTCGCCAACATGGTCTACACCGACGGGCTGGTCTCGCTGTTCGCTTTCGGCGGCATCTATGCCGCCGGCACATTTGGCTGGCACACCATCCAGATCGGTACCTTCGGCATCATGCTCGCGATCACCGGCACGATCGGTGCATGGCTTGGCGGAAAGCTGGACGACCGCCTCGGGCCGAAGCGCGTCATCGCCGGCAGCTTGTTGCTGTTGCTGATATCCGTGGCGGCGATCCTTCTGGTGGACAAGGACCGCGTGCTGTTCGTCGCGGTGGCGCCACCGCAAGCTGGCGCTCCCTTGTTCTCGAGCGCGGCCGAGCGCGCCTATCTCGTGCTGGGCTGCCTGATCGGCGCGGCCGGTGGTCCACTCCAGGCCGCCTCACGCACGCTCCTGATCCGCCTTGCACCGAGAGACCGCATTGCGCAGTATTTCGGCCTGTTCGCACTGACCGGGAAGGTGACGTCCTTCATCGGACCGCTCCTGATCGGCATGATCACCGCGGTGACCGCAAGCCAGAAGGCCGGCATGGCCGTGCTGGTGGTGTTCTTCGTCGCGGGATTAGGGCTGTTGATGCGGGTGCGGGACTAGCCGCGCGACGCGATTTCACCGCCGTCATTGCGAGGAGCGACTTGTCCGCCGTAGCTCGAAGAGCGAAGGCGAAAGCGACGAAGCAATCCAGATTGCCTCTGCGGAAAGATCCTGGATTGCTTCGCTGCGCTCGCAATGACGATTTGATAGATCAGTGCCGGAAGTGCCTTGTCCCCGTGAACACCATGGCGATGCCGTGCTCGTCGGCGGCCTTGATCACTTCGTCGTCGCGCATCGAGCCGCCGGGCTGCACCACCGCGGTGGCGCCGGCCTCGATGCAAGCGAGCATGCCGTCGGCGAACGGGAAGAATGCATCCGACGCCACCACCGAGCCCTTGGTGAGCGGCTCGCTGAGCTTCAGCTCGCTCGCGGCATCCTGCGCCTTGCGCGCCGCGATCCGCGCTGAGTCCACCCGGCTCATCTGGCCGGCGCCGATGCCGACGGTGGCAAGATCCCTGGCGTAGATGATGGTGTTCGACTTGACGTGTTTTGCGACCCGGAACGCAAACTTCAGGTCACGCATCTCCGCGTCGGTGGGCGCGCGTTTGGTCACGATCTTGAACGTCATGTCGTCGACCACGGCGTTGTCGCGGCTCTGCACGAGAAGTCCGCCGGCCACCGTCTTGGCGGTGAGGCCGGGCGCCCGCGGATCAGGCAGGCTGCCGGCGAGAAGCAGGCGCAAATTCTTTCTCCCGCCGATGATCGCGATCGCCTCTTCGGTCGCATCGGGCGCGATGATCACTTCCGTGAAGATCTTTGTGATCTCGCGGGCGGTGTCGGCGTCGAGCGGGCGGTTCATCGCGATGATGCCGCCGAAGGCCGAGGTGGAATCGCAGGCCAGCGCCCTGCGATAGGCCTCGACGAGGTTCGATCCCTCCGCGACGCCGCAGGGGTTGGCGTGCTTGACGATGACGCAGGCCGCGGTGCGCTTGGCGTCGAATTCGCCGATGCATTCATAGGCGGCATCGGTGTCGTTGATGTTGTTGTAGGAGAGCTCCTTGCCCTGGAGCTGCCGTGCGGTGGAGACGCCCGGGCGCTTGTCGGGTGTCGCATAGAATGCCGCGGTCTGGTGCGGGTTCTCGCCGTAGCGCAGCGACTGGATCAGCTTGCCGCCGAAGGCGCGGAAGTCGGGCGCATCGATCTCGAGCTGACGATTGAACCAGTTCGAGATTGCCGCGTCATAGGCCGCGGTGCGTGCATAGGCCTTTGCCGCAAGGCGCCGGCGCAGCTTCAGCGTGGTCGCGCCGTTGTTGGCGGCGAGCTCGTCGAGCACGGCCTTGTAGTCATCTGCCTCGACGACGACGGCGACGTCGTCATGGTTCTTTGCGGCGGCGCGGATCATCGCGGGGCCGCCGATGTCGATGTTCTCGATGCAATCCTCGAAGCCGGCGCCTTTGTCGACGGTCGCCTCGAACGGATAGAGATTGACGACGAGAAGATCGATCGGCGCGATGCCATGCGCCTTCATCGCTTCCGCGTGTTCCTTGTTGTCGCGGATCGCGAGCAGGCCGCCATGCACTTTCGGATGCAGCGTCTTGACGCGGCCATCCATCATCTCGGGAAAACCCGTGAGGTCGGAGACGTCCTTCACCTTGAGGCCGGCCGCGGCGATCGCCTTCGCAGTGCCGCCGGTCGAGACCAGCTCGACATCATGGGCGGCGAGCGCCTTGGCGAATTCGATCAGGCCGGTTTTATCGGATACGGAAAGCAGGGCGCGGGTGACGCGGCGGGGATGGTCGGTCATGAGCAAGATCCTCTGTCTTAAGGAGTGTCTATGCCCAGGCGCGCGGCGGATATGTGTCGCGCTTCCCGATGGTGCTCCATCCAAGGTCGCCAGTCGCGCGAACGAGGGCTCGATAGCAGTTTTCGGCGTGTTTCACAACGATCAGATGGGGCCGAATCCGCGCGTTCACAGCGGAAGTTCCGGCTCCCGCCGCGCATTTCTTCGGGCGTTGGTGACGGTCGGCGATGCCGTGGAGCGGACAAAGCTCCAGCGGATCGAGGGCGCCTGCCGCGCGTCCTGGCGGATCACGATCTGCGCGGTGCGGCGGGGGCCGTCATTGCCGGCGAGGAACACGCTGTCCTCGAGGTCGACCTTGTCGTCCAATGCTTCGAAGGTCCAGACGTCGCGGTTCGGCAATACCAGCATGACGCCGCGCGCATCCGACAGCCGGCTCGCCTTCACCGCGGGATGCAGATGGAAACGCAGCGCGAAATCGGCATCCGCGCCCTTGAAGCGTCCGCCCTGCGGCGGCGACAGCGTGTCCTCGCCGTCGATGCGGGCGCCGTCATTGGCGATCATCAGCACGCGGCGGTGGATCGCGCCGAATTTGGCGAGATAGCCGTCATGCGAGGTCGTGAGCAGCGTGCCGTTCTGCACGATCTCGCGATAGCTCTCGACCTCGACCGGCCCGCTGGTGACGGGCGAGCCGTGCAGGAGCCGCTTCATCGCCGACATCTCGACGAACTGGCATGACGACGTCTCGTGATAGGTCAGCGTCGAATGCGCCGCGGTGCCGCGTGCGAACGGCCGCCAATTGTCGCGGCCCGTGGTCGGCATGCCGCAATTGGTGACGATGCGGCTGATGCCGGAGGACAGTTCGAACGACAGGCAGCCGGCATGGGCGTCGTGACTGACGCCGGCCGGCGGCGGCGGGCCGGTGTCGATGATCACGGTGGTCTGGCCGGCATCGAGCCGCTGGAAACCGGTATGCGGCATGTTGGCCATCGGCGCGCCGTGGGTGTCGTCATAGGCGAGCAGCGTGGCGAGCAGGTCCGACGATGTCGCGCTCATGCCGTTGAACAGCGCGAAATTGCCGTCGCCATGCCGGAAGAAGCGCAGCATCGGCATCATGCGGTCGATCGCGTTGAGCAGCGCCGGCGGCGGCGCGATGTTGCGCGCGGCAAAGGTCTGGCGCAGCGGCAGCAGGTCGATCAGGAGCTCGATCAGCGCGCCCGGGTTGCGGGAGATGTGTCCGCCGTCGGGCAGGATCTGCCGCTGCAACTCATCCGACAGCTTCTTCGATGCGCTGCGGATTTGACCCGCCTGGTTGGCGAGGCAGAGGGCCGCATAGCACAGCGCGATCAGCACCTGGAGTTTCGGCACCCCGTCGGGAATGTCGACCATGGTGTAGCGCAGGAAGCGGATCTCGCGGGCGAGGGCGCGCAGGTAGCGGCGGTAGAATTTGTTGTCGGTCTCGTTGAGCACCAGCGGCGCCTGCGACAGCAGCGAGATCACGCGCCGGGCCAGCACGTCGGCGCGTCGCGCGACCGGGCGACGCTTGTTGGCGGGGTTTGCGATCCAGTCCTCGATCAGCGCGCGTGCATTCGCTCGTGTCAGCGCAGTGTCGGCGGCGCGCAAATGGCGTAGCCAGCCGAAGCCGAGCAGCGCGACCTCCCAATCCTCCGACGGCGGCTCGAGATCGAAGATCGAACGGCCGTGGCAATTGACGATCTTGCCGGCGAAGACGAATCGGCCGGCATAGATTTCGGCGGCGCGCGTCGCATCGGCGGTGCGCAGATCGTGCGGCGCGATGATCAGCCTGTCCGTGCGTCCCGGCCAGACCCGCGACAGCGCAACCGAACCGCCGCTCGCGCGCGCAAGCATGTTCCGCGCGAAGCGGTTCATGACCAGCGTCGAGATATGTCTGCGTTGAGCGACCGACACGCCTTGCCTTGAAGGGGGAGAGGATTCCGACGAATCCTTATTAATCCCAAAATCGAACGGCTGACACCACCTTGAACGGCGCGAATCAGTGTCGTGGTCGCAAAATCCGGTGCAAAATCAGGATTTAACGAGTCGGGCCGCGAAAAATCCATCGAGCCCGCCGAGCTTGGGATCGGCGTTCGGCAGATGGCAGGGCAGAGTGCGAAGATCGCCTTCGGGGGTGAGGATTTCGCTCAGGCCCGCGACCTCCGACGCCACGATCGGGGCGCGGCGAAGCGCAGGTTCGGCCGCCAGCAGCGTGGCCACGGCCTGCTCGCCTTCCTCGGGTTCCAGCGAGCACGTGCAGTAGATCAGCGTACCGCCGGGCTTGAGCAGCGTCACGGATTTTCGCAGCAGCCGCTGCTGCAGCACGGTCATGGCGGCGACATCGGATTCCTGCCGCAGCCACGCCACGTCAGGATGGCGGCGGATCGTGCCGGTCGACGTGCAGGGCGCATCGATCAAAATACCGTCGAAGCCTTCGGCAGGGCCGGTCCATTCCACGGCGTCAGCGACGACGGTCTCGGCCTGGAGCGACAGCCGCGCCAGGTTTTCACGCAGCCGCGCCACCCGGGCCGGCGAGCGGTCGATCGCCGTGACATGTGCGCCGGCATGCGCCAGTTGCGCGGTCTTGCCGCCGGGGGCGGCGCAGAGATCGGCAATGGACTTGCCCTTGACGTCGCCGAACAGCCGGGCCGGCAGCGCCGCGGCGGCGTCCTGCACCCACCATTGTCCCTCGGCGAAGCCGGGCAGCATGGTCACCGAGCCGTGCAGCAACATCCGCACCGTTCCGGTCGGCAGCGCCTCGCCATGCAGGCGGCTCGCCCATTGCGCGGCATCGGACTTCACGGTGAGATCGAGCGAGGGCTCGTGGCCGAGTGCCAGCGCCATCTCCCTTGCGGTTGCTTCGCCGTAATGCGCGCTCCAGCGCGCGAGCAGCCATGGCGGCAGATCCAGCGATTGCGCGGCGACCTCCTCGACCAGCGCCGCGCCCTCGCGCGCGCAGCGGCGCAGCACGGCATTGACGAGGCCGGCATAGCGCGCGGCGCGCCGGTCGGATTGCACCAGGCGAACGGAAAGGTCGACGGCCGCGTGATCCGGCACGTCCATCCAGAGGATCTGCGCCGCGCCGATCAGAAGCGCGCTCTGCGCCCGCGGCGCCTCGGAGGGGATGCCCTTGTCGAGCAGGCGGGACAGCACATGGCCGAGCGTGCCCAGCCGGCGCAGCACGGTGGCGACCAGGCGCCGCATCAGCGCGCGGTCGCGGTCGGCCAGCGTCTTCAATCCGGGATGGGCGCCGCTGCCGTCGAGCTGGTCGTCGAGCGTACGGTGCTTGTGCAGCACGCCGTCGACGATGTCGGCAGCAATCCGTCGCGCCGCGAGACCGGGCACTTCGGACGGAGGAGCGAAACGTTGAGATGGCATGCGGCTTAAGGTTCTGAGCGAGCGGCAGTTCCGCCGAGGGGCGCATGCCTTGAGAACCCGATCTCTGGCACGCGAATATGCCAAATGTAAGAAAGGCCTCTCGCCTTTACAGCCCGCCATGACCATCTCAGCAATGCGATATTGGACCTCGCATGTCCCCCGATCCTGCGCTAGGAACCGCGCGATGAGTGACCAGGCCTCCGTTCCCGATCGCAAGAAGCTTCCGCCGGCCGCCCAGCGCGCGCTGGCCGAGGCCGAGGCGCGCCGGCAGGCAGCGGCCGCGCACGACAAGGCTGCGCCGAAGGAATTGCAGGGGCCGAAAGGACCCGAGCCCACCCGCTACGGCGATTGGGAACGCAAGGGTATCGCTTCGGACTTCTGAGCGGTCACTCGCTCTTGCCGGTTCAGCCGACTCAGCCCTAGCGTGCGCGGGATGTCGCGCTTCGATCCCAACCATCCCTACCGGCCCGCCTACAGCGGCTCGCCGTTCGGCCGCCGCTTCTCCGGGCTGCTGCCGTGGATGTTCGTGGTCGGCGTCGTGACGGCGATCGTGCTCGGCTTTCGCCATGGACCGACGTGGCCCGTTCCACATGCGGATGACGGACAGTCGCGCGATGCCGAGATCATCCTGCAGCACTCCGGCAATTCCGACATGCGTCAGCCGGTCGATGTTGTCAGGACCGTGGACGGCGATACTTTCCTTGCGCGCGTGCATCAGCCCAACGGCCGCGATCTCGTTGCGCGCGTTCGCCTGCGCGGCATCGATGCACCCGAGATGAAAGCATCCTGCCAGGGCGAGCTCGACAAGGCGGAGGCCGCGAGCGATGCGCTGCGCAATTTGCTCGGCCAGGGCGGCGTCACGATCTTCAATCTCGGCCAGGACAAATATGGCCGCGTGCTTGCCGACGTTGCGACCAAGCGCACTGCCAACGTCTCGGCGGCGTTGCTCGCGGGCGGCTATGTGCGCAGCTACAATGGTGGCCACCGCGACGGCTGGTGCGGACGCGGCTGGCGCTTCTGGTAACAAAAAGCCGCATCGATCGATGCGGCTTTTCGATTCAGGTCGCGCGCGGCGATCAGCGCGTCACGACCACCGTCGTGCCGACGGAGACGCGGCCGTAGAGATCGGTGATGTCGTCGTTGAGCATGCGGATGCAGCCATAGGAGACGAAGCCGCCGATCGAGCCCGGCACGTTGGTGCCGTGGATCGCATATTCGCCGCCGGCCAGCGTCATCGCCGCGACGCCCATCGGGTTGCGCGGCGAGCCGCCGGGAATGACGTCCGGGATGCTCGGCTTGTCGCGCTTCACCTCGGCGGGCGGTGCCCAGGCCGGATTGCGATACTTTCCGTCGATGCGGGTGGTGCCGGCCCATTGCTTGCCGGACTTGCCGACGCCGACCGGGTAACGCACGGCCTGGCCGTTCCCGACGATGAGATAGAGCCGCCGTTCGCTGGTCTTGACCACGATCGTGCCCGGCGAGTAGTCCGCCAGATGCGTCCCCACCATTTCCGGCCGCGCCTGCGCCGCCGTCGACATCAAGACCCCGGCCCCGATGGTGGCGGCCAGCGCCACAGCAATCCTTATCGACATCGATCTTCCCCTAGCCCGAACGGATCGTCCAAATTACGCAGCACCGGCAATCGCCAGCTTGCCCGTCCTTGTCAGGGGACAATCTTAACCGCGCCCGTTAACCGGTTGGTTTCCAAGCACGGCCGCCAAGGGCCAGCCAGCAGGGGGAACAAAGGAAATGTTCGAAATAAAGTAAATGACCTGAAAACAACACTCGGCGGGAAAGATGCGGCCGCACGGATGCGCGCCCTGACAAGGCCGTGAGGGTGTGAACGGCCGTTGTTTTGGAGGGGGACACGAGCTTGGTCTCGTGTCACGGACGCGACGCGACGCGACGCAACGCGAGGCGGCGCGGCGCGGAGCCGGGACCCAGAGAGCCACACGTTATGCCGTTGGATGGCCCCGACTCGGCAGCGCACCGCGAAGTGCGCGTTGCGCTGCGTCCGGGGTACAAGAGAGCTTGCCTTACGCCGACTTCTTGTTCTGCCGGTTCTGGACGAGATCATCGACCACGGCAGGATCGGCCAGCGTCGAGGTGTCGCCCAGGCTGCCCGGCTCATCCTCGGCGATCTTGCGCAGGATGCGGCGCATGATCTTGCCGGAGCGGGTCTTGGGCAGGCCCGGTGCGAACTGGATCTGGTCGGGCGAGGCGATCGGGCCGATCTCCTTGCGCACCCAGGTGACGAGTTCCTTGCGCAACTCGTCGGTCGGCTGCACGCCGGCCATCAGGGTGACATAGGCGTAGATGCCCTGCCCCTTGATGTCGTGGGGGAAGCCGACCACCGCGGCCTCTGAGACCTTCTCATGCGCCACCAGCGCGCTCTCGACTTCCGCGGTGCCCATGCGATGGCCGGATACGTTGATGACGTCGTCGACACGGCCGGTGATCCAGTAATAGCCGTCCTCGTCGCGCCGGCAGCCGTCGCCGGTGAAGTACTTGCCCGGATAGGTGGAGAAATAGGTCTGCTCGAAACGGGCATGGTCGCCATAGACCGTGCGCATCTGGCCCGGCCAGGAGCGCGTCAGGCAGAGGTTGCCGGTCGTCGCGCCCTCCAACGCCTTGCCGTCGGCGTCGACGATCTCAGGCACCACGCCGAAGAAGGGCTGCGTCGCCGAGCCCGGCTTCAGCTTGGTCGCGCCTGGCAGCGGGGTGATCAGGATGCCGCCGGTCTCGGTCTGCCACCAGGTGTCGACGATCGGGCAGCGGTCGTCGCCGACGACGCGGTGATACCACTCCCACGCTTCCGGATTGATCGGCTCGCCGACCGAGCCGAGCAGGCGGAGCGAGGCGCGCGAGGTCTTCTTCACGGGCTCGTCGCCGGACTGCATCAGGGCGCGTATCGCGGTCGGCGCGGTGTAGAAGATGTTGACCTTGTGCTTGTCGATGACGCTCCAGAACCTGGAATTATCCGGATAATTCGGCACGCCTTCGAACATCAGCGTGGTCGCGCCGTTCGCCAGCGGCCCGTAGAGGATGTAGCTGTGGCCGGTGACCCAGCCGACGTCGGCGGTGCACCAGTAGATGTCGCCGTCATGATAATCGAAGACGTATTGATGCGTCATCGAGGCGAACACGAGATAGCCGGCGGAGGTGTGGAGCACGCCCTTGGGCTGGCCGGTCGATCCGGAGGTGTAGAGGATGAACAGCGGGTCCTCGGCGTGCATGTGCTCGACCGGGCATTCCGTCGTCACCATCGCCGCCGCCTCGTGGTACCAGAGGTCGCGCGTCGGGTTCATGTCGATCTTGCCGCCGGTGCGCTTGACCACCACGACCCAGTCGACGTCATCGGCCTTGGCGAGCGCGGCGTCGACATTGGCCTTCAGCGGCACCTTCTTGCCGCCGCGCAGGCCTTCGTCCGCGGTGATGATGACCTTGGATTTGCAGTCATTGATGCGCTGGGCGAGGCTGTCCGGCGAGAAGCCCGCGAACACCACCGAGTGGATCGCGCCGATGCGCGCGCAGGCCAGCATCGCATAGGCGGCTTCCGGAATCATCGGCAGGTAGATGGTGACGCGGTCGCCCTTCTGGACGTTGCGGGTGCGCAGGATGTTGGCCATCCGGCAGACTTCGTCGTGCAGCTCCTGATAGGTGATGTGCCTGGATTGCGAGGGGTCGTCGCCTTCCCAGATGATCGCGGTCTGGTTGCCGCGCTTGGCGAGATGGCGGTCGATGCAGTTATGGGCGACGTTGAGGATGCCGTCCTCGAACCATTTGATCGAGATGTTGCCGGGCGCGAAGGACACGTTCTCGATTTTCGTCGGCGCGTGCATCCAGTCGATGCGCTTGGCCTGTTCGGCCCAGAAACCGTTCGGGTCCGAGATCGAGCGGGCGTACATTTCCTTGTACTTGGCCTGGTCGACCCAGGCGCGCTTCGCCCATTCCGCGGGAACGTCGTAGATCTTCTCGGACATGCTTTCCCTCCACATACGGCAGGCCGAGCGCTGGCGACTGGCGAGCCGACTTGATCATTGACTGATTATGCGTCGGGCTAACCGGGCCCGACAAGGAGCACAAGCTGGACCTTCGGCGGGCCACCGGCCATGCGGAAGATCAAGGTCACCCGTTGAGATTGTCGCAGATTTGAAACAGGCCGGCGCGGGGCTTCGGGGCCGTGACCCGGATCCGCGCAATGGGCCTGCGCAGAGCCCTCATGCACCAGTTGAGGTATTCAGAAACCGCCTCTCGCTGATTCGGGACTCGCAATAGCGTTCGGAACACCCTAAATGGCCAACCCGGGTCCAACGAGACCCCTAGGAACAAAAATCAGAACAGCGGCATTGACCGATAACAGACAGGGCTAAGGCATAAGGCTATGATGGATCAGCAGAATATCGGGACGATACGGCCCGCTTCAGCCGATCCTGCGGCCGTTGCGCTGGCCAAAGCCCTCGGACAATGGCCGAAACCGGCCCCTTTCAGTCGTCCGAGCCCGAAAAAGGCCTTCGATACGGCGCCCGCGGCGACGGTCGAGGCGCTCGCCAAGGAAGTCGGCCTCCGGCTCGGGGACCAGAACGAGCTGACCATCCGCCGCATCAAGCGCGGGAAGGGTTATTCCTTCGTCCGCCCCAACGGAGCGCATATCCGCGACGCCCGAACCATCCGCCGCCTGCATGCCATGGCGGTGCCGCCAGCCTATCGTGAGGTGCGCTACTCAGCCGATCCGAGCTTGCACCTCCAGGCCGTGGGACGCGATGCCGCGGGCCGGCTGCAATATCGCTATCACGCCGATTGGGAGAAGGTCCGCGAGCACCGCAAGGCGCATCGCCTGGAAAAGCTCGTCGGCGCGCTGCCAAAAATCCGGCGCAAGGTCTCGGCGTTCCTGTCAGGCGACGAACCGACGCGTGAGTTCGCGCTCTCGGCCGTGATCGAGCTGATCGCGCGCACCGCGATCCGCCCGGGCAATGAATCCTACGCCCGTCTCAACGGCACACGCGGCGCGACCACGCTGCTGAAGTCCAACGTCACGCTGGAAGACGATTGCTTCGTGCTGACCTTCAAGGCGAAGGGCGGCAAGGCGGTGCGCAAGGAGTGCGACGCGGCCAAGCTGGTGCGCGCCATCGGTATTTTGCAGGGCGTCCCCGGCAAGCGCATGTTCCAGTACCGCGATGCCTACGGCATCGTGCGCGCGGTCAGCACCACGCAGGTCAACGCGTTCCTGCGCGAGATTGCCGGCATCAAGATTTCGCTGAAGGATTTCCGCACGCTGATGGCCTCGGCCGTCGTCGTGGAATCGCTGTCGCGGATCACGCCGGCGACGAGCCAGCGCGGCCGCAAGAAGCAGGTGCTGGACGCGATCCGCGCCGCTGCCGACAAGCTCTCCAACACGCCGGCGATCTGCCGCAAGAGCTATGTCCACGACACCATCGTCACCGCGTTCGAAGACGGTATCCTCGAACGTTTCGCGGCGACCATGAAGGGCCAGCGCTCGCAGGCACGGCGAGAGCAGCTCTTGCAGCAGGTGGTGGCGACCGCGGCGGTGTAACTGTTCGTTACGACTGTAGCCCGCATGAGCGAAGCGATATGCGGGTACAGTGCTCCCGGATGTCGCTTCGCTCATCCGGGCTATGGTACCAACTAAATCCCGCCCATCTTGCAGACGATCTTCCACTCGTCCGCCGTCACCGGCTGCACCGATAGGCGCGAATATTTCACCAGCGCCATCTCGGCGAGCTTCTTCTCGGCCTTGATCGCGGCCATCGTCACCGGCGTCTTCAACGGCTTGTCGGCCTTGATGTCGACGCAGACGAATTTTTCGGTCTTGTCGGTCGGGTCGGGATAGGCTTCCTTGATGATCTCGGCGATGCCGACGATTTCCTTGCCTTCGTTGGAATGATAGAAGAACGCCTTGTCGCCCTTCTTCATGTTCACGAGATTGATGCGTGCGGTGTAATTGCGCACGCCGGTCCAGGCTTCGCCCTTGGCGCCCTTCGCCACCTGCTGGTCCCAGGACCACACCGATGGTTCGGATTTCACCAGCCAGTAGTTCATAGCGCCGCCCTATCCGTTCGCCATGGCCGGGCTTGCCCCGGCCATCCAATTCTCTGCCATCAATTCAATATCAAGACGTGGACGCCCGCGACAAGCGTGGGCTTGACGGAAGATGTCATTCCTCTGCCTTGAAGGGGCGCGTCATCAGTCCCGAGATCGCGGCGTCGATCGTGCTCCGGCCGCTCAGGATCGAAGCGACGGCTTCCGACACCGGCATCTCGACGTTTTGCGAAGCCGCGAGTTCGATCAGCACCGGCGCGGTGAACTCGCCCTCGGCCAGCCTGCCCGCGGGCGGCTGCTCGCCGCGTCCGAGCGCGAGGCCAAGGGCGAAATTGCGCGACTGCAGGCTCGAGCAGGTCAGGATCAAATCGCCGAGGCCGGACAGGCCGGTGATCGTCTCGCTGCGTGCACCGAGCGCGCGGCCGAGGCGCGTCAGTTCGGCAAAGCCGCGGGTCGTCAGCGCGGCCTGGGCGGAGGCGCCGAGCTTGCGTCCGACCGCAATGCCGACCGCGATCGCCAGCACGTTCTTGGCCGCGCCGCCGATCTCGACGCCGCGGATGTCGGTGGAGTGATAGGGACGGAACGTCGGCGAGCCCAGCGCCTGCACCAGGTTGCTCGCCAGCGCCTCGTCTTTTGCCGCCAGCGTCACGGCCGTCGGCAAGCCGCGCGCGACGTCGTCGGCAAAACTCGGGCCGGACAGGATCGCAGGTTGCGCGTGCGGCGCGGCCTCCGCGATCACGTCGGTCATGAATTTATGGGTGCCGTGCTCGATGCCCTTGGCGCAGGCAACGATCGGCACCGGCCTTGTCAGATGTGAGGCCAGCATGTTGACCGCGCCACGCAAATGCTGCGCCGGTGTTGCGATCAGCAGCATGTCGGCGCGCGCCGACTTGGCGAGATCGCTGGTGACGACGATTTCAGGAGCGATCCGCACGCCGGGCAGCCGCGGATTGTCGCGCGTCGATGCGATCCGCGCGGCATGTTCGACATTGCGCGCCCACAGCGTGACGCTCCGTCCCGCCCGTGCCGCCACGGCTGCGAGCGCAGTGCCCCAGGCCCCTGCTCCGATAACGGCGACGGAATTGAACGCCGGCATCGCTAGTATCCCGCCCGGGTCTTGCCGTAGCCCGCCGGCGCGGTTGCGTTGGCGTCGAGCAGCCAGCGCGCGCGGGGCTGCGCTTCCATCGTGTCGGTCAGGCCGAGCGCGAGGCGTTCGGCCCCGGCCCAGGCGATCATGGCGCCGTTGTCGGTGCAGAGCGCGGGCGGCGGCATGATCAATTGCGTCCCGGCTTGCCGCGCGACCTCATCGAGGGCGCCGCGGATCGCCTGATTGGCGGCGACGCCTCCGGCCGCAACCAGTGCGCGCGGCGCGCCGAATTTTTCGCGGAACAGCCTGAGGCCGACGCTCAACCGGTCTGCGGTCGAATCCAGCACGGCGGCCTGGAAGCTCGCGCAGAGATCGCTGACGTCCTGCGGCGTGATCTCGCCGAGCCGGCTCGCTTCGGTGCGGACCGCCGTCTTCAATCCCGACAGCGAGAAATTGGCATCGGGCCGCCCCTGCATCGGCCGCGGAAACGCAAAGCGCGTGGCGTCGCCGCTTGCGGCCGCGCGCTCGACCTGCGGACCGCCTGGATAAGGCAGGCCCAGCATCTTCGCGATCTTGTCGAAGGCTTCGCCGATCGCATCGTCCACGGTGGTGCCAAGCCGCACATAGTGGCCGACGCCGGTGACCGCGACGATCTGGGTATGGCCGCCCGAGGCGAGGAACAGGCAATAGGGAAATTCGATTCCATCCGTGAGGCGCGGCGTCAGCGCATGCGCCTCCAGATGGTTGACCGCGACCAGCGGCGTGTCGTGCACCATCGCGATTGCCTTCGCGGTGGTGAGTCCGACGATGACGCCGCCGATCAGGCCCGGCCCCGCCGCGGCGGCGACGCCGCCCAGCTGCGCGAAGCCTACGCCGGCCTCCTGCATCGCGTGCTTGATGATGCCGTCGAGCAGGTCGACATGAGCGCGGGCGGCGATCTCCGGCACCACGCCGCCGAAGCGGGCGTGTTCCTCGACCTGGGAACGCACGATGTTGGACAGGATCCTGCCGCTGCCGTCGGGCGCGCGTTCGACCACCGCCGCGGCGGTCTCGTCGCAGGTTGTTTCGATGCCAAGTACCAGCATTGGCGAATTGTTATCCAATTTGCGCCCTTGCGCTCATCCGGAAAGCAGAGTTCTGGTACGTCCGGTAGCATTCCGGGGCCGGATCGCGCAATCGCCATGCGTAATCGTCCTCGTCATGCGTCGCCGCCAATTGGTTCGGGAACACCAGCGATGTCCATTCTCGTTACTCGGCCGCATCCCGACAATGAGGCGACGGCGGAAAGTCTGCGCGCACGGGGGCTTGCCGTGCTGCTTGCGCCGGTGCTCAAGTTCGAGCCGGTCGCCTTCCATGACGAGAGCGAAGCTACCTACGGTGCCATCCTCGTCACATCCGCCAACGCGATCCGTGCCGTCGCGTCACAATCGCATGATCTTGGTCTGCTGGAGCTGCCGTTGTTCGCGGTCGGCGAACATACGGCTGCTGCGGCGCGCGACGCCGGCTTTGCCGAGGTGATCGTCGCCGGTGGCGATGCTGCGTCCTTGCGCGACCAGGTGATGCAGAGCGCGCGCGACAAGGTCCTGAAGAAGAAAAGCACGCTGCTGTATCTCGCAGGCGCGGATCTGTCGCGCGACCTCGGCGGCGAGCTCGGTGCGGAGGGGTTCAGCGTGGTCACGCAGACGACCTATCGCATGGCGCCGGTCAAGCATCTGCCGCGCGAGGTCTGTGAGGGCTTTGCGGCCCACGGCGTCGAGGCGGTGCTGCACTACTCCCGGCGCAGCGCCCGGGCGTTCCTGGATGCGGCCAGGGACGAAGGCGTCGAGATCTCGGCGCTGGCGATACCGCAATGCTGCCTGTCCGAGACGGTTGCCAGCGTGCTGCGCGATGCCGGTGCGTCGCAGGTTCTGGTCGCTGCGACACCGGACGAAAATGCCTTATTCACCACCTTGGAGCGTGCGTTGCGCACCCGTTTGGCGTAAGAGGTCGGGCCGAATCCGACGTAATCGGGTCCGTCCCGAGTATGGAAGTGTGAGGAACCGTCACGATGGCCGACGACAAGCCTGAAGACGCAGGATTGGCTCCTGAGTCCGGCCGTGCCAAGCGCACTCCGCCCACCATCGACCTCGAAGCCACTGAAGTCTCGACCCAGCCGCAGGAAACGGCCGTCGAGCCGGCGGCGCATCCGGAGCCCGAGCAGGCCGCGCACGAGCAGGCCGGGGTCGAGGAATCCGAGGCTGGAGAGATCAAGTCCGAAGCGCTTGGGTCTGAAGAGATCAAGTCTGAGTCGCAGCCTGAACGTGTTGAGGAACAGCCCTCCGTCGTGTCCGCGCCGATTTCGCCCTGGATCATCGCGCCGTTCTCCGGCGCTGTCGCCGCGGCGGTCGTGATCGGGGTCGGCTGGATGCTGGGCTGGCCCGCCGTGCAGGCGCCGCCGGCCGCCCCGCAAGTCTCGAGCGCGACGGTCGATGCGCTCAGCGGCCGCGTTGCGGCTGTCGAAGCCAGGGCCGGCAAGCCCGCCGCCGATCCGGCGATGGCGGCGCGGATCGACGCGCTGGAGAAGTCCGCAAGCAGCTTGCGCAACGACGTCGCCAACCTGCGGACGCAACTCGACAAGACCGCGAGCACATTGAACGATGCGAAAGCGGCGCCGCGCGTGGCCACGCCCGACCTCGCCGCTCTGAGCGATCGCATCGCCCAGCTCGAGCGTGCCGGCAAGACCGAACGCGCCGAGCTCGCGCAGCAGGGCGAGAAGATCGCCGATGCGAAGACGATGGACGACAAGCCGCTGCGCCATGTGGTGGCGGCGGCCCTGCTCGACGTCGCCGTTCGTCACGGCGATGCTTACGAATCGCAATTGGCCGCAGCGCGGTCGCTCGCCGCAAAGCCCGATATGCTGAAGCCGCTCGACACCTTTGCCGCGTCAGGCATCCCGACGCCGGTGGCGCTGAGCCGCGAGCTGCTCAACATCGTGCCGAAGCTGTCGCCGCCGGTGGAAGCCCAGACCAGCGGCACGGGCATCGTCGAGCGCCTCCAGGCGGGAGCGTCGAAGCTCGTCCGCATCGAGCGCACCGACGGGGTCGGCAATGATCGCGGCGCCATCGTCGCGCGGGTGACGGCGGCCGCGTTGCGCAATGATTTCGTGGAAGCACGACGCGAGCTCAAGACGCTGCCCGAGGCCGACCGCGCACCGGCACAGGCCTGGCTCGACAAGGCCGATGCCCGCGACGCTGCGCTCGCCGCCTCCCGCAAATTCGCCGACGATGCGATGGCGGATCTCGTCAAGCCTGCTCAATAAAGGTTCGCGCAACAATCAGCGCGTATAGGGATCGTCATGCTTCGCATCGTCCTCTTCCTCGTCCTGATCGCGCTGGCGGCGGCCGGCGCGGCCTGGGTTGCCGACCAGCCCGGCGATCTCGTCCTGAACGCGGGCAGTTTCCGCCTCTCGACGACGCTTCCCAGATTCGTGTTCATGCTCGGCCTGTTTGCCGCCGCCGTCGTGCTGGTCTGGAGCATCCTGACGATGATCTGGCGCACGCCGGGCCGCCTGCGCCGCCGTCGCCATGACAAGCGCCACGCCCGGGGACGCCACGCCATCACCCACGGCCTGCTCGCGATCGGTCATGGTGACACTGCGCTCGCCCGCCGTCACGCCGAGGCGGCGCGGCGGCATGCGCCGAATGATCCGCTCGCGCTGCTCCTGCATGCGCAGTCGGCGCAGCTCGAAGGCAATCGCGACGAGGCGCAGCGCGTCTTTCGCGTCATGGCCGAGCGCGAGGACACCCGCCTGCTCGGCCTGCGCGGGCTGTTCATCGAGGCGCAGCGCGCTGACGATGCGGTCGGCGCCGTGATGATCGCGGAGGAAGCGATCAAGCTGTCGCCGTCCTCGACCTGGGCCTCGCATGCGGTGCTCGGCTTCCGCTGCGCGCGTGGCGACTGGAGCGGCGCGCTCGCGATCCTCGATTCGAATCTGTCCGCAGGCCTGATCGACAAGCCGGCCTATCGCCGCCAGCGCGGCGTGCTGCTCACCGCACGCGCGCTGGAACTGGAAACCATGGACCGCGATGTCGCGCGCGAGAGCGTGATGGAGGCGATCAAGCTCGCGCCGACGCTGGTGCCGGCGGCGGTGCTCGCGGCAAAATTCGAGAGCGAGGCGCATCAGGTGCGCCGCGCGATGAAGCTGGTGGAGGCCGCCTGGCTCGCCAATCCGCATCCCGATCTTGCGGAGGCCTATGCGCATGTGAAACTCGGCGACTCCGCGCGTCAACGCCTGCAGCGGGTCGAGACGCTCGCGGCCAAGACATCAGCCGACAAGCCCGGCCATGTCGAAGGTCAGCTCGCGATCGCGCGCGCCGCGATCGACGCCTCCGAATTCGCGCGTGCGCGCGAAGTGCTCGCGCCTTACGTCAACGATCCGACCCAGCGCGTCGCGCTGCTGATGGCAGAGATCGAGCGTGCCGAGCATGGCGATAGCGGCCGTGCCCGCGCCTGGACCCTGCGCGCGGTGCGCGGCCGGCACGATCCGGCCTGGACTGCGGACGGTTATGTCAGCGATCGCTGGCGCCCGGTCTCCCCGGTCACCGGGCGGCTCGATGCGTTCCAATGGCAGACGCCGGTCGCGAGCCTGCCTTCGGACAGGGGCACCACGATCGAATCCTCGGCCTTCGAGGAGGCCATGCTGGCGGCCCCGCCGCCGAAGCGGGTGACGGCGGCTCCCAGCGAAGACCCGGCGGAACCGCCTGCGACAGCACCGGCGCCGG
Source organism: Bradyrhizobium amphicarpaeae (assembly GCF_002266435.3). NCBI lineage: Bacteria > Pseudomonadati > Pseudomonadota > Alphaproteobacteria > Hyphomicrobiales > Nitrobacteraceae > Bradyrhizobium > Bradyrhizobium amphicarpaeae. Next base: position 284,552 of record NZ_CP029426.2, read on the forward strand.
TGCCGGCGGCACAGGACAATTCGCCCCCGACGGCCGAGGAAGAGCCGGCCGTTGCGACCGCCGAACCGGTCCAGCCGGCCCCCGAGCCCGCCGAATCATCGCCGCCGGCGGCAACGCCGGTGTTCCGGAGCCGCGCCGATCTCGGCAAACCCGCGGCTGCGCCGATTCCCGCGGTCATCCCGATCGTCCGGGCCCCCGACGATCCCGGGATCGACGACGAGGGTCCGAGCGATGAATTTACGGAACAAATCGGCACGCCCAAGGCCCAGGCCGGCGGCTGGCGCGGATTCTGGTCCCGCTGGGGCGCGTGAGCCGCATTTCGAACCCGGCTTGTCCTTGCCAATTCGGGTCATGCCCGATATCAGGAGCGCGCGTATCGGGGCCGGCATTGCCTTGGCCCCGGCAGGGTTCGCCGCAATAGCTCAGTTGGTAGAGCACGTCATTCGTAATGACGGGGTCGGGGGTTCGAATCCCTCTTGCGGCACCAGCGCCTCGATTGTCCGGTCCTCGCAAGCCTGCGCTCTGCTCGCTGAAGTCGGCTCGCGCGCGTTGCGCTCCGCCCTTGTGTCACTACGATGCGCCGCCGATGAACGCGCGCAACGGGGCAAGTGGTGGGTACGGAGACGAGGGCCAGGACGGATTGGAGCGCATGGCTGCGGATCTCCGGCTTCGTCATTCTCGCCGCCGGCATCACCGCCATCGTCGCTTCCAGATCGCTCGAAGCCTCACGGCTGCACGGGCGCTTGTCCGTTCCTCCGCTTTATGACGACGTCTCCTATTTTCTGGACGCCATCAGGTGGATGAATGCCGTCGGCGACCAGAGCATCGCCGCCAGCGCCTGGAATCTGCTTCACGACCACGCGCCGTTCTCGACGATGGTGGCGATCACGGGATTTGCACTGTTTCCCGGCAGCTTCATCGGGCCTTATCTCGTCCACGCTGTAGTGGTCTTTGCGTTTCTGCTCGGGATTGCCTGGATGGCGTGGCGGCGGCCTGCGCTGGAGGTCGCGTCGTGCCTGATCGCGGTCGCTTGCGTGCCGGTGCTGTGGCACACGGTGACCGAGGCGCGACCGGACCTGCCCTCGGGTCTTTTCATTGGCCTTGCTGTTGGGGCGATCGTTCGCCGCGGCGTGCTCGATCGCGGCGCACGCGCGCTGGCCGGTCTCGGAATTGCCTGCGCACTGGCCGTCGGCATCAAGCCGACCGCGTTCTTTGCCACGCTCGCTCTGCTCGGCAGTGCATTTGCGATCCGGCTGTTCGTCGATTGCCTGGAGGCGGGCGGATTGCGGACTTCGATCCGCAAGGCACTCGGTGCGCTGCTCTGGTTCGTGCTGCCGTTGATCGCGACCACGGCCGTGCTGATCGGGCCCGCACTGGTCGAGACCGTCACCTACATCCTTCACGTTTTCGTCGGTCAGCGCGACCTCTGGACGACAGGCGAAAGTTTCTCGGCCGGTTTGCTGCGCTTCTCGATCGGCGGAGAAGGTCAGTTCGGTCTGCATTATTGGCTCGCCATCGGAACGGGCCTGATGCTGCTGCGTCTGGTGCTTGCGGCTATCTGCGGCAGCGCCGCGCTGCGCGACGCCGTCGTCCTGCTCGCTTCCGTGCTGATCGCCTATGCCATTCCCTCCGTCGCGGCGATCAAGACCTACTATTTCGGCGCGATGTTCTATGGCGTGTTCATCGTCGCGATGGTGCTCAACGGGTGCGCCAGTGTGGCGCTGATCGAACAGCTGCTCGTCCGCTTCGGTTTCCGCGACGACATCCGCCGCTATCTTCTCACGGCCGGCCGGGTGCTGGCGCTCGCATTCGTTCTCCAGCTTTTTCTCAGGCACGTCGTCATCGGCCAGATCAGCACTGCGACACCGCTGAGCGCGCAGCAGCAGGAAAGCATCCGCCTTGCGACCGGGCGGCTCTGGTCGCTGCTGCGGGAGATCAAGCCGGAAACGCCCGGCCCGCTCTATGTCGGCTTCTCGAGCCCTTATCCGGTGACGTCGGCGGCCATCCAGCTCTACGCGGCGCAGGCGAAGATGAATCTCGTCGTACGCGACGAGCTGTATTTTCGAAGCGCACAGGAAACGGGCGATGCGTTGTTGAAGTCGAACATCCTCGTCGTCTCAAGCTCGATCCAGCACACGCTGGTCGGACCGCGCGTCGGCGATGAGCTCATTGCGCGCATGGACGCGGACAAGGGTGTCTGCCTGCTCGACAGCATGAGCTTTCCGGACGTGAGCTTGCGGATCTACCGGCGGGGGTGTTGACCACAGCCGGCCGGTTCGAAATTGCCCCGCGATTGTGTGAGGCCAATCACTTAAATCGGGGCGCCCTCCCCGTAATGTCCCGGCTACGCAAACACGGGGAGATTCCGCATGCGCAAGCTCATTCTGGTTGCCGCCATGGTCCTGGCCTCCGCCTCGGCCCAGGCAGGCGACTCACGCAGCCTCTCACTGTCCGCGACGGGCGCTCAGGCTCCCGCTCCGCTGACCACGCCGACCTCGGCCACCACCACTTCGGCGCAGGTGAGCGAAACGGCGCCGGCCACCGAGGCGCCGAAATATTCCGATCGTCCGCCGGCCGTATCGCTCCCTGCGCCGGCGACTGCGGCGGCTCCGGCGGTGTCCACACCCGCGCCCACGCCGGCGCCGGTCGCGACGACCAGGCCCGCCACCAGGAAAGCGGCAAGCGCGGACAAGCCGAAGTCCAAGCGCTGGACCGAGCGTCGCATCATCAGCGAGCTGCACCGCCACGGCATCTATTGGTAAGCGGCCCTCTCGCTCTCAGTTACCGTCATGCCCGGGCTTGCCCGGCATCCACGATCTTTCGACGCTGCTCTCAAAACGTGGATGGCCGGGACAAGCCCGGCCATGACGCAAGAGTTGGAGATTGATTAGCGTCTACTGCGACACCGTCTGCACCACGCTCCCGAGCGGACGCGTGTTGGTGCTCGCGGTCGGCACCTTCATGTCCTTCATGATCGCTTCGTCGTATTCCGGCAGCGACGCCAGCGTCGTCTTGGCCTTCATCTGCACGACCTTGTAGCCGCCGGCTTTCAGCCGCGCGAGCAGCGCCGGCAGGGCCAGACCGGTATTCTTCTGGAAATCGTGCATCAGGATGATGCCCTTGCCGAGCTTGTCGAGCCGCGTCATCACCGTCTCGATGATCTTCTCCGGCGTCGCGCCCTTGCGGAAGTCGAAGGAATCGACGTCGGTCGAGAACATCGCGACGTTGCGGGTGCCGAAATAGCTCACGATCGCCGGATTGTGCTGGAGCTGCGGGAAGCGGAAGAACGGCGCGGGGTTGGCCCCGAGCGCGAATTTCACCGCGCTGATCCCCTTTTCGACCTCGTCCTTGGCCATCTGCTCGGTCATCTTCTTGCCGTTCAGATTGACGTGCGACCAGGTGTGCGTGCCGACCGTATGACCCTGGGCCAGCACTTGGCGCAGGATTTCCGGATGATAGGTCGCGTGCTTGCCGACCGAGAAGAACAGACCCTTGGTGCATTCATCCGCCAGCGCCTTCAGCACATTCGGCGTGTTCACGGGCCAGGGACCGTCGTCGAAGGTCAGCACGACCTCCTTGTCGGTGAGGAAGTCGAATTGCTTGAAATGATCGAAGCCGAAGCCGGGGCCGCCGGTGGTGTCGATCTCGACCACGCGGGAGACGCCCAGCGCGTTCGGATTGGCGCAGGTCGATTTCTGCTGAACCGGCATGGCCGGGGCGGGCGTCGGCGCGGGCGCCTGGGCAAATGCCGTCGGCCTGGCGGCGATCGTCGCGGTGGTCTCGACGTCATCCCTGGAGGCGAGCTTCGCCGGTGCCGGCAATGGATCGGCGGTACGGGCGGCAATTGTCTTGGGAGCGGCCTGGTCGGCGCGCGAGGAATAATAAAACCAACCGCCGGCGGCGATCACGACCGCCGCAACTACACTGGCCAGCATCAGGCCCAACGCATTACGCATCGCTACTCTTTCCAATCACGCAACCAAACCAGCGGAATTTCCCGCGCGACGAGCCATTAATGCGAAAGAACAGTTAACGTGACACCAACACGACAGCGGTTGCAGAGGAATTTCAGCGAGGTGCTCCAAAGTGACCGAAGTCACAGAGAGAGGGGCTCGCGTGACCATCATCACAGTGGAAACTGTTTTGATGGAGCATCGTCGTTCCCATCAACAACGGGCGCCGTTGCGACGGCGCCAATGGGAGCTTCAAATGACCAAGTCTCTTAACACCAAGTCTCTGACCAAGTCCTTCTCTGCCAGTATCCGCGACACCAGCCTGGCGCTGGGCTTTGCCGCCATCGTCTCGCTCGTCTCGACGACCTCGAGCTTCGCGTTCTCGGCCGAGGCGCAGCAGCAGTGCACCGGCGACGCCTTCCGCCTGTGCTCGTCGGAAATCCCCAACATCCCGAAGATCACGGCGTGCATGATGAAGCATCGCGCGGATCTGAGCACCGGCTGCCGCGCCGTGATGGACAGGGATCTCGCCAAGGGCGCCTCGCGCAAGGTTGCTGACGCCCAGGACAGCCAGTAAGAGCACGCAACACTATCGTCGTTGCGTCGGTTTGCTCCCCTCGCGATATGCCCCGGCATCGAGCCGGGGCAACGCGGCGGCGCCATTGCAGCCTGACAATAAAGCCGTTGCGGCTGAAGGATCGTCGCACTAGCTTCGCCCGCACATTCTTCCGGGCAAGAGGCATTATGCGATGACCAGATTTCTTTTCATTCTTCCATTGCTCCTCGGCGCATCGGTCGCAGCCGCGCAGCAGCCGGGCCACGATGCCTGCGCGCGCGACGTCACCCGCTTCTGCCGCGCCGTGATGAACAATGGCGATGGCGCCGTGCTCGCCTGCCTGAAGCAGAACCGCGCCAAGCTGAGCAAAGGCTGCGAGAAGGTGCTTACGGATCACGGGCAGTAGGGATTTCGTCGTAGCCCGGATGAGCGAAGCGATATCCGGGACGTCGGTTCCCGCATGTCGCTTCGCTCATGCGGGCTACGGACTCGAAAATCCTACGTGCTGCTTCCCGCCGCGGAGGCGACCACCGGCAGCACCTCGGCACTCGCACGATCCGGCGTCTCCTCCTTCCAGCGCACCGAGCCGAACGGACGCTCCAGCATGCGGCGGATTCGCACCGGCCCGGGACCGACGTGGAAAGCCATCGCCTGCTGATGCAACGCGCGTTCGGACTGGGTCGAGCGGTTGCGTTGGCGCAGATAATCGAACCAGGTCGGGCAATGATAGCGCTCGGTCCACAATTCGGGGTCGGCGATGTCGCGGGCGATCGACCAGCCATAGGCGCCGTTGCGTTGCCTCGAGAGCTGCACGTCCTGCATCACGTTGTGGAAGGCGCGCGCGTTCTCCTGAGACACACGGTATTCGATCTCCACCACCAGCGGCCCGCTCCGGCCGGTGATCGACAGCTTGACCTCGGGATCGGCGAGCACGTCAGCGTCCTCATTGCGGGCGCCGACGCGCGGCATCGTCAGCCAGATCCCGAGCAGCGGCGAGACCAGCATCAGGCCCGAGGCGGTCAGCAACGCGACCTCGACACCGGCATAGTCGGTGAGATGGCCCCAGCCCCAGGCTCCGATGGCGATGCCACCCGAAATCGAGGCCTGGAATGCCGCAAGCGAGCGGCCGGCGACCCAGCGCGGCGCCGAGAGCTGCACGCCGATGTTGAACAGCGCCACCGCGGCCATCCAGACCGCGCCGGCCAGCACCAGCGCAGCTGCCGTCAGCACCGGCTCCGTGCTCAGGGCAAGCGCGGCCATCGCGAACGCCATCGAGATGGTGCAGGCGCGGATCGCGGCCTCGCCGCTCATCCGCTTGCGCAATTCGTGGATGTTGAGCGCGCCGACGACGGCGCCCATGCCGAAGGCGCCCAGCATGATGCCGTAGGTCTGCGCGCCACCATGCAAGAGGTCGCGTGCGACCAGCGGCATCAGCGCCATGATCGCGCCGCCGATCAGGCCCATCACCAGCGTGCGCAGCAGCACGATCTTGATCGGCGGTGAATTGGTGATGTAGCGGAAGCCCGACACCATGGCGCGGTTGAGCTTCTCCCGCGGCAGCCGCGAGGGCTCGGTATTGCGCCGCCACATCAGCAGCACCACCAGCAGCGGCAGATAAAGGATCGCGTTGCAGGCGAATGCGGCGACCGCGCCGAGCGAGGCGACGATGACGCCGCCGACCGCGGGACCGAAGCTGCGGGCGATGTTGTAGCTGATGCCGTTCAACGCAACGGCCGAGGGCAGCGCGTCGGGCGGCACCTGCTCGCTGACCGAAGACTGCCATGCCGGGCCGAACAGCGCATTGCCGCTGCCCACCACGAAGCAGAAGGCGAGCAGCGTCTCCGGGGTGATGAGATTGAACCCGGCCAGCACCGTCAGTGCGGTCGCGCCGGTGAGCGCGATCATCAGCGAGACCAGGGTAACGATGCGGCGGTCATACATGTCGGCGATGGCGCCGGCCGGCATGGAGATCAGCATGATCGGCAGCATCAAGGCGGTCTGCACCAGCGCCACCTTGTCCGCGGAGGCCGCCATCTGCGTCATCGCCCAGGCCGCGCCGACGCCCTGGATCAGGAGGCCGAGATTGGAGAGCAGGCTGGCGAGCCAGATGCGCCGGAACACGGTGAACCGCAGAGGCGCGGTAATGCCGTCGGCGGCAATTCTCTGGCGGTTCGTCTGCTCGGTCATATCCCCTTCCAAATGGGCTGGCAGAAGTGGTCTTTGGGTGATTCCGGCAAATTCAGTGATGCCCGCGAAAGTCATTCGCTGTCCAGTGGTTGGACCGCTATAAGCGGTGCAAAGAGGCGGTTTGCCGGGGAGGAACACATGAAGCTGTCGCGACGGACGATCCTGCAGGGCGCTGGCAGCTTGCCTTTCGCAATTGCGAGCTTGCGGACGGGCGCATTGGCCCAATCCGCCCCCGCCGCCGCGCCGGGCGCCGAGGTGCCGCCGATCCTGTTCGTCCACGGCAATGGCGACTACGACGCGCTCTGGATGACGACGCTATGGCGGATGGAATCCAACGGCATCGCGCGCGATCGCATGATGGCGATCAATTTCACCGATCCCAATGCACGCACCGATGACAAGGTCGAGCAGGCGAACCGTTCCTCGACCGAGGACCAGCGCCGCGAACTTGCCGCTGCGATCGCCGAGCTGAAGCGCCGCACGGGTGCGCCTCGCGTGGCGCTGGTCGGCAGCTCGCGCGGTGGCTATGCGATCCGCAACGTCATCAAGAACGGCGGCGCCGGCGATGTCAGCCACGCCGTCTTGTGCGGCACGCCCAATCACGGCGTGTTCGCCACCGACGACCAGCCGAACAGCGAGTTCAACGGCCGCGGTGCGTTCCTGCGCGGCCTGAACGAGGGCGAGAGCGAAGTGACGCCGGGTGTTGCCTTCCTCACCTTGCGCAGCGACGGCATGGACAAATACGCCCAGGCCGATGGCCGTTTCATCGGCAAGCCCGGCACGCCGACCGGTGTCACCGTTGAAGGACCGGAGCTGAAGGGCGCCACCAATCTGGTCCTCGGCGCACTCGACCATCGCGAGGTGGCGTTTCACCCGCGCGCGTTCCGCGAGATCTACAAATTCATCGCGGGTCGCGAGCCCGCGCGCATTGCGATCGTGCCGGACCCAGGCGTCCGGCTGAGCGGTCTCGTCACGGGGACGCCCGGCGGCGTGCCAACCAATCGCCCGGTGACGGGCGCAACCGTCGATATCTTCCGCGTCGATCCTGAAACCGGAGAGCGCAAGGGCGGCGCGCTGCACAGCGCAAAGACCGGTGCCGATGGCCGCTGGGGGCCGGCGCAGGTCGATCCCGCCTGGTCGCTTGAATTCGTGCTGACATCGCCGGACGCGCCGACGACGCATATCTACCGTTCGCCTTTCCCGCGCTCGTCCGACGTCGTGCATTTGCGCGCCGCGCGCCCGCTCGGGCCAGCCGACAAGGACGCAGGAGCTGTCGTGATCATGTCGCGGCCGAGGGGCTATTTCGGCCTGCCGCGGGACGTGGTGTTACTCGACGGCAAGGAGCCGGCCGACGTCAAGCCGGGCGTGCCCACGGATTCGGCAGCAACTCTGCGGCTTCCCACCAGCGAGGTTGGGCGCAACATCGTGGCCGAGTTCGGCGAAGAGCGAATTGTGGCGCGCGCCTGGCCTGCCCTGGAGAACAGGATTGCGATTGCCGAGCTGACTTACTAGCTATTTGCCTGGGTCCTATCGGGAGAGAGCCATGAACATCGCCAGCGTGCGCAGGCCCATCATCCCTCCGGCTCCCCCGCGTGCGCCCGACGACATGTCATTCTTCGGCCGGCTTGCCGTGATCCGGCACAACATGATCGCGACCTGGGGGCAACCCGCCTACGAGGAAGACGTCATCAAGGGCCGCTTCTTCCTCCACAACAGTTTCATCCTGAACCAGCCCGATGCGATCCGGCACGTCCTGCTGACCAATTACGAGAATTACACGCGCACGCCGGCGGGCATCCGCATGCTGCGCCCGGTGCTTGGCGACGGCCTTCTGATCGCGGAAGGTCACTCATGGACGTTCCAGCGCCGCACGCTCGCGCCGGCCTTCACGCCGCGCGCCACCGCCAACCTCGTGCCGCACATGACGGCAGTGCTCGACGAGACCATTGCCAAGCTCGATACGCAGACGGGCGCGCCGGTCGACCTGCGCGAAATCATGCAGCGCATGACGCTGGAGATCGCCGGGCGCACGATGTTCTCGTTCGGGATGGACCGGCATGGCGCGACCTTGCGCAACTTCATCATGGAATATGCGTCCCGGCTCGGACGGCCCTACTTCCTCGACATGCTGCTGCCGGTGTCGTGGCCGAGCCCGATGGATTTTGCCCGCGCCCGCTTCCGCAAGCGCTGGACCGGATTCGTCGCGATGCTGATCGCCGAGCGGCGTTCTGCCGGCAAGAAGGACGGCGCGCCGCCGCGCGACCTGTTCGATCTCATGGACGCAGCGCGCGATCCCGAGACCGGCAAGGGCTTCTCCGACGCGCAGCTCGTCGACGAGGTCGCGACCATGATCCTGGCCGGACACGAGACCACGGCAACCGCGCTGTTCTGGGCGCTCTATCTGCTGGCGCTCGATCCTGACACGCAGGAGGAAGTGGCGTCCGAGGCCCGGGGCGAGCATCTCGACAGCATGGCCGAGATCGATCGCCAGAAATTCTCCCGGGCGGTGATCGACGAGACCATGCGGCTCTATCCTCCGGCCTTCCTGGTCGCGCGCGCCGCACGCGAAAAGGACAATGCGGCCGGAATCGAGATCGGCAAGGGCGACATCATCATGATCGCGCCCTGGCTGCTGCACCGGCACGAGAAGCTGTGGGACCAGCCGAACGCGTTCATTCCTAAGCGCTTCATGGCGACGGCGGCGCCGGACCGCTTCGCCTATCTGCCGTTCGGCGCAGGTCCGCGCGTCTGCATCGGCGCGCCGTTTGCGCAGGCCGAATCCGTGCTGGCGCTGGCCCGGCTGATCGGCGCGTTCCGTATCGAGCTCGCCGACCCGGCGAATCCTGTGATCCCGCTCGGCGTGGTCACGACCCAGCCGGACCACTCACCCATGTTCCGCATCACACGTCGGTGACAGGCCCTCGTCTGGCCGATGGCGTGATCACCCTAGATAGAGTCCCGTCATGAGCGACATCCAGGCCCAGTTTTCCGTTCTCAACCAGACCGCCGACGCGAAGGTGGTCGATGCGATTGCGCGGCTGATCGAGGACGGCGAGGATCACGAGCTCAACCGCGTCAATGTCCTCGACTTCGCCACACAGCATGCCGTCGACGAAGAGCACGCGATTTCGGCCTTCCTGCACGCGGCGCGGCTCGGGCTGTTCGATCTCGGCTGGAACGTGCTGTGTCCGGGCTGCGGCGGCGTGCTCGGCGCGCATACGACGTTGAAGGCGCTCAAGCCCGACGACTATCACTGCGCGCTCTGCGCTTGCGGCTACAAGGCCTCCGTCGACGATCAGGTCGAGGTGTCCTTCACTGTGAATCCGCGGGTCCGGCGCATCGCGGCGCACGACCCCGATACGCTGCCGGTGTGGGAATATTTCAAGCAGGTGTTCTGGAGCTCCGGCGTCGACTTCAACAAGGACTCGTTCGCGACGCTGGCGAACGAGGTGACGCTGGATACGATGGAGTTGCCGGCCGGCGAGAAGGCGACGATGTCGCTGCAGCTGCCTGGTGATTTCATCATCATCTTCGAGCCGGTCACGCACGCCGCCCATTTCATCGACGTCCAGGGCGAGCCGACCAGGGACCGTCAGCAGCTCGCCATCATGTACAACAAGGTGCAGGCCCCGACGGGGACCACGACCATGCGGCCCGGCCCGCTGCGGCTGTCGCTGGAGAACCAGGCCGGTGTGCGCGTGCTGCCGTCGGTGTTCATCGCCGCCGAGGCGCTCCACCATCTGATCGGCAAGCGCAAGCCGTTCCTCACCGCCAAGCGGATGCTGTCGAACCAGACCTTTCGCGATGTATTCAAGGCGGACAATCTCAGTCTCGATCAGCGGCTCCAGATCACGTCGCTGACCTTCCTGTTCACGGATCTGAAGGGCTCGACGGCGCTCTACGAGCGCGTCGGCGATCTCGCCGCCTTCGATCTCGTGCGGGCGCATTTCCATGCGCTGCTCGAGATCATCTCTTCCGAGAAGGGCGCCGTGGTGAAGACGATCGGCGATGCCGTGATGGCCACCTTCGTCCGGCCCGAGCACGCCATCGTCGCGGGCCTGCGGATGCGCGCGGCGATGGACGATCTCAACAAGCGGCGTGGCACCGACGATCTCGTCGTCAAGATCGGCATCCATGAAGGTCCCTGTCTCGCGGTGATGCTCAACGAGCGGCAGGATTATTTCGGCCAGACCGTCAACATCGCCGCCCGCGTGCAGAGCCTGTCGACCGCGCAGGAGATCCACATTACCGGCCCGGTGGCGGATGCGCCGGCGGTCGCCGCACTCCTTCGGCAACGCGAGATCAAGCCAATCCAGAAACAGGCCGCATTGCGCGGCATCGCCGACAAGATGGTGGTGTACGAGATTCCGTGAGGATTTCCGTTGTCGCCCCTGCGAAAGCAGGGGCCCATACCGCGTGATTTCGAGGATGGGCAGGATGGTCATCGCCAATCGAAAGCCTGTGGTTATGGGTCTCCGCGTTCGCGGGGACGACAGCTGGGCTCAGCTTGCTCATCGCGCCCAATGCGTGCCTCTCAGATTGCCGAAACGTAATGCAGCGCGCGGAACTGACGCACGTTGCGCCGGTTGAGTTTGCTGCTCATATAATGCTGGTAGCAACCGCGCCTCGCGGCTGTATCGATCTCGGTAGGACCTTATGCTCGACGGCCTGCGCCAATTTATCGCCGACATCGTCGCCCCCCATGACCAGAGCCGCACATTCGGTGACAGCGACTATCGGTTGGCTGCCACCGCGCTGCTGGTCCACGTGGTCTCGCTGGACGGCCAGCCGAGCGCGGGTGAGCAGCGCAAGCTGCACAGCCTGATCGAAAGCCATTTCGGGCTTGATCGCGGCACTGCGGATCGTCTGATTGCGGACGCAACCCAGGTCGAGGGCGAGGCGGTGGATCTCTATCACTTCACCAGCGTCATCATGCGCTCGCTCGACGAAGACGGCCGCAAGCGCATCGTCCGGATGATGTGGGAGCTGGTCTATGCCGACGGCCAGGTCTCCGAATTCGAAGACAACGTCGTCTGGCGTGCCTCCGACCTGCTCGGGATCTCCCAGCGCGACCGGATCGACCTGAAGCATGCCGTGGCGGAGCGTGCCGGTGGTCAGGTGAAGGACGGCGCCGTCGGCGGCTGACCGACACACGCCGGCGGATCGCCGGTTGTGCTGACCACATGACGAAACTTTAATGTAGGTGCCGGCCGGCCGGCTCCGGATTTATCCGTAAATACCCGGGTTTCCCGCGCCCCTGTCGCCCGCTCAAGCGGCCATGCGGCCGACGGCGCTTGCCTGTCAAGCTCGGCTTATGCTCTCGTTCCGCCATTGCCGGGCCAAGAACTTCAATTCAAGAGACTTCGATCGTGACTGAGCGGGTAACGTTGATCACCGGCGCTTCGGCGGGCATAGGTGCGGAGCTGGCGCGCGTGTTTGCCGCCAATGGACATCGCCTCGCATTGACGGCGCGGCGCGCGGATCGATTGGAAGAGCTCGCGAACGAGCTCGCCGCCAGGGGTGGCAAGAAGCCGATCGTGATTGCCTGCGATCTCGAGAACCCCGACGCCGGCGAGACGATCGCAGCTGCGCTGGCCGCCGAAGGCGTCGAGCTCGATCACCTCGTCAACAATGCCGGCTTCGGCGTGTTCGGCGACGCCATCGAGCGCGATCGTGACGAGCAGGTCGGGATTGTCGATGTCAACGTGCGGGCCCTGACGGATTTGTCGCTGCGCTTCGCCGATCAGCTCATCAGGAACAAGGGCGGTCTTCTCAATGTCGGCTCGGTCGCGGGCTTCCTGCCCGGCCCCGGCATGGCGGTCTATTATGCGTCCAAGGCCTACGTGATTTCCTTCACCGAAGCGCTGCGGGCCGAGCTCGCACCGCGCGGCGTTCGCGTCACCGTGCTGTGCCCGGGTCCCGTGCCCACCGAATTCCAGGCGCGTGCCGGCGTCGGCTCCGGACATGATACGGCCCTTCTCAATGTTTCGGCGGCCGAGGTCGCGCGGGAGGCCTATCGTGGCCTGATGGCCAACAAACGGGCAGTGCTGCCCGGTCTCGGCATCAAGATTGTGCCGTTTGCGCTGCGCTTCTTCCCGCGGGGCTTCATCCTGGCCGCCACCAGCCGATTCCAGCGGCAGAGGCATTAGGTCTCGAAGCGCCCGTGCTGGCCCGGAGCTTGCTTCGGTTTTGATGTGTGCGCGAACTCACACGAAATTAACGATCGCTTAGTTATGCTGGCGGTCTGAACAGATAGCACTCGCAGAGGCCATGTCGTTCCGGACGGACAGGTTTGTTGGCGCAGAATTGGTGCCCTTCCCCAGAAGGACGCCACTCGCCGCCGCCTCAGATGCCCAATTGCCGGTTCTGATCATCCTGCACCAGGAATCCTCGACGCCCGGCCGCGTCGGCAATGCGCTGCGCGCGCTCGGCCATCACCTCGACATCCGCCGTCCGCGCTTCGGCGATGCCTTGCCGGAGACGCTCGACCGGCATGCCGGCGCCGTGATCTTCGGCGGGCCGATGAGCGCCAACGATCCCGATGACTACATCCGCCGTGAGATCGACTGGATCGAAATTCCGCTGCGTGAGCAGCGGCCGTTCCTCGGCATCTGCCTGGGGGCCCAGATGCTGGCGATGCAGCTCGGCGCCCGCGTCGCGCCGCATGCCGATGCGCTGACCCAGATCGGTTACTACCCGATCCGGCCCACAGCCGCGGGCCACGCCCTTTGCCCGGCCTGGCCGGCCCAAGTCTATCACTGGCATCGCGAGGGATTCGAGCTGCCGGCCGGTACGGAGCTGCTGGCGGAAGGCGACGATTTTCCGGTGCAGGCGTTCCGCGCCGGCAACGCCTTCGGCGTGCAGTTTCATCCTGACGTGACCTACGCGATGATGCATCGCTGGACCACGCGCGGCTATGACGGCTTCAGCGCGCCCGGTGCGCGGCAGCGACATCATCATTTCGCGGATCGTGCCGTCTACGATGCCGCAGAGCGCGCCTGGCTCGACCATTTCATCGACGGCTGGCTGGCGCGCCGACCGGTCCTGGCGCAAGCCGCCGAGTGATCCGCGCGTTCGCGCAAGTCCTTGGCGCAAGTCCTTGGCACAGGTCCTTGGCACAGTTTCTTGGCGCAAGTCTCTGCCTCTTCCCTTGATATGCTAGGCTCGTTGCCAACGAGCGCGCGAACGCGCCGGTAGACGAAGGGAGAGCGCCATGGCCTACGAGCACATTCTCTATGAGGTGAGCGACAAGATCGCGACCATCACGCTCAATCGCCCCGACCGCATGAATGCGTGGACGCCGACCATGGAGCGCGACGTGCGCCAGGCGATGGAAGCGTCGAGCAATGATGACAATGTCCGCGTCATCATCCTCACCGGCGCGGGCCGCGCCTTCTGTGCCGGCGCCGACATGGATGCGCTGAAGGGACTCGACCCCGATGACGTCAGGCGCGCGTCGAACCTGCCGCCGTTCGACATGAATCGGCGTCCGGACTGGCAGACGCGCTACGGTTTCTATCCGTCGATCAAGAAGCCTGTGATCGCCATGCTCAATGGCGCCACTGCGGGCATCGGCCTTGTCCACGCGCTCTATTGCGACCTGCGCTTTGCCGCTGACAACACCGTGTTCACGACCGCCTTCGCGCGGCGCGGCCTGATTGCCGAGCACGGCATCAGCTGGATGCTGCCGCGCATCGTAGGTCATGCCAATGCGATGGATTTGCTGCTCTCGGCGCGGCGCGTGCCGAGCGACGAGGCGTTGCGGATCGGCCTGGTGAACCGGCTCTGCCCGCCGGAGAAGCTGCGCGAGGAGACCTATGCCTATGCGCGCGATCTCGCCGATTTCGTCTCGCCAAGCGCGATGGCCGTGATCAAGCGCCAGCTCTACGAGGTGCCGTTCCAGACCCTGGCGGAGGCAACGATCGAGGCCAATCGGGACATGATGGTGGCGCTGGCCGGTAGCGATTTCCGGGAGGGGGTCGCGAGTTTTATGGAGAAGAGAGCGCCGCGGTTTACGGGGAGGTAGGGGGCGAGATCTGAGGACGTAGCCCGGCTTCGCCCTTCGGGCTACGTCGCGGCAGCCTTCGCTACGAAGCGGCTTGCCGAGCCGAAGCAGGCGTAGCCTGCGAAGGCTGGTGGAGCCAGGCGGGATCGAACCGCCGACCTCGTCATTGCGAACGACGCGCTCTCCCAGCTGAGCTATGGCCCCGTTTGCTGGCCACTCTGGTGAATGCGGCCGACAACCGGGCGCCATTTAAGTCCCCGCCAAGGTCAAGTCAAGGACGGGTGTAAGGCGGTTTTAGCCATTCAGGGTGCCGACTTCCCTTGTTTGGGCGGGGGGGAACCGATATCTAGCAAAAGGCGCCAATCCCGACCGCAGCCAGCGTTTTCAAAAGCCCGAGTCTCTTCAAAAGCCAGAGTCTTCCAAATCATGCGTGCCGTTCTCGACATCGTCATCATCGTGCTCGACCTCTACGTCTGGCTCCTGATCGCCTCCGCGATCCTGTCCTGGCTGATCGCATTCAACGTCGTGAACACGCGCAACCAGTTCGTGTCGGCGGTGGCGGAGTTCCTGTATCGGATCACCGAGCCGGTGCTGGCGCCGATTCGCAATTTCCTGCCCAGTCTCGGCGGTCTCGACATCTCGCCGATCATCCTGATCCTGCTCATCATGTTCATCGAGCGGGTGATCCTGTACTACATCTACCCGAACGTGATCTGAGCGGGCTGGAGCCCTTGGTTGCCGACAAAGCTTGTAAGGAACCCTGGCGTTACTCGGCCGCAGGCATCAGCATCGCGCTGCGGGTGACGCCGCGCGGCGGTCGCGACGGCATCGACGGGATCGAGCAGTTGGCCGACGGCCGCAGCGTGCTCAAGGTGCGGGTGCGCGCCATCGCCGATGGCGGCGAGGCCAACAAGGCCGTTCTGGGCCTGCTGGCGAAATCGCTGGGGGTCTCCAAGGCCGGCGTGAAGCTCCTGTCCGGCGCCACCTCGCGGCTGAAGCAGATCGCGGTCGACGGCGATCCGGCACGGCTCGGCGAAGCCCTGCGCCAGCTCGTCTCGGCCCAATCGAAAGACTGAGGGAACTGACATGACCGCTGAGATCATCGATGGAAAAGTCATCGCCGCGGAACTTCGGGCCCGCGTCGCCGACGAGGTCGCCCGCGTCAAGCGCGAGCACAATCTGGTGCCGGGGCTGGCGGTGGTGCTGGTCGGCAGCGACCCCGCCAGCGAGGTTTATGTCCGCTCCAAGCACACCCAGACCCAGGCCGCCGGCATGGCCTCGTTCGAGCACAAGCTGCCGGCCGACGTCTCGCAGGCAGATCTCCTGGCGCTGGTCGCAAAGCTCAACCGCGATCCGGCCGTGCACGGCATTCTGGTGCAGCTGCCGCTGCCGAAAGGGCTGAACACCGAAGCTGTCGTCAACGCCATCGACCCCGCCAAGGACGTCGACGGGTTGCATCCGAACAATGCCGGACGACTCGCCGGCGGTTTCGAGGCGCTGTCGCCCTGCACGCCGCTCGGCTGCATCATCCTGACCAAGAGCGTACACGCTTCGCTGGAAGGCATGAACGCCATCGTCATCGGCCGCTCCAATCTGGTCGGTCGCCCGCTGGTGCAATTGCTGCTGAACGAGAACGCCACGGTGACGATCGCGCATTCGCGCTCGCGCGACCTGCCCGGGCTCGTGAAGCAGGCCGATCTCGTCTATGCCGCGGTCGGCCGGCCCGAGATGGTGCGCGGTGATTGGCTGAAGCCGGGCGCGACCGTGATCGACGTCGGCATCAACCGGATCCCCAAAGAAGACGGCAAGACGCGCCTCGTCGGCGACGTCGCCTATCAGGAAGCGCTTGGGGTTGCCGGCGCGATCACACCGGTGCCGGGCGGCGTCGGCCAGATGACGGTGGCGTGCCTGCTGGTCAACACGCTGCGTGCGGCCTGTGCGATCGCCGAGTTACCAAAGCCGGCGGTGTAGTTCACCTCGCCCCGCTTGCGGGGCGAGGGAGCAGGCTTCAGCCCTTTTTCTTCTTCTCGCGGTCCATGCCTTCGAGGATCAGCTTGTGCGCGTCCTCCGGGCCGCCCCAGCGCAGGATCTTCACCCATTTGCCCTTCTCGAGATCCTTGTAGTGCTCGAAGAAGTGCTGGATCTGCTGCAGCGTGATGTCGGGGAGGTCCGAGTACGATTTCACCTTGTCGTAGCGCTGCGTCAGCTTCGATGACGGCACCGCCAGAATCTTCTCGTCGCCGCCGGCTTCGTCTTCCATGAACAGCACGCCGACCGGGCGCACGCTCATGACGGCGCCGGGAATGATGGCGCGGGTGTTGATGATCAGGACGTCGCAGGGGTCGCCGTCATCCGACAGCGTGTGCGGGATGAAGCCGTAGTTACCGGGGTAACGCATCGGCGTGTAGAGGAAACGGTCGACCACCAGCGTGCCGGCTTCCTTGTCCATCTCGTATTTGATCGGTTCGCCGCCCACGGGGACCTCGATGAGGACGTTGACTTCGTGTGGTACGTTTTTCCCGATCGAGATCGCATCGATACGCATTGAAGGCTCCGTTGTTGCCGAGGGTAAATCGCGCCCGGCAGCGATTTTGGCGCTGTCATACGCGGGCTTGGCCCGCTGATCCATCGCGTTTTTGTGAAATAATGAATCCGGCGATCACCGGCGCAAAGGCAACGGTATCGACGGACGGGAAACGCTGCCAGACAGGCTTTCAGCAGCTCAATTGGTCCAGGCGAAGGCAACCTTGTCGAGCGACTTCGGCCCGAACCGCTCCGAGGAGCGCGCCACCATGCGTCCCCCCAGCGCCCGGTAGAACTCGGTCGCAGGGTCGTTGTCCGAAAGCGCCCACACCACCATGCTCTTCAGCCCGCTTTGCATCAGGTCGCGGCGGGCAGAGGCGAACAGGCGGCGGCCGAAGCCCAGGCCCTGGAATTCGGGGCGCAGGTAAAGCTCGTAGATCTCGCCGTCGAAATGCAGGCTGCGGGCGCGGTTGCGACCGTAATTGGCGTAGCCTGCGATCTTGTCGCCGAACACCAGCACGCTGACGCGGCTGCCCTTGCGGATCGCGCTGTCCCACCATTGCGGGCCGCGGCGGTTGATCAGCTTTTCCAGCTCGGCGCCGGGGATGATGCCCTGATAGGCCGAGCGCCAGGCCTCGTCATGAGTTGACGCCACCGCAGTTGCATCTGCAGCTTTGGCCGGCCGGACCTCGATCAGGGTTGTGCTCATGGGCGCAATCAAACCAAGTCACCGCCTCGGCGGCAAGGCCTATCGTTAATTATCGGTTAACGTGTGGATTTTGTGCATCAGTATCTTGACCATGTTGTACCGAAAAAAGACAGGACGCCGACTCGAATGGCGCCGGCGTACCACGCGTCGGTGCAAAACTCCGTCTGCGGCAACGAATGAACGGCCATGGCAACGCAGAAAGTCCGCCGATACTGATTCGTTCCGACTAATCTGATTGTCGCTGTTCTCGCTTCCGGCCATTCATGCGGCTCCTCAACACCCTCGCACTTCTGCCTCTGCTGGCCCTGCTGACGGCGCCGCCTCTGTGCGCTCAGGTCACGTTTGGTCCTTCGGGCGAGGAGGGCGAACCGTTTCGCCGACAAGCGTGGCTTGTGCCGTCGCCGGATACCGACATTGCTGCGCGTGCCCTGCTGTTTCGCCCCATCGGTGCAGGTCCATTCCGGCTTGCGGTCGTCGCGCACGCCTCGACGCAGAATGCCTTGCGTCGAGCGCAAATGCCGCAGCCGGCATATCGTCCGCTCGCCGGCTATCTCGTCGCGCGAGGTTTTGCCGTGCTGGTGCCGGAGCGGCTTGGCCATGGTGCGACCGGTGGCCGCTATGTCGAGGACCAAGGCGGATGTGACGAGGCCGACTATGCGCGTTCCGGCCGCGCAACGGCCGAGGAAATCCGGCTCGCGCTGGAGTTCCTGCGAAAGCAGGAGTTCATTCGCAAGGATGCCGCAATCGTGCTCGGCCATTCCGCCGGCGGCTGGGGTGCGCTGGCGCTCGCCAATACCGATCCGAAGGAAATTTCCGCGATCACGGTGTTTGCGCCCGGGCGCGGCGGCCATGCCAATGATGAGCCGAACCGGATCTGCGCGAAGCACACGCTCCTTGCCGCCGCAGCCGAGTTCGGCAAGGGCGCGCGGATTCCCGTCACGTGGCTCGTTGCGACCAATGACAGCTATTTTGCGCCGGCGTTTTCGAGAGCGCTCGCCGATGCGTTTCGCGGCGGTGGCGGCAAGGTCGATTTCCGCAGCCTTGCGGCGGTGGGTAGCGAGGGCCACTGGCTGATCGAAACCGAAGCCGGCGTCAAAGCCGCGAGCGGCGAGCTCGACCGCGCGCTGAACCCATTCAAGCCGGTGACGACCAAAAAGCAATGACGCTGTATTTCCTGGTCAAATATCTGCATGTGCTCGGCGCCATCGTCATCCTCGGCACCGGAACCGGCATCGCCTTCTTCATGCTGATGGCGCATCGCACCGACGATGCGCAGTTCATCGCGCGTACCGCTGCGGTCGTCGTCATTGCGGACGCGATCTTCACACTGTCGGCGGTGCTCCTGCAGCCGATCACGGGCGGCTTGCTGATGATGCTCTCGGCAACCTCGATCACCGAGCGCTGGCTGCTCGCCTCGCTCGTGCTGTATGCCGTGGCAGGCCTGTTCTGGATCCCTGTCGTGTTCATGCAGATCGAGATGCGCGACCTCGCGCAGTCCGCCGCGGATCAGCGCAGTGCGCTGCCGGAGCGCTATTTCATCCTGTTTCGTCGCTGGTTCGCGTTCGGAATCCCCGGTTTCGGCGCGACGATGGCGATCTTGTGGCTGATGGTTGCAAAGCCGTTTTGAGAGCAGTGATGAACCCGCGAACCATCTTGGTGCTCGGCGCCTCCGGTCTGATCGGCCGCTTCGTGACGGACGATCTTCGCACGCGTGGCTTTCGCGCACTTGGCGTGGCGCGCAGCCTGTCGCCGGCGCAGAAGACGAGCATGCTCGATATCGAGCTTCCGATCCTCTCTCTCGATGCAGCTGTTTTGGCCCGGCTCCTGAGCGAGCATGCGGTGGATGTCGTCGTGAACTGCCTTGGCGTGCTCCAGGACGGGCCCGGCAGCGACACGGGGGCGGTGCATCGCGATTTCGTCGGGCGCCTGCTTGCGGCGATTGCCGACAGTGGGCGCGCGATCCGTCTGGTGCACATCTCGATCCCCGGAGCGGCCGCAGCCGACCGCACCGCCTTCGCAACGACCAAGCGCGAGGCCGAGCGGCTGATCGCGGCGTCCGGCGTTGCGCACGCCATCCTGCGGCCCGGCTTCGTCGTTGCACCGTCAGCCTATGGTGGCAGTGCGATGCTGCGTGCGCTCGCTGCGTTTCCGCTCGACCTGCCGGACAAGGAGATGGCGACGCCGTTCCAGCCCGTCGCGGTGGAGGACATTTCGGCCACCATCGCCTGGCTTGCCGCGCGCGACATTGACGACGTTGCCGCGAACGCGGTGAGCTGGGATCTGATGCAGGTTGAGCCGGTCACCATGGCCGGCGTCATCGGGGAGTTCCGCCTTGCGTTCGGCACGGCCGGCTGGCCGCACATCGCGATGCCGTCGTTCATGCTGGACCTCGGCGCGAAGATCGGCGATCTCGCCAGCCATCTCGGCTGGATGCCGCCGATGCGCTCGACAGCCATCGCCGAGCTGCGCCGTGGCGTGCGAGGTGATGCTTCAGCGTGGCTCGCGGCAACAGGCATTGCACCGAAGACGCTGGTTGAGACGATCGGCCGGCATCCCGCCACCATTCAAGACAAATGGTTCGCGCGCCTGTTTCTGGTCAAGGCGCTGATCCTTGCGAGTCTGGTTTCATTCTGGCTGGTCTCCGGCTTCATCGCGCTGTTCGTGTCCTACCGCGCCGCCGCCGGCATTTTGAGCGCGCACAACTTTCCGCCGGTGCTGGTCGATCCCATCACCATCTGCACCAGCCTGATGGACATGAGCATCGGGGCCCTGATTGCCTTCCGGCGAACGGCGGCGATCGGGTTGGTTGCGGGCATCGTCGCGTCGCTCGGCTATATGGTGGGTGCGGCGATCCTGACGCCGGATCTCTGGATCGAACCGCTCGGCGCGCTGGTGAAGACGGGTCCGGCGATCGTGCTGATGCTGGTCGCGCTTCTGATGCTGGACAACCGCTGATGCCACAATGGCCCGACGACGACGTGATCCTGTACGACGGCGTCTGCATCTTCTGCTCGCGCTGGGTGCGGTTTGTGGCCAAGCGCGACATGGCGAGACGGTTTCGGTTCACGCCGATCCAGTCGGACTATGGGGCGCAGCTCGCGCGGACATTCGGCATCGATCCTGAGGATCCCGATACGAATGCGGTCGTCCACGGCGGCGACGTGTTCATGAAATCGGACGCCGCGCTGACGGTGCTGTCCCAGCTTCCAGGCTGGGGCTGGGTGCGCGCGTTGTTCGCCGTGCCGAAGCCGCTGCGAGACCCCGCCTACAGCCTCATCGCACGTAACCGTTATCGCATTTTTGGGAAATACGATGCGTGCTTCGTGCCTGATGCGGATTTGCGGGCACGGGTGATTGAATAGTGGCTTCCTTGTCATCGCGAGGAGCGAAGCGACGAAGCCATCCGGAATCTTTCCGCGGCGGCAGTCTGGATGCTTCGCTGGGCTCGCAATGACGGCGTTTGTGGCTACGGCCTGAGCAAAGCCGCCAGTACTTCCTTCGCCGCCCGCTCCCCACTGTCTCGTGCCCCATGCGCCGTCGTGAAGAAGGTCGGCGAAGTCGCTTCCCCGGCGAAGAACAGCCGGCCATCCACCGACGCGGCCAGCACGGCGCGGTCTCCCGCATGGCCCGGCAGCGCATGCGAATAGGCACCGCGCGCGAAGGGGTCGTGACCCCAGCGCGACTCTGCGAGCGGCTTCAGCTTGCGGCGGATGTCGTTGCCGAGATAGTCCGCGATCTCATCGATACTTTGCGCGGCGAAGGCGCCCTCGCCGGCGTCCTCCAGTTCGCGCGCAAAGGTGCCGCCGAAAAAGCCGTCGATGCAGGGCTGGCCGAATGGGCGGATATGGTAGGTGCCCATTGCGGTGCGCATGGTCGCGCCGCGCAGGTTGCCTTCCTTCGGGAAGGCTTCTGCGTCCTCCAGCGCCAGCACCACCTTGTCGTCGACGCCGAGCGGCAGGCCAGCCGCGGCATCGACCTTGGCCGGCAAAGGCGGCGAGAAGCGGATGGCTTCGTCCGCAATCAGGTTGGTCGGCACCGTGACGATCACCTTGTCCGCAGTCAGCGTGCCCGACGACGTCTCGATCCGAATGTGCTTGCCGGAATGGTCGATCAGCGAGACGTTGCAGTTCAACGCCACCGGGCAGGAGGCGCCATAGGCAGCGATCAGCGCGCCATACCCGGCCCGGACGCGCCAATTGAAATAGGTGTCCTCGTAGGCGTCCATGTCGAGGATCGAGACCCGGTCGAGCTCACAGCCATTCACATAGGTCGAGACGGCATTGATCATCGGGTTCCAGCGATTGCCCGGCTCGAGATATCGCTCGGCCGGCGCATCTTCGCCCGCTTCCGCAGCCTCGCTGACGCGGTCGTAGAATGCGTCGATCTCGCGCGCGAACTCATCGCGCTCCCGTTCCGGAAACACCTCGCCAAAGGCACGGTCGCGCCAGGGCGGCAGGTCGGTGTTGACCGCGAAATTCAAGCGCTTGGCGATGGCGACGAAGGAGTTCTTGTCGGCGGAGTGAAGCCAGCCGCAGCCGACATCGAAGATGACCTCAGGCGAGGCCTGCACCGTCCAGGCGCGGCCACCGAGCCTGTTACGCGCCTCCAGCACGATCACGGAGAGGCCCGAGCCTTGCAACGCATGCGCGGCGCCGAGCCCGGCGGCACCGGCACCGATGATCGCGACGTCGACGGAGGACGGGAGGCTGGTCATGTGCGGGCTCTAGCACGTTCGCTGGAACGCAAGAAAGCCAGACAGATATGACGCTCTCGTGTCCCGGACGCGGTGCGGCGTGTAACGCCGCTCCGCAGAGCCTGGACCTGAGGCGATGTTTCGTAGGGTGGGCAAAGGCGCGCTTGCGCCGTGCCCACCATCGTCGATTGGAAATTCAAAGGAGTGGGCACGCTACGCTTTGCCCACCCTACGGCATTCCGGCGAGCGGTGGCCTTACGCCACCGCTTCCTTGGACTTTTCCGCGCGCTTGCGCTCGTTCGGGTCGAGGTGCTTCTTGCGCAGGCGGATCGACTTCGGCGTGACCTCGACGAGCTCGTCGTCCTCGATATAGGCGAGCGCCTTTTCCAGCGTCATGCGGATCGGCGGGGTCAGGCGCACCGCCTCGTCCTTCGACGTGGTGCGGATGTTGGTGAGCTGCTTGCCCTTGAGCACGTTGATCTCGAGATCGTTGTCGCGGGTGTGCTCGCCGACGATCATGCCCTTGTAGACCTTCCAGCCCGGCTCGATCATCATCGGGCCGCGGTCTTCCAGCTTGAACATGGCGTAGGCCACTGCTTCGCCCTGGTCGTTGGAGATCAGCACGCCGTTGCGGCGGCCCTGGATCTCGCCCTTGTACGGCGCATAGCCGTGGAACAGGCGGTTCATGATCGCGGTGCCGCGGGTGTCGGTGAGCAGTTCGCCCTGGTAGCCGATCAGGCCGCGGGTCGGCGCGTAGAACACCAGGCGGAGGCGGTTGCCGCCCGACGGCTTCATTTCGACCAGCTCGGACTTGCGCTCGCTCATCTTCTGCACGACGACGCCGGAATGCTCCTCGTCGACGTCGATCACGACTTCCTCGATCGGCTCCAGGGTGGCGCCCGTGGCCTCGTCCTTCTGGAACACCACGCGCGGACGCGACACCGAGAGCTCGAAGCCTTCGCGGCGCATGGTCTCGATCAGGATCGCGAGCTGCAATTCGCCGCGGCCCGAGACTTCCATCGCGTCCTTGTCGGAGGCTTCGACGACGCGCAGCGCGACGTTGCCTTCGGCCTCGCGCAACAGACGGTCGCGGATCATGCGGCTCGTCACCTTGTCGCCTTCGGTGCCGGCGAGCGGCGAGTTGTTGACGATGAACGACATCGACACGGTCGGCGGATCGATCGGCTGTGCCGGCAGCGGCACCTCGACGGTCGGATCGCAGAAGGTGTCGGCGACGGTGCCCTTGGTGAGGCCCGCAATGGCAACGATGTCGCCGGCCTCGGCCTCATCGAGCGGCGTGCGCTCGAGACCGCGGAACGCCAGGATCTTGGTGATGCGCCCGGACTCGACCAGCTTGCCCTCGGCGTTGAGCACCTTGACCTGCTGGTTCGGCTTCAGCACGCCGGAGGAGATGCGGCCGGTGATGATACGGCCGAGATAGGGGTTGGCTTCCAGGATGGTACCGATCATCCTGAACGGACCTTCCTCGACCTTCGGCGGCGCGACGTGGCGCAGGATCAGGTCGAACAGCGGCTCCATGCCCTTGTCCTTCGGGCCTTCCGGGCTGTCGGCCATCCAGCCCTGCTTGGCCGACCCGTAGAGGATCGGGAAGTCGAGCTGCTCCTCGCTGGCGTCGAGCGCGGCGAACAGGTCGAACACCTCGTTGATGACTTCGGTCGGGCGTGCGTCGGGGCGGTCGACCTTGTTGATGACGACGATCGGCTTGAGGCCGACCTTGAGCGCCTTGGAGACCACGAACTTGGTCTGCGGCAGCGGGCCTTCCGCTGCGTCGACCAGCACCAGGGCGCCGTCCACCATGTTCAGGATACGCTCGACCTCGCCGCCGAAATCGGCGTGGCCGGGCGTGTCGACGATGTTGATGCGGGTGTCCTTCCACTGCACCGAGGCCGCCTTGGCCAGGATGGTGATGCCGCGCTCGCGCTCCAGATCGTTGGAGTCCATGGCGCGGTCGGTCACCTTCTGGTTCTCGCGGAACGTGCCGGACTGCTGGAGGAGCTTGTCGACCAGGGTCGTCTTGCCGTGGTCGACGTGAGCGATGATGGCGACGTTACGGAGGTTCATGAGTGAGCTTCTTTGCGTTCGTACAATGGGTTAAGCGCGATCTCGCCGGTCGGACCGGGACCTCTTCTCGAAACAACGCTGGAAGACTGAAAACGGGGCGCTTTCCGCCCAAAAAGGAAGCCCGGCCATATCGACCGGGCAGCCTACGCGTTGCGGCGCAATATATGCAAAAACGGCCAAAAAACAATGCGTTCTTTGCCCGTTGGTTGATCGAATTTTGTCCGGGAATCCCCGGGGCTTAGCTGCCGTTCCGGGCCGGCGGGGCCTTCCGCCCCTTGATGGCCGCCCAGATCAGGGCGACGCCGCCGATCCCCACCACCAGTCCAAGGAAGACGAACGGCGCGATGTCGGAAGCGATTTGGCCGCTGTCGGACACCGAAATGCCCCCGAACACGAGCGCGCACAGGCCCGGCAGCAGCAGGATCACCCCCGCTATCACCATGAAAGCCGTAAGGCAGCCGCTACGCGCATGGTCCGGCGTGGGCAGAGGCGGCAGAACCGGCGGTGGCGTATCGCTCATTGTGATGCCTCCTCGCTTTGCCTTGCCTCGCGGTAAGTCTGCCCTTCGAGCCCGGCGCGAATGCCGTCGATCTTTCCGCTGCGGTAGAACAGATTGTAGGTGTCGAACGGAATGATCGCGCCCTGCTCGGTCACGAAATGGATGCAGCTGCGCTTGACGTTGCCGACGCAGAAATTGAAGCGGTCGAGAAACTGCACGATGGTGACGCGGAAGACGTTCTCGTAAGAGAGGCCTTCCGGCGCGTTGAAGCTCGGCAGACAGCACAACAATTCGCAGACGCGCTCGCTCGTGTTCAAAGGTCCCGACGACAGCGAGAACAGATCGACGAATTTTTCCCGCAGTATCGGATATTTCTCCGGACTGATGGTGTTGGGCATCACGGCGACGAGCTGTTCCTGCGGGATCAGCGAGGTCAGCGGCAGCACCTTCTCGCCGTTGCGCAGGCCGTAGCCGATCGAGATGCTTTCGGGATTGCAGGGCAGCGGGATCATGTCCTTGTCGCCGAACACCCCGGTCTCGATCACGCGCTTGCGGATCTCCGACAGCATGATGCGGTCGGTCTTCTCGTCGAAATTTTCGTTGCGGCCGGCGTCCTGCACCGGCTGCAGGGTGACGCCGCGCACGCATGACCAGGTGAGCGCGTGGCGGACGATGTCGCCGATCTCGGTGTCGTTGACACCGCGCTTGATGGTCGCGACCAGTGTGGTCGAAACGCCAAAATGCTCGAGATTCTCCAGCGCCTGCTGGCGGATTTTTCGCAAATCCGCGCCGCGCAGGTCGATCAGCGCATCGCGCTGTAATGAATCGAACTGGAGATAGACCTCCAGCCCGCGCTTGTTCTCGGCCAGCCGTGCCACGAAATCCTTCTCACGCGCAATGCGCAGGCCGTTGGTGTTGATCATGACGTGGCGGATCGGGCGAGCGCGTACGGCGTCCAGGATTGCGAAGAAGTCCGGATGCAGCGTCGGCTCGCCACCGGATATCTGCACCAGGTCAGGCTCGCCCTCGCTCGCGACAAGCGCATCCAGCATCTTCTCGATGGTGGCGAGCGGGGTGAATTTCGTTCGCGCGGGCGAGGATTCGGCGAAGCAGACGGGGCAGGTCAGATTGCAGTGCTCGGTGATCTCGATCAGCGCCAGGCAGGAATGCTGCTCGTGATCGGAGCAGAGACCGCAATCATAGGGACAGCCGAACTCCGTGCGCTGCTGGAATTGCAGCGGCCGGTCGCCGGGCTTGATGAAATCCTTGCAGAGGCGCCAATAGGCGGCATCCGTCGACACCAACGTCGATTGGACGCCGTGCTCTTTGCAGCGCTTTTCGTGCCAGACCTCGCTGCCCAGGATCTGGATCTTGGTCGGCACCAGCTTCAGGCAGGTCTCGCAAAGAGATTGGGTCTGGCCCCAGAAAATATAGGGTCGCGACTTACGCAACGGCGCGTTCATGCAAGTAACTCGCTTTGTATGGGTCTCGCTTTGGGCGCCGTCGCGAGCATGACGCCGGCGTAGAGCAAAATTGACAGCGACAGCAGATGAAACAGGGTGAAGGGGCCGATCAGCGTGCCGTAGGGCTTGAGGAATTCCCACAGGAAGCGTTGCGCTCCATAGTAGACGAGAACCAGGTAGAAACCATTGGTGATCACAAAGCCGTTCCGGTTCACGACCGCCAGCACATAGAGCAGCGCGAAGGCGGCCATGGCCGCGCTCTCGTAGAGCTGCACGGGATGGCGCAGAATGCCGTCGCCAAAATCATGGGCGAAGGGCAGCGCGGTCGGCGTGCCATAGGTGAAATCGTCGAGGCCCGCGAAGTAGCAGCCGAGCCGGCCGATCGCGATGCCGAGCGCCAGCGGCAGCGCGAAACGTGCGCCGGTTCGCGCGGAAATCCCTGCGGACCATTTGTAGAACTCGATCGCGACGATGCCGCCGGCGATCGCGCCCTCGACCGAGCGGGCGATGCCGCTCTCGCCCGACAGCCACAGATTGGCGGAGCCGAACAGGTAGGCCCCGAGGCCCGCGCCGAACACCAGCGCGGCGACATAGGGCAGCTCGAAGGATTGCGCCGGAAACCGCAGGCGCTGTCGCGACAGCCAGTAGACAGCCGCGGCCGCCGCCAGCCATGCGGCAATGTCGAAGACGGTGTGAAGGAATGCCCCGCTCATGCGGGGATATTAGCCCAGGTTCCAGCCGCGCGGGATAGTGCGCCCCGCTCGTTCTCCACGCCGGGGAAGCGAGGCGGGGCGCTAGCCGGCCTCCCGCTCCTCGGTCGGGTAGACGCCGCGCAGCACCTCCTCGAAGTGCATTTTCACCGCGTCGTTGCACAGGCAGGCGCGAAGCTTCAGGCCGTCGCGGTTGCGAACCAGGATCGATCCGCGTCTCGTGTCGAGAATCCGTTCCGCCTTGAACGACTGGAGCACGCGGCTGGCATAGCTGCGGCCAACGCCGAGCAGCGTCGCAAGCTGTTCGTGGGTCAGCGGCACGCTGTCCTCGTCGCCGGTCCGCTCCATCGCCGCCAGGATCCATTTGGCGGTCCGCTGTTCGATGGAATGGATCGCATTGCAGGCGGTCGACTGGAAGATCTGCGCCAGCATGCAATCGGCATAGCGGGCAAAGATATTGCGCAGCGATACCGAGCGCAGCTTGGCCGCTTCCAGCTTGGCGACATGGACGCGCGCAAACGGGCCGCTGAATTTCACGCAGATCCGGGTATAGGCCGGCAGGAACCCCTCGCTGACGATGCCGCCCACCGCGCCTTCGCGGCCGACCAGGATGGTCTCGACGTCTCGGCCATCCTCGTTGGGGACGAGAAAGGTCGCGAGCGCCGGTCCGCAGGGGAAGTGGACGACCTGGACGTCGTCACCGGGGCTGTAGAGCAACTGGTTCGCTGCGGAGTTTTCGACGGTCACGTGCGGCGCGAGCAGGGCGTAGTCTGCCTGGCTCAGACGCCGCAACAGATTGTTGGCCGGACGGTTCTCGACCTCGGTCATCTTGCTGATATGCGCATCCATCGTGAACTCCCATCCCCTCGCACCTTAACGAGTTCCGTGCCTTCCCTGTGTGCACAAGTGGACAGACTGGAGAACGGCGATGTGGTGGGTTTCGTTCCGGGAACCCTCCGCTGTGCGCAGGCATCGTGTCGCGGCAGTCCTGATCCGAACCCCTACTACACACAAGATGCGATCATGACACCCGCACTCCCCAATGGCGCAAGTTGGCCGGCCGATGTTCTGATCGTCGAAGACGACCCGATCATCGCGATCGATTTCGAGGACCGTCTGCTCGGGTTTGGGGTTACGGGCGTGCGGAGCGTCGGGTCGGTGACCCAGGCGCTGGGTGCCATCGCCGAGCGAGCGCCCGATTTCGCGCTGCTCGATGTCGAGCTTATTCGCGAGACGAGCTTTGCGGTCGCCGAGCGGCTGGCAGCGCTGAAGATCCCGTTCGTGTTCGTCACCGGTTATGGCGCCGAGGCGCGCATTCCGCCTGAATTCTCCGGCCAGCCGCGGTTGCAGAAGCCGTGCTCGAGCGACGCGCTGGAGGCGGCGCTCAAGGTGCGCGCCCGCGATTAGCGATCAGACCTGCTTCGGATCGAGCGTGGTCGACCACAGCGCGACGTCGGCGCGGTCGCGCAAGGTCACGGTCATCTGGCCCGAGGCTCCGTCGATCTTGACGTGACCGAAGAACTGCATGCCGGCGGACGGCGGCAGGTTCTGGCTGTCCTTGCCGGGCGCCTTTACGAAGCGCACCTCAGGTCCGAAGGTGTTGTCGAGCGCAGCCGGACCAAAGGTGCCGGCATGCAGCGGGCCCGACACAAATTCCCAGAACGGCTCGAACTCCTGGAATTGTGCCTTGTTCGGATCGTAATAATGCGCGGCGGCGTAGTGCACGTCCGCGGTCAGCCACACCGTGTTGCTGATCGGCGCCATCTTGATGAAGCGTAGAATGTCGGCGATCTCGAGTTCGCGGCCGCGCGCCGGCCCGTCGCCCTGCGCGATCGCTTCCGAGCCGCCCTTCGGCGTGTCCGACACGACGAGGCTGAGCGGCATGTCGGAGGCGATCACTTTCCAGGTCGCGCGGGAATTGAGCAGGCCACGCTTGAGCCAGGCGATCTGGTTCGGACCGAGGAAGTAGCTGGCGGGGCCGTAGGCGGTTTCGAGATTGGGGCCGTTCGGACCGCGATAGCTGCGCTCGTCGAGTACGAACACGTCGAGATGCGGGCCGTAGGAGATCTGGCGATAGACCCGGCCCGGCTCAACGATGCTCTCGCGCATCGGATACATCTCGTGGAAGGCGCGGCCGGCGCGGGCGGCGAGCAGCGAAATGTCGCGCTCCTTGTAGGCCGCCGGCAACTCCTTCGACAGCGACCAGTTATTGGTCACCTCGTGGTCGTCCCATTGCACGAAGATCGGGACCTCGGCATTGAAGGCACGTAGGTTTTCGTCGGTGAGATTGTATTTATGCGCGGCGCGGTACTCGTCGAGCGTCTCCGCGACCTTGGACTTCTCGGGGATGGTGACGTTCTTCCAGATCTTGCCGTCGGCGAGCTTCACCTCCGATTGGATCGGGCCGTCGGCATAGATGGTATCGCCGGAATGCAGGAAGAAATCCGGACGGTGCTTGCGCATCGCCGAGAAGGTGAACATGCCGCCGTCATCGGGGTTGATGCCCCAGCCTTGTCCTGCGACGTCGCCGCCCCAGACGAAGCTGACATCACGGCGGTCGGCGGGCGCGGTGCGGAAGCGGCCGGTCACCGGTTCGCCCTCGATCGCGCCATGCGAGAGATCGCGGAAGCGGATGCGGTAAAGGATGTCCTGGCTGGCAGGCAGGTTATCGATCAGCATCTTTGCGGTGAAGTCGCTCTCGGGCAGCGCCGCGATCGGCGGAAGCGCCCGGGCATCCCTGAAGGATTCGGTCGTCGCGACCTCGACCAGCATCTGCGCGGGCCGGTCGGTGCGGGCCCACACCATGCCGCCGTCGACCGTGACGTCACCCGATTGCACGCCGTGGGTGACCGCGGGCCGATCGGCCGCTCGCGAGAGATAGGGCATCGCGACGGCACCGAGCGCACCGGCGCCGGTGGCGAGGAAACGGCGGCGGGAGAATTTGATGTTCATGAAGGATGGCTCCGAACCCTGCGAGATGCGGCTCGATGGATTCCGGGTTCGCGTGGTGCGCGCCCCTGAATGACGGTAACCTATATTGAGACAATGTGACGCAGCGATAACGCGCGCAAGCGTTACGCGTTGCCAGCGGCCCTGAACTGCGCGCCCGCACGTTGCAGGTTCTGCGGCAGGCTGGACAGCACGGCCTTGCGGTCAGCGACGGCGGCGTGGAACTGATCCAGCGCGATGTTGAAGGCCGTCAGCGAGCCCTCCTCGATCGCGCCGTGATCGAAGCAGCGCAACGTGTCGCGCAGGATTTCGTCGGCCTCGGCCTGCATCTGGTCGAGCTCTTCGGTCGCCTCGCTCTTGCGCGCGGCCGCGATCATGTCGAGCAGCCTTTCGCGCAGATGGCTGTTGTTGTCGCGCTCGTCCTTCTTCAGATAGCCCGCGAACCAGGCGCCGATCGAGCCCATGGCGGAGAGCGCCATCAGGCTCCACCAGATGTAATCGCTGTATTTGTCGAGGAAGGTCTTTTCCTCGCCGTCGACGAAGGCGGCCGCGCCGGGATGCACCGGGATCACCGCGTCCTTGTCGGTGTCGGGCGTCTCGATCTTCGCCGCCAGCGGGAATTCCGTCACCAGCTGCTGACGCACGGCGAACAGCTGGCGCGTGAACGCCGCGATGGTGGTGTCGGACACGCCCTTTCGCGCCACGATGTGATGCGAGAAGCTGATGGTCTTGACCTCGTCATCCGGCCGGGCGGGTGAGCCGCCATAGGTGCCGGCGGGAATCTCGGACGCTTCGTAGACCGGATGATTCTGCGCTATCGCATCCGCCGACTCGATCGCGAGGAAGCTGGGCGCGCCGAAATCCTTGGTGGAGGCGGCGATCGCGTCCGCGGTGATCTTGCTGTTGACCGGGCCGGCCGCGAGATAGACGTCGGCCTTCTGGGCCTTGATCGCCTCGGCGGCTTCGTTGGCCGGGAATTGCACGATCTCGACCTTGGCGGGATCGACGCCGTATTGCTGGAGGATCACCTTGAGCAGATTGACGTTGGCCTGGGTGCGGCCGACGACGCCGACGCGATGGCCGGCGAGCTGCGAGATCTTGGTGATTTTCGGGCCCCGCTTCTTGCCTTTGCCCGGTACGGACCACAGCACCACGACGTTCTTGCGCAGGGTCGCGACCGCTTGCGCGTTCTTGGGCACGTCGATGTCGCCGCGCACGATGGCGAGATCGACCTTGCCTTCCGAAAGCGCATCGGCGCTGGCCGTGGCGCCGTCGGTCTGGATTGGACGCAGCCGGATCTGGCTCTTGTGCTGCGCAAAGGCTTGCGTCAGCGCCTGCACGACCTTGACGTCATCGCTGTTGGCGGGGCCGACCGCGATCTTCAGCGTCACGGGCCGCATGGCGAAGTAATAGCCGCCGGCGAGCGTGCCGATGATCGCGAGCACGAGCGCAAGAGTCACGAGTGCAGTCTTCCGCGCCGCGGATCGCGGCGAAGGCGGAGAGGGCGTTTCGGCCAGGTCCAATCCCCCGGTCATCGATCTCCCAAACAGGCGCTTCAGGCTCAGTTTCATCTTGGCCGGCGATTTACGCTCGCAATTGTAGCAAATTTCTTGTCCGGCGGGGTTACATCTCCGTCATGGTTAGCGGATGGCGGAAATCCCCGTATGAACCCGGGCCTCACCGGGGTGTTAGGGTAAAGTTCCCCTGAAGGACGGAGACGAGCATGGCAGAACGACTCTCGGCGGAGGCGCGCAGGCAGGCGCTGGGCGGACTACCGGGCTGGACCGAGGTCCAAGGTCGGGATGCCATCGCGAAAACCTTTATCTTCAAGGATTTCAACGAGGCGTTCGGGTTCATGACCCGGGCCGCGCTGGCCGCCGAGAAGATGGATCACCACCCAGAATGGCGCAACGTCTACAAGACGGTGGAGGTGGTGCTGTCGACCCACGATGCCGGCGGCGTCACCGCGCTCGACATCGCGCTGGCCCGGACGATGAATGCGATCGCAGGCTGAGATCGGCCAACGTCTTGCAGCGCTCGGCCACATCCCCATCTTGTGATCAGCCGGGATGCGGCGCCGCTTTGGGCTGAACCAGGAGTTTGTCGAACATGGCTGCCGAGCACAGCGTCGGTTTCGAGCCGGCCGATCGCCTCGCGGAAGATCGCGAGAGCGTGCGCCGCCGCTTCTGGCGCAAGCTGAAGCGTGTCGCCGCGCATCTTCCATTCGCGGAAGACCTGCTTGCCGCCTACTACTGCGCCTTCGATCGGCAGACACCGCGCCATGTCCAGGCCGCGCTGCTGGGTGCGATCGCCTATTTCATCCTGCCGTTCGATTTCGTCGCCGACGTGATGCCGGTCCTCGGCTTCGCCGACGACGCTGCCGTGCTCGCCACCGCCATTCGCATGGTTTCCGGCCACATCACGAACGAGCACCGCGAAGCCGCGCGGACGGTGCTGAAGCGTGGGGTGGACGAGGCGAGTGCGGAAGCCGAAGCTTAGGAGCGTTTACCACAAGCGCGGTGTCATTCCCCGCGCAAGCGGGGAATCCAGTACGCCGCGGCTTGTCGGTTCAATCGCTGGTGTCTCTGGAATACTGGATCGCCCGCCTTCGCGGGCGATGACAGTTGAGTGTGGCGAGCCTGGGCGGCGCCACGCATGCACATCCTCACGGATGCAGGATGACCTTGCCCATGGCCTGGCGTCCCGCCAGCACCTTCAATGCGTCAGCGGTCTGCGCCAGCGGGAAGGTGCGATCGACATGCGATGAAATCTTTCCTTCCGCAGTCCACTTCACCAGCTTCTCGAGATTGGCACGATTCTTCTCCGGGTTGAGCCGGGTCCAGGCGCCCCAGAACACGCCGCGGATGTCGCAGCCCTTCAGCAGCGCGAGGTTCAGCGGCATTTTCGGAATGTCGCCCGCGGCAAAGCCGATCACGAGGAAGCGGCCTTCCCACGCGATCGAGCGCAGCGCCTGCTCGGCATACGCGCCGCCAACCGGATCGAAGATGATGTCGACGCCCTTGCCGCCGGTGAGTTTTCGCAAGCCTTCCTTGAGATCTTCCTTGCCGTAGTTCAACGTCAGCTCGGCGCCATGCGCCTTGGCGAATTCGAGCTTCTCGTCCGACGAGGCGCAGGCAATCACCTTCAGTCCCATCAGCTTGCCGAGCTCGCAGGCGGCAAGGCCGGTGCCGCCGGCCGCGCCCAACACCGCAAGCGTTTCGCCCGGCTTCGGGCTGGCGCGATCTTCCAGCGCATGCAGCGCGGTGCCGTAGATGATGATGATGCCGGCCGCGCGGTCATAGTCGAGATTGTCGGGGATCTTCACGATCGACGCCGCCGGCAGCGCGATCTTCTCGCGCGCGCCGTTGTGGCCGCAGGAGGCGACGACGCGATCACCGACTTTCAGATCGGTCACGCCGGCGCCGATGCTCTCGATCACGCCCGCGACTTCCGCGGCCGGCGAGAACGGAAACGGCGGCTTGATCTGGTACTTGCCCTGAATCATCAGGATGTCGAAGAAGTTCAGCGCAGCCGCCTTGATCGCGATCACCGCTTCGCCGGGACCGGCCACCGGATCCGGCACCTCAGCCAGCACGAGATCGTCGGGCTGGCAATATTGCGAGCAGAGGATGGCTTTCATGGCGGCACCTGAAGCGTTTCGAGTGGAGTTTTGGTTGCCCGTTTCTGCCGGATTTAGGCACGGGCGACAATCCGGTTTCTTTGCCCGAGCGATGCGAAGGCCTATCCTCGCGTTATTGCGAGCGGAGCGAAGCAATCCAGACTATTTCCACAGGACGGGCTCGGTATTGCGTCGTTTCGCTCGCTGCCACGAAACAAGAAGAACAAGAAGGGATTCAAACGATGTTTGAAACGGGTCTGCTCAGGGGCAAGCGTATCCTCGTCACCGGCGGGGGCTCGGGCCTTGGCGCCGCGATGGGACGCCGTTTTCTTGCACTCGGCGCCGAGCTCGTGATCTGCGGCCGCAAGCGCGACCGGCTGGAAGCAACCGCAAGCGAGATGCGCCAAGAAACCAGCGGCAAGGTCACCACCATCGCCTGCGATATCCGCGATGGTGCCGCCGTCGACAGCATGATGGACGGGCTCTGGCGCGAGGCGCCGCTCGATATCCTCGTCAACAACGCAGCCGCGACTTTCATTGCACAGAGCGAACATCTGTCGTTCCGCGCGGCCGATGCGATCCTGGCGCCGACGCTGCATGGTGCGATGTATTGCACGCTCGCCGCCGGCAGGCGCTGGATCGAGGGCAATCACAACGGCGTCGTGCTCTCGATCCTCTCGACGTCGACCATCACCGGACGCGCCTTCACCGTTCCCTCCGCGATGGCGAAGTCGGCGGTGCTGGCGATGACCAAAAGCCTCGCCGTGGAATGGGGCCCGAAGGGCATCCGCACCGTCGCGATCGCACCGGGTCCGTTCCCGACCGCGGGCGCATCCGGACAGTTGCGGCTGGAGGGGCGTGACGACACCCTGATGCGAAATCCGCTCGGCAGGACCGGCGAGCACAGCGAGCTTGCCGATCTCGCCAGCTTCCTGGTCTCGGACCGCGCCGGTTACATCAATGGCGAGATGGTCGTGATCGACGGCGGCGCGCATTTGCGCAGTTCCGGCGCCGAGGATTTGTTGCAATGGACCGAGACGCAATGGGCTGACCAGCGCGCTGCGCGATCCAAAGGCTGACACCGCTAACTGCCTTCCCAAATTGGACTTTCCCGGCTATGCCTGCCGCGGGGACAAAGCGCGGCCGGGCCATCTTCCAGTCACAATATTGAGGGAACCACTCCAGCATGTGGCGGGTGCTGATTTTAGCTTTGATGACTGGCGTGGTCGCCGGGGGAATCTTCGATTCTGCGCGGGCGCAGACGGCGCAACCGGCGTCGAAAGCGACGCCGAAGCCGGCCGCGCCGGCCGCCCATACGACGGCCAAGTCCACGGCAAAGCCGGAGAGCAAACCATCGGCTCCGCCCGCGGCGGTTGCGGGTGGTGCGGAGCCCACCCTGATCGGCCAGTTCGGCACCTGGGGGGCCTATTCGGCGACGCCCAACGGCAAGAAGGTCTGCTTCGCGCTGGCAAAACCCTCCTCGTCGAAGACCAATCCGCCGAACAGGCCGCGCGATCCCGCCTATGCCTTCGTCTCGACCCGTCCGGCCGAGAAGGTCAACAACGAAGTTTCGGTCATGATCGGCTACGCGCTGAAGCCGGGCTCGGAATCCTCGGTCGAGGTCGGCGGCGCCGCCTTCTCGATGTATACGCAGGGCGACGGGCTCTGGATCAAGAACGCGGCCGAGGAGGAGCGGATGGTCGAGGCCATGCGCAAATCCGCTGATCTCGTGGTCAAGGGCGTCTCGGCCAAGGGAACGGAGACGACCGACACGTTCTCGCTGAAGGGTCTCGCCCAGGCGCTGGACAAGATCGGCCAGGATTGCCGGCGTTAAGGCTGCGCTGGAGAAGGTCGCAATCGACTGTTCCGGTTGCTATATAGGGGCGGTTCCAGATTTTCGGTCGTCATGGCCGGGCTTGACCCGGCCATCCACGCGCAACCGCGATTGACGAAAGACGTGGATGCCCGGGTCAAGCCCGGGCATGACGAACTCAAACAGCAGTAATCCCAGGTCCCACCAATGCAACCGACGACCGAGCCGCACAACGCAATCCTCGTGGAGAAGACTCCGCTCGAAACCTATGTGCCGCCGGCAAAGCCGTCGCTGATCGGGCTGTCGCGCACCGAGCTTGCCGACCGCCTCGGCGAGATCGGTGTTCAGCCTTCGCAGCGCAAGATGCGGGTGCAGCAGCTGTGGCATTGGATGTATTTCCGCGGAGCCCAAGGCTTCGATGACATGACCTCGGTCTCGAAGGGCATTCGCGCTGAGCTCGCGCAGCATTTTACGGTCGACCGGCCCGAAGTCGTGGCCGAGCAGATCTCCAACGACGGTACCCGCAAATGGCTGCTGCGGCTGCCGAGCGGCGACAATGTCGAGCGCGCCCATGAAGTCGAGTGCGTCTACATTCCCGAGACCGATCGCGGCACGCTCTGCGTCTCCTCGCAGGTCGGCTGCACGCTGAACTGTTCGTTCTGCCATACCGGCACGCAGCGCCTGGTGCGCAACCTCACCGCCGGCGAGATCGTCGGGCAGATCATGGTCGCGCGCGATCGCCTCAACGACTGGGCCGATCGCGAGGACGGCACGCGCCGCGTCACCAACATCGTGATGATGGGCATGGGCGAGCCGCTCTACAATTTCGACGCGGTGCGCGATGCGCTGTTGATCGTGGGCGACAATGAAGGCATCGGCATCTCCCGCCGCCGCATCACGCTGTCGACCTCGGGCGTGGTGCCGAACATCGTGCGCGCCGGTGAGGAGATCGGAGTGATGCTTGCGATCTCGCTGCACGCGGTGCGCGACGAATTGCGCAACGAGCTGGTGCCGCTCAACCGCAAATATCCCATCAAGGAGCTGCTGCAGGCCTGCCGCGATTATCCCGGCGCCTCCAACGCGCGCCGCATCACCTTCGAATATGTGATGCTCAAGGGCGTCAACGATTCGCTCGACGATGCAAAGCTGCTGGTGAAGATGCTCAAGGGCATTCATGCCAAGATCAACCTGATCCCGTTCAATCCCTGGCCCGGCACGGCCTATGAATGCTCGGACTGGGACCAGATCGAAAAGTTCTCCGAGTACATCTTCAACGCCGGCTATTCCTCGCCGGTGCGCACGCCGCGCGGCCGCGATATCCTCGCCGCCTGCGGTCAGCTGAAGTCGGAGACTGAAAAGCTCTCGGCCAGGGAACGCCAGGCGCTGCGCGCCATGGCGATGACGGATTAGCCAGTTATGTGCACGCTAGCGCAACCTCGTCATTGCGAGGAGCGTAGCGACGAAGCAATCCAGAGTGTCTCTGCGCAAGCGGTCTTGATTGCTTGGTCGCAAGTGCTCCTCGGAATGACGGCTGCGGTGGTTTTGACGCCATGTCCCTGATCGGCCGCCTTGTCGTCATCTTCATCGGCTTCCTCGCCGCCTGTTTCGTCGGCGGCATGATCGTGGTCGTCGCACTGCTGTTTCCGGAATTTTCCGATCTCGGCGCCGGTCCGGTCGATCAGGGCACGATCGACATCCTGCTCGGCTTCGGCTTCATTTTCGTATCGGGCTTTGCGCTGGTGCCGGCGGCCGTGATCGTTGCGATCACCGAGGCGCTCTACATCCGCAGCGCGCTCGCTTATGCCGTCGGCGGCGGTCTCGTCGGGCTCGCCTGCTATCTCGGCCTCGTCCCCTTTCACTCCGACACGTTTCAGTTCGAAGGCATCGTGCGGCGCCATCTGGAGATCATGACCGGCGCAGGCATCGTTGCCGGCGTGGTCTACTGGCTGATCGCCGGCCGCAATGCCGGTGCCTGGCGCATTCCGCCGCCCCCGCGCAAGCCGCCTCCGCCACTGCCGTCGAATTCGAGGCCGGACGCGCGATGAGCCGTGCCGCCTCCGGGGTTTCCATCCCCGTCCCACTCCGCTAAACCGCGCGTCATGAACCGTACCGGACTCTTCATCGCCCTGGCGCTGTGGCTCGTCATTGGCGTCGTTTTCGGCCTCTATCCCGAGCTCGATCTCAAGCTCGCGTCGCTGTTCTTCGACCCCGAGACGAAAACATTTCCGCTCAAGCTGAACGACTGGGCGGGCTTTGCGCGTGACGCTGCGATGTGGGTCGCCTGGGCCTTCGTGGCGCCGTCGCTGGTCGCGCTCGTGGTCAAGATGATCCGGCCCGACCGTCCCTTGATGGTGTCGGGGCGCGCGATCGTGTTCCTGCTTCTCACGATCATCCTGTCGGCCGGCATCCTCACCAATCTCACCTTCAAGACCTATTGGGGCCGGCCGCGCCCGGTGGTGGTGACTGAATTCGCCGGTGACCAGCAGTTCGTGCCGTGGTGGGATCCGCGCGGCGGCTGCGCGCGCAACTGTTCGTTCTTCTCGGGCGAGGGCGCGACCGCGTTCTGGACGCTGGCGCCGGCCGCACTGGCGCCGCCGGCGTGGCGACCGCTCGCCTATGCCGCGGCGGTCGTCTTCGGCGCCGTCACCAGCGGACTGCGCATGGCCTTCGGCGGGCACTTCTTCACCGACGTGTCGATTGCCGGTCTCGTGACTTTCGTCGTGATCTGGTTCGCCTACGCTCTGATTTACCGGTGGCCACGGACGCGGTTTTCCGATGAGGCGGTCGATGCCGCCCTGACCCGGCTGAACATGCCCGCCTACCGCCTCCGCCAGCGCCTGTTCGGCCGCAAGACCGGTCCCGAACCCTCGGTTTAAGCCATTAAAGGGGTGCCGAGCCCCGCGAAATTTGATATTCGCGCGGTCAAACCCGTCCATGACATCAGCCCTTGAGACCCGATTGGAAGCGCCATGACCACGATCCTGAAAAGCCTGCCCAAGGGTGAGAAAGTCGGCATCGCTTTTTCCGGCGGCCTCGACACGTCTGCGGCGCTGCTCTGGATGAAGCAGAAGGGCGCGCGCTGCTACGCCTACACCGCCAATCTCGGCCAGCCCGACGAGGCCGACTACAACGAGATCCCGCGCAAGGCGATGGAGTTCGGCGCCGAGAAGGCCCGGCTCGTCGATTGCCGCACGCAGCTGGTCCATGAAGGCATCGCCGCGATCCAGTCGGGCGCCTTCCATATCTCGACCGGCGGCATCACCTATTTCAACACGACGCCGCTCGGGCGCGCGGTGACGGGCACGATGCTGGTCGCGGCGATGAAGGAAGACGGCGTCAACATCTGGGGCGACGGCTCGACCTTCAAGGGTAACGACATCGAGCGGTTCTATCGCTACGGCCTGCTCACCAATCCCGGCCTGAAGATCTACAAGCCCTGGCTCGACCAGCAGTTCATCGACGAGCTCGGCGGCCGCGCCGAAATGTCGGCGTTCATGACCGCGCAGGGCTTCGCCTACAAGATGAGCGCCGAGAAGGCTTATTCGACCGACAGCAATCTGCTCGGCGCCACGCACGAGGCCAAGGACCTCGAGAGCCTCGACAGCGGCATCAAGATCGTCAACCCGATCATGGGCGTGCCGTTCTGGCGCGACGACTGTGCCGTGAAGGCCGAGAAGGTCGTGGTGCGTTTCGAGGAAGGCCAGCCGACAGCGCTGAACGGCCAGAGCTTCGCCGATCCCGTCGCGCTGTTCCTCGAAGCCAACGCGATCGGCGGCCGTCACGGTCTCGGCATGAGCGACCAGATCGAGAACCGCATCATCGAAGCGAAGAGCCGCGGCATCTATGAAGCGCCCGGCATGGCGCTGCTGCACATCGCCTATGAGCGCCTCGTCACCGGCATCCATAACGAAGACACCATCGAGCAGTACCGCATCAGCGGCATGCGGCTCGGCCGCCTGCTGTACCAGGGCCGCTGGTTCGACTCGCAGGCCCTGATGCTGCGCGAGACCGCGCAGCGCTGGGTCGCGCGCGCCGTCACCGGCGAAGTCACGCTGGAGCTGCGCCGCGGCAACGACTATTCGATCCTCAACACCGAGAGCCCCAACCTCACTTATGCGCCTGAAAGGCTCAGCATGGAGAAGGTCGAGGATGCCGCGTTCTCGCCGGCCGACCGCATCGGCCAGCTGACCATGCGCAATCTCGACATCGCCGACACCCGCACCAAGCTGAAGCTTTACAGCGACACCGGCCTGCTCTCGGGCAGCGAAGGCTCGCAGATCTTCAGGCTGGAGAGCGACAAGGGATGATGCTCTTGTAGCCCGTTTGAGCGAAGCGACATCCGGGACTTTCTCACCAGGTGGACAGATTCCCGGATGTCGCTTCGCTCATCCGGGCGACCACCCCAAACAAAAATGGCCGGGATTGCTCCCGGCCATTTTGCATTCGTGTTCGCCTCAGCGCGGCGGCGCGGTGCCGGGCGGGGGCGGCGGCAGCGAGGCCTGGCCGCCGTTGAGCAACGGCGTGATGTTGCGGATCGTGACGCGACGGTTGATCGCGCTCGGCCCTTGCGTCTGCTCCTTCAGATATTGCTCGCCGTAGCCCTGCGACGTCAGGTTCTCGGCGGGCACACCAAACTGCTGCGTCAGCAATTCGGCTGCGGACTGCGCACGGCGGTCCGACAATGACAGATTGTCGACCTCGTTGCCGACCGCGTCGGTGTGTCCCTCGATCAGGAACACCTCGCGCGGGTTGCGCTGGATTGCCTGGTTGAGGCCGTCGGCGATCACCTGCAGCCGCGCCGCCTGGTCCGGCGGGATAGTCCACGATCCCGTTTCGAAGATGATCGTGTTGACATCGATGCTCGGCATCTGCATGCGAACATTGGGGCTGTAGCGGATCTCGTCGAGCGAGTAACGCCGATCGATCCGCTGCACCGGCGGTGCAACCATGGTTTGGTAGATCACGTCCGGCGACGCCTCCTGGGCGTCGACGATGTAGCGATCATAGGGGATGTTCACCACCGGCGGCGGCACGTCGACATAGAAGCCGCCGACCGCGCGCGGATCGCGGTAGGTGTTGTCGATGATGATGATCTCGCGCCCGCGGGGATCCCTGCGGATGCGCCGCATCAGCCGGCCGTCCGCGCCGACCACGGTGATGATCTCGCTGCCGTCGGGACGCACCACGACGGTGCGGGTTTCCCCGCCCACGGTATCGGTGCGGATGTCGCGAGCGCCATAGCGGAAGCGATAGAGATCGTTGCCGCGGACATAGGCCTGCCCGCCCGGATCGCGGATGATGATGCGGTCCGGTTCGGTGTAGACGGTGCGCCCGCCTTCGATGGTCTCGCGCCGCTGGTTGTGGAGGTCGGCGATGGTGGCGCCGATCACGGCGCCAGCCACCACGCCTGCACCGATCGCGAGCGGCTTCAGGTCACGCTGCGGCGGACGCGGCGCAGGCGGCAAGGGCGCCGAGACTGTCGGCGCGGCCCGGAACGCCGGTGAAATCGTCGGCGGAGCATTCCGCACCCTGTCGGGCGGCGGCGTTGCGGCCGCCGAGCCCGATACGCTGCTCGGTGCCGCGACGCCGGCGGGAGGCGCCGGCGGCCGTGGCGGAGCGCCAGCCTGCGGCCCGGCAGTCGGAGTTCCGGCTGCGGGCGCTCCCGCGGGCGGCGTGCCGCCCTGTTGGGCAGGGGCCGGCGTCGCAGTTGGGGAAGGGGTTGCGCCAGGCGCAGGCGCGGCCGCACCTGGTCGTCCAGAAGGCGTCGTCGGCGGCGTGCCACCGGGAGCAGGCGTCGCTGTCGGAGCGGGCGTGGCACCGGGAGCCGGTGATCCTGCTGGAGGAGGCGGAGGCGCGCCGGGACGCCCGGGCGGCGGTGTGCCGGGGCGGCCGGCGGGCGCTGCGCCGGGAGCGGGCGTTGCGGTCGGCGCAGGCGTTGGTGCCGGCGCAGTTAAGCCGGGGCGGGCCGCAGGCCCTGCCGTCGGAGCTGGCGGTGTCGCGGTGGGCGCAGGCGCGGGTCGTGCCGAGGGAGCCGCTGCCGGAGGTGGCGGAGGCGGCGGAGTCGGGCGAGCCGAAGGCGGCGGCGTGGGCGGCGTGTGCTGCGGTGCTGCTGCGGGAGGCGGCGTCGGAGCCGGGCGTGCCGCAGGCGGCGGAGGTGTCGGGGCATGCTGCTGCGGCGCCGCGGCCGGAGGCGGCGACGGCTGCTTCGGGGCAGCAGGCGGCGGGGGTGGCGGCGGCGGCGCCGGACGGGCCGCAGGTGGCGGCGGAGGCGGTGGCGGCGCGGCGGGACGCGGCGGTGCGGCGGCCGGCGGCGGCGCAGCGGGCGGGCGGGGCGGTGCAACGGCGGGTGGCGGAGCGGCCGGGCGCGCGGGCGCAGCAGGCGGCGCAGCCGCTGGCGGTCCCTTCGGCGCTTGCTTCGGTTTTCCGTCAGGGCCTGTGTCTTGAGGCTGCGCCTGCGCGACCACGAGCGGCGGCGCACTTTGCGCTTGCGATGCGGAGCTTGCGAATTGCATCGCGGTCAGCGCCGTCGTCGCAAGCAGCACGAAACGAAGATTGGTCATGATGGTGAACTTCCCCGGAAGGTTCTTTGACGAAGTGTTGGGATGAACAGCTACGCGTTAGGCCGGATTGTGGCGGGCGAAGCGGTCGCCGCTCGATTTATTTCTGCACGGAAATCACGTCACTCCGGCAATGTTCATTGCGCATTCAGGCGCTGGTTGCAATTGCCCGCATGTAATCGGTCGCTTCAGGTGCGATCCTGCGGCGGATTTGCATCCGTCGCAGGATTCGGGGTCAGCGGTCCGTTCGGACCGCGTGACGGAATCTCTTCAGGCATGCGGCCCGGCAATTCGTCGGGCGGCGGCGGCGCGCCGGGCTCGCGCACCGGCGGTGCGATTTCAGGCTGTGGACTGCCGGGCGGAATTCCCGGCGGCGGCTCCGTCGGAGTCCCCGGTGTCGAAGGTGGAATCTCGGGCTGCTCGATCGGCATCACAGCGAGACCTTGCGGTTCTCGCCGAGGTCGGGACGCGTGTTCGTCACCGCCGCCGCAGCCATCTTCACATAGGAGATCACGGTGCCGGGCGAATCCCAGAATTCGGCATCGTCGGGCGTGATCTTGAGCACGCGGATGTTGGGGTCTTCAGCGCTGTCCCACCATGCCTTCGCCGGCGTCGAAAACAATTCCTTGATCTTGGCGCGGTCGTTGGAGACGACAGCGGTACCCGTCAGCGAAACATATTTCTGGCTGCCCGCATCGGCGAACGACAGGTTGATGGAGGGATTGCGTGCGATCTCCTCGTCCTTGTGGCGCCGCGCGTCGGTCAGGAAGAAGATCGTGTTGGCGTCGCGATCGAGAAAAGCGCTCATCGGCCGGGCACGCAGCTTGTCGCCGTCGCGCGTCACCAGCATCGCGAAGCCGATCTTTTTCATCAGATCCCAGGCGCGGTCCACATCGCCATTATTGTCATTGGCCATATCGTGCTCCTTCTGCAAGGAACGACAACGACCAGCATGGAACGATGTTCCTGCCGGAACCAAGGCCTATGCCGGTGCGTGGCACACGGCCTCGATGTTGTGGCCATCGGGATCGAGCACGAAAGCGCCGTAGTAGTTCGCATGGTAATGCGGGCGGATGCCGGGCGGGCCGTTGTCCCGGCCGCCGGCCGCGATGGCCGCCTTGTAGAAGGCATCGACGGTGGCGCGGTCTTTGGCCGCGATCGCGACATGCACCGGCTTGTTCATGGCGCCTTCGCCGCCGATCCAGAAATCCGGCTTGCCGTCGGCGCCGAAGCCGGCGGCGGCGGCGTGGCCGGTCTGCTCCGCCGTGACCTCCATGATCAGGACGTAGCCGAGCGGGGCCAGCGCCTTGGCGTAGAACGCCTTGGCGCGCTCATAGTCGGAGACTGAGAAACCCAGATGGTCGATCATCGCAACCTCCTTCGTCCTTGTCAGCGCGAGAGGAACGTATTGCTTCGTGTCCTGCGCGCAATCGCGAATCCACGTGCGACCATGTCGGCAATACAATCCTGCTGCCATTCGTTTTGTGACAGATGCTCGATGACGACCGCGCGCGGCCATAGCGCGGGCGGCGCGTTGCGGAAGAAGCCGATCAGCACGCGGTCCTCGAAACCCTCGACATCGATCTTCAGCGAATCGACTTGGGCAACGCCGGCATCGTCGAGAATGCTTGTCAGCCGCAGCGACGGCACCTTGATGGCCTCGGCGCTCGCCGGGCCGGTGACGACGTGAGTGGCGCCAAGATTGCCGCAGCTCTCGATCATCAGCTCGCCGTCGCTGTCGCCGGCCGCAGCCTGTACCAGGCGCACCTGCGCCGTCTTCGACGCGGCGTGATTGAACGAAAGCCGTCCAAACGTCAGCGGATGCGGCTCGATCGCGACCACCTTGCCCTTGGTGCCGACCTGCCGCGCCATCACCAGCGCAAACGTGCCGACATTGGCGCCGACGTCCACGAAGGTGCCGCCCGCCGGGGTGTGCCGGCGCAGAAAATCGAGCTCGTCGAGATTGTAATCGGGATTGAACAGCGCGCCGCGTTCGGTCGCGCTGCCCTGATGATAGAAGCGGAACGATGCGCCCTGATATTGCACGTCGAGCGGGCCGTCGCCCAGCACATTGACCAGCCGCGACATCCATGGCCGGAACGCGCCGCGCTTCAGCCCCGACCGCTGCGCGAGGCGAACGATCGCAGCCTGCGCCGCATTGGGCGCAAACGCGCCGAACGGCGCGGTTGAAAGGGCATTGTCGGTCGTCAAGCAGGCGATCCTCGTTGCAAGCGGCGCATGCATAGCCGGTTTTGCCGAGGACTCCAACGTCGTGGGAAAAGAATGTAGCCCGGATTTCACGCCGCTTTCTTCCGCTGCCGCAGAAATCGCCCGAGCAGCTTGCGCTTGCCCTTGCGTGGGATCAGCTCGATGTCGCTGACGAGCTTGGCGCCGCCCTTACGGCGCTCCA
Source organism: Bradyrhizobium amphicarpaeae (assembly GCF_002266435.3). Classification (NCBI taxonomy): domain Bacteria; kingdom Pseudomonadati; phylum Pseudomonadota; class Alphaproteobacteria; order Hyphomicrobiales; family Nitrobacteraceae; genus Bradyrhizobium; species Bradyrhizobium amphicarpaeae. The sequence goes on from NZ_CP029426.2 coordinate 329,280, forward strand.
GCACGATCTTGCGGCTGTGGAAGGCTTCCAGCTCGACGCGATGCGCGACGCTGACGATGGTCGCCTTCGGCAGTTCGTCCGTCACCATCTTCATCATCTTGTCCTGGCTCTTCTCGTCGAGCGCAGAGGTGGCTTCGTCCAGCACGACGATGTCGGGGCTGTGCAGCAGCAATCGCGCGAAGGCGAGGCGCTGTTTCTCGCCGCCCGACAGGGTCTGGTCCCAGGGCGCATCCTCCTCGATCTTCTCCTTGAGATGATCGAGCCCGACCTTGTGCAGGGCCCCGCCGATTTCCTCGACGGTCCAGTCGTCTTCGGCTCCGGGATAGGCAACGGCGCGGCGCAAGGATCCGGACGGCACGTAGGGCCGTTGCGGCAGCATGAACAGGCGCCGGTCGGGATGAAAGTTGACGCTGCCGCCGCCCCATGGCCACAGGCCCGCGATCGCGCGCACCAGCGTGCTCTTGCCGGTGCCGGATTCGCCGGCGACCAGCAGACGTTCGCCGGCCTCGATCACCACTTCGGTCTCGCCGACCACGGCGGTGCCGTCGTCGAGCGTGACAGAGAGATCCTTCATCTCCAGCATCGCTTCGTTGCTGGTCTCGCCGCGCTTGATGCGGCCGAGGCCGTCGCCCTGCTCGGCGCGTTCGAGGCCGTCGAGCGACATCATCAGCGAGGCGATGCGGCGCGCGCAGGCGTTCCAGTCGGCCAGCCGCGGATAATTGTCGACCAGCCAGCCGAACGCGCTCTGCACGATGGTGAAGGCGGAGGCCGCCTGCATCACCTGACCCAGCGTCATGCTGCCGTCGAGAAATTTCGGCGCGCAAAGCAAAAGCGGCACGACCGGCGCAACCAGGCTCGACCCCTGCGACACCAGCGTGGTGCGCATGTGCTGGCCGGCGAGCCGCGCCCATTGTCGCAGCACGTTGGTGAAGTTGCGGTCGATGCCGTCGCGCTCTTCCTCCTCGCCGCCGAGCAGCGCAATGCTCTCGCCGTTCTCGCGCACGCGTGTCAACGTGTAGCAAAAGTCGGCTTCCGCCTGGTTTTTGTCCTCGGACACCTGCACGAACTGGCGTCCGATCACCAGAATCGAGCCCGAAGCGATCGCGGCATAGAGCATCGCGGCGATCACGAGGAAGCCGGGAATGGTGAGCGTCGTGCCACTGATCGTGACGGTGAGCGCACCGCCGATGGTCCAGAGCACGACGATGAAGGTCGCGGCCGAGAGCATCGCCGAGGTCACGCCGGCGAGGAAATCGACCGGCGAGTCGGTCGAGATGCGCAGATCCTCGGCAATCCGGTATTCTGGATTCTTGTGGTCGCCGCCGACGAGGTTGAGCTGGTAGTAGCGACCGTTCTTGAGCCAGCGCGTCAGCACGCTGTTGGTCAGCCAGGCGCGCCACCGCCGCTGGATTCCCATTCGTGCGAAGACTTGGGCGACGCCGAGCACGATGCTGCCGATCGCGAGCGGGAAGAAGATCGCGGTGAGATGGAAGACGGTCGCAGCCTCACGCTTCTCGATCGCGTCGAAGATCGCCCGATTCCAGACGTTGATGCCGTACTGGAAGGCGACGGTGAGAACGATCAGGAGGCCAAGGCCCAGCGAGAATGGCCAGGCGAGACGGTCGCCCTTGCGGCCCCAGAAACCGCGCGCGCTGATCCAGAAGCGCGTCAGCAGGTAATCCTTGCGCGCCTGCTCGGCCTCTTCGGGCGAGAGCTTGGGGTCGGGCTCGACCAGTTCGGGCGGCGGAGGACTGACTTCGTCGCCGCTCTCGCCTTCGATCTTGACGATGGGCGGTTTCCCGCCCCGTTCACGCTTACCGGCCAGCTTGTTCATGCGCGGACAACGCGATGGAACTCGGCGGGTTCCATTGAGTTCCCGAGGGACAAAAGGCGGTGTTCAGGCGTCGTGCTGGTCCCGCATTGCGCGCGCCGTCTTCTCACCAATGATGGCGCAAGGCGCCATCGTATTCACCGCCCCCGCCCGGCATCAAGCGTATCGCCGAGCATCACTAGCCGCCGGCTGCGCGTAACTCCAGATCAGATCTGGCGCTCGACCATCTTGAGCTTGAGCTCGGCGATGGCTTCGGCCGGATTGAGACCCTTCGGGCAGGCCTTGGCGCAGTTCATGATGGTGTGGCAGCGATACAGCCGGAACGGATCCTCGAGATTGTCGAGCCGCTCGCCGGTCGCTTCGTCGCGCGAATCGGACACCCAGCGGTTGGCCTGCAGCAGCGCGGCGGGGCCGAGATAACGTTCGCTGTTCCACCAATAGCTCGGGCACGAGGTCGAGCAGCAGGCGCACAGGATGCACTCGTAGAGGCCGTCGAGCTTCTCGCGATCCTCGTGGCTCTGCTTCCATTCCTTCTGCGGCGTCGGCGAGGTCGTCTTCAGCCACGGCTCGACGGAAGCGTATTGCGCGTAGAAATTGGTGAGGTCGGGGACGAGGTCCTTCACGACCGGCTGGTGCGGCAGCGGATTGATCTTCACCGCGCCGTCCTTCACGTCGTGCATCGAGCGGGTGCAGGCCAGCGTGTTCTGGCCGTCGATGTTCATGGCGCAGGAGCCGCAGACGCCTTCGCGGCAGGAGCGGCGGAAGGTCAACGACGGGTCGATGTGGTTCTTGATCCAGATCAGGCCGTCCAGCACCATCGGACCGCAATCATTGGTGTCGACGTAATAGGTGTCGACGCTCGGATTCTTTCCGTCGTCCGGATTCCAGCGATAGACGCGAAACTCGCGGGTCTCGGTCGCGCCCGCGGGCTTCGGCCAGGTCTTGCCGCCAGTGATCTTGGAGTTCTTCGGAAGTGCGAATTCAACCATAAGTCCTGCCTCTGGTTTCTTCCGTCATTGCCGGGCCTGACCCGGCAATCCATCTCTTCGAAAGATGGATGCGCGGGTCAAGCCCGCGCATGACGAGTCCTGATCAATACACGCGCGCCTTGGGCGGGATGTACTGCACGTCGTTGGTCATGGTGTAGTCGTGAACCGGACGATACTCGATCTTGACCTTGCCGGAGTCCTCCAGCCAGGCCAGCGTGTGCTTCATCCAGTTCTTGTCGTCGCGATCGGAGAAGTCCTCGCGCGCATGCGCGCCGCGGCTCTCGGTGCGATTGGCGGCCGAGTTCATCGTCACCACCGCCTGCGAGATCAGATTGTCGAATTCCAGCGTCTCGATCAGGTCGGAATTCCACACCAGCGAGCGGTCGGACACGGCAATGTCGGTGATGCCGCTGTGGACCTTCTCGATCAGGTTCTGGCCTTCGCTCAGCACTTCGCCGGTGCGGAACACCGCGCAATTGGTCTGCATCACGTTCTGCATGCCTTCGCGCAGTTTCGCGGTCGGCGTGCCGCCGGAGGCGTAGCGGTAATGGTCGAGGCGACCGAGCGCGAGATCCGACGAGTTCGCCGGCAGCTCGGGTTGCTTGGCGTTCGGCGTCAGCTTCTCGGCGAGACGCAGCGCCGCGGCGCGGCCGAACACGACGAGATCGATCAGCGAGTTGGAGCCGAGCCGGTTGGCGCCGTGCACCGAGACGCAGGCGGCTTCGCCGATCGCCATCAGGCCGGGGATGATGGCGTTGTCGTCGCCGTCACGCTTGGTCAGCACCTCGCCGTGATAGTTGGTGGGGATGCCGCCCATGTTGTAGTGCACGGTCGGCACGATCGGGATCGGCTCGCGCGTCACGTCGACATTGGCGAAGATCTTCGCGGATTCGGAGATGCCCGGCAGGCGCTCGGCCAGAACGGCGGGATCGAGATGGTCGAGATGCAGGAAGATGTGGTCCTTCTTCTTGCCGACGCCGCGTCCCTCGCGGATCTCGATGGTCATCGCGCGCGAGACGACGTCGCGCGAGGCGAGGTCCTTGGCCGACGGCGCATAGCGCTCCATGAAGCGCTCGCCCTCGGAGTTGACGAGATAGCCGCCTTCGCCGCGCGCGCCCTCGGTGACGAGACAGCCCGAGCCGTAGATGCCGGTCGGGTGGAACTGCACGAACTCCATGTCCTGCATCGGCAGGCCGGCGCGCAGCACCATGCCGCCGCCGTCGCCGGTGCAGGTGTGGGCCGAGGTGCAGGAGGCGTAGGCGCGGCCGTAGCCGCCGGTCGCCAGGATCACGGTCTGGGCGCGGAAGCGGTGCAGCGTACCGTCGTCGAGCTTGAGCGCGATGACGCCGCGGCAGGTGCCCTGGTCGTCCATGATCAGGTCGATGGCGAAGAACTCGATGAAGAACTCGGCGGCGTGGCGCAGCGACTGGCCGTACATCGTGTGCAGCATGGCGTGACCGGTGCGATCGGCGGCGGCGCAGGTGCGCTGCGCCTGGCCCTTGCCGAAGTCCATGGTCATGCCGCCGAACGGGCGCTGGTAGATCTTGCCGTCCTCGGTGCGCGAGAACGGCACGCCCCAATGCTCGAGTTCGTAGACCGCGTCGGGCGCGTTGCGCACCATGTATTCGATCGCGTCCTGGTCGCCGAGCCAGTCCGACCCCTTCACGGTGTCGTACATGTGCCAGCGCCAGTCGTCCTTGTGCATGTTGCCGAGCGAGGCCGAGATGCCGCCCTGCGCCGCGACCGTGTGCGAGCGGGTCGGGAACACCTTGGTGATGCAGGCCGTCTTCAGGCCGGCTTCGCTGCAGCCGACCACGGCGCGGAGGCCCGCGCCGCCGGCACCGACCACGACGACGTCATAGGTGTGGTCTTCGATCGGATAGGCTTTCCCGTTGGTGGCGGGAGCGCCGTTGCCCGTGCCATTCGTTGTGGTGGCCGATGTTCCCGTAGCCATGGGTTACACTCCGGAGGACAGTTTCAGGATCGCGTAGGTCGAGGCGAGCGCCACGGCGACCGAGAAGAAATTGTTGAGCATGACCGAGACGAGCTTCAGCTTCTCGTTATGGACGTAGTCCTCGATCACCACCTGCATGCCGATCTTCATGTGCCAGGCGCTGGCGAAGATGAAGAGGAGCAGGATCACCGCGACGGGAATCGAGCTCAGGGTCTGCGCAACGTAGACCTGGTTGCGGCCGAGCAGCATCACGATGATGACCAGCGCCGGGATCATCAGCAGCGTCATGGCGACGCCGGTGATGCGCTGGCGCCAGAAATCGGACGTGCCGGAATGCGCGGCGCCGAGATTGCGGACGCGGCCGAGCGGGGTGCGCAGGCTGCGCTTCGGCGTATCGGATGCGCTCATCGGCCACCTCCGTTCGCATAGGCGACGATCCAGATCAGCACCGTCAGCGCGATACCGCCGATCAGTGCGCCCCAGGTTAGCGCTTCCCGCTCATTGGCCTTGAAGCCGTAGCCGAGGTCCCAGATGAAATGCCGGATGCCGCTGAGCATATGGTGCATCAGCGCCCAGGTGTAGCCGAACACGATCAGCCGCCCGATGATGCTGCCTGCGAAGGCCTGGACGTGCGCGTAGGCGGCAGGGCCGGAAGCCGCGGCAACCAGCCACCAGACCAGCAGCAGGGTTCCGAAATAGAGAGCAATACCGGTGGCGCGATGGATGATGGACAGAGCCATCGTCAGCGTCCAGCGGTACACTTGCATGTGCGGCGAGAGTGGTCGTTCGATCCGTGCGGTCATGGGCTTTGATGTTTTATGGCGGCCCGGCAGGGGCGCGCGGGGATCGGAAAGGTCGGCTCTATTTACGGAGTCGATTTGGCCTGCGCAATCTCCAAATTGCCATAAATCGAACTGTGATTCAGCTCTAGAGCCTTGATGAAACAAGGCCAATCAGGGGCTTGGTATACCAGAGCGCCGGTCCGCCAGCTAAACTACGAATAAGAATTCATTGCTTTAGGGGCGCGCGAGGCGCATTGAAAACACTATTGGAACGCCTCTAACCCTCCGTCCGGGGCCTGCCGCTCGCTCCGGCTGGTCCGCGCGGCCCCAGTAGCCCTCTCCGCGACCGAGGCGACCCGGACCCCTGCGCGCCGGCCCTGCCCGCTACGGCCGAGGATATGCGCAGCCCGCAATCCACCCCAGCCGGAACGTCCCGAGCGTCGACCGGGCCAATCAGATCGCCTAAAGCTGCGAACGCAGCCGTCTTCGAACCCGAATCTCGGAGAAGTTGCGACCGGTCGCCGGGGCAGGTCAGGGTGATTGCAGGACTGGATATCAAGGACATCGTCGAGCTCGCGCTGTTGCTGATCGCAACCGGCGCGCTTTCGGGATTCCTGGCCGGCGTGTTCGGCATCGGCGGCGGCGCGATTCTCGTGCCGGTGTTCTACGAATGCTTCCGCATCGCCGGCGTGCCGCTGGAGGTGCGGATGCCGCTTTGCATCGGCACCTCGCTCGCGGTGATCATCCCGACCTCGATCCGTTCGTTCCAGGCGCATTACAAGCGCGGCGCCGTCGACTTGGCGATCCTGCGGGTCTGGTGGCTGCCGATCGTGATCGGCGTCGTCTCGGGGAGCGTCGTCGCGCGCTATGCGCCGGAGCGGCTGTTCAAGATCGTGTTCGTCTGCGTCGCCTATTCGGCGGCGGCGCGACTGATCTTCGCGCGCGAAGGCTGGAAGTTCGGTGACGACCTGCCGAAGGGCCCGCTGATGCGCGTCTACGGCTTCTGTGTCGGCATCCTCTCGACCCTGATGGGCATCGGCGGCGGCCTGTTCTCGAATCTGCTGATGACGTTCTACGGCCGCCCGATCCATCAGGCGGTGGCAACATCGTCGGCGCTTGCGGTCTTGATCTCGATCCCCGGCGCGCTCGGCTACATCTATGCCGGCTGGCCGGCGGCGGCGAACTATCCGGCCGTTGCAGCGCTGCAAGTGCCGTTCGCGCTCGGCTACGTCTCGCTGATCGGCGCCGTGCTGGTGATGCCGATGAGCCTCGTCACCGCGCCGCTGGGCGTGCGGGCCGCGCATGCGATGTCGAAGCGGACGCTGGAGGTGGCGTTCGGCTGCTATCTATTTGTCGTTGGCAGCCGATTCGTGCTGAGCTTGGTCGGCGGACACTAATTGACCGCCCGGTCCTTCAATCTCACTTCGCTGTGGCCCCACATTTGAAGATTGCCTTGCGCTTCCAGAAGATCGGCATCGACCAACGCCTGAATGCGGGCTGCAAAGACCTCAAAATCGACAGGAGCCGCTAGCGCTTCTTCTTTTTCGACCCTCTCAACCGCGCGATACAGGATCATTGCCACCTTCTGCCATCGTGGCTCCATGACAGAGAAAATGACGCGATCCAAATCGGTCTCCAGCACAGAGGACGGAAGTGAAGCGTCTTCCCACCGAAGTGTGCCGTGGATGGTGGCAGGCGGTCCCGGCGGTTCAAGGTCGGGAAATCGCTTGTAGATCAGTCGCAGAAGCTCGAATTGCAAATGGAAAACTGCCGTTACGAGCGGTTCTGCAAATAGCCTTGTGCCGTCATCGCCGACCTCGACGATCGCGGCCTCCGCTCGCCGGAATGCGGCGGCTGCATCGAGCAGATGCTTGTGTACCTTCTTGGCTTGCTCTCGGTTCATGTCCCCCCATCCCCTTGAGCGATCGCCCCTATTTCTTTGCGTAAATGTCCTTGTACGTATCGCGCAGCACGTTCTTCTGCACCTTGCCCATCGTGTTGCGCGGCAGTTCGTCGACGACGAAGACGCGCTTGGGCATCTTGAATTTTGCGAGACGCCCGTCGAGCGCCTTCAGGACCGAGGCTTCGCTCACGTCCGCGCCCTTGTTGCAAACCAGCACCGCCGTAACGCCCTCGCCGAAATCGGCATGCGGCACGCCGATCACGGCGGATTCCACCACGCCCGGCATGGCGTCGATCTCGCTTTCGATCTCTTTCGGATACACGTTGAAGCCGCCGGAGATCACGAGATCCTTGCCGCGGCCGAGAATGTGGACGTAGCCCTTGCCGTCGATCTTGCCGAGGTCGCCGGTGATGAAGAAGCCGTCGGGCCGGAATTCGGACTTGGTCTTCTCCGGCATGCGCCAATAGCCCTTGAAGACGTTCGGGCCCTTCACCTCGATCATGCCGATCTCTTCGCGCGGCAGCTCCTTGCCGGTCTCGGGTTCGGTGACGCGGACGGAGACGCCGGGCAAGGGAAAGCCGACCGCGCCGGGCACGCGCTCGCCGTCATAGGGGTTCGACGTGTTCATGTTGGTTTCGGTCATGCCATAGCGCTCCAGCACGGCATGCCCCGTCCGCGCCGACCATTCGCGATGGGTTTCCGCCAGCAGCGGCGCCGAACCCGAGATGAACAGCCGCATATGCTTCGTGGTGTCGCGCGACAGCGCGGAATTTTGCAGAAGCCGCGTGTAGAAGGTCGGCACGCCCATCAACACCGTGGCGCGCGCCATCAGCTTGATGATCAAATCCGGATCGAGCTTCGGCAGGAAGATCATCGAGGCACGTGCGAACAGCGTCACGTTGGTCGCCACGAACAGGCCGTGGGTGTGATAGATCGGCAGTGCGTGGATCAGCACGTCCTGGTCGGTGAAACGCCAGTAGCCGACGAGCGAGAGCGAGTTCGACGCCAGATTGTCATGCGTCAGCATCGCGCCCTTGGAGCGCCCTGTCGTGCCCGAGGTGTAGAGGATCGCGGCGAGATCGTCGCTCGCCCGCGCCACGGTGGCGAATTCGGGGTTCGCCTTGTCGGCGGCCTCCGTCAGCGAACCCTTCCCGTCGGGCCCAAGCGTCTCGATCTTCGCTTTTACCTTGGCGGCGATCGGGGCGAGGCCTTCGGCCTTGGAGGGATCGCAGACCACCAGCGACGGCTCGGCGTCGCCGATGAAGTAATCGAGCTCGTTCAGCGTATAGGCGGTGTTGAGCGGCAAATAGACCGCGCCGGCCCTGACCGTGCCGAGATACAGCACGATATTGGCGACGGACTTTTCGACCTGCACCGCGACCCGGTCGCCGGGCTTCACGCCGCGCGCGACCAGCACATTCGCCATCTGCCCGGCCCGTGCGATCAGATCGCCATAGCTGATCTGGCCGCCGTCCTGCGTCTCGATCGCGAGGCGCGCAGGGTCGTCCAGGCCGTCGAACAGTCGGGAAAACAGATTGGCGTTGGCAGCTGGGTTCATGCAACATTCCTCGCCGGCGAAGGCCGGTCAAACCGAGGGCTGGATTAGCAAAAACCGCCCCGATGAAGCAACGGAGACAGTTTGCATGTCAAAAAACGGGAAACGCGTAGCCTGGGTCACGGGTGGCGGCAGCGGGATCGGGGAGGCCGGCGCCGAGGCGCTGGCTGCCGACGGCTGGACGGTGGTGGTATCGGGCCGGCGCAAGGACGCCCTGGATGGCGTGGTGGCAAAGATTGCCGGGGCCGGCGGGGCGGCCGAGGCCATCGCGTTGGACGTCTCCAACGCCGCGCAAGCCCAGAAAGCCGCCGATCAGATCGTCGCTAGGCACGGCCGCATCGACCTCCTGGTCAACAACGCCGGCATTAATATTCCCAAGCGCAGCTGGAAGGACATGGAACTGGAAGGCTGGGACCAACTGGTCCAGGTCAATCTCAACGGCGTGCTCTATTGCATGCGCGCGGTGCTGCCGACGATGCGCAAGCAGCAGGACGGCGCGATCATCAACGTCTCGTCCTGGGCCGGCCGCCACGTCTCGAAGATGCCGGGCCCGGCCTACACCACCACCAAACATGCAGTGCTGGCGTTGACCCATTCCTTCAACATGGACGAATGCGTCAACGGCCTGCGCGCCTGCTGCCTGATGCCGGGCGAGGTGGCCACTCCCATCCTCAAGCTGCGCCCGGTGGTGCCGAGCGAGGACGAGCAGGCGAAGATGCTGCAGTCCGAAGATCTCGGCCGCACCATCGCCTTCATCGCGAGCATGCCGGCGCGCGTCTGCATCAACGAGGTGTTGATCAGCCCGACGCATAATCGCGGCTTCATCCAGACGCCGAACAACAGGGATTGAGGCGGGCACAACTGCCGCAACGGGCGCCCTGCCATAGGCTGGGCAAAGCGAAGCGTGCCCACCATGTCTCTCAATCATGCAGAGATGGTGGGCACGGCGCTTCGCGCCTTTGCCCGCCCTGCGGCACCTTTTGCTTCGCGCACGCCTTACACGAACTTCCCCGCGCATAGTTTCACGCATCACAAAGAATTTTAATCCGAAACCGCACGGCGAACCCTCCCGTAGTTCGGTCCAACGACGGCGCTGCTGCTCCAAGCCAAAAGGTCGCAGCCGTCGTTGTTGCCCCAACGCAAACGCCGGCCATCGCCGGTCACAATCCAATCGGGAGTCTCTCCATGTCGAAGCGCATTGCCTATCTCGCTGCCGCCGCCTTCAGCGCCCTCGCCATCACCGCGACCGTCGTCGCGCCTGCCCGCGCCGAGGAAAAGACCGTCATGGTCGGCGGCGCCGCGATGTTCCCGTCCAAGAACATCGTGCAGAACGCGGTCAATTCGAAGGACCACACCACGCTGGTGGCGGCGGTGAAGGCGGCCGGCCTGGTGCCGACGCTGGAAGGCAAGGGTCCGTTCACGGTGTTCGCGCCGACCAACGCCGCCTTCGGCAAGCTGCCGGCCGGCACCGTCGACAACCTGGTCAAGCCCGAGAACAAAGCGACGCTGACCAAGATCCTCACCTACCACGTCGTCCCCGGCAAGCTCGAGGCCTCCGACCTCAAGGACGGCCAGAAGCTGAAGACCGTCGAGGGCGAGGAGCTTACCGTGAAGAAGTCGGGCAGCTCCGTCATGATCGTCGACGCCAAGGGCGGCTCCTCCACCGTCACCATCCCGAACGTCAACCAGTCGAACGGCGTCATCCATGTCGTCGACACCGTGCTGATGCCGGCGTCGTAACACCGCAAGCTCCTGTTTCATCCCCGACAGGATGTTTCGAGATGGCGAGCCGGGGGTGCCCGGCTCGCCTTTTTGTGACCGCCATAGCCTGGCGGCATCGATTCAATGGCTGAGAAGGACGTAACGAAAGCCGGCGGCTCGGCGTATAATTGCCGACACACGATCCTCAGGACGGAACCATCATGGCGAGCCTTACAGTCAGCGACGAGCAGGTCAGGGCCAACCCGGCCAAAGTGATCCAGCCGGCCTGGGTCCGCGTCATGCACTGGGTCAATGCACTGGCCATGATCCTGATGATCCTGTCGGGGTGGCAGATCTACAACGCCTCGCCGCTGTTCGGCTTCAGTTTTCCGCGCGAATACACGCTCGGCGGATGGCTCGGCGGTGGCCTGCTCTGGCATTTTGCCGCGATGTGGCTGTTGATGGTCAACGGCCTCGCCTACCTCGTCACCGGCTTCGCCACCGGCCGTTTCCGCAAGAAGCTGTTACCAATCACCCCGTCCGGCGTGCTCCACGACGTCAGGGCTGCGCTGACCTTCAAGCTCGGCCATGACGATCTCAGCGTCTACAATTACGTGCAGCGCACGCTCTACGCCGGCATCATCGTGATCGGCGTGCTGATCGTGCTCACGGGCCTGGGGATGTGGAAGCCGGTGCAGCTGCATTGGCTCGTCTCACTGTTCGGCGACTACCCGACCGCGCGCTACATCCATTTCTTCTGCATGGCCGCGATCTGCGCGTTCCTCGTCATCCACGTCCTGCTCGCGCTGCTCGTGCCGAAGAGCCTGCGCGCCATGATCATCGGCCGTTGAGGGAGCAAGTCATGGCCAAGCGCTCATTCCTGATCCCCGGCGTCGACAAGCGGCTGCTGATCAAGGACTCCATCAAGACCATGCCCGACGTCACCCGCCGCCGCTTCATCGCGGGCGGCGCCAGCCTGGGCGCGCTGACGCTGCTCACCGGCTGCGACGTCGTCGATTCGTCCTCGGCTGAAAACATGCTGGCCCGGATCTCGAAATTCAACGATTCGGTGCAGGCCTTCATCTTCAACCCCGACGCGCTGGCGCCGACCTTCCCCGAGAGCGCGATCACGAAGCCGTTTCCGTTCAATGCCTATTACGATCTCGACGATGCGCCCGACGTCTCGGCGGCGGATTGGAAGCTCGAAGTGCGCGGCCTCGTCGACAACAAGAAATCCTGGACGCTGGACGAGCTTTACAAGCTGCCGCAGGTCTCGCAGATCACCCGCCACATCTGCGTCGAGGGCTGGAGCGCGATCGGCAGCTGGACCGGCACGCCCTTGCGCGATTTCCTCAAGCTGATCGGCGCCGACACGCGCGCCAAATACGTCTGGTTCCAGTGCGCCGACAAGGACGGCTACAACTCGCCTCTGGACATGCGCTCCGCGCTGCATCCGCAGACGCAGATGACGTTCAAATATGCCAACGAAATTCTGCCGCGCGCCTATGGCTTCCCGATGAAGATCCGCGTGCCGACAAAGCTCGGCTTCAAGAACCCGAAATACGTCGTCTCGATGGAAGTCACCAACGACTACAAGGGCGGCTATTGGGAAGACCAGGGGTATAATTCGTTCAGCGGGAGCTAGCACCGCTGTCGCAATTTCGTAGGGTGGGCAAAGCGAAGCGTGCCCACGAATTTGTTGCGATTCGAGAGAGATGGTGGGCACGGCACAAGTGCGCCTTTGCCCACCCTACGGCACCGATTGCTTGGCCGGCCCTACCTTCCGCTGGCACAACGCCGCAACCGCGCCGAGCGCCAGCAATGCAGCTGACACATTGAGCGCGTAGCTCAGGCTCCCCAGCGCATCCGTGATCGCGCCGACCACGATTGGCCCCAGCGTCTGGCCGACACCGAACGAGATCGTCATCGCCGCGATCGCGGTCGGCCACATCGCCGGCGGATAGTTGAAGCGCACGAAGGCGGTGGTCGAGCCGACCACGGCGAAGAAGGCGACGCCGAACACGATCGCCGAGACCGCGAGCCATGCCGGCGAATGCCCCAGCATCGGCAGCGCCGCACCGAGCGCGTTGGTGCCCAGGATGATGGCGGTGGCGAGCCCGCCGCGATCGAGCGCCAGCACGCCGCGCCAGGCCCAGGGCGTGACGAAGGCGCTCAACCCGATCAGGCCCCAGAACGCGGCCTGCGCCGCGGCTCCGCCGCCGCCGTCGCGCACATAAGCGATCATGAAGGTCATGTAGGCGATGTAGCCCGCGCCGAACAGGAAGTAGCCGGCGAGATAGATCAGCACGGGGAGAATGGCGAAGGCGGCGTGGCTGCCCTCGGAGAAGCGGACGCTGCTCTCGATGCGGATCAGAAACAGCGGGATCGTCATCGTGATGGACAGCAGCGTCAGCGCCCACCACACGATCCACCACGAGCCCGGCCCGAAATATTGCAGCGTGAACGGAGCGATCAGCCCTGAGGACAGGATGCCGATGCCGGGCCCGGCATAGAACAGGCTGAGCAGGAAATTGGCCCGCTCGGGGCGCGATTGCGCGATGGTCGCAGCGAGCGCGCCGCCGGCGACGAAGCCGGCCGCGGCGCCGAGACCCAGCACCAGGCGCGCCAGGCTCAGCGCGACGAAATTCCCCGTCAGCGCGCAAGTGGCGAGCGCGGCGACGCAGGCCAAAGTCCCGCCGCGGATCGCCGCCGACCAGCCGACGCGCTGGATCAGGCGCGACGCCACCAGCGCGCCGACGAGATAGCCGACGGCGTTGATGGTGTTCATGAATCCGGCCGCCGAGTAGGACCAGCCGAGGTCCTCCCGCATGTCCGGCAGCACCAGCGCATAGGCAAAGCGGCCGATGCCAAGCCCGACCGTGGCGGCCAGCGACAGGGTCAGGATCAGCCGCGCGGGGTGCGCGTCGGGCGGGGGGCGGTCAGGTGTGTGCAAGGGATACTCCGGCGTGCCGCACTGTGGCAGGCCCCGCCCGCCTTGCACAGCCGCGCCGCGGCAATGGTGTCTTGCCAAGCGCGCAACGCCGCTCTAGCACTCCGGCCGAAATTCACGAGAGGCCGTCATGCCCGGCCTTGTGCCGGGCATCCATGTTCTTCGCGTCGCAAGCGAGAACGTGGATGGCCGGGTCAAGCCCGGCCATGACGAAACGGAGGAAGAACGTCATGGCGACCCACAAACTGCTGCTGCTTCCCGGCGACGGTATCGGCCCCGAGGTGATGGGCGAGGTGAAGCGGCTGATCGACTGGCTCAATTCGGCCGGGATCGCCAAGTTCGAGACCGATACCGGCCTCGTCGGCGGCTCCGCCTATGACGCGCACAAGGTGTCGATCTCCGAGGGCGACATGGCCAAGGCGCTTGCCGCCGATGCCATCATCTTCGGCGCGGTCGGTGGCCCGAAATGGGACGCGGTGCCCTACGAGGTGCGCCCTGAAGCCGGCCTGCTGCGCCTGCGCAAGGATCTGGCTTTGTTCGCCAACCTCCGCCCCGCCGTGTGCTACCCGGCGCTGGCCGATGCCTCCAGCCTGAAGCGTGAGGCGGTCGAAGGCCTCGACATCATGATCGTGCGCGAACTCACCGGCGGCGTCTATTTCGGCGAGCCCAAGACCATCACCGATCTCGGCAACGGTCAGAAGCGCGCCATCGATACCCAGGTGTACGACACCTATGAGATCGAGCGCATCGGCCGCGTCGCCTTCGAGCTCGCGCGGAAGCGCAAGAACAAGGTGACGTCGATGGAGAAGCGCAACGTCATGAAGTCGGGCGTGCTCTGGAACGAGGTCATGACGGCGGTCCACAAGCGCGAATATCCCGATGTCACGCTCGAGCATCAGCTCGCCGATTCCGGTGGCATGATGCTGGTGAAGGCGCCGAAGCAGTTCGACGTCATCGTCACCGACAATCTGTTCGGCGACATGCTGTCCGACATCGCGGCGATGCTGACGGGGTCGCTCGGCATGCTGCCCTCGGCTTCGCTCGGCGAGGTCGATGTGAAGAGCAAGAAGCGCAAGGCGCTGTACGAGCCCGTGCACGGCTCGGCGCCTGATATCGCCGGCCAGGGCCTCGCCAATCCGATCGCGATGATCTCGTCCTTCGGCATGGCGCTGCGCTATTCCTTCGACATGGGCGCGCTCGCCGACAAGGTCGACGCGGCCATCGCCGCGGTGCTCGCCAGCGGTCTGCGCACCGCCGACATCAAGTCGGAGGGCACCACCGCCGCTTCGACCACGCAGATGGGCGAAGCGATCCTGAAGGAATTGCAGAAGCTGCACGCGTAAGCCGTTCGGTCGTAGCCCGGATGAGCGAAAGCGACATCCGGGTCTTTGCCTGCAGCGTTCCCGGGTGTCGCTTCGCTCACCCGGGCTACGATCTACGACTTTCTTTCGGAGCCGCCTCATGGACACGTCACGCCCCAAGATCGCGGAAACGTTCGTCCACGACACGGTGCGCCGGCGCGAGGCGCAGATCGGGCGACGCTGCGAAATTCTCAGCCACACCCGCATCGAATATGCCTCGCTCGGCGATTACTCCTATCTCGGCGAGAATTGCGAAATCGCCGACGCGGAAATCGGAAAGTTCACGGCCATCGCCAATTCGGTGCGGATCGGTGCGCCCAATCATCCGATGGGCCGGCCGTCGCAGCATCGCTTCACCTATGTTCCGGAATATTACGAGGCGGGGGTGACGCGCGACCGTGACTTCTTCGCGGACCGTCGCGGCGACCGCGTCATCGTCGGCAACGATGTCTGGATCGGGCACGCCGCCATCCTGCTGCCCGGCGTGAATGTCGGCGACGGCGCGGTGATCGCGGCAGGCGCGGTCGTCAGCCGCGATGTCGAGCCCTACACCATCGTCGGCGGCGTCCCCGCGCGCCCGATCCGCCAGCGCTTTCCTGCTTCGGTCGCGGACAGCCTGCGCCGCATCGCCTGGTGGGATTGGCCGGATGAGCTCGTTTTCGAGCGTCTCGCCGATTTCCGCTCCGAGGCGATCGAAGAGTTCTGCAGGCGTTACGATCCCGCGGCGAACGCTTAAACCGAATCTCGCTTGAACAACCGGTCTCGTCGGGTGGGCACGGCGCAAGGGCGCCTTTGCCCGCCCTACGGCACCTTCCAAAAGAAAAACGGCCGGGCGCGAGCCCGGCCGTTTTGATTCGGTCGGTAACTCCGCTCAGTACAGCGGGAAATTCTGCGGATAGCCGCCGACGTCCTGTGGCGGCGAGAGCGGCTGGCGGTCGATCGGGCGGTTGAGATTCTCGCGGGCGAAGGTCGGATAGCCCACGGCCGGCGGGAAGGCGTAGTCGGAGAACTTGCGGTCGCCCGGATTGACCTCGGTGCCGCCGTCGAGCCAGGAGCGCTTGCTGACATAGATGCGGGTGCGGCCCTGCTGGTAGACGGCGTTGGGGCCGCTCGGGCCGTAATAGTGCCGGCCGCGCTCGTCATAGCGCTTGGTCTTGTTGTCGGCCGAGGCGGGCGTCACAAGGGACGTTGCAATCACGGCGCCCGCTGCAAGCATGGTCGCCAATTTGGCAGAGAATTTCGAGCTCATCACGTCCCCTTCAGGCGGCAGGCCGCCAGTCGATTTCATCCTCATACTAGCCCGGCCGGGGTGGGCACAACTAGGTCTATTGGGTCACACCGGCTCGGAATAATCGTGCGCACAGGCAAAAGTTGCATCAATACCAGCCACTTGAGCTTGATGCAGGAGCTTGACGTAAGTCAAAGCGCCCCGCGCAATTGCGCGTTGGCCGCGCCCAGCAGCCAGTCCGGCGAGCCCGCGACGTCGCAGCCGCGGCGCTTCAGCTCGGCACGGGCGAAAAATTCCGCCAGCTTCGGCTCGTTGCCCGAGGCGAGCTGCGTCAGCCGGTTCAGCGTGCAGGCGATCGCCGCACGCCGTGCGGGCATTGTCTCGCCCTGGCAGGAGAAGCCGGAGATCTGCAAGCCGGGCTCCTCGTTGCGCTTGAGGTAGCCGAGGCAGGCCGGAATCCCCTTGTCCGCGCCGATCGGCCGGAACAGGGCGACGGGGCCGAATTTCGTCTCGATCAAGCCGGCCTGCTCGAGCGGGGTCCCAGCTCCGAGGCCCATCTGGACGGCGAGGTCCATCGCGACGGGCTGTGCCACGTCGAATTCGCCGCCTTCCCGATAGATTTCGAGCCCGGCCAGCGGCTGGTCCGCCGCGCCCGTCCAGCGCATTACGTCTTTGCGGCCGCCTTCGGGATGCCGGAGGATGGTGTAAGAGGCTGGTTTCTCTGATGAATCGGTCCGGCTCAGGGCGAAGGCCGGATGCGAGCGGTCGGCCGTGCTCCAGCCCGGCTTCAGCACCGGCGCGTCGTCGCGCAGTTCGGGCAGCTGGCCGAGCGCCGCGAGGGCGAGGATGGCAAACAAAGCGAGCGCCCCCACATAGGCAATCAGGTGCGCCAGCGTGCCGACCACCTCGTCGGCGAAGGCTGCCAGCGTCAGATAGAGACTGGTCCGGGTGGGGATTGTGGCCATGCCGGCCTCAGGCGACTGCATCCACGTCCCTAAGGCATGGTCCAACGTTGTCTTGCGCCCGGTTCTCGCATAGAAGCGCTGCTCTTCCTGTTTAAGCGTCAGCTTCGGGAACGGGCTTTTTCATCGGAGAGTGAACGATGGGTTACAAAGTCGCAGTCGTCGGCGCGACCGGCAATGTCGGACGGGAAATGCTCAACATCCTGGATGAGCGCAAATTCCCCGCGGACGAGGTCGTGGCCCTGGCGTCACGCCGCAGCATCGGCGTCGAGGTCTCCTATGGCGACCATACCCTGAAGTGCAAGGCGCTCGAGCATTACGACTTCTCCGATGTCGACATCTGCCTGATGTCGGCCGGCGGCGAGGTGTCGAAGGAATGGTCGCCGAAGATCGGCGCCGCCGGCGCTGTCGTGATCGACAATTCCTCGGCCTGGCGCATGGACCCGGACGTGCCGCTGATCGTTCCTGAAGTGAACGCGGATGCGACGGCCGGCTTCAAGAAGAAGAACATCATCGCCAACCCGAACTGCTCGACCGCGCAGCTCGTGGTCGCACTCAAGCCGCTGCACGACAAGGCGACCATCACGCGCGTCGTGGTCTCGACCTATCAATCGGTGTCGGGTGCCGGCAAGGACGCGATGGACGAGCTGTTCTCGCAGACCAAGGCCGTCTACACCAACAGCGAGATCGTCAATAAGAAGTTTCCCGCGCGCATCGCCTTCAACGTCATCCCCCAGATCGATGTCTTCATGGAGGACGGCTACACCAAGGAAGAGTGGAAGATGATGGCGGAGACCAAGAAGATCCTTGATCCCAGGATCAAGCTCTCCGCCACCTGCGTGCGGGTGCCGGTGTTCGTCGGTCACTCCGAAGCCGTCAACATCGAGTTCGAGAATCCGATCACCGCCGATGAAGCGCGCGACATCCTGCGCAAGGCGCCCGGCTGCCTCGTCATCGACAAGCAGGAGCCCGGCGGCTACGCCACGCCGTATGAAGCGGCCGGCGAGGACGCGACCTATATCAGCCGCATCCGCGAGGACGCCACGGTGGAGAACGGCCTCGTGCTGTGGTGCGTGTCGGACAACCTCCGCAAGGGCGCAGCCCTCAACGCGATCCAGATCGCGGAAGTGCTGATCAACCGCAAGCTGATCAGCGCGAAGAAGAAGGCGGCGTGAGATGGTCTCGTAGGGTGGGCAAAGGCGCGTAGCGCCGTGCCCACGATCTCTCTCTATTGAAACAGGTGGTGGGCACGCTTCGCTTTGCCCACCCTACAAGAGTGGCGGACTACACCACGCTCCGCGCGTTCTTGAATTCCTTGCTCGTCTTGTCCAGCACGAACAGTGATCCCTCCGCGACGCCGAAATAGGCGCCGTGGGTCTGCATCTGGCCGCTGTCGACCGCCTTCCGCACGAACGGGAACGTCATCAGGTTTTCCAGGCTGCGGAACACCGCGGCCTTCTCGATGCGCTCGACGAACTGCGCCATGGACTCGTGGTCGCGCTGCTCCACCACTTCGCCCGGCTTGATGAACATCTGCATCCATTTGCCGATGAAGTCGCCGGGCGTCAGCGGCTCGATCTTGTCGACGAAGGCGCGGATGCCGCCGCACTGGGCGTGGCCGAGGATGACGATGTGCTTCACCTTCAGCACCGTCACCGCATATTCCAGCGCGGCCGAGACGCCGTGGGCGTTGCCGTCGGGCTGATACACCGGCACCAGATTGGCGATGTTCCGGACCACGAACAATTCGCCCGGCCCGACGTCGAAGATCACCTCGGGCGAGACGCGGCTGTCGCAGCAGCCGATCACCATCACTTCCGGAAACTGCCCCTTCACGGAGAGCTCGCGGTAGCGGCTCTGCTCGGTCGGCAGCCGCTGGGTGGCGAAGGCCTGGTAGCCTTCCAGCAAATGCTTCGGGAATGTCATCATGGCCAATGCCTAATCACATACCGCTGGGGTGAACAAGCCTTTCGAACAGGCAGGCCAGGTGCTATCGGCTCCGCCAGGACGCCGCTTGGACAACCGGAAGGAACATTTGCATGACCCGCCCGCGCCGCAGCCATCTGTTCATGCCAGGCTCCAACCCCCGCGCGCTGGACAAGGCGCGCAACCTCGCCGCCGACGGCCTGATCCTTGACCTGGAAGATTCCGTCGCCCCCGATGCCAAGGCCGCGGCGCGCGATGGAATCGCGGCTGCCATCGCGGCCAAGGGGTTCGGCAAGCGCGAGATCCTGATCCGGACCAACGGCCTCGACACGCCCTGGTGGGCCGATGACGTCGCGATGGCCGCCAAGGTCTCGCCCGACGGCATCCTGGTTCCAAAAGTTTCAAGCATCGAAGATCTCGATACGATCGGTTTTCGCCTCACCGAGCTTGGCGCAGCGCCGACGGTGAAGGTCTGGGCCATGATCGAGACGGCCCGCGCCGTGCTGCATGCGGAGGAGCTGGCCGAGGCCGGGCGCGATCGATCGCGGCGTCTCGCCGGGTTCGTGTTCGGCCCGAACGATATCTCGCGCGAGACGCGCATCAGGATGATGCCGGGCCGCGCCGCGATGATTCCGATGATCACTCACTGCATCCTGGCGACGCGCGCACATGGCCTCGAAATCCTCGACGGCCCCTACAGCGACATCGCCAATCCCGACGGTTTTGCCACCGAATGCGCGCAAGGCCGCGACCTCGGCTTCGACGGCAAGACGCTGATCCACCCCTCGCAGATCGACGCCTGCAACGCGATCTTCACCCCGCCCGAGGAGGAGGTCGCGCGCGCCCGAAGGATCATCGCGGCGTTCGAGCTGCCGGAAAACGTCTCGCGCGGGGCGATTCGCCTCGACGGCGCCATGGTGGAGCGGCTGCACGCCGACATGGCGCGGCGCACGATCGAGATCGCCGATGCGATCGCGGCGATGGGGAAGGGTTGAGAGCGTACTCAGCTGCTGCGCCATTCCAGACGACGCGTTGCTCATTCGCAGCGCGGCGCAGCCGTTGAGCGCACGGTCTCTTACTGCTTGCGTCTCGCGTTCTTCAACGTCTCGGATGGCAGCTCGCCTACGGCCCGACGATATTCGGATGCGAAGCGTCCGAGATTCTGGAAGCCGCATTTGAACGCCACGGCCATCACGCTGGTTTGCTCGTCGGGTCGTCGCAACAGCTCTGCCGCGCGATCGAGCCGGATGCGCCGCGCGAACTGGCCGGGTGATCCCCGTCCGGCATCGGAGAACTCGCGGAAAACCGTCCGCACGCTCACCTTGGCGATCTCGGCGATCTTTTCCAGATCGAGCGGCTCGTCCCAATGCGCCGCGACATAGGACTCCACGAGATCGACCACGGTCCGATTGGCGCCGGGCGGCGCGCGGTGAAGCCGATCCGTGAAGCTGTGCGGATGCGCCAGAAGAATTCGCACCATCAGCGCCCGCTCGAGCTCGGCGATGGCTATGGGCGCGTAATCCTGCCCGAACCGTTCCAGCTCCTCGGCAAATCTGAAGACGTCCTGGCGCACATGCGCCATCATCGCGGAATCGGCCTTGCCGTCGAGGAAGCGCAGCTTCGTGCTGCTGTCGTCGCCGACCAGGCTCTTCGCCAAACGCTCCAGCGCGGCGGCATCCATCCTCAGCACCAGTTGCCGGTAGCCCGGCGCAAAGTCGAGATCCAGCCTCGCGTTGCCGCGGATCATCGGGCTCCAGGCCCCGATCGATTGGCCATGTCCGTTGGTCCTGAAGCCTGCTTCTCCCTGGATGGAGAAGAACTGGCGGAGGATTTGCGATTCCGGAAAGGACAGTGATGCTGCGCCATCGTAGGCGCAGAAAGCGAGCCCGATTGAACTCAAGCGGGCAAGATTGGCCTGCATACCGAACGCGCGGTCATGCGCCTCGAACCGATCGGCGCCATACGCCGCGAACAGGCGGTCGCGCGCGAACTCGCTGTCGCGCGACCGAAGCAGCGAATAGCGGTCGAGGTAGGAGACGGCGCCCAAATCAGAATCCTCAAAAGCTCAAACTACTGAATCGGAATCGCGGCGCTACCAATTGGAGATTGCAGGGAATGAGGGGTTGCATCGGTGATCCTGCCGGAGTGTGCCGCGGCATCGGATTGCCAGCCACTGCGACAAAATGCCGGGGGCACTCTGCGCAGGTGCGAGTTTCATCCAGCAGGCTTGCAAATCGGCCGCGCGCCAGCGTGCGAGCGGCGTATTGACGCCCTGCCGTCTGCGCCTTGCCGAATACCGATAGCGATTTTAGCGTGGCCTTCGCGGTTCAAGGCCTGCGGCGTCGCAGAGGTGGCGGCGCGTCATTGTCAGGTTAATCGCGCTGGCAAAATCCGGCTGTTGTGTCTTCGATCGGACAAACACTCTGATAATTCGATTCAGATATCTGCTTTTTGCGCGTGGATGCGTGCCGGATGAGATTCGGACCGCAAGGCATCCGGGCAAAACGATGAATGCTGAAGCCGCTTCAGGCGACTACGCCGCGAGCATGCTGTCAATTTTGGAGCAAAAGAAATGTTCGGTCGCAAATCCCACGGCGATGCTCAGGCGCAGATCGATGCGATCGGCCGTTCGCAGGCAATGATCGAGTTCAACATGGACGGCTCGATCGTCACAGCCAACAAGAACTTCCTGGACGCGCTTGGATACCGCCTGGAGGAGATCCAGGGCAAGCACCACTCCATGTTCGTGCCGGCCGATCAGCGTGACGGCGCCGAGTATAAGGCGTTCTGGGCTGCCCTGCGGCGCGGCGAATTCCAGGCGGCGGAGTTCAAGCGCGTCACGAGTAGTGGCGGTGAGATCTGGATCGAAGCGTCCTACAATCCGGTGCTCGGCAACGACGGCAAGCCCGTCAAGGTGATCAAGATCGCGACCGAGATCACGGCGAAGAAGCTTCGCGGCATGGCCGACGCGTCCAAGCTTGCCGCCATCAACCGCGCCCAGGCGGTCATCGAATTCAAGCTGGATGGCACCATCGTCACCGCCAACCAGAATTTCTGCGGCGCGCTCGGTTATTCGCTGGCCGAGATCGAAGGCAAGCATCACAGTCTCTTCATCCCCCAGGCAGACCGTGGCAGTGCTGCGTATCGTGAATTCTGGGCGAAGCTCAATCCAGGTGAGTACCAGGCCGGCGAATTCAAGCGCATCGGCAAGGGCGGCAAGGAGGTGTGGATCCTGGCGAGCTACAACCCCGTGATGGACGATACCGGAAAGCCCTTCGGCGTGGTCAAGTTCGCCACCGACGTCACAGCCGAGAAACTGAAGACCGCAGATCTCGCCGGCCAGATCGCGGCGATCGACAAGGCCCAGGCCGTGATCGAGTTCAACATGGACGGCACGATCATCACCGCCAACCCGAACTTTCTCGGTGCGCTGGGCTATTCGCTGGCCGAGATCAAGGGCAAACACCACAGCATGTTCGTCGAGGCCGGCGAGCGCGACAGCGTCTCCTACCGCGAGTTCTGGGCAGCGCTCAACCGGGGTGAGTACCAGGCGGCCGAATACAAGCGCATCGGCAAGGGCGGCAAGGAGATCTACATTCAGGCCTCCTACAATCCGATCCTCGACCTCAACGGCAAGCCGTTCAAGGTCGTGAAATACGCGACCGACACCACGAAGCAGGTGCTGGTCCGCATGGGCAACGAGCGCGTCCGCGGCATGATGGAATCGGTCGCAGCCGGCTCGGAGGAATTGAATGCCTCGGTGCGGGAGATCTCCGAGGCCATGACCAAGTCCCGCCAGACTGCCAGCAGTGCGGTCGATCAGGTCGCCGCCGCCGACGCCCAGGCCCAGCGCCTCACTGAAGCGGCGCTGGCGATGAGCGGGATCGTCGAGCTCATCAACAACATCACCGGGCAGATCAACTTGCTGGCACTCAACGCCACGATCGAATCCGCGCGCGCGGGCGAAGCCGGTCGCGGCTTCGCGGTGGTCGCCTCTGAGGTCAAGAGCCTCGCCAACCAGGCCAAGCAGGCCACTGACAAGATCGGCGCTGAGATCGGCAGCCTCAACGGCATCTCCGGAGACGTCGTGACGGCCCTGGCTTCGATCAAGACGGCCATCAACAACGTCAGCGAATATGTGACGTCGACGGCCGCGGCAATCGAGGAGCAGAGCACGGTGACGAACGAGATGTCGACCAGCATGCAGCGCGCCGCAGCGGAAGCCGCCGCGATGGCCGCTAATGCCTGATCAGGCAAGCTGCCGCGTCGGCATTCTCCGCTACGAAAATGACGAAGGACGCCTCCGGCCGGGAATCTCCCGCGCCGCTCAGCGTGGCGCGACGTCGGCGCGATCGAGCGATTCCAGCGTCGACGCGTTGCCGCAATAGCCGTGATAGTTCTGCGCGGCGGTGCCGTCGGCGAGATCGCGGTCGCACTGTGCCTTGTGAGCGCAAAGCGAACAAACCCGCTCCATGTCGCGGAGCAACAGCGGCTGCGCGCGGCCGAGCCCGTCTGCGTTGATGCCGAGCTGTTCGAGCATCATCGGCAGCTCGTCGGCAGAATGCTTGCCGTGACGGACCAACTCCTCCAGATCGTCAGGCGCGATCCGCAGGTCGCTCGCGATCCGGTCGAAATCGGCGCGATCGAGTTGCCGGATCTCGTTCAGCTCGCGGCGATGCTTCAGCCAGCTCGCGAAGGAGTCGATCAGGTCCTGGACGATGGGATAAGGCCTGCTTGCGGTGCTCATGGAAAGCTCCCTTCGGACAGCGGAATTGGAGCGAATTAAGCACAATGTTGCAGAGGCGCGTTGCGCTGGATCAAATTCGGAAGGAGTACCGCAATTGGTCTGGTGTCCCGGACGCGCTGCAGCGTGAAACGCTGCTGCGCAGAGCCGGGACCCATCGCTCCGCTGTGTTGGGCCCCGGCTCTGCAGCGCATCACCAAGGGGTGCTGCGCAGCGTCCGGGGCACGAGAGTTACGCGAATTTCTCCGCCGCCCACGCATACAGGCTGCCCGGGATCGGCTTCTCCCCGCCGCGGCCCTTGGGCGAGATGTGGAGGCCGATGATCTCGGGGTTGGTGACGAGGCCGAGATAGCTCGAGGGATCGAAGAACAGTTTTGGCTCCGCGTGCACGGCGTAGAACGACTGCTTCGGCAGCGCGCAGGCGAGCTCGCCGGTGCGGCGGGCGAGCGCGGTGAGCGCCGCGGGGCCGAAGATGGCGACACGGATATCCGAGAGACGGCTCGAGCCGCCGCGCAGGCGGCGCATCAGGAAGGTGACGCGATGGCGCATCGACAGCCAGTTCGGCGTCAGCTCCTCCTGCTCCATCAGCTCCTCGAAGGCTGCGACGATGCCGTGCCCGGGCGGCAGGTAGATCACGGAATTGCCGAGCTGGCGCGGCCGCTCCCAGGCAAAGTAGGGCTTTGCCGGATCGATCTCGACCGGCTTCAAGAGCAGCACGTCGGCGTCGAGCCAGAGGCCGAGATTCTTCGCCATCAGCTTCATGCGGAAGAAATCGCTGAACTGCAGCGTGGTCCAGTCGCGCCAGCTTCCATCCGGTTGCGGCGGCCGCAAGCGCTCCGAGAACGCGTGCGGCAGGATCGCTTCGGCGTCCGCGTTGGCGATTCCGACGGGCAGGCCGGGAATGGTGTCGAAGCTGTAGACCGTGACCCTGTGACCGGCCGCCAGCTGCGAGCGCAGACAGGTCTTGCGCAGCGCATCCATCGGGCCATGCCAGAAGGTGACGATCTCGGGCAGCATATGCGGAAGCTATAATATTCAGAGCAAAGAAAAAGCCCCGGCGCTGTCGGCACCGGGGCGTCGAATGAAGACGCGAGCTCAGGCCCAGGCGCGTTCGCGCTTGAGCTTGTCCTCATAGGTGTCGATCGAGGCCTTCTTCTCCATCGTCAGGCCGATGTCGTCGAGGCCGTTGATCAGGCAATGCTTGCGGAACGGGTCGATCTCGAACTTGACCGTGCCGCCGTCGGGGCCACGGATCTCCTGGTTCGGCAGGTCGATCGTCAGGGTCGCGTTGGCGCCGCGCTCGGCGTCATCGAACAGCTTGTCGAGGTCTTCCTGCGACACGCGGATCGGCAGAATGCCGTTCTTGAAGCAGTTGTTGTAGAAGATGTCGCCGAACGAGGTCGAGATCACGCAGCGGATGCCGAAGTCGAGCAGCGCCCAGGGCGCGTGCTCGCGGCTCGAGCCGCAGCCGAAATTGTCGCCGGCGACCAGCACCTTCGAATTGCGATAGGCGGGCTGGTTGAGGACGAAATCCGGGTTCTCGCTGCCGTCGTCCTTGTAGCGCTGCTCGGAGAACAGCCCCTTGCCAAGACCGGTGCGCTTGATGGTCTTGAGGTACTGCTTCGGAATGATCATGTCCGTGTCGACATTGATGATCTTCAGCGGCGCCGCGACGCCTTCCAGCGTGGTGAACTTGTCCATGGTTGCGCTTTCCGGGGGTGGTTCTGGGAAGGCGTATTTATCGCGTCCGGAGCGTGAATCCTAGGCTGAATTTGGCAGGGCTCGGTTGCTCGGTAGCCCGGCAGGTGGTGCGCCCCCTCGCCCGCTTGCGGGAGAGGGTCGGGGAGAGGGCTCTCTCCTCTTGGGGAGTGTCCCATTGCGGAGACACCCTCTCGCCAACCCTCCCCCGCGCGCGGGGGAGGGAGCGCACCTGCTTTGGAGCCTCTACTCCGCCTGCGCTTCGATGGCTTCCATATCGTCGTCCGACAAACCGAAATGGTGGCCGATCTCGTGGATCAGGACGTGGCGGACGATGTGGCCAAGGCTCTCGTCGTGCTCGGCCCAGTAATCCAGGATCGGACGGCGGTAGAGCCAGACCATGTTGGGCAGCCGCGCCACGTCGCCCAGGCTCTGCTGCGGCAGGCCGACGCCCTGGAACAGGCCGAGCAGGTCGAACTCGCTCTCGCATTCCATCTCGTTCAGGACCTCCTCGGTCGGGAAGTCGTCGACGCGGATGATCACGCCCTCGCACAGGGCGCGAAATTCCGCCGGCAGGCGCTCGAAGATCTCGTGTGCCGTCGCTTCCATCTCGGCCAGCGAGGGCGCTTTCAGTTCCGTCCACATGGGGTTCTCCTAGCGCGGGTTTCCCGCTGATGCATCCCGCTTTATAAAGCGTGGCGAGGTTGACGGGCGCCGCCAAAACGGGGAGCGTGGACCTCGATCGAGAGCTTCGGGTGGGCAATAAAATGCGAGCAAAAACAGCGCTGACGCTACTGTGCATGGGGTTGTTTTCGCAATTTTGCGGTGGCGCCGAGGCCCAGACGGCGGCGGGCCCCGAGATCCGCCTTGCCCAAGCGGCCCCGCCGGATGCCCGGCCGCGCAAGCGGCTCCCGCCGCGCTTGCGCGTCACGCCCTATTACAGCCCTGACGGCGTCTATCCGCGCTACAATCCCGGCCCCGATGCGGTGCGCGAATGCAACGCGACCTATGTGCAGGAATTCAGGCCGAGCGGCACGGTGATCGTGCCGCGCGTGAGCTGTTACTGGCGCCGCGGCTGATGCCGGTTCAGCGCCGGCGCACAGCGCGGGAGGCTCGAGGAGGCGTCATGGCGAGATGGTTTGCATTGGCCGTTGTCGTCGCGCTGGCCGCCGGCCTGTCGCGTGCTTCCGCTGCGCAAAGGGTGACGATTCCAGAGGCCTCGGCCGGCATCGCGGTTTTCGATGTGCGACACGCGCGAACCCACGGCATGGTGCGGCCTGTCGTGCGCCGTGATCCACGCTATTACGCACGGCCGGTCTCCTATCGTCCCTATCCCTACGGAGTTCCCGCGCCGTTCGTGTTCGGCTACGGCCCCTTCTGGTGACGTCGCAACGCGACGCCGTTCATTCATGAGGCATTCACGTCGGCGTCCCTAGCGTGCCCTCGGGAGCGACTGCAATTGAACAGGGATGACGCGTGCCGGGAACGAGCATCGCCACTCCGCTGTCCATATCCACGGAGAAGTCCATGCTTAAGAGTTTGGGTCTGAGGGCAGGCCCGGCGCGCCTGCTCGGGATCGCGGCCGCCGCGACGCTGATGCTGTCGGTCGGAACCGCGCGCCGTGCTGAAGCGCTGAACCTGATCAATCCGGCGTCGTCACAAGCGGCCAAGGGCGTGAGTGAGGCTGCGAGCGACGACCTCGTCACGCAGGTTCGCCACGGCGGCGGTGGTCATGGCGGCGGCGGACATTTTCACGGCGGCGGCGGCTTCCGCGGCGGTGGATTCCATGGCGGCCATATCGGCGGCTTCCGCGCCGCGCCGGCCTTCCACGGCGGCGGTTATCGCTACGGCGGGGTTCACCGCTACGGCGGATTCCATCGCTACGGGATCTATCGGCCTCACTACGGCCACCGCCACTTCCACCGGCGCTATTATTACGGCGGCTATTATCCCACTTACCATCACGCGCGCCGTTGCCGGGTCATCTGGACCTATTACGGCCCGCGCCGCATCTGCCGCTGGCATCGCTGGCACCATCCGTATCGGTACTATTGATAAGCACGATCAAAATAAAAAGGGCGCCTCAGCGGCGCCCTTTGTCTGTCCGGCGGTTAAAGCCAGTCCTTCAGCTTCCACGACGAAGCTTTCCAGGGCATCAGGGTCTCGACCTTCCACTGCCTGAACATCGCGGGCGGCCAGCGGCTGAGCTTCGATGTTTCCTCGACGTCAGGCTTGGCGACGATGTGCAAGCGTGGCGCGCGCCGGCGGTGCTGCCGCGTGGCCTCGCCGATCAGGTCGACATATTCGGGCTTGTTGGCCATTTGCGCGCGTCCTCGCGAAAACCTCGCGAGGACGAGAGTGTCAGGCGATCGTTTAACGGCGGTTTGCCGCGATCGCTACAATTGCAGGGAGTGGCTCAGCGCCAGTCCCTGACGTCGACGAAATGACCCGCGATCGCCGCCGCCGCCGCCATCGCCGGCGACACCAGGTGGGTGCGGCCCTTGAAGCCCTGGCGGCCCTCGAAGTTGCGGTTCGAGGTCGAGGCGCAGCGCTCTTCCGGAGCCAGCTTGTCCGGGTTCATCGCGAGGCACATCGAGCAGCCCGGCTCGCGCCATTCGAAGCCGGCCTTGATGAAGATCTTGTCCAGACCCTCAGCTTCGGCCTGTTCCTTCACGAGGCCGGAGCCCGGCACGACCATGGCGTTGACATGCGCCGAGACGGTCTTGCCTTCGGCAATCTTGGCGGCGGCGCGCAGATCCTCGATGCGGCCGTTGGTACAGGAGCCGATGAAGATGCGATCGACCTTGATGTCGGTGATCTTCGTGCCCGCCGTCAGGCCCATGTACTTCAGCGCGCGATGCTTGGAGAGGCGCTTGGCCTCGTCTGCGATCTTGTCGGGATCGGGCACCATGCCGGTCACCGAGATGACGTCCTCAGGCGAAGTGCCCCAGGTCACGATCGGCGGCAGCTTGGCGGCATCGAGGCGCAGCTCGTTGTCGAAATGCGCGCCGTCGTCGGAGCGCAGTTTTTCCCAGTAGCGCATCGCCGCATCCCACTCCGCGCCCTTCGGCGCCTTGGGACGGCCGCGCAGGAAGTCGAACGCTTTCTGGTCGGGCGCAACCAGGCCGGCGCGGGCGCCGCCTTCGATCGACATGTTGCAGACCGTCATGCGGCCTTCCATCGACAGCGCCTGGATCGCGTCACCGGCGTATTCCAGCACATAGCCGGTACCGCCTGCGGTGCCGATCTCGCCGATGATGGCCAGGATGATGTCCTTGCCCGTCACGCCGTCGGGCAATTTGCCGTCGACGGTGACGCGCATGTTCTTTGCTTTTTTCTGGATCAGCGTCTGGGTCGCCAGCACGTGCTCGACCTCGGACGTGCCGATGCCGTGCGCGAGCGCGCCGAACGCGCCATGCGTCGAGGTGTGGCTGTCACCGCAAACGATGGTGGTGCCGGGCAGGGTGAAGCCCTGCTCGGGACCGATGACGTGGACGACGCCCTGGCGCTTGTCGAACTCGTTGTAATATTCGATGCCGAATTCCCTGGCGTTGTCGGCCAGCGCCTTGATCTGCTCGATGCTTTCCGGATCAGGGTTCGGCTTGGTGCGATCGGTGGTCGGCACGTTGTGGTCGACCACGGCGAGCGTCTTCTCCGGCGCGTGCACCTTGCGGCCGGTCATGCGCAGGCCTTCGAACGCCTGCGGCGAGGTCACCTCGTGCACCAGATGGCGGTCGATATAGAGCAGGCAGGTGCCGTCGTCGGCTTCGTGCACCAGATGGTCGTTCCAGATCTTGTCGTACAGGGTGGTGGGCTTGGACATGAGCTTGAGCTCCGAAAGAATGTTGAGTCAGCGGATAGGCGCGCGCGGCGCGCGGGCAACGAAAACGTCAGCGCAGCTTTTAGGCTGCGCGCGTAAGCTCTGACGTTGCCGAGGTCGCAAAGCGTCCGAAGAACCGGCCAGGCAGCCGCGAGCGATCGTCGATGACGACGCGCTTGACGGGGGCGAGGCTGGTCGGATCTGGAAACATTCCAGGAATATATAGCAGGCCGAACCGGAATCGCGAGTGGTTTGACACGCACGGCTGACGCAACAAAAAAGCGCGGGGTTTTGCCCCGCGCCTTTCGAAACCCGATTGTAAGCGGAGCTTACTCGTTCACGGCCTTGGCGTGCTCGGTCTTCTCGACGATACGGGCCGACTTGCCGCGCAGCTGGCGCAGGTAATAGAGCTTGGCGCGACGCACCTTGCCGCGGCGCACCACCTTGATCGAGTCGATCATCGGCGACATCACCGGGAACACGCGCTCGACGCCTTCGCCGTAGGAGATCTTGCGGACGGTGAAGCTCTCGTTGAGGCCACCGCCGGAACGGCCGATGCAGACGCCTTCATAGGCCTGCACGCGGGTGCGGTCGCCTTCGACGACCTTCACGTTGACGATCACGGTGTCGCCGGGACCGAATTCCGGAATGTCCTTGCCGGCGGACAGCTTGTCGAACTGCTCTTTTTCGAGCTGTTGGATCAGGTTCATGGGGTAAATCTCCATCGGCGCGCCCAGCCGCGAGACACGGGGGCTGCGCGAAATTCGTTGATCCAGCTATTGCGGATGTGGCCGCTCCTATAAGGCAAGCCGGAGGGTTTGTCACCCGTCTGTCTTGTTTTTTGGCGTTTTTTGGCGTCCGGCCCGATTCGGGGGCTTTGCCGGGATCTGGGCCCACAAATCGGGCCGCCGGGCCGCCGTCAGCGCTTCGGATTGCGCCCGCCGCCAGGCCGCGACCTTGGCATGGTCGCCAGAGGTCAGGATATCAGGGATCGGGGCCCCCTCGAACAGCTGCGGGCGGGTATATTGCGGGTATTCGAGCAGGCCGTCGGAGAAGCTTTCCTCGGTTCCCGAGGCTTCCTTGCCCATCACCCCCGGCAACAGCCGGACGCAGGCGTCGATCAGGGCCAAAGCTGCGATTTCGCCCCCGGACAGGACGTAATCGCCGATCGAAACCTCCTCCAGGCCCCGCCCGTCGATCACCCGCTGGTCGATCCCCTCGAACCGGCCGCAGACGATCAGGGGGCCTGGGCCCTGGGCGAGCTCTGTGACGCGAGCCTGGGTCAATGGCCGACCCCGGGGGCTCATCAGCAGCCGGGGCCGCTCAGGGGCGATCCCGGCGGCATCGATGGCAGCCGCCAGAACATCCGCCCGCAGCACCATGCCTGGCCCGCCGCCGGCGGGGGTGTCATCGACGCTGCGGTGGCGGTCGGTAGCGGACGCCCGGATGTCGCGCGCCTCGAGCTGCCAGAGCCCGGAGGCCAGCGCGCGGCCGGCGAGGCTCACGCCGAGCGGCCCCGGAAACATTTCCGGAAACAGCGTCAGCACCGTCGCGCGCCAGGGGGTGGGGTTGGTCATCGGATCTCAGTTCTCGTCGTCCCGGACAAGCGCAGCGAAGCGGAGCGCAGATCCGGGACCCATAACCACCGCAGGCAGTTTTGCGACGGCTGGAGCGATCAGCTTAGCCAAAAATTTCGGCCTGTGGTTATGGGTCCCGGCTTTCGCCGGGACGACTCGGGGAAAGAGCTTCGCCTCGCTCCTCTCCCTCGATCTCCTGCGGTAGCGCGATCACCACGCGGCCGCCTGTGAGATCGACCTCCGGCACCACCGCGTTGGTGAACGGCAGCAGCATCGTCGCGCCCCTGGGCGGGGCGATCTCGATGATGTCGCCGGCGCCGAAATTATGGATCGCGAGCACGCGGCCGAGCGCGTCGCCGTCGGTGGTGACGGCGGCGAGCCCGATCAGATCAGTGTGGTAATATTCGTCCTCGTCCGTCGCGGGCAGTTTCTCGCGCGCGACGTAGAGCTCGATGCCGTTGAGGCGCTCGGCCTCATCGCGGGTCGTGACGCCCTTGAACGTCGCGACCAGATGATCCTTGGCCTCGCGCGCCGTCGCGACCTCGAAATGGCGCTTGCCGTCCTTGGACAGCAGCGGACCGTAGCGCTTCACGGCAAAGGGATCTTCGGTGAAGGTCCACAATTTGACCGCACCGCGCACCCCATGCGCGGCGCCGATCCGCGCGACGCAGATCAGCGCCGACATGATTTAGCTTAGCCCTTCGCGGCGGCTTCGGCCTGCGCCTTGCGCTCCTTGCGCGGCACGGCCTTTTCCGGATTGTTGCGCACTTCGCGCTTCTTGACGCCGGCGGCGTCGAGGAAGCGGGACACGCGGTCCGACGGCTGCGCGCCCTTGGCGAGCCAGGCCTTGACCTTGTCCATGTCGAGCTTCAGCCGGGTCTCGTTGTCTTTCGGCAGCAGCGGATTGAAATAGCCGAGACGCTCGATGAAGCGGCCATCGCGGGGGAAACGCGAGTCGGCGACGACGACGTGATAGACGGGACGCTTCTTGGTGCCTGCGCGGGCGAGGCGGATGACGACGGACATTCAGTTCTCCTAAGTGTTGCTAATTCAAAGGTCGATTTGATTCGTCATTGCGAGGCGCGAAGCGACGAAGCAATCCAGACTGCTTCTGCGGAAGCATCTCTGGATTGCTTCGCCTCGCTCGCAATGACGGGTGAGAGTGACATCATTTCTTCTTGCCCGGGAAACCGCCGAGGCCCGGCAGCATCGGCTTGCCGCTGAGGCCTGTGAGCCCCGGCACGTTCGGCAGGCCCTGACGCAAGCCGGCCGGCAGATCCTTCGGCAGGCTGGGCAGCCCCTGTCCGCCGCCGCTCTGCATCTTTTCCTGCAGCGCCTTCATCTCTTCCGGCGAGGGCGGCTTCATGCCGCCGCCAAAGCCCATGGCCTGTGCGATGCCGGCGAGCGGGCCGCGCTTGCCGGAGCCCATCGCCTTCATCACGTCGGCCATGTTCCGGTGCATCTTGAGCAGCTTGTTGACTTGCTCGACGCTCTGGCCGGACCCCGCGGCGATACGCTTCTTGCGGCTGGCCTTGAGCAAATCGGGGTGGCGGCGCTCGTCGCGCGTCATGGAATCGATCACCGCGACCTGGCGCTTCAGGATCTTGTCGTCGATGCCGGCGGCCGCGATCTGGTTCTTCATTTTGGCGATGCCGGGCATCATGCCCATCAGGCCGCTGATGCCGCCCATGCTGGCCATCTGCAGCAGCTGCTCGCGCATGTCGTTGAGGTCGAACTGACCCTTGCGCATGCGCTCGGCGGTGCGCGCGGCCTTCTCGGCGTCGATATTGGCGGCGGCACGTTCGACCAGCGACACCACGTCGCCCATGCCGAGGATGCGGCCGGCAATACGGTCCGGGTGGAAATCTTCCAGCGCATCGGTCTTTTCACCGGTGCCGATCAGCTTGATCGGCTTGCCGGTGACGGCGCGCATCGACAGCGCAGCGCCGCCACGGCCGTCGCCGTCGACACGGGTCAGCACGATGCCGGTGAGGCCGACGCGCTGGTCGAAGGCGCGGGCGAGGTTGACGGCGTCCTGGCCGGTGAGCGAGTCCGCAACCAGCAGCACTTCATGTGGATTCGCAGCGGCTTTGATCGCGGCTGCCTCCGCCATCATGTCTTCGTCGAGCGTGGTGCGGCCGGCGGTATCGAGCAGCACGACGTCGTAGCCGCCGAGCTTGCCGGCTTCCAGCGCACGCTTGGCAATCTGCGGCGGCTGCTGGCCGGCGACGATCGGCAGCGTCGGAATGTCGAGGTCGCGGCCGAGCACGGCCAGCTGTTCCATCGCCGCCGGACGATAGACGTCGAGCGAGGCCATCAGCACCTTGCGCTTGTCGCGCTGGACCAGCCGGCGGGCGAGCTTTGCGGTGGTGGTGGTTTTGCCCGAGCCCTGCAGGCCGACCATCATGATCGGCACCGGCGGCACGGAATTGATGTCGATGGTCTGGCTTTCGGCGCCGAGCGTGTTGATCAGCTCGTCATGGACGATCTTGACCACCATCTGGCCGGGGGTGACCGACTTGACGACGGTGGCGCCGATCGCCTGCTCGCGGACGCGCTCGGTGAAGCTACGGACCACCTCGAGCGCGACGTCGGCCTCCAGCAGCGCGCGGCGCACTTCGCGCATCGCGGCGTCGACGTCCTTTTCGGTCAGCGCACCGCGCCCCGTCAGACGATCGAGAATGCCACCAAGCCGTTCCGACAGATTGTCGAACAATGAAGTCGTCCTTGTCCTGCTCGCCAGAACGGCGATCTTCCAAACACCTTTACGCCCGAGGGCGCATCGCGCTGTCGGGCGTTGACCTCCGGCCTCCAGGGCCAGTCGGCGGGTCGAAAAGAAAGCCTTTCCGAGAAAGTGGCGGGGTTAAACGCCGCTCCCGCCTAAAAGTCAAGGAAAGTTCGGGCGCCGGGCAGCCTTGGCCATCGCAACGCCTTGAAATGACGGGCTTTCCACCGGCGGGTTCCTTTTTCGACCATCCCGCCCATATAGCGGTGATGCCATACCGGCCCGACCGCCCCTGAAGCCCGCCCCGTGACGATCACCCGCCGCCGTGTTTTCGGACTGCTAGCCGGCGCCGGTGCGCTGGTCGGCGGTCCCTCGCTCTGGATGTCCCGCATGAAAACCTATGACGGCCCGGTTTCCGACCATTTCGACGGCCTGACCTTTTTCGATCCCGACGGTGTGCCGCCGAAATCGCTCCGAGAGGTGCTGCGCTGGCAGTTCGGCGGCGGGCGGCAACGGGCGACATGGCCCGTGTGGGCGCCGAGTCCCCATGCCGACACCCCGCCCGCCCGTGTCGATGGCGACAAGGTCCGGCTCTCCTTCGTCGGCCACGCCAGCTGGCTGATCCAGGCCGGCGGCCTCAACATCCTGGTCGATCCGGTGTGGTCGGAGCGGGTCTCCCCGGTCAGCTTCGCCGGACCGAAGCGGCACAACGACCCCGGCATCGCCTACGAAAGCTTGCCGAAAATCGACGTCGTGCTGGTCTCGCATGGCCATTACGACCATCTCGATATCGCCACGCTGTCGCGGCTTGCCAAGGATTTTGCCCCACGCGTCGTCACCCCGCTCGGCAACGACGTGACGATGCGCAGCACCGATTCCGCGATCAAGGCCGAAGCGTTCGACTGGCACGACTGCGTCGAGCTCGGCGGAGGCATCGCCGTGCATCTGGTGCCGACACGGCACTGGACCGCGCGCGGCATCCTCGATCGCAACAAGGCGCTGTGGGCGAGTTTCGTGCTGGAGACGCCGGCCGGGAAAATCTACGTCGTCTGCGATTCCGGCTACGGCGACGGCAGGCATTTCCGCCGCGTGGCCGAACGGCACGGCAAGCTGCGGCTGGCGATCCTCCCCATCGGCGCCTACGAGCCGCGCTGGTTCATGCGCGACCAGCACATGAATCCGGAAGATGCGGTGAAGGCGCTGGCCGATTGCGGCGCCGAGGCCGCGCTCGGGCATCATCACGGCACGTTCCAGCTCACCGACGAAGCGATCGACGCGCCGGCCAAGGCACTGGTGGAAGCGCTCGACGCGGCGGAGATTTCGCAGCAGCGGTTCGTGGCGATGAAGCCCGGGCAGGTGGTGGAGATATAGCTCTCTCCACATACACCTCTCGTGCCCCGGACGCAGCGCAGCACGTAAGTGATGTGTTGCTGAGCCGGGGCCCATGTCGATGCAGAGTTACTGTGTCAGCTTCTGGATCCCGGCTCTGCGCAGCGTCACTACGTGCCGCAGCGCGTCCGGGACACGAGACCTATTGCGCAGGCTTGATCGCCCAGCGTACAGCCACCGAAACGGATAGCGTCTCCTCGCCAGGCGAAATTGAAACGGGAGCCGCGGCCATCGGGGCTGTTGCCATTCGTGGCTTTAGTAGCATCCCTATCTGACCTCCCTCAGTGACGCTCAGCGGTGCGCCGAGCGTGACGCCGGTGGCCTTGGCGTAGATCTCGGCCTTGCGGCGCGCGTCGGCGACTGCCTGCTCACGGGCATCGTCGAGCAGCTTCGAGGCCTGCGTCACCTCGAACGAGATGTTGCCGATGTCGTTGGCGCCGGCGCCGACCAGCGTGTCGATGACGGCGGCGACCTTGGTCACGTCGCGAATTTTGACCGTGACGCGATTGCTCGCGCGGAAGCCGACCACGGGCGAGGCGCCGGTGGATTTGTTCTGGCCGTATTGCGGCTGCAGCGACAGCCGCGAGGTCTGATAATCCTTCTCGGGAATGCCGGCGCCCTTCAGCGCCAGCAGCACCTTGCCCATCGCGGCATTGTTGGTGTCGGAGGCTTCCTTCGCCGACTTGGCGTCGTTGGCGACGCCGGCGTCGATCTGCGCGAGATCGGGCGCCGCGGAAATGTTGGCTTCGCCGCTCACCGTAATGGCGGATGGAAAATCATCGGCAAGCGCAGGCGTTGTCAGCAGCGCCGCGGCGAAAGCGGCGGCAAGAGACGTAACGAGTACGGCAGGCTTTTTCATTGGTCTCACTTCAGCGGCACGAAAACATTGATCACGAGCTTGTCCTCAGCCGTCTTCAGGGGATCGGTGAGGTATTCCTCGATGAAGGTGTCCTTGGCTTCCAGCCTCTTGTCGTCGAGGTGGTTGGTGATCGCCTCGTAGGTGTTGTCCATGTTGTCGTAGGAACCGCGATGGACGAATTTCAACACCTTGCCCTCCGGCGACTTGCCGATGCTCATGTCCTTGGACAGGTTCTTGGGATCCTGCTCGACCGGGATTTCAGCAAGGAAAGTGAATCCGGTATCGTCCGTCGAGGTGTAGACGATCATCGCATTGCCGGCGTGCTTGATGCCCTGCTTGTCCAGCAGCGTGTTCAGCGCCTTGAAGGCGTCGATCAGCGTGTCGAAGGCCGAGTCCCAATTGGCGGTGCCTTTGACCATCACGACCTTCTTGGCCTCGAGCGAGGTCTCCAGGCCGAACGGATCGGCGGTCTGCACCGGGGCAGGGGTCGCGGCCGGTGTCGCCGGGCCGGGTGAGGCACTGGCTGCGGGTGAGGGCGAATTTGTCGGGGTGGGCGAAGCGCTGGCTGCAGGCGACGGCGCAGGTGAAGGCGTCGCAGCAGGAGCGGGCGAAGCGCTCGCGGCCGGGGACGGGGACGCCGAAGGGGCCGGCGCAGGGTTTGTCAAAGAGGGGCTTGTCGAAGGGGGACTTGTCGAGGCGGCGGGAGCCGGGCTCGGGGATTGCGCCACGACCTCCGGCAGGCCGAGCGACAAGGCCGCGGCCGGGATCAGCGCGGCCAAAGCGAGACGACGAAACCCGATCATTTTATTCTCCCCAAGGCCTTCACTGTTAAGGCCTTAACTACCAAGGACTTCGTCACCAGGACCTTGCCCACCAAGGCCCAAATCCGGCTCCGGCCCAGCCGCGCATCCCGGTTCGCAGCGAGCCGCGCCGTTCTAACACGCGAGCGCGGAATTCGTCTCATGACAGATGCGTCATGCCGGACCTCGACCACCGACCGCAAATCACTGGCCAAGCCGCCAAGGATCGCCATATAAGACAGGCGAAATTCGGGAATTTTCATGAGCGCGCTGGCCAACCATGCATTTGCCAAGATGAACGGCATCGGCAACGAGATCGTCGTTGTCGACATGCGCGATTCCGCAGCGAAGGTGACGCCGGACGACGCCCGAGCGGTGGCGTCGGCACATGGCGGCGTGGCTTACGACCAGCTCATGGTGCTCTCGAGGCCGCGGTTCGACGGCACCGAGGCCTTCATCAGCATCTACAACAATGACGGCTCGGAGGCCGGCGCCTGCGGCAACGGCATGCGCTGTGTGGTGCGGCGCATCTTCGAGAAGACCGGGCAGACCACCGCGACTTTCGAGACCGCGGCCGGCTTGCTCAACGCCTGGCAGGGCCCGGCGCCGGATCTCTACACCGTCGACATGGGGGCGCCGAAGTTCGGCTGGCAGGAGATTCCGCTGGCCGAGGAGTTTCGCGACACCCGCTACATCGAATTGCAGATCGGGCCGATCGACAATCCGATCCTGCATTCGCCCTCGGTGGTGAGCATGGGCAATCCGCATGCGATCTTCTGGGTCGAAGACGTCAACGCCTATGATCTCGAGCGTTTCGGTCCGCTGCTCGAAAACCATCCGATCTTCCCGGAGCGCGCCAATATTACGCTCGCCCACATCGTCGATCGCGACCATGTCACCATCCGCACCTGGGAGCGCGGCGCCGGCCTGACCAGGGCCTGCGGTTCGGCGGCCTGCGCCACTGCGGTTGCCGCCGCGCGGCTGAAGCGCACGGAGCGCTGTGTCGAGATCACGCTGCCCGGTGGCAAGCTCGGCATCGAATGGCGCGAGCGCGATGACCACGTGCTGATGACGGGTACGGCGACCTTCGAATATGAGGGCCGATTCGATCCGGCGCTGTTCGCGCCGGCCGCCTGATGGCGGTCGATATCGTCACCTTCGGCTGCCGCCTCAACGCCTTCGAGGCCGAGGTGATCCGCAGCAAAGCCGAAGGCGCGGGCCTTTCCGACACCATCGTCATCAACAGTTGCGCCGTCACCAACGAAGCGGTGGCGCAGGCGCGGCAATCGATCCGCAGATTGAAGCGCGAGCGGCCCGAGGCGCGCATCGTCGTCACCGGCTGCGCGGCTCAGACGCAAAGCGGCATGTTCGCCGACATGGCCGAGGTCGACCGCGTCGTCGGCAATGACGACAAGATGCGCGGGCAGGCCTGGCGCGAGGCCCGCGATGCCTTCGCTCTCGGCGCCGGCGAGAAGGTCGCCGTCAGCGACATCATGGCGGTGACGGAGATGGCGCCGCATCTGATCGACGGCTTTGCGAGCGGCCTGCCGCGCGTGTTCGTGCAGGTGCAGAACGGCTGCGACCACCGCTGCACCTTCTGCATCATCCCGTTCGGCCGCGGCAATTCGCGCTCGGTGCCGATGGGCGCGGTGGTCGAACAGGTGCGGACGCTGGTCGAACGCGGCCATGCCGAGATCGTGCTGACCGGCGTCGACCTCACCAGCTACGGCACTGACCTGCCCGGCACGCCCAAGCTCGGCATGTTGACCAAGCAGATCCTGCGGCACGTACCGGAGCTGAGGCGCCTGCGCATCTCCTCGATCGATTCGATCGAGGCGGATGCCGACCTGCTCGATGCTATCGCGGATGATGCGCGGCTGATGCCGCATCTGCACCTGTCGCTGCAATCCGGCGACGACATGATCCTGAAGCGCATGAAACGGCGGCATTTGCGGCAGGACGCGATCGCGTTCTGCGAGCAGGTCCGCCGCCTGCGCCCGGACATCGTCTTCGGCGCCGACATCATCGCGGGTTTCCCGACCGAGACGGAGGAGATGTTTTCGCGCTCGCTCGATCTCGTCGAGCAATGCGGCCTGACATTCCTGCACGTGTTCCCTTATTCGCCCCGTCCCGGCACGCCGGCCGCTCGGATGCCGCAGGTGGCCGGCGCTGCGATCAAGGAGCGTGCGAAGCGGCTGCGGGCGGCGGGCGAAGCGGCGCTGCGCAAGCGGCTGCAAGCGGAGATCGGCCTGATGCGCGAGGTGCTGATCGAGAGCGAGGGGCAGGGACGCACGGAGCACTATCTGCCGGTAGCGATTGCGGGCGAGCGCGTGGGCAGCGTGGTGCCGCGGACGATCACCGGCAGCGATGGCGAGCGGCTGGTCACACGATAGGTGTCGTCGCCCGGCTTGACCGGGCGACCCAGTACGCCGCGGCTTCTCGATTCAATCTCCGGCGTCTC
Organism: Bradyrhizobium amphicarpaeae; assembly: GCF_002266435.3. Taxonomy (NCBI): domain Bacteria; kingdom Pseudomonadati; phylum Pseudomonadota; class Alphaproteobacteria; order Hyphomicrobiales; family Nitrobacteraceae; genus Bradyrhizobium; species Bradyrhizobium amphicarpaeae. Next base: position 368,495 of record NZ_CP029426.2, read on the forward strand.
TGGAATACTGGATCACCCGCCTTCGCGGGTGATGACAGTGTCAATCTTGGCGATCAACTGTGCTTCAAACGCCCCGCTACGACGCCCGCACCTGCCAGAACCGCAGCGTCCGCTTGGCATTCTCCGGCGTCATCCGCACGTAGTGCGCTTGCGCTCGTGCGAGATCCGCCGGCTTCATCGCGCCGGTCGCAAAACGGCATTCGAGCACGGCGGCGGTCGCTTCCCAGCTCAGCTGCGCCGCCTTGCACGGCACCAGGAGGCCGTCCTCTCGCAGGCTTTGCATCAGCGGGCGGATCACCTCGACGGTCGATCCGGACAGCGCGGCCAGCGCCGCGGCGGTCTCTTCATAGCGCCGCTGCGTGGCGAAACCGAGCAGCGTCGCTTCGCTGAGCTGGCCAGTCGCCTTGAGGCCTGCAACGGCGCGTTTGGCACCTTCGAAGTCGCGGACGCCCGACATCTCGCGATCGACACCGACCGCGACGGCGGCGATCGCGCTCTGGATTTCCTCGAACAGATGCGGCGGTGCGCGCGACAACAGGCGGGCGCGCACGGCATCGCTGGCCGAGCGCAGCAACCGGCGGCGCAGCTCCGACGGCAGATCGACGCGGACGCCGACGCCGACGGCAAGTTCGGGATCGGCCTCGGCCTGCCCGACCATGATTGCGAAACCGCTTCCCGAGACGCGCGCGCCGGGATTGGCGGCGAGCCGGCGGCTGACGCTCGGATAGCGGCGTGCCAGAAGTGCGTCGGTGACGATCTCCTTCAACCACCAGCGGCCGGCGATCGCGAGCAGATGCGGCTCGCCCTTGCTGGAGGCGATCTTCACCAGCTCGCCGTCGTCGAGGCGGGCGGATTCCTGCAGGACGGGACCTGCGATGCGGATCTCGTCATTGCTGGCGAGGCGGCGGATCACCGAGGGCGGCGCCTGCGCGACCGGCGCCAGCTGCGCGCTGATCTCGGCGAGCGCGATGCGTGCGCCCACGTCGGCAAGTGCCCGCAGCTCGATCGTGCCGATCAGGCGCTCGAGCACGTCGTCGAACAGCGCGATCTGCTCATCGTCAAAACTGCCGGCGGAGGACAGGAACAGGTCGGTGACGCGCCGGGCCGTTTCCAGGCCCTTTTCCGCCGAGCCGAGCCGAATCGCGGATTCGACTTCGTCGATGATCGATAGCCCGGCCGTGGACATGACGCGCAGCTCGTCCTGAGCAGATTGACGGAAGCTTGTTCTAAGCAACCGCTATCATGAGAGACGAGCACTGAAGGTTTCGTAAACCATCGGCGGGGAGTTGCTGGTTGGCGAGCTTCCGCCGCGAATGCGGTGCGCTCCCTCCCCCGTTTGCGGGGGAGGGCTGGGGAGAGGGTGTCTCCACATCGGGACAATCCCCCAGAGGAGAAAGCCCTCACCCGGATCGCTCCCGCGATCCGACCTCTCCCGCAAGCAAGCGGGAGAGGTGCACCGAGATTGCGGTGGCTACTCCCCGTTCCACCCGCAGGCCCTGAGCTTCTCGTGCATGTGGGGCGGGGCCGGCGCGACGACGCGGACGGGCTCCTTGTTCCGGGAGATCGGCACCACGATCTCGCGGGAATGCAGATGCAGCTTCGGCTCGCCGAAACGCGGACCGTTGCCGTAGATGTTATCGCCGAAGATCGGCCAGCCGCTGGCTGAGGCATGCACGCGCAATTGATGAGTGCGGCCCGTCACCGGTTCCATGGCGAGCCAGGTGAAGCCGTCGCCGCGGCCCATCACTTTCCAGTTGGTGACCGCCTTTTGTCCTTCCGGATCAGGCTTCTGCCACCAGCCGCGTTCGGCGTTGAGCCGGCCGAGCGGCATGTCGATGGTGCCCTCATCCTCGGCAGGGCCGCCCTCGACCACGGTCCAGTAGGTCTTGCCGATCTTGCCGTGCTTGAACAGGAGGCCGAGCGAGGCCGTTGCCTTGCGGTGGCGGCCGAGCACGAGGCAGCCGGAGGTGTCCTTGTCCAGCCGGTGAGCCAGCACCGGCGGCCGCGGCAGGCCGAAACAGAGCGCGTCGAACGAGGCCTCCAGATTGGCGCCACCCTTGGGGCCGCGATGCACGGGAAGCCCGGCCGGCTTGTCGATAATCAGCATCAGCCCGTCGCGATGGAGCACGCGCGCCAAAATATCGTCGGCGGTCAATTGGGGAACATCGAGCAATTGCAACACTTTCGTTATCGGCGAGACTTTCGGTCAAGACTTTCGTTTAGGGGCGGGAACGGCTAACACACCGGCACCATGAACGATACCAATTCAGATCCCCCCAAGTTGAGCTGGTGGCGCCGCCTGTCGAACGGGCTGAAGCGCACCTCGTCCTCGCTCGGGACCGCGGTCGCCGACCTCGTCACCAAGCGCAAGCTCGACCGCGCCATGCTCGACGACATCGAGGACGTGCTGCTGCGGGCCGACCTCGGCACCTCAGTCGCGGTCCGGATCGCGGAAGCCGTCGGCACCGGCCGCTACGATAAGGCGATCTCGGCGGACGAGGTCAAGGACGTCGTCGCCACCGAAGTGGAGAAGGTGTTGGCGCCGGTGGCAAAGCCGCTCGAGATCGATAGGGCCAAAAAGCCGTTCGTGATCCTCGTGGTCGGCGTCAACGGCTCCGGCAAGACCACCACCATCGGAAAACTCTCGCAAAAACTCGCATCCGAAGGCCGCAAGGTGATGCTGGCCGCCGGCGATACGTTTCGCGCCGCGGCGATCGAGCAGCTCAAGGTCTGGGGCGAGCGCACCAAGACGCCGGTCATCGCGGGCGCGCAGGGCTCGGATTCGGCGAGTCTCGCCTTCAACGCGCTGACGGCGGCGAAGGAGCAGGCCATCGACGTGCTGCTGATCGACACCGCCGGCCGCTTGCAGAACAAGGCCGAGCTGATGAACGAGCTCGAAAAGGTCGTGCGCGTGATTCGCAAGGTGGATGACACTGCGCCGCATGCCGTGCTGCTGGTGCTCGACGCCACCGTCGGCCAGAATGCGCTGTCGCAGGTCGAGGCCTTCCATCGCACGGCGGGGGTCACCGGCCTCGTGATGACGAAACTCGACGGCACCGCGCGGGGCGGCATTCTGGTCGCGCTCGCGGAGAAGTTCAAACTGCCGGTGCACTTCATCGGCGTCGGCGAAGGCGTCGACGATCTCGCACCGTTCACCGCGCGCGACTTCGCCCGCGCCATCGCCGGGATCGAAAGCTGAGAATGGACAAGACCCAGCCGCATCCGCTGTTCAAGCTCGCGACCGAGCTCGGTCCGCTGCTCGTGTTCTTCTTCGTCAATGCGAAGTTCAATCTGTTCGCCGCCACTGGCGCCTTCATGGTCGCGATCGTGGTGGCGATGATCGCCTCCTACGTGGTGACGCGCCACATCCCGATCATGGCGATCGTCACAGGCGTGATCGTGCTGGTGTTCGGCACGCTGACGCTGGTGCTGCACGACGAGACCTTCATCAAGCTCAAGCCGACCATCATCTACGGCCTGTTCGCCGCGATCCTCGGCGGCGGCCTGCTGTTCGGCCGCTCCTTCATCGCCGTGATGTTCGACCAGATGTTCAATCTGACGCCGCAAGGCTGGCGCATCCTCACGCTGCGCTGGGCGCTGTTCTTCGCCGGCATGGCGGTGCTGAACGAGATCGTCTGGCGCACCCAGAGCACGGACTTCTGGGTGAACTTCAAGGTGTTCGGCGTGACCCCGATCACGATGATCTTCGCCATCGCCCAGATGCCGCTGACCAAACGCTACCACCTCGAGCCGGCGTCGCTGGAGGCGAGCGAGGCCGAGGCGGGGGATGTGAGGAAGTAGCTCTCGTGTCCCGGACGCGCGAAGCGCGAGCCGGGACCCAGACTCTCTCCGAAAATACTGCCGTTGTGACATGGGCCCCGGCTCTGCTGCGCATCACTTCGTGCTGCGCAGCGTCCGGGGCACGAGCCAGGAGCTTAGCTCCCCGCCTTCAGCGCTTTCTCCATCTGCGGCAACAGCACCGTGCGCAGATTGTCCGGCGTGATCGGGCCGACCAGCTTGTAGACGATGGTGCCCTCGCGGCCCACGACGAAGGTTTCGGGCACGCCGTAGACCCCCCATTCGATCGAGGCGCGGCCGTTGGCGTCGACGCCGACGCGGCCGAACGGGTTGCCGTAGCGCCCGAGGAAGCGGCGCGCATTGTCGGAGGCGTCCTTGTAATTGATGCCGACCAGCTCGAAGCGCTTGTCCTTGGCGAGCTCGGTCAAAAGCGGCGCCTCGTCGTGGCAGGGCACGCACCAGGACGCCCAGACATTGACGAGGCTGACCTTGCCCTTGAACGTGGCGGGATCGAGACCCGGCACCTGCGCGTTGTCGATCTGCAATCCCTCGAGCGGCGGCAGTGCCGTCTGCGGCGCCGGACGACCGATCAGCGCGGAGGGAATCCGCGAGGGATCGCCGCTGCCGAGCCGGAACCAGAACAGCAGCGCCAGGCCGATGAAGGCGATCAGCGGCAGCACCATCAGGAAGGTGCGGCGCTGCGGCGGTACGGAAGTCGATTGTTCGCTCATGACGCGTCCATCGCGCTGCGGCCGGAGCGGCGGGTGATGCCGCGCTCCTCGAGCTCGCGCAGGCGCTGCGTCTGGTTGCGATAGTCGAGCACGATCCAGCCGATCAGGATCGCGACCACGACGGCCGCCGCGGCATAGGACGTCACGATGAAAGATGCATAGGGACCGAGCGACATGATCAGGCGGCCCCGACTTCGTTCGACGCGTTGTGTCCGCGCGCGCCGGCGCCCATTTCGCTCGAGAACGCGACACGGCTCGCCTGCATCATCTGCAGGGAGCGGACGCGGCGACGCAGGATTTCGTTGCGCATCGCCGCCAGATGCAGCGTGACGAACAGCAGCGTGAATGCGATCGCCATCACCAGCAGCGGAATCAGGAACGACTTGTCGAGGGCGGAGCCGCCCATGCGCATCACCGAGGCCGGCTGGTGCAGCGTGTTCCACCAATCGACCGAGAACTTGATGATCGGCAAATTGAGTGCGCCGACAAGCGTCAGCACGGCGGCGGCGCGCGCCGCGCGCGAGGGATCGTCGACCGCGCGCCACAGCGCCATCAGGCCGAGATACATCAGGAACAGGATCAGCACCGAGGTCAGCCGCGCATCCCACTCCCAATAGGTGCCCCACATCGGCCGGCCCCACAGCGAGCCCGTCAGCAGTGCGAGGAAGGTGAAGGCCGCGCCGATCGGCGCTGCGGCCTTGGCGGCGACGTCGGCAAGCGGATGCCGCCACACCAGCGTGCCCAGCGAGGCGATGCTCATCACGCCCCAGACGAACATCGACAGCCACGCATTAGGCACGTGGATGAACATGATCTTCACCGTCGCGCCCTGCTGGTAGTCGTCGGGCGCCAGCGCGGCCTGGTAGAGACCGATCGCGAGCAGGAGCACGGTGGCGGCCGCAAGCCACGGCAGGACCCGCGCTGTGAGCGCGAGGAACCGCGTGGGGTTGGCGAGGTCGATCAGCGTCATGGTACCCTGATAATCGTCGGTGGCCGCTCAGGCAATCAGCACGAAAGACCGTCGCGAAAGTTGATCGGGGTCAAGGTCAATCGCGCTCTCAGTCGAGCCCATTTCAGTCAAGTCCGTGCCGCAGGCTCGCTGCGGCTGCGAAGGGGCCGATCACGAGGCTGACCAGCGACAGCGCGCACAGGATCGAGAACGGCGCCCCGAATGTCATGGGGCCAACGATCACGGCCTGCGAGGCCGCAACCCCGAAGATCAGCACGGGAATCGACAGCGGCAGCACCAGCACCGCCATCAGCAGACCGCCGCGGTGCAGCGTCACCGCCAGTGCCGCGCCGATCATGCCGGTGAAAGTCAGCGCCGGGGTGCCGGCCAGCAGCGTCAGCGCCACCGCTCCGGTCGCGACCATGTCGAGGTTGAGCAGGAGGCCGAGCACGGGGGTTGCGACAATCAGCGGCAGGCCGGCCGCCAGCCAATGCGCCAGCGCCTTGGCGGCGCAGGCGAGTTCCAGCGGCGTCCGGCTCATCGTGATCAGGTCGAGCGAGCCATCCTCGTGATCGGCCATGAACAGCCGGTCGAGGGTCAGCAGGCTCGCCAGCAGCGCGCCGAGCCAGAGGATGGCCGGCCCCAGCCGCGACAGCAGCGCCAGATCCGGCCCGACCGCGAACGGCATCAGGACCACGACGGTCAGGAAGAACAGCACGCCGATCAGCGCCCCGCCGCCGACGCGGAGGGCGATCCTGATGTCCCGGCGGATGAGGGCGGAGAGGGCGGTCATCGGAAGGCCCTTTCGGCGGTCCGGCCATGGGAGCCGGGCTGGGGCCGCGAGGACGGTGCGCTCCCTCCCCCCTTGTGGGGGAGGGCGGGGGAGAGGGGTAGCTCCGGGAGTGATGTTCGATAAGCGCCAGTCGCTAGCAACAGAGCCCCTGTTTCGCCAACGCTAGAAACGAGAGGTCTTGCCGAGTGGCACCCCCCTCCCTGACCCTCCCCCGCAAGGGGGGAGGGAACGGAGAGGCCGAGGGCCAGCCGCTCGGAAAGCTGAGGGTCCATCCGCATCACGCCACGCCCCCGATCCGCAGCTCCCGCGCCTCGATCCCCAGCGGCGCATGGGTCGCCGCAACGATCAGGCCGCCGCGCGCGAGGTGTTCGCGCATCAGGCCGCCGAACATGTCCTGGCCGGCCACGTCCAGCGCGTTGGTCGGCTCATCCAGCAGCCAGACCGGGCGGCGGACGGTCAGCAGCCGCGCCAGCGACAGCCGGCGGCGCTGGCCGGCCGACAGGAAGCCGGCGGGCAGGTGGGTGGCATGGTCGAGCCCCACCGTGGCGAGGCTCCCGGCGAAGTCGAAACGCTCGCCGCCAAGGAAATCGGCCCAGAATGACAGGTTTTCCGCCACGCTGAGCGCCGGCTTCAGGGCATCGCGATGGCCGAGATAGTGGCACTGCTCCGGCAGCGTCAGCTCGGCATCGCCGCCCTCCAGCGCGATCGTCCCGCCCGCCGGCACCAGCAGGCCCGCGATCAGCCGCAGCAGCGAGGTCTTGCCCGACCCATTGCGGCCGACGACCGCCACCGCTTCGCCGGCGACGGCTGCGAAATCGAGCCCGGCAAATACCTCGCGGCCGCCGCGCACGCAGGCGACCCCGCGTCCGGCGAGTCTCATCTGGCCTGGTATCAACCCGCTCACAGTCAGGCCCAGGAAAACTTGGGGTAGCGCATCAGAATTTTTGGCTCGCGACTTGCTGGGTTCGATTGTGGCTGTGGCGGCGCGGTTAGAAAGCTTCTATAAGCCCGGAACTACTTGATGCAGCAACTCAACCTGCCCCTGCAAGCGGCCCAGCCTGATACGCTGACGGTGTTAAGATACCCTGCCGGGTATAGCTAACAATTGGGATTCCTACATGACCTCGCTCGACAGCTTCAAATGCAAAAAGACCCTCAAGGTCGGCGCCAAGACCTATGTCTATTACAGCCTGCCCACGGCCGAGAAGAATGGTCTGAAGGGAATTTCGAAACTTCCCTATTCGATGAAGGTCCTGCTCGAAAATCTCCTGCGCAATGAAGACGGCCGCACGGTCAAGAAGGAAGACATCGTTGCGGTCTCGAAATGGCTGCGCAAGAAGTCGCTGGAGCACGAGATCGCCTTCCGCCCGGCGCGCGTGCTGATGCAGGACTTCACCGGCGTGCCGGCGGTGGTCGACCTCGCCGCGATGCGCAACGCGATGCAGAAGCTTGGCGGCGATGCCGAGAAGATCAACCCGCTGGTCCCGGTCGACCTCGTCATCGACCATTCCGTGATCGTGAACTTCTTCGGCGACAACAAGGCCTTCGGCAAGAACGTCGCCGAGGAATACAAGCAGAACCAGGAGCGCTACGAGTTCCTGAAATGGGGCCAGAAGGCGTTCTCGAACTTCTCCGTCGTGCCGCCCGGCACCGGCATCTGCCACCAGGTCAATCTCGAATATCTCTCCCAGACGGTCTGGACCAAGAAGGAGAAGATGACGGTCGGCAAGAAGACCGGCACCTTCGAGGTCGCCTATCCCGATTCGCTGGTCGGCACCGACTCCCACACCACCATGGTCAACGGTCTCGCCGTGCTCGGCTGGGGCGTCGGCGGCATCGAGGCGGAAGCCTGCATGCTCGGCCAGCCGCTGTCGATGCTGCTGCCGACCGTCGTCGGCTTCAAGCTGAAGGGCGCGATGAAGGAAGGCGTCACCGCGACCGACCTCGTGCTGACCGTGACGCAGATGCTGCGCAAGCTCGGCGTGGTCGGCAAGTTCGTCGAGTTCTTCGGCCCCGGCCTCGACAATCTCTCCGTCGCCGACAAGGCGACGATCGCCAACATGGCGCCCGAATACGGCGCGACCTGCGGCTTCTTCCCGGTCGACGCCGCCACGATCGACTACCTCAAGACTTCCGGCCGCGCCGCGCCGCGCGTTGCGCTGGTGCAGGCCTATGCCAAGGCACAAGGGCTGTTCCGCACCGCCAAGTCGGCCGATCCGGTGTTCACGGAAACCCTGACGCTCGATCTCGCCGACGTCGTGCCGTCGATGGCCGGTCCGAAGCGTCCCGAAGGCCGCATCGCGCTGCCGTCGGTCGCGGAAGGCTTCTCGCTTGCGCTGGGCACCGAGTACAAGAAGGCCGAAGAGCCGACCAAGCGCTTCGCCGTCGAAGGCAAGGACTTCGAGATCGGCCATGGCGACGTCGTCATCGCCGCCATCACCTCCTGCACCAACACCTCGAACCCGAGCGTGCTGATCGGCGCCGGCCTCTTGGCCCGTAACGCCGCCGCGAAGGGCCTGAAAGCAAAACCGTGGGTGAAGACCTCGCTCGCCCCGGGCAGCCAGGTCGTTGCGGGTTATCTCGCCGATTCCGGTCTGCAGAAGGATCTCGACAAGGTCGGCTTCAACCTGGTCGGCTTCGGCTGCACCACCTGCATCGGCAATTCCGGTCCGCTGCCTGAGGAGATCTCGAAGTCGATCAACGACAACGGCATCGTCGCCGCCGCCGTGCTCTCCGGCAACCGCAACTTCGAAGGCCGCGTCTCGCCGGACGTGCAGGCGAACTATCTGGCCTCGCCGCCGCTGGTGGTCGCGCACGCGCTCGCCGGCAGCGTTACCAAGAACCTCGCCGTCGAGCCGATCGGCGAGGGCAAGGACGGCAAGCCGGTGTACCTCAAGGACATCTGGCCGACGACGAAGGAGATCAACGCCTTCATGAAGAAGTTCGTCACTTCGGCGATCTTCAAGAAGAAGTATGCCGACGTGTTCAAGGGCGACGCCAACTGGCGCAAGATCAAGACGGTCGAGAGCGAGACCTATCGCTGGAACATGTCGTCGACCTACGTGCAGAACCCGCCCTATTTCGAAGGCATGAAGAAGGAGCCGGAGCCGGTCACCGACATCGTCGAGGCGCGCATCCTCGCCATGTTCGGCGACAAGATCACCACCGACCACATCTCGCCGGCCGGTTCGATCAAGCTCACCTCGCCCGCCGGAAAATATCTCAGCGAGCACCAGGTGCGTCCCGCCGACTTCAACCAGTACGGCACGCGCCGCGGCAACCATGAAGTGATGATGCGCGGCACCTTCGCCAACATCCGCATCAAGAACTTCATGCTGAAGGGCGCCGACGGCAACATTCCCGAGGGCGGTCTGACCAAGCATTGGCCCGACGGCGAGCAGATGTCGATCTACGATGCCGCGATGAAGTACCAGCAGGAGCAGGTGCCGCTGGTGGTGTTCGCCGGCGCCGAATACGGCAACGGCTCCTCGCGCGACTGGGCGGCCAAGGGCACCCGTCTGCTCGGCGTCCGCGCCGTGATCTGCCAGAGCTTCGAGCGCATCCATCGCTCCAATTTGGTCGGCATGGGCGTGCTGCCGCTCACCTTCGAGGACGGCACCTCCTGGTCGTCGCTCGGCCTCAAGGGCGACGAGAAGGTCACGCTGCGTGGCCTCCAAGGCGACCTCAAGCCGCGCCAGAAGCTGACCGCGGAGATCGTTTCCGGCGACGGCTCGCTGCAGCGCGTTTCGCTGCTCTGCCGCATCGATACGCTGGACGAGCTCGACTACTACCGCAACGGCGGTATCCTGCACTACGTGCTGCGCAAGCTCGCTGCTTAAGCGCGAATTTGTGAACGGTGGCTCACCGCGACGTGAGTAGAAGGTTAAACGAAGGCGGCCTATCACAAGGCCGCCTTCGTGCGTTTGCGGCATGTTTCAGATGGGCCCGTCCGGCGAGAATCGCCTGGATGGTTGAGCATGTCGCGCCCCGTAAGACTACGGTGACCATCCGGCGATAAGATCACCCTTCCCACGAGCAATGGTGTGCGGCGTTCGACATGACAACAATGACGGCTTCTCATCTGGGTTCACGTTGGTCCGGCGCGCTCTGGTCGGGAGCTCTCGGCATCTGTGCGATCGTCGCCGTCATCCGTCCTGCCGAGGCTGACCCCCGCGCCGTCGTCGAATTGTTTACCTCGCAGGGCTGCTCGTCATGCCCGCCCGCCGACCAGATCATCGGCGATCTCTCCAAAGACCCCTCGATCATCGCGCTGAGCATGCCGATCGACTATTGGGATTATCTTGGCTGGAAGGACACGCTGGCGGATTCGCGTTTCTCTGCACGGCAACGTGCCTATTCGCGCATGCGCGGCGACCGCGAGGTCTACACGCCGCAGGTCGTGGTCAACGGCTCCACCCATGTCATCGGCAGCGATCGTGCCGGCATCGAGAGCGCGATCGGCAAGACCGACAAGGGTACGGGCGTGATGAGCGTGCCGGTGACGATGTCGCTCGCGGGCAAGCAGATCAACGTGTCGGTGGCCGCGAGCAACGAGCCGGCCGTCTCACATGGCGAGGTCTGGATCTGCTCGATCGCCAAGTCGGTCCCGATCGCGATCACCCGCGGCGAGAATCGCGGGCAGCAGGTCACCTATCACAACGTGGTGCGCAACCTGCTCAAGGTCGGTGACTGGACCGGGCGTTCGGAAAGCTGGACGGTGCCGATCGAGAACCTCACACGCGACGGCGTCGACGGCGCGGTGGTCTATGTCCAGGACGGCAGCCGCGACAAGCCCGGCACGATGCTGGGCGCGGCGTACACGTCGCTGCACTGAGTCGAGATACGCAAAGCTGCTAGCGCTTTGTCATTCCGGGGCTCGCGGAGCGCGAGGCCGGAATCCATTTGTCAGCGGATATGGTCTCGATGGTTTCTCAGGTGCGCAATTGCGCACGATAGCTCGCGCCGAGTGGCGCGCCCCGGAATGACAGCGGGCCCAGAAACATCCTGACATAAACAAAAAGGACCAACTTGCGTTGGCCCTCCTTGTTGTGCGCACAGACCCGATCCTGTTCGACCCCGGGGGGCTGGGGGCTGAGGAATCCGGAACCGAAAGGACCGGGTCAACGCACATGAATCTTTTCGCAATGCAGGGCGGCAGGCGCTAGGCGGAAAAGCGGCGAGACTATGATTCCTGCTAACGATCCCGTGACGGTTTGCCGCGACAGAGTTCCACCATTGCGTGTGCACTGATTGGCACCCGATTCGACCAGTTGAATCAGGAGCCTCTTGCGGCGCTGACCGGTTGGCGCAATCATGCACTTGTCATGATCCGGGTTCCGGGGACGGTCTTCGCGGACGGGGTCATGCCGTGCGATGAGGAAGCGCTCCATGAGTCTGTCGGAGGATGCCGATCCGAGCGAGCAGCGCGCGGCGGCGCGCCCCGCTGCTGCGGCCGCGCAGCTGAGCCGGGTGACGTTCAACCGGCTCGAGCTGCACCGTATTCTCAATCTCTACGGCCGCATGGTCGCCGACGGCGAGTGGCGCGACTACGCCATCGACTTCCTCAGGGATCGCGCCGTGTTCTCGGTCTATCGCCGTGCCTCGGAAGTGCCGATCTACCGCATCGAGAAGGACCCGCGGCTGGCGCGCAAGCAGGGCATGTACAGCGTGATCTCGGCGACCGGCCTGATCCTGCGCCGCGGCCACGAGCTGGAGCGCGTGCTGCTGGTGATCGATCGCAAGCTGGCGGTGGTGTAGCCATCCGAATGGTGCCGTAGTGTCGTAGGGTGGGCAAAGGCGTTCTTGCGCCGTGCCCACGTCTTCTCTCGATCGCGACGAGCGCGTGGGCACGCTGCGCTTTGCCCACCCTACCAACTACTTCGTCGGAACGCTCTTCCCGCCCTCGCCGAGATCCCGCTGCATCATCACCGTATCGAGCCAGCGGCCGAACTTCAGCCCGACATTGGGATGCGTGCCGATCATCTTGAAGCCGCCCTTGGTGTGGACGCCGATCGAGCCGGCATTGGCCGAATCTCCGATCACCGCGATCATCTGGCGGAAGCCCCGCGCCTCGCATTCGGCGACCAGCCGGTCCAGCAGCTTCGAGCCGACACCGCGGCGGTGGAAAGAGGGATCGAGATAGATCGAGTTCTCGACCGTGAAGCGGTAGGCCGGGCGCGGGCGGTAGGCGCCGGCATAGGCATAGCCGGCCACGCGGCCGTCGAGCATGGCGACGAAATAGGGATAGCCGCCGTCCACCAGCGCGCGGTAGCGCCGCGTCATCTCGGCGAGATCAGGCGGTTCCAGCTCGAACGTCGCGGTGCCCTCGCGGACGGCCTGCTGGTAGATGGGGGTGATGGCGGGAAGGTCGGCCTCGGTCGCGGCCCTGATGTCTGGTGCGGTCATAGGGGAGAGATTAGAGCGTTCCCGCGGTGGCCGGAAGAGGCGTCGCCGCCCCCGCACCTGTCATTGCGAGCGCAGCGAAGCAATCCAGAAATGCATCCGTGGAGGGACGCTGGATGCTCCCGCCTTCGCGGACAAGTCGTCGCGCCACAAATGGGAAGGCCATCTTCGTAGCCCGGATGGAGCGCAGCGAAATCCGGGGCAGGTTCATCTGCGGGCTCGACCTTCCCGGATTGCGCTGCGCTCCATCCGGGCTACGGGCACGGGATGTGGCTGCCATCCCCCAAACAAAAACCCCGGCCTTTCGGCCGGGGTTCGTGTCCGTTCGTCCTGGTCTATCGCTTAGTCGCGCTGGCCGAGGAGCTGCAGCAGCAGCGTGAACAGGTTGATGAAGTTCAGGTACAGCGACAGTGCGCCGGTGATGGCCGCACGCTCTGCGATGTCACCGCCGGCGGAAGCATAGCCGTAGATGTAGTCGTTCTTCAGCCGCTGGGTATCCCAGGCGGTGAGGCCCGCGAACACCAGCACGCCGACCACCGACACGATGAACTGCAGCATCGAGCTCGCCAGGAACAGGTTCACCAGGCTCGCGATGATGATGCCGATCAGGCCCATGAACAGGAACGAGCCCATTCCGGTGAGGTCACGCTTGGTGGTGTAGCCGTAGAGGCTCAGCGCACCGAAGGTGGCCGCGGTGATGAAGAACACCCGCACGATCGAGGTGTGCGTGAACACCAGGAAGATCGACGACAGCGAGATACCCATCAGCGCCGCGAATACCCAGAACAGGATCTGGGCGGTCGAGGGAGCCAGACGGTTGATGCCCGCCGAGATCACGAACACCATGGCGAGCGGCGCCAGCATGAACAGCCATTTCAGCGGGCTGACGAACATCGCGTAGCCGAACGGCGTCAGGAACAGCTTGCCGACACGGACGGCGTCCGCGGTCGGCACGTCGGTCACGGCGGCCATGTAGACGCCGAGCGCGGCAAGGCCGGTGATGGCGAGGCCGATGCTCATGTAGTTGTAGATGCGCAGCATGTAGGCGCGCAGGCCGGCATCGACCGTCGCGGCGTCAACACGCCCGGCGGCCCTGCCGAAAGGAGAAGCGTAGTTACGGTCTAGGTCCGACATGGTCGAATTCCCGTTGGTTGGTCCGGTCCGGCATGAGGGTCGCCATGCCGCCCGGTTCGTCAAATTCTATCTCGGATACCGATGCCTGCCGACTAAATTCTGGCTAACAATCGGGACTCCGAACCCATTGGATATGTGGGAAACTAACACATCAGCTGCAACCTTCCACGCGCGGCTGAATGTCGCCCTTGGCGGCAATCCTGACGCGAACCTGACGAGCGATCGTGGTTAATCGCGGGAATCGTGCGATTTCGCGCTCCTGCCGCCATCCGCTACATTTTGTCACAAATTCCGCAACACCGTGGCGGGCTTTTTGTTCAATGCCAGCAGCGTGCCGGCAAGCCCGAGCCCGACGGTGACGACCAGCGCGGCTGCGACCACGCCGGCCGCGCTGCCGGCCTGCCAGACGAAACTCAGCGTCATCAGCCGCGTCACGATCATCCAGGCCGCGACGCTGCCGGAGATCACGCCGAACATCGCGGTCGCGAGCCCGATCAGGAGGTATTCGAGCGCATAGGCGCCGAGCAGCCGCAGCCGCGTCGCGCCCAGCGTCTTCAGGATCACCGCATCGTAGACCCGGTGGCGATGGCCGGCGGCCAGCGCGCCGCCGAGCACCAGGATCGCCGAGATCAGGGTCACGGCGCTGGCGCCGCGAATCGCCAGCGCCAGATTGGTCACCACGGAGCCGACCGTCTCCATCACCTCGCGCACGCGCACGCTCGTCACCGTCGGATAGGCGTCGGCGACCTGCTTGATGATCTTGCCGTCGCCTGCGGCAGTTCCGCCCGTTTCCGTCAGCGTCGCGATATGAGTGTGCGGGGCGCCCTTGAACGCGTTCGGCGAGAACACCAGCACGAAGTTGATGCCCATCCCCTGCCAGTCGATGGTGCGCAGATTGCCGATTTTGGCCGGGATGTCGCGGCCGAGCACGTTGACCACGATTTCGTCACCGAGCTTGAGGCCGAGCCCGTCGGCGATCTTCTTCTCCATCGAGACCAGCGGCGGCCCGGAATAGTCGGCGCGCCACCATTCGCCCTCGACCACCTTGGAGCCCTTCGGCAGCTCCGCCGTATAGGTCAGGCCGCGGTCGCTCTGCAGCACCCATTCCGAATCGGTGGTCGGCTTGAGGTCCTCGGCGCGCACGCCGCGCGCTCCGACGATGCGCCCGCGCAGCATCGGCACGTCCTCGACGGTCGCGCCCGGCGCGATCTTGCGGAGATAGTCGTCGAACGGTGCGGCCTGCGTGCTCGGGATGTCGATGAAGAAGAACGACGGCGCGCGGTCCGGCAGGGCCGCCAGGAACTGCCGTCGCAGATTGCCGTCGATCTGGGTGATGGTGACGAGCACGGCCAGCCCGAGCCCCAGCGACAGCACCACCGAGGGCGTCAGCGCGCCCGGCCGGTGGATATTGGCAATCGCGAGCCGCAGCATCGGCAGCCGCGAGCGCGGCAGCCGTCGCGCGATCGCCATCAGCAGGGCGGCGATGCCGCGCAGCAGGGCGAACACGACGACCGAGGAGGCCACGAACACCGCGGCAATGCGCTTGTCGAACGACAATCCGATCACGACCGCGATCAGCAGCGCCACCACGACGGCCATGAACACGAGATAGCTTGCGCGCGGCCGATGCCATTCCGAGCTGATGGTGTCGCGGAACAGCGCGGCCACCGGTACGTCGTGGACGCGCCCGAGCGGCCACAGGCCGAAGGCGAGCGCGGTGAGCAGGCCATAGAGGAAGGACAGCGCGAGCTCGTCGGCATGCACGGCCGGCACCACAGGCAGCGGCAAGAGCTTGCCGAACAGGCCGACGATGGCGAAGGGCATGGCGGCGCCGAGTACGAGGCCGATCGCCGAGCCGATCGCGGCGAGCAGGAGAACCTGCGCCAGATAGATGCCGAACACGTCGCGTCCGGTGGCGCCGACGGCCTTGAACGCGGCGATCACCTCGAGCTTGCGGTCGATATGGCTCTTCACGGCATTGGCGACGCCGACACCGCCGACCAGCAGCGCGGCAAGGCCGACCAGCGTCAGGAACTGCGTGAAGCGGCTGATGTTGCGTTCGAGCTGCGGCGAGGCGTTGGAACGGCTGCGGATCTCCCAGCCGGCCTGCGGCGCGGCGCTCCGCGCGTCCGAGATGAAGGTCTCGGTGGCACGCTCGCTGTTGCCGGCCTCAGGCAGCTTCACCCGGTAGACCCAGCGCACCAGGCTGCCGGGCTGGATCAGGCCGGTGGCGCGCAGGCCCGCCTCGCTGATCAGGAAGCGCGGGCCGAAGCCGATGCCGCCGGCGAGCTTGTCGGGCTCGGCTTCGACGGTCGAGCGGATCTGGAAGGTCGCGGAGCCGATGGTGACGCGGTCGCCGGTCTTCAACGACAACCGCGCCAGCAGCGTCGGATCGGCGGCGGCGCCGAATGCGCCGTCGCGCTCCGCGAGCAGTTCGGACATCGGCAGCGGCGGCGCCAGCGTCAATTGTCCCAGCATCGGATAGGTGTCGTCGACCGCTTTCATCTCGACCAGCGCGAGCTGGCCGTCGGCCGCGCGCGCCATGCCGCGCAGGGTCGCCGCGGTCGAGACCGTGCCGCGCGAGCGCAGGAAGGCGACCTCTTCGGGCTTGGCTTCGCGCTGGAACAGCACGAAGGAGACGTCGCCGCCGAGCAGGGTGCGGCCCTCGCGGGCAAGACCGTCGGAGAGGCTCGCCGACACCGAGCCGACGCCGGCGATGGCCATCACGCCGAGCGCGATGCAGGCGATGAAGACGTAGAAGCCGCGCAAGCCTCCGCGCAATTCGCGCAGCGCGTAACGCAGCGACAGCGCGATGCCGTTTGGCCTCGCGAACGGTTCGGCAGCGATGCTCATGCCGGCACAGACTGGGTGTCGATGCGGCCCGAGCGCAGGCGGATCACGCGATCGCAGCGATGCGCGAGTGAGGAATCGTGCGTGACCAGCACCAGCGTCATGCCACGCTCGGCATGCTTGCTGAACAGCAGGTCGACGATCTGCTTTCCGGTCGTCTCGTCGAGATTGCCGGTCGGCTCGTCCGCGACCAGGATGGCCGGATCGGGCGCCAGCGCGCGGGCGAGCGCGACGCGCTGCTGCTCGCCGCCGGACAATTGCGTCGGATAATGATGCAGGCGGTCGCCGAGCCCGAC
This sequence comes from Bradyrhizobium amphicarpaeae, assembly GCF_002266435.3. NCBI lineage: Bacteria > Pseudomonadati > Pseudomonadota > Alphaproteobacteria > Hyphomicrobiales > Nitrobacteraceae > Bradyrhizobium > Bradyrhizobium amphicarpaeae. Next base: position 385,448 of record NZ_CP029426.2, read on the forward strand.
CGATTGCAGCTCCTGTGCCGCGCGCTTGGCGGCATCGGGATTGCCGGCGAGCTCCAGCGGCACCGCGACGTTCTCCAGCGCCGTCATGGTCGGGATCAGATGAAAGGACTGGAAGACGATACCGACCTGGCGGCCGCGGAAACGGGCCAGCGCGTCCTCGTCGAGGGCATTGAAAGGCGTGCCTGACACCACCACCTCTCCGCTATCAGGACGCTCCAGCCCCGCCATCACCATCAGCAGCGTGGATTTGCCCGAGCCTGACGGGCCGATCAGGCCGATCGTCTCGCCCGAGCCGACCCGCAAGCTGATATCCTTGAGGATGTGAACGCGTGCCGCCCCCGTTCCCAATGAGAGATTGACGTTGGAGATGGCGATGGTGTCCGCCGAGGCGGCAAGCGATGAGGATTCGATGCGAGTGTCCATGGTCCGGTCATATGGCAACTCCGCTAGCGCGGTCGAGGGGCGTTACGGATTGTTCATGCACATAGCCGTGTTGATGCTCGCCTTCATGACAATAACGAACCCGGCTTGGGCGGACGCGACAAAACCGGTCACGCTCGTCGTTCTCGGCGATTCCTTGAGTGCGGGACTCGGTCTCCCGGCTCAGGCGGCATTCCCGCAGAAGCTCCAAAAGTCTTTGCAGGCCAAGGGTATAGCCGTCGACATCACCAATGCCGGGGTGTCCGGCGACACCTCCTCGGGCGGCCGCGACCGGCTCGACTGGTCGGTCCCCGACGGAACCGACGGCGTCATCGTCGAACTCGGCGCCAACGACGCACTGCGCGGCGTCGATCCCGATTTGACGCGCGCCGCGTTGACCGACATCGTCCAGCGGCTGAAGGCGCGCAAGATCGCGGTGATGCTGTGCGGCATGCTGGCGCCGCCGAATTACGGCGCCGATTATGCCGCGCGCTTCAATTCGATTTATCCGGACCTCGCGAAGACATTCGACGTGCCGCTCTATCCGTTCTTCCTCGACGGCGTTGCGGCCGACGCCAAGCTCAACCAGGCCGACGGCATCCATCCGACCGCCGAAGGCGTCGACATCATCGTCGCCAACATCATGCCCACCGCGGAGGCATTCCTCGGCGCGATCACTGAGCAACGACGTTGAAAAGCAGGCAACGCTAACCTTAATTCCCAGGGTTTTCACGGGGTAAGGTTCGCGATGCTTCGCAGAGTCACACAAACGCGATAGGAATCAGGGTACCGGTGATTCGTCACCGGCTCTAAAATTTGGATATGATCCTTCCCAGGGATCATGCCCAAGCATCGGGAGTGAGAAACGATGCCGCGTTTGTTCACTGGTCTGGAAATCCCGGCTGAAGTCAGCCAGACGCTTTCCAATTTAAGGGGCGGCCTTCCCGGCGCCCGCTGGATCGATCCCGAAAATTATCACGTCACCCTGCGCTTCATCGGCGATATCGACGGCCTGTCCGCCAACGAGATCGCATCGATGCTGTTTCGCGTCGACCGCAAGCCCTTCGAGGTGAAGGTGCAGGGGCTGACGAGTTTCGGCGGACGCAAGCCGCGCGCGGTGGTCGCCACCATCGCGCCGAGCAAGCCGCTGATGGACTTGCAGGCCGAGCTCGAGCGCATGATGCAGCGGATCGGCCTCGATCCCGAAGGCCGCAAGTTTATCCCGCATGTCACGCTGGCCCGGCTGCACGACGCCACTGATCGCGACGTCGCCGATTATCTCTCCATGCGCGGCTACTTTCCGAGCAAGGCGTTCACGGCGGAACGGTTCGTGCTGTTCTCGTCGCGCGCATCGACCGGCGGCGGTCCGTATGTGGTCGAGGACGCCTACGAGCTGTGTGAGTAGCGCCGCTCTCGTGCCCCGGACGCAGTGCGCCACGCAGTGGTGCGCTGCTGAGCCGGGGCCCATCGCTCCATGAACGAAACAGTGGGTCCCGGCTCTGCGCAGCGTCACTGCGTGCCGCAGCGCGTCCGGGACACGCAACGCATAGCGCCCTGCACCAATTGACGGCTTGCAATTTCCCCCGGTCTCTGGCGGTAAAGGGCCATGCTCTCGACCCCCAGTTCCCCCTTCAGCGAAGCCTATCAGGCCCAGATCGCCTCCGGCGCGATCGAGCCGGATGCCGCGCAAGCCGAGGTCGCGGCGGCTTATGCCGCGCTCGACCAGCGGCTCGCGGCTTACAAGCCCGCGCGCAAGCAGGGCCTGCTCGCCCGCCTGTTCAGCAGCGACAAGGACGAGGCACCGCACGGGCTCTACATCCACGGCGAGGTCGGCCGCGGCAAGACCATGCTGATGGATCTGTTCTTCCAGCATGCCTCGGTCGAGCACAAGCGGCGGGCGCATTTCCACGAATTCATGGCGGATGTGCACGAGCGCATCTACGATTACCGCCAGAGCATCGCACGCGGCGAGATCGCCGACGGCGACGTCATCGCGCTGACTGCGAATGCGATTTTCGAGGAGAGCTGGCTGCTCTGCTTCGACGAATTCCACGTCACCGACATCGCGGACGCGATGATCCTGGGCCGCCTGTTCGCAAAGTTGTTCGAGCTCGGCACCGTCGTGGTCGCGACCTCCAACGTCGCGCCCGACGATCTCTACAAGGGCGGCCTGAACCGGTCGCTGTTCCTGCCCTTCATCAAGCAGATCACCGATCACATGGACGTCGCGCGGCTCGATGCGCGTACCGACTTCCGCCTGGAGAAGCTGCAGGGCGTGCCGATGTGGCTGACGCCGGCGGACGCCGATGCGGACGCCGCGCTCGACCGCGCCTGGTCGCGGATGTCGGGTAGCGCCAAATGCCGCTCGCGCGACATTTCGATCAAGGGCCGCATCCTGCACGTGCCGTGCTCGGCCCATGGCGTTGCGCGGTTCTCGTTTGCCGATCTCTGCGAGAAGCCGCTGGGAGCATCTGACTACCTCAGGCTGGCGCACGACTATCACACCATCCTGGTCGACCATATTCCAGTGATGGACCTGTCCCAGCGCAATGCCGCCAAGCGATTCATCACGCTGATCGACGCGCTCTATGACAATGCGGTGAAGCTGATGGCCTCGGCCGACGCCAACCCGATCTCGCTCTACCTCGCCCATGAGGGCACCGAGGCCATGGAGTTCAAGCGGACCGCCTCGCGCCTGATCGAGATGAGCTCGGAATCCTATCTGGCGCTGGCTCACGGCCGCAAGGATTCCACCGCCAGCGGCTCCACCAAGGGCCTGGTAGAGACTTAAGTCCTATCCCCGCCGTGATTCCGGGCTCGTGCTTCGCGCGCCCCGGAATGACGGGCTTGTATGGCTGCTATCGCGCCAAGCCCGACAATTGGGCATCCGGCGACTTGAACGGGGGAGGCGAAAGGGATAACCACCCGTCTCAGTTTTCCCTCCTTACGTGTCTAAAGGACAGGCTCACATGGCGCGCGACAAGATTGCTTTGATTGGCTCCGGTCAGATCGGCGGAACGCTGGCTCATCTCATCGGCCTGAAAGAGCTGGGCGACGTGGTGATGTTCGACATCGCCGAAGGCGTGCCGCAGGGCAAGGCGCTCGACATCGCGCAGTCCTCGCCGGTCGACGGTTTCGACGCCCACTACACCGGCGCCAACTCCTACGAAGCGCTCGACAATGCCAAGGTCTGCATCGTCACCGCCGGCGTGCCGCGCAAGCCCGGCATGAGCCGGGACGACCTTCTCTCCATCAACCTCAAGGTCATGGAGCAGGTCGGCGCCGGCATCAAGAAGTACGCCCCCGACGCCTTCGTCATCTGCATCACCAACCCGCTCGACGCGATGGTCTGGGCGCTGCAGAAGGCCTCGGGCCTGCCGCACAAGAAGGTCGTCGGCATGGCCGGCGTGCTGGATTCCTCGCGCTTCCGCTACTTCCTGGCCGACGAATTCAACGTCTCGGTCGAGGACGTCACCGCCTTCGTGCTCGGCGGCCATGGCGACACCATGGTGCCGCTGGTGAAGTACTCCACCGTCGCCGGCATCCCGCTGCCAGACCTCGTCAAGATGGGCTGGACCTCGCAGGCGCGCCTCGACGAGATCGTCGACCGCACCCGCAACGGCGGCGCCGAGATCGTCAATCTGCTCAAGACCGGCTCGGCCTTCTACGCGCCGGCCGCCTCCGCGATCGCGATGGCCGAGAGCTATCTGCGTGACAAGAAGCGCGTGCTGCCCTCGGCCGCGTACCTGAACGGCGAATACGGCGTGAAGGACATGTATGTCGGCGTGCCCGTCGTGATCGGCGCCAAGGGCGTCGAGCGCGTCGTCGAGATCGAGCTCGCCGGCAAGGACCGCGAGGCCTTCGACAAGTCGGTCGGCGCGGTACAGGGCCTGGTCGACGCCTGCAAGAAGATCGCACCCGACCTTCTCGGCAAGTAATTCAAGCATTCCCCGCCGAAGACCGAAACCCGGTCTTCGGCGGTTTCACTTCCGGGGCCTGGTTGACGAACTTGGCGGGGTTTCCGGATCCGGCAGTCCAGAGATTTGAGGCAGAGAATCCGGGTTTGCAGTTCCTGTGGTATATGGTATGCCAGCCACAAGACTGAGGTGGGCCCAAGAGGTCACCGCCCGCGGGTTCAGGGAGCGACCATATGAATATCCATGAATATCAGGCCAAAGCGCTGCTGGGTGAGTTCGGCGTCCCGATCTCCAAAGGCGTGCCGGTGCTCAAGGCCGCAGATGCGGACGCCGCCGCCAAGGCGCTCCCCGGTCCGGTCTATGTGGTGAAGAGCCAAATCCATGCCGGCGGCCGCGGCAAGGGCAAGTTCAAGGAAGCTTCCGCCGGCGACAAGGGCGGCGTCCGCATCGCCAAGTCGGCCGCCGAGGTCACCGAATTCGCCAAGCAGATGCTCGGCGCCACGCTGGTGACGATCCAGACCGGGCCCGCCGGCAAGCAGGTCAACCGCCTCTACATCGAGGACGGCTCCGACATCGACAAGGAATTCTATCTCTCGATCCTGGTCGACCGCGAGACCTCGCGCGTCTCGTTCATGGTGTCGACCGAAGGCGGCGTCAACATCGAGGACGTCGCGCACAACACGCCGGAGAAGATCGTCACCTTCTCGGTCGATCCCGCGACCGGCATCATGGCCCATCACGGCCGCACCGTCGCCAACGCGCTGAAGCTCACGGGCGATCTGGCCAAGCAGGCCGAAAAGCTCACCGCGCAGCTCTACGCGGCGTTCGTCGCCAAGGACATGGCGATGCTGGAGATCAACCCGCTGGTCGTGACCAAGCAGGGCCAGCTCCGGGTGCTCGACGCCAAGGTGTCGTTCGACGACAACGCGCTGTTCCGTCATCCCGAGGTGCTCGCGCTGCGCGACGAGACCGAGGAAGACGCCAAGGAAATCGAGGCGTCCAAATACGACCTCAACTACGTCACCCTCGATGGCAACATCGGCTGCATGGTCAACGGCGCCGGTCTTGCCATGGCGACGATGGACATCATCAAGCTCTACGGCATGGCGCCGGCCAACTTCCTCGACGTTGGCGGCAGCGCCAGCAAGGAGAAGGTCGCCGCCGCGTTCAAGATCATCACCGCCGACCCGAACGTGAAGGGCATCCTGGTCAACATCTTCGGCGGCATCATGAAGTGCGACGTGATCGCCGAGGGCGTCACCGCTGCGGTGCGCGAGGTCGGTCTCAGCGTGCCGCTGGTGGTTCGTCTCGAAGGCACCAATGTCGAACTCGGCAAGAAGATCATCCGCGAATCCGGCCTGAACGTGGTGCCGGCCGACAATCTCGACGACGCCGCGCAGAAGATCGTGAAGGCCGTCAAGGGAGGCTAAGGCCATGGCCCAGGACCATCTCGCCGCATCATCCTCGCTTCCCGAGCACGCGCGTCTTTCCGCGTTCGCCGGCGAATGGGATGGCGAAGAGGTGGTCTTCCCGTCGCGCTGGACGGCGGGCGGGCCGGCGACATCGCGCACCGTCGCGCGCATGGATCTCAACGGCTTCTATCTGATCCAGGACAGTGTCCAGATGCGCGACGGCAAGCAGGTCTTCGCCACCCACGGCATCTTCACCTGGGATCGCGACGACCGGACCTACAAGCTGTTCTGGTACGATTCGCTCGGCTACACGCCGCCTTCGCCCGCTTCCGGCGGGTGGGTCGGCAACACCCTGACGCTGGTGCGCGGCTCGCTCCGCGGCAATGCGCGCCACGTCTACGACGTCATCGACGACAATTCCTATTCGTTGAAGATCCAGTTCTCGCCGGACGCGGAAGGCTGGGCCGACGTGCTCACCGGCGTCTACCGTCGGGTGCACTGACCCGTGGGCGCGTTAAACGAAAGCTTGTCCGTCGATATGCGCTTTGCGGTCGCCTTCGTATCGGCGCAGGTTCTGGCGTCGACCGCTTTCGCCGAAGTGCCGTCGGACAAAATGGTCACGACTCTCGATAGTATCTGTGTCGCGCCGACGTCCTCCGAAGCGATGATGGCTGCCGGTGAAAAAACTGCCATCGCAGGAAACTGGAAGTCGCTCCGGTCGGGCCCCGCGCCGATGCCAATTATGCACAATGAGAATGGTCCGAAGATGTCCTTCGAAAGTGCATGGGATCTCGGTGCCGGCGCATCTTTGACCATCTCGATTGTGCGGCCTGAGCAGCCCGGTCTCAAGTATGACATTTGCCTCATTAAGCCGGCCGCCCACGTAGACAGCGAAGAATTGACTGCCGCGATTGCCCGCCAATTCGGCTCGACGCTCACGAAGGACACATCGGGAAGGTTCAAGAACCAGGAGGCGTGGTTCTTCACTCAAGAGAAGGCACGAGGAAACTGCGGAAAGCAGGTCATCTTTTCGCGCGGTTCAGGCCAACCTGAAGCTCTCATCTTTACGAACTTTGCATACCCCAACGACGGCCAATGGGACGTGATGGCTAAACACACGACGCGCTGTCCAACTCAATAACTCGTTCTGAAAGCGGAAAACTCATGTCCATCCTGATCGACAAGAACACCAAGGTCATCTGCCAGGGCTTCACCGGCAAGAACGGCACCTTCCATTCGGAGGCCGCGATCGCCTATGGCACCAAGATGGTCGGCGGCACCTCGCCGGGCAAAGGCGGCGCGACCCATCTGGGCCTGCCGGTGTTCGACACCGTGCGCGAGGCGCGTGAGAAGACCGGCGCCGATGCGTCGGTGATCTACGTGCCGCCGCCGGGCGCGGCCGACGCGATCTGCGAAGCCATCGACGCCGAGATCCCGCTGATCGTCTGCATTACCGAAGGTATTCCTGTCATCGACATGGTGCGCGTGAAGCGCTCGCTGGCCGGTTCCAAGTCGCGCCTGATCGGGCCGAACTGCCCGGGCGTCATGACCGCCGGCGAGTGCAAGATCGGCATCATGCCCGCCAACATCTTCAAGACCGGCTCGGTCGGCATCGTCTCCCGCTCGGGCACGCTGACCTATGAGGCCGTGTTCCAGACCTCCCAGGAAGGCCTCGGCCAGACCACCGCGGTCGGGATCGGCGGTGACCCGGTCAAGGGAACCGAGTTCATCGACGTGCTCGAGATGCTGCTCGGCGACCCCAAGACCGAGTCGATCATCATGATCGGCGAGATCGGCGGTTCCGCCGAGGAGGACGCCGCCCAGTTCCTCAAGGACGAGGCGAAGCGCGGCCGCAAGAAGCCGATGGTCGGTTTCATCGCCGGCGTAACCGCACCTCCCGGCCGCCGCATGGGCCATGCCGGCGCGATCATTTCGGGCGGCAAGGGCGACGCCGGTTCCAAGACCGACGCGATGAAATCGGCAGGGATTACAGTGTCTCCGTCTCCCGCCCGCCTCGGCCACACGCTTGCCGAAAAGTTGAAAGGCTAATTCACTTCTTCGTACTTTTCCGGGCGAAGTTTCGCAGCAAATAGGGTAAAGGGTGCCTGTCGCGCCGAGCCTCTGCCGGGGAGCTCGGTGCCAGCGCCGTTTGTTATGCGCGAACCGAAATTGCCAGGAACTCCAGTATGTCTCGCCAGGACGCGAACGCAGCCTTTGCCCTGTCATCCTTTCTGCAGGGTACCAACGCCACCTACATCGACGAAATCTACGCCCGCTACGAGAAGGACCCGTCCTCGGTCGATGCCGAGTGGCAGGAGTTCTTCAAGAGCCTGAACGACCAGCCGGCCGACGTCCGGAAGAACGCCGCGGGCCCGTCCTGGGAGCGCGCCAACTGGCCGCTGACCCCGCAGGACGATCTCACCTCCGCCCTCGACGGCAACTGGGCCGAAGTCGAGAAGGCGATGGGTGCCAAGATTGCCGCCAAGGCGCAGGTCAAGGCAGGCGACAAGGGAGGCGATAAGGGCGCCGGCCTCTCTTCCGCCGACCTGCTTCAGGCGACGCGCGATTCCGTCCGCGCCCTGATGTTGATCCGCGCCTATCGCATGCGCGGCCATTTCCACGCCAAGCTCGACCCGCTCGGCATCGAAGCGCCCCGCAACCGCGAAGAGCTCGATCCGCGCACCTACGGCTTCAGCGAAGCCGATTTCGACCGCAAGATCTTCCTCGATCACGTGCTCGGTCTCGAATACGGCAGCCTGCGCGAGATCACCGCGATCTGCGAGCGCACCTACTGCCAGACGCTCGGCGTCGAGTTCATGCACATCAGCAACGCCGCGCAGAAGGCCTGGATCCAGGAGCGCATCGAAGGCCCGGACAAGGAGATCTCGTTCACCCGCGAAGGTCGCCGCGCCATCCTGATGAAGCTGGTCGAAGCCGAAGGCTTCGAGAAATTCTGCGACACCAAGTTCACCGGCACCAAGCGCTTCGGTCTCGACGGCGCTGAATCGCTGATCCCCGCGCTCGAGCAGATTATCAAGCGCGGCGGCAATCTCGGCGTGAAGGAGATCGTGCTGGGCATGCCGCATCGCGGCCGCCTCAACGTGCTCACGCAAGTGATGGGCAAGGCGCACCGCGCCCTGTTCCACGAGTTCAAGGGCGGCTCGGCCAATCCCGACGCGGTCGAAGGCTCCGGCGACGTCAAATATCACCTCGGCGCTTCCTCGGACCGCGAGTTCGACGGCAACCGCATCCATCTGTCGCTGACCGCCAACCCCTCGCATCTCGAGATCGTCGATCCCGTGGTGCTCGGCAAGGTGCGTGCGAAGCAGGACCAGCACGGCGATCCCCCTGATATGCGCATCTCCGTGATGCCGCTCCTGATGCACGGCGACGCCGCGTTCGCCGGCCAGGGCGTGGTCGCCGAATGCTTCGGCCTGTCCGACCTGAAGGGCTACCGCACCGGCGGCTCCGTGCACTTCATCGTCAACAACCAGATCGGCTTCACCACCTATCCGCGTTACTCGCGCTCCTCGCCCTATCCGTCTGATGTGGCGAAGATGATCGATGCGCCGATCTTCCACGTCAACGGCGACGATCCGGAAGCCGTCGTGTTCGCGGCCAAGGTCGCGACCGAGTTCCGGCAGAAATTCCACAAGCCCGTCGTCATCGACATGTTCTGCTATCGCAGGCATGGCCATAACGAGGGCGACGAGCCGGCTTTCACCCAGCCGGTGATGTACAAGAAGATCGCGGCCCATCCGTCCACGCTCGAACTCTACGCCCGCCGCCTGATCAGCGAAGGCGTGCTGACCGAGGGCGAGGTCGACAAGGCCAAGGCGGACTGGCGCGCGCGGCTCGATGCCGAACTCGAAGCCGGCTCCGGCTACAAGCCGAACAAGGCCGACTGGCTCGACGGCAAGTGGGCGGGCTTCAAGATCGCCGATCAGGAAGAGGATGCGCGACGCGGCGTCACCGGCGTCGACATCGCCACGCTGAAGGATATCGGCCGCAAGATCACCAAGGTGCCGGATGGTTTCCGCGTCCACCGCACCATCCAGCGCTTCCTGGAAAACCGCGCCAAGGCGATCGACGGCAATGCGGGCATCGACTGGGCGACCGGCGAGGCGCTGGCGTTCTGCACGCTGCTCAACGAGAACCACCATGTCCGCCTGTCCGGCCAGGACTCCGAGCGCGGCACCTTCTCGCAGCGTCACTCGGTCCTGATCGACCAGGAGGACGAGAGCCGCTACACGCCGTTCAACCATCTCGGCAACGAGCAGGGCCATTACGAGGTCATCAACTCGCTGCTGTCGGAAGAAGCCGTGCTCGGCTTCGAATACGGCTACTCGCTCGCCGAGCCGAACACGCTGACCCTCTGGGAAGCCCAGTTCGGCGATTTCGCCAACGGTGCGCAGGTCGTGTTCGACCAGTTCATCTCCTCGGGTGAACGCAAATGGCTGCGCATGTCCGGCCTCGTCTGCCTGCTGCCGCACGGCTATGAGGGCCAGGGGCCGGAGCATTCCTCGGCGCGTCTGGAGCGTTACCTGCAGATGTGCGCCGAAGACAACATGCAGGTGGTCTACCCGACCACGCCGGCGAACTACTTCCACGTGCTGCGCCGGCAGCTCCATCGCGAGATCCGCAAGCCGCTGATCCTGATGACGCCGAAGTCGCTGCTGCGCCACAAGCGGGCGGTGTCGCGCATCGAGGAGCTTGCGAAGGGAACGACGTTCCACCGCATCCTCTATGACGACGCCCAGATGCTGCCGAGCGAGGCGATCAAGCTCGTTCCGGACGAGAAGGTCCGCCGCATCGTGCTGTGCTCCGGCAAGGTCTATTACGACCTCTACGAGGAGCGCGAGAAGCGCGGCATCGACGACATCTACCTGATGCGCGTCGAGCAGCTCTATCCGGTGCCGCTGAAGGCGCTGGTGGCCGAGCTGTCGCGCTTCAAGAAGGCCGAAGTGGTGTGGTGCCAGGAAGAGCCCCGCAACATGGGTGCTTGGCACTTCATCGAGCCCTATCTGGAATGGGTGCTGAACCAGGTGAACGGCGCGAGCCGGCGTCCGCGTTATGTCGGCCGCGCCGCTTCCGCCGCGACCGCCACGGGTCTGATGTCCAAGCATCAGGCTCAGTTGAAGGCGTTCCTGGACGAAGCACTGAGCTAGGCAATTTCAAACTGGGTCATGCCCCGCGAAAGCGGGGCATCCAGTACTCCGCGGCATTCGTTCTGATCACCGACGTCACGGCGTACTGGATCGCCCGCATTCGCGGGCGATGACATCTGTGAATTCATGACCGCACCGGCGATCCCTTAAGGAAAAGACCATGACTGAAATTCGTGTGCCGACGCTCGGCGAATCCGTCACCGAGGCCACCATCGGCCGCTGGTTCAAGAAGGCCGGCGACCCCGTCGCCGTCGACGAGCCCCTGGTGGAGCTCGAGACCGACAAGGTCACCATCGAGGTCCCGGCGCCCTCCGCGGGCACGCTGAGCGAGATCGTCGCCGCCGACGGCGCGACCGTCGCGGTCGGCGCGCTGCTCGGCCAGATCACCGATGGCGCCGGCGCGGCCAAGCCCGCTGCTGCGCCCGCCAAGCCCGCCGCTGCCGCTCCTGCCGCCGCTGCTGCTTCCGCGCCGGCGCCCAGCGCGCCGAAGGCGCCGCCGGCCGACGCCCCGCTCGCTCCTTCCGTGCGAAAACTCTCGGCCGAGACCGGCGTCGATGCCTCCACCGTTCCGGGCTCCGGCAAGGACGGCCGCGTCACCAAGGGCGACATGCTGGCTGCGATCGAGCGTGCGGCCTCGGCGCCGACCCCGGTCAACCAGCCCGCCGCCGCCGTGCAGGTGCGCAGCGCCTCGCCGGCCGACGATGCCGCCCGCGAAGAGCGCGTCAAGATGACCCGGCTGCGCCAGACCATCGCGCGCCGTCTCAAGGACGTGCAGAACACCGCGGCCATGCTCACGACCTTCAACGAGGTCGACATGACCAACGTGATGGCGCTGCGCGCGCACTACAAGGATGCGTTCGAGAAGAAGCACGGCTCCAAGCTCGGCTTCATGGGCTTCTTCACCAAGGCCGTCGTGCAGGCGTTGAAGGACATCCCGGCCGTCAACGCCGAGATCGACGGCACCGACCTGATCTACAAGAACTACTACCACATCGGCGTCGCCGTCGGCACCGACAAGGGCCTCGTCGTGCCCGTGGTGCGCGACTGCGACAACAAGTCGATCGCCGACATCGAGAAGGGCATCGCCGATTTCGGCCGCCGCGCCCGTGACGGCCAGCTCAAGATCGACGAGATGCAGGGCGGCACCTTCACCATCACCAATGGCGGCATCTACGGCTCGCTGATGTCCACGCCGATCCTGAACGCGCCGCAGTCCGGCATCCTCGGCATGCACAAGATCCAGGAGCGGCCGATGGTCGTCGGCGGCAAGGTCGAGGTCCGCCCGATGATGTATCTGGCGCTGTCCTACGATCACCGCGTCATCGACGGCAAGGAAGCCGTCACCTTCCTGGTTCGCGTCAAGGAGAGCCTGGAAGATCCGGCGCGCCTGGTGCTGGATCTCTGATCCCTGTTGCTCTGCGAGCGCCGTCGCTCTTTGCGACGGCGCATGACGAACCATGGAGGCGCGCGTGACCGATAAAGTCGTTGTCATCACCGGCGGCAGCCGCGGCATCGGGCGGGCGACCGCGCTTGCGGCGGCTGCGCGCGGCTACCGCGTCGTCGTCGGCTATGCCAGCAACAAGAAGGCCGCCGACGAGGTGGTCGCGCTGATCGAGGCCAGCAACGGCAAGGCGGTCGCGGTGAAATGCGATGTCGCCGAGGAGCGCGACATCGTCGATCTCTTCAAGGAAGCCGACAAGTTCGGCACCCTCGGCGCACTCGTCAACAACGGCGGCATCGTCGGGACAAGCGGCGTGCGCGTCGACGAAATGTCGGCCGAGCGCATCCAGCGCGTGATGGCGGTCAACGTCACCGGCTCCATCCTCTGCGCGCGCGAGGCCGTCAAGCGCATGTCCACCAGGCACGGCGGCAAGGGCGGCGTCATCGTCAATTTGTCGTCGGTCGCTGCCAAGCTCGGCGCGCCCAACACCTATGTCGATTACGCCGCGTCCAAGGGCGCGATCGATTCCTTCACCACCGGCCTCGGCTTCGAGGTCGCAGGCGAAGGCATTCGCGTCGCGGGCATCCGCCCCGGCCTGATCGACACCGAAATCCACGCCTCCGGCGGCGAGCCCGATCGCCATCATCGTCTGGCCCATATGGTGCCGATGAAGCGCGTCGGCACCGCCGACGAAATCGCCAACGCCATCGTCTGGCTGATGTCGGACGAGGCCTCCTACGTCACCGCAGCCACTCTCGATGTGTCCGGCGGACGCTGACGCGCCGCGCGGACGCTGACCTGATCTCATCACGCTAAACCTACGGGATTTTCTCTCATGGCACCCTACGATCTCGTCGTCATCGGCACCGGACCGGGCGGTTATGTCTGCGCGGTGCGCGCCAGCCAGCTCGGCATGAAGGTCGCCGTCGTCGAAAAGAACGCAACCCTCGGCGGCACCTGCCTCAATGTCGGCTGCATGCCCTCGAAGGCGCTGCTGCACGCGTCCGAGATGTTCGAGGAAGCCGGGCATTCCTTCGCCAAGATGGGCGTATCTGTTTCCGCGCCGAAGCTCGAACTGCCTGCGATGATGAATTTCAAGCAGCAGGGCATTGACGGCAACGTCAAGGGCGTCGAGTTCCTGATGAAGAAGAACAAGATCGACGTGCTCAAGGGCACCGGAAAGATCCTGGGCACCGGCAAGGTCGAGGTCTCCGCCGACGGCAAGTCGCAGGTGGTCGAGACCAAGAACATCGTGATCGCAACCGGCTCCGACATCGCGCGCCTCAAGGGCATCGAGATCGACGAGAAGCGCATCGTGTCTTCGACCGGCGCGCTGTCGCTCGACAAGGTTCCCGGCAAGCTGCTGATCGTCGGCGCCGGCGTGATCGGCCTCGAGCTCGGCTCGGTGTGGAAACGGCTCGGCGCCGACGTCGTCGTCGTCGAATTCCTCGATCGCATCCTGCCCGGCATGGACGGCGAGATCGCCAAGCAATTCCAGCGCATCCTCGAGAAGCAGGGGTTTGCATTCAAGCTCGGCGCCAAGGTCACCGCCGTCGACACGTCGGGCAAGACGCTGAAGGCGACGATCGAGCCCGCCGCCGGCGGCGCCGCCGAGACGCTGGAAGCCGACGTCGTGCTCGTCTGCATCGGCCGCGTGCCCTACACCGAGGCGCTCGGTCTGAAGGAAGCCGGCGTCGCGCTCGATCCCCGTGGCCGCGTGCAGATCGATTCGCATTTCGCCACCAGCGTGAAGGGCGTCTATGCCATCGGCGACGTCGTTGCAGGCCCGATGCTTGCGCACAAGGCCGAGGATGAAGGTGTCGCGGTGGCCGAGATCATCGCAGGGCAAGCCGGCCACGTGAATTACGATGTGATCCCGGGCGTCGTGTATACCACGCCGGAGGTGTCCTCCGTCGGCAAGACCGAGGAGGAACTGAAGCAGGCGGGCGTGGCTTATACCGTCGGAAAGTTTCCGTTCACCGCCAACGGCCGCTCCAAGGTCAACCAGACCACTGACGGCTTCGTGAAAATTCTCGCAGATGCGAAGACCGATCGCGTGCTCGGCGTTCACATCATCGGCCGCGAAGCCGGCGAAATGATCCATGAGGCCTGTGTTCTCATGGAGTTTGGCGGCAGTGCGGAAGATCTCGCGCGCACCTGCCACGCGCATCCGACCCGCTCGGAGGCCGTCAAGGAGGCTGCGCTTGCAGTCGGCAAGCGGGCCATCCATATGTAGCGACGCGCCCAGCGCCGAATCGGGCGGGAAACATATGTTGCGCCGCCTTCTTCAACCGGTCTGGGTCCTGCTAGCGATCGTCTTCCTGATCGAAGCCTGGCTATGGGACCATCTCGAGCCTGTCGTCGCGCGGGTTGTCGCCATCGTCCCGCTGGCCCGCTTCAAGCAATGGCTGGCGGAACGCGTCGATGCGCTGTCGCCGGCGATGACGTTGATCGTGTTCGCGGTCCCCATCGTCCCGCTGTTTCCGCTCAAGCTGGTCGGCCTGTGGCTGCTCACGCATGAATACTGGACCAGCGCGGTCTTCACGATCGTTTTCGCGAAGATGCTCGGCGTCGGCGTCACCGCCTTCGTGTTCGACGTGACGCGCGACAAGCTGCTGGAGATGCGCTGGTTCGAGCGGATCTACGATCTGGTGCTGAAGCTGCGCGCCAAGGCGTCCGAGCTGGTCGACCCGATCAAGCGCCGCATCCGCGAGCTGATCGCCGGCAATGGCGAGGGCTGGTCGTCCCGCACGCTGCGTCTGATCCAGCGCTTCAGGAAGAGCGTGCACCAGGCGCGGTGAGTGTCTCCGCAATGACGGCGCCGTAGCCCGGATGAGCGCAGCGACATCCGGGATTCTTCGTCGCGACTCCCGGATATCGCTGCGCTGATCCGGGCGACAGGTGCCGCCTCAGCCTCTCAATGCAAATGCAGCAGATGCGGCCACCACAGGCCGAGCGCCGTCATGAGGATGCCGCCGAGCGTCAGGATGCCGGCGACATAGGCCAGCGCGAACATGCCGGTGATGATGGTGGCCGAGGCCAGCACGATGCCGATCTGGAAGGCGGCTGAGGCCAGCTCGAAATGATGGTACTTCGCGGTCGCCTCGTCGCGCTCGTGCTCGGCATGCTTGGCCTTCTCGGCGAGCTGCTCGGTGCCTTCGCCGGTCTCCGGCTCGGAGCGGTAGCGCTGCGCGGTCTTGGTCCAGTCGTCGATCTGCTTCTGCACCACGGCCTTCATGGCGTCGTCGGTGGTGCCGGCCAGCGTCAGCTTGCCCTGCTCGGCCGCGGTCACCACCACCGTGCGGCGGATGCTCTTGGCCTGGAAGAACGCCCAGAGATTGGCGCCCTCGACGTTCTTGCTGATCGATTCGGTCTGGGCGCCCTTGCCGAGCGTCTCGGAGATCGCCAGGAAAAGCGCCAGCACCGCAATTAGGAGCGCGATCTTCTTGTTCGAGCCGGACGCGTGTTCGGCGTGCTCGGCATGCTCCATGCTTTCATGTGCGCTCATAAGTCTCTCCTGCCTCGGTTCCGCAACGATTGACCGAACCGCGCGGCCTGCGCAAGGGGCACGCGCGCCAGGAGAACTCGCTATGACAGCTTCATGTCAGGAATCGGCGCCGGTCAACGCCGCGGATGCGCGCTGGCATAGACCTCGAGCAGGCGCTCGGAATCGATGCCGGTATAGATCTGCGTGGTCGAGAGCGAGGAATGGCCGAGCAATTCCTGGATGGCGCGCAAATCCCCGCCGCGCGACAGCAGATGCGTGGCGAAGGAATGCCGGAGCGCGTGCGGCGTCGCGCTGTCGGGCAGGCCGAGCGCGCCGCGCAGCCGCTCCATCGCGAGCTGGATGATGCGAGGGCTCAAGGGGCCGCCGCGCGCGCCGACGAAGATCGGGCCTTCGGCGGGCAGCGGATAGGGGCACATCGCGGCGTAGTCCTGCACGAGCTGCAGCACGTTCTGCAGCACCGGCACCATGCGGGTCTTGTTGCCTTTGCCTGTTACGATCAGGACGTCGCCCTCGCCGGGACGCGGCACCTCGCGGCGCTTCAGGCCGAGCGCCTCGGAGATGCGCAGGCCGGAGCCGTACAACAGCGCCATCACCGCGGCATCGCGCGCCAGCACCCAGGTCTCGCGATCCTCGCCGGCCCGCTCGTCGGCGTCCGCCAGGCGCTTGGCCGATGCCATCGGCAACGGCTTCGGCAAGGTCTTGGCGACCTTCGGTGCGCGGATCGCCGAGAGTGCGCCGACCTTGCCCTTGCCCTCGCGCTCGAGGAAGCGGCCGAACGAGCGCAGGCCGGCCAGCGCGCGCATCAGCGAGCGGCCGGCAATGTCGTCGGCGCGGCGCATCGCCATGAAGGCGCGGATGTCGGTGGCCTCCAGCGCGGCGAAGCGCTTCAGCGTCACGCGTTCGCCCCAATGGCTGCAGAGGAAATCCAGGCACTGCCGCAGATCGCGGCCATAGGCTTCCAGCGTCTTCGGCGACAACCGCCGCTCGGCGCCGAGATGCGACAGCCAGCGCGCCATCTCCTGCGCGATCGAGGGATCGGCGCTGGCGAGCTCGAGTGGTGGGGCGGCGGCTTTGCTCATGCGCACTGGACGTGATGATTCCACTCAGTATATCGCATCACACTCGTTTATCGTTCGCTAAGGCGGCCCCCGGGCGCTAGCCTTCCAGCCCCCGGGTTCCGATTCTCCGTTCATGGATCACACGCCGCGCAGCACCGCCGCCCCCACCCACGCGACCGGCATGGTCGACGTGCTGGTGCCGGTCGCGCTCGACCAGACCTATTCCTACAAGGTGCCGCGCGGGATGGAGCTGAAGGCGGGCGATCTCGTCGGCGTGCCGCTCGGCGCGCGCGAGGTGCTGGCCGTGGTCTGGGGGGAGAACGCCAATCCCGATCCGCGCCTGCATAACCGCCTCAAGGAGGTCAGCGAGAAGCTCGATATCCCGCCGCTCAAGCCCGAACTGCGGTCGGTGGTGGATTGGGTCGCCAATTACACGCTGAGCCCGCGCGGCATGGTGCTGCGCATGTGCCTGCGCATGGGCGAGAATCTCGGCCCCGAGCGCGTGCGTCCCGGCGTGCGCCTGGTCGGCGATCCCCCGAAGAGGCTGACGCCGGCGCGAGCGCGCCTGATCGAGGTGCTGTCGGACCGGCTGCTGCACGGCAAGTCGGAGGCGGCGAAAGAGGCGGGCGTCTCCGCAGGCGTGATCGACGGCCTCGTCGACGAAGGCACGCTCACGGTCGAGCCGATGCCGCCGCCCGCACCACCACCCAGCCCCGATCCCGATTTTGGCCGTCCGGATTTCTCGCCGCTGCAGCGCGCCGGCGTGGACGCGATGCGCGCGCTCGCCGCCAATGGCAGCTTTCACGTCGCGCTGCTCGACGGCGTCACCGGTTCGGGCAAGACCGAGGTTTATTTCGAGGCCGTTGCCGAAACCATCCGTCGCGGCGGGCAATCGCTGATCCTGATGCCGGAGATCGCACTCACCGGCCAGTTCCTCGACCGCTTCGCGCAACGCTTCGGCGCGCGGCCGATCGAATGGCATTCGGAGCTGACGCCGCGCACCCGCGCCCGCAATTGGGCGGCGATCTCCGCAGGCACCGCCCCGGTCGTGGTCGGCGCACGCTCGGCGCTGTTTTTGCCCTACGCCAATCTCGGCCTGATCGTCGTCGATGAGGAGCACGACCAGGCCTACAAGCAGGACGAGGGCGTGCATTACCACGCCCGCGACATGGCGGTGGTGCGCGGGCATATCGCCAGGATCCCGGTCGTGCTGGCTTCCGCGACGCCGTCGGTCGAGTCGGAGGTCAATGCGCGCAAGAACCGCTATCAGCGCATCGCGCTGCCCTCGCGCTTCGGCGGGCAGCACATGCCGCATATCGAGGCCATCGACCTCAGGCGCGAGCCGCCCGCGCGCGGCCGCTATATCTCGCCGCGCTTGGCCTTCGAGATCAGAAAAGCGATCGAGAGGCGCGAGCAGGCGCTGCTGTTCCTCAACCGCCGCGGCTATGCGCCGCTGACGCTGTGCCGTGCCTGCGGCCATCGCTTCGCCTGCACCATTTGCGATGCCTGGCTGGTCGATCACCGTTTTCGCCAGCGCCTCGTCTGCCATCATTGCGGTTTCTCGATGCCGCGTCCGCATCTCTGCCCGAACTGTTCGGCGGAGGAATCGCTGGTGGCCGTCGGGCCCGGCGTCGAGCGTCTTCAGGAGGAAGCGGCGGCGCTGTTTCCGGACGCGCGCACCATGGTGCTGT
Source organism: Bradyrhizobium amphicarpaeae (assembly GCF_002266435.3). NCBI lineage: Bacteria > Pseudomonadati > Pseudomonadota > Alphaproteobacteria > Hyphomicrobiales > Nitrobacteraceae > Bradyrhizobium > Bradyrhizobium amphicarpaeae. The sequence goes on from NZ_CP029426.2 coordinate 404,063, forward strand.
CGAGCGATCTCATCACCTCGATCGAGACGATGCGCAGCGAGCTTGCCGAGATCGCGGAGGGCCGCGTCGACATCATCATCGGCACGCAGCTGGTGGCCAAGGGCCATAATTTCCCGCGGCTCAATCTGGTCGGCGTGGTCGATGCGGATCTCGGCCTCTCCAATGGCGATCCCCGCGCAGCGGAGCGCACCTGGCAATTGCTCAACCAGGTGATCGGCCGCGCCGGCCGCGAGCAGGGCCGCGGCATCGGCTATCTCCAGACCCACCAGCCCGATCATCCCGTGATGAAGGCGCTGATCGCCTGCGACCGCGAGGCCTTCTACGACAGCGAGATCGACCTGCGCGAGCGCACGCTGTATCCTCCGTTTGGCCGGCTCGCCAGCCTGATCATCTCCGCCGGCGACCGCCCGAGCGCCGAAGGCCTCGGCCGTCGCATCGTGGCACTCGCCCCGCGCGACGAGCGCGTCGTGGTGCTGGGACCGGCCGAAGCGCCGCTCGCCGTGATCAAGGGCCGCTACCGCTTCCGCATCCTGGTGAAATCAGCGCGCGGCTTCGACCTGTCGGACTATCTGCGCAACTGGCTCGCAGCCTGCCCGAAGCCGACCGGCAATCAGAAGCTCGAAGTGGATGTGGATCCGCAGAGCTTTTTGTAGCGGTCACCGTCTTTCCGCAATCACCGTCGTCATCCTGAGGTGCGCGCCCAGGCGCGCCTCGAAGGATGGGCCGCAAGCGACCGTAGCGCATCCTTCGAGGCTCATCCTGCGATGCCAGGGCATCGCAGGATGAGCGCCTCAGGATGACGACGGAGCGCGTGGCAGCAATGACAGCACGTAAAAAAGCCCGCGGTCCCCCAAGACCGCGGGCTTGTTTCAGGCGCGCAGCAAGCTGATGGAAATCCGCAGAGCTTTTTGTAGCGGTCACCGCCTTTCCGCAATCACCGTCGTCATCCTGAGGTGCGCGCCCATGCGCGCCTCGAAGGATGGGCCGCAAGCGACCGTGGCGCATCCTTCGAGGCTCATCCTGCGATGCCAGGGCATCGCAGGATGGGCGCCTCAGGATGACGACGGAGCGCGTGGCAGCAATGACAGCACGTAAAAAAGCCCGCGGTCCCCCAAGACCGCGGGCTTGTTTCAGGCGCGCAGCAAGCTGATGGAAATCCGCAGAGCTTTTTGTAGCGGTCACCGTCTTTCCGCAATCACCGTCGTCATCCTGAGGTGCGCGCCCATGCGCGCCTCGAAGGATGGGCCGCAAGCGACCGTAGCGCATCCTTCGAGGCACATCCTGCGATGCCGGGGCATCGCAGGATGAGCGCCTCAGGATGACGACGGAGCGCGTGGCAGCAGTGACAGCACGTAAAAAAGCCCGCGGTCCCCCAAGACCGCGGGCTTGTTTCAGACGCGCATCAAACTGATGGAAATTGCGCGTTTATCGTCAGTGCGTCGAACGCCTCAGGAGACGACTTCCGCGGTGACGCGGCCGACGCCGGCGCCGGTGAGGCCGATGGCGCGGGCAGCGCCCGTGGAGAGGTCGAGAACCCGGCCACGAATGAACGGGCCGCGGTCATTGATGGTGACGATGACGCTCGAGCCGCGGTGGGTCACGCGCAGCTTGGTGCCGAACGGCAGCGAGCGGTGTGCGGCGGTCAAGGCGTTCTGGTTGAAGCGCTGGCCGGAGGCGGTGCGGCTGCCGGACTCATTGCCGTAATAGGAGGCCATGCCGGAGAAGCTGCGGCCCGAGCCCTGTGACGGCGTCATCGACGCATTGGCGTTGCGCCAATCGGAGGTGACGTTGGTATCGGCCTGGGCGTGGTGGCGGTGATGATGATGATACCGGTGATGCCGGGATTTGGCGGAAGCTTCGGTGGCGGTGGCACCGATCAGGAGAGTTGCGGCAACGAAAGCGATCGCCGTACGCGGCCGGGTCACAGAGCCCAGCGTCTTCAAAGACAGCATTTAGTGGTCCCTAAGCTAGTATTGCCACATATGTGGCCAGTGGAGCCCCCATCAGTTTGTGAGCGGTTTGGCGTTTCGATTCCTAATGCGGCGTGAATTGGGCAGTAAATCCGTTCTGTGTCGTCACGAAACATCTTGTTACTGGCACCGATGTTGCAGCTGATGTTTTGAATTCTTCGGCTTTAACGATTATTTAACCTAATTATTACTGGCTAATACTGTAAAACGAAGTCATCACTCGTGGCGTTTAGAATTCGGTAAGTATTCGGCGAGTGGAGCGAAGCGTCGCGGAATCACGGCCCAGCGAGCTGTGTTCATGGCCGCTATGCGCTGAGGGCAGGAACCAACCGGGTGGCGACCGGGGCGGAGGCCCGCGACAATTCCGTGGTGCGGCAGGTCGTCACCAGTTGGTGCTCGGGTCCTTGATAGGGGTCGTCGGATCAGGTGATCGACGCCTCCAGCGTGCGACGAACTGGCGACAGAACCTCGTGCCTTTAATTTGGCGTCATGTTGCACCTGCGCGCCTGCTATGTTAGCAAAGCCGCGATTTTAACGGATCCGGCACGTCCCGTGTCGGCCGGAAATCGAAGTCCCGCTTGAATTCCAAGGGCTTGGATCGCTTGGCGCCGCTTTGTGGCGACGGTTTTTCCCTTGCGAGTTTGACAGCAAAAAGAGCGCGTCTGTGGCTGCAGAAGATACGTCCGTTTCCGGTGTGTCCGGCCGTTATGCAACGGCCTTGTTCGATCTGGCCCGCGACCAGAAAGTGGTCGACGAGGTCAAGGCCGATCTCGAGAAATTCGAGGCCCTGCTGAACGAGAGCGCCGACCTGAGGCGCCTGGTCCGCAGCCCGGTTTTCGCGGCCGAGGCCCAGTCCAGGGCCCTTTCGGCCGTGCTGGCCAAGGCCGGCATCGCCGGCATCTCCGCCAATTTCCTGAAAGTCCTGACCGCCAATCGCCGCCTGTTCGTGGTGACCGACGTCATTCGCGCCTACCGCGCCCTGGTCGCCAGGTTCAAGGGCGAGGTGACGGCCGACGTCACTGTGGCGGAAGCGCTTTCGGACAAGAATCTCGACGCCCTCAAGGTTGCCCTGAAGTCGGTGACCGGCAAGGACGTCGCGCTCAACGTGAATGTCGATCCCTCGATCATCGGTGGCCTCGTCGTCAAGCTCGGCAGCCGCATGATCGATAGTTCGCTTCGCACCAAACTCAATTCGATCAAGCACGCGATGAAAGAGGCAGGCTGATGGACATCCGCGCCGCGGAAATTTCCGCGATCCTCAAGGACCAGATCAAGAATTTCGGCCAGGAAGCTGAAGTCTCCGAAGTCGGACAGGTGCTGTCCGTCGGCGACGGTATCGCCCGCGTCTACGGTCTGGACAACGTCCAGGCCGGCGAAATGGTCGAGTTCGAGAACGGCACCCGCGGCATGGCGCTGAACCTCGAAACCGACAACGTCGGCGTCGTGATCTTCGGCGGCGACCGTGAGATCAAGGAAGGCCAGACCGTCAAGCGCACCCGCGCCATCGTGGACGCGCCGGTCGGCAAGGGCCTGCTCGGCCGCGTCGTCGACGGTCTCGGTAACCCGATCGACGGCAAGGGCCCGATCCAGGCCGACAAGCGCATGCGCGTCGACGTCAAGGCGCCCGGCATCATTCCCCGCAAATCGGTGAACGAGCCGATGGCGACCGGCCTCAAGGCGATCGACGCCCTGATCCCGATCGGCCGTGGCCAGCGCGAACTGATCATCGGCGACCGTCAGACCGGCAAGACCGCGATCGCGCTCGACACCATCCTGAACCAGAAGCCGCTCAACGCGCAGCCCGACGAGAACATCAAGCTGTACTGCGTCTACGTCGCGGTCGGCCAGAAGCGTTCGACCGTCGCCCAGTTCGTGAAGGTGCTGGAAGAGCAGGGCGCGCTCGAATATTCGATCGTCGTCGCCGCGACCGCGTCGGATCCCGCGCCGATGCAGTACATCGCGCCGTTCACCGGCTGCACCATGGGCGAGTATTTCCGCGACAACGGCATGCACGCTGTCATCATCTATGACGATCTGTCCAAGCAGGCCGTCGCCTACCGCCAGATGTCGCTGCTGCTGCGCCGCCCGCCGGGCCGCGAAGCCTATCCCGGCGACGTGTTCTATCTGCACTCCCGCCTGCTCGAGCGCGCGGCGAAGCTGAACAAGGACCAGGGCTCGGGCTCGCTGACGGCGCTGCCGGTCATCGAAACCCAGGCCAACGACGTGTCGGCCTACATTCCGACCAACGTCATCTCGATCACCGACGGCCAGATCTTCCTGGAAACCGACCTGTTCTTCCAGGGCATCCGTCCCGCGGTGAACGTCGGTCTGTCGGTGTCGCGCGTCGGCTCTTCGGCGCAGACCAAGGCCACCAAGAAGGTCGCCGGCAAGATCAAGGGCGAGCTGGCGCAGTACCGCGAAATGGCGGCGTTCGCGCAGTTCGGCTCCGACCTCGACGCCTCGACCCAGCGCCTGCTGAATCGCGGCTCGCGCCTGACCGAGCTCCTGAAGCAGCCGCAGTTCTCGCCGCTGAAGATGGAAGAGCAGGTTTGCGTGATCTGGGCCGGCACCAACGGCTATCTCGATCCGCTGCCGGTCAGCAAGGTGCGCGCCTTCGAGGACGGTCTGCTGTCGCTGCTGCGCGGCAAGAATGCCGACATCCTCAATTCGATCCGCGATACCCGCGACCTCACCGACGACACCGCTGCCAAGCTGAAGTCGGTGGTCGAAGGTTACGCGAAGAGCTTCGCTTAAGAAACAGCCGTCATGGCCGGGCAAAAGCGCGAAGCGCGTCTTCGCATCTGAAGTCCCGGCCATCCACGTGTTACCGCGTGGCAGACGAGAACGTGGATGCCCGGGACAAGCCCGGGCATGACGGAGAGATAGGGTCGCGGTCTCGCCAAGGGCAGATCGCCGGGGTGAACGAAGAATGGCGTCACTTAAAGACATGCGCGTGCGCATCGCCTCCACCAAGGCGACGCAAAAGATCACCAAGGCCATGCAGATGGTCGCTGCGTCCAGGTTGCGCCGCGCCCAGCAGGCGGCCGAAGCCGCACGCCCCTATGCAGACAAGATGAGCGCGGTGATCTCCAACATCGCCAGCGCTGCCGCCGGTTCGCCCGGCGCGCCGGCGTTGCTGGCCGGCACCGGCAAGGACCAGGTTCACCTGCTGCTGGTCTGCACCGGCGAGCGCGGCCTGTCCGGCGCCTTCAACTCCTCGATCGTGCGCCTCGCCCGCGATCGTGCCCAGGCGCTGATGGCGCAGGGCAAGGAAGTCAAATTCTTCTGCGTCGGCCGCAAGGGCTATGAGCAGCTCCGCCGCCTGTTCGACAAGCAGATCGTCGAGCATCTCGATTTGCGCAGCGTTCGTCAGCTCGGTTTCGTCAACGCCGAGGACATCGCCAGGAAGGTGCTGGCCCGTTTCGAGAACGGCGAGTTCGACGTCTGCACGCTGTTCTACGCGCAGTTCAAGTCGGTGATCGCCCAGATCCCGACCGCGCAGCAGATCATTCCGCTGGTCGTGGAAGCGAAGGCCGCGAACGCGCCGGTGACGTCCTACGAATACGAGCCGGAGGAGGACGAACTCCTTTCGGGCCTGCTGCCGCGCAACATCGCGGTGCAGATCTTCCGCGCGCTGCTGGAGAACAACGCCTCGTTCTACGGCGCGCAGATGAGCTCGATGGACAACGCCACCCGCAACGCCGGCGAAATGATCCGCAAGCAAACCCAGATCTACAACCGAACCCGTCAAGCCCAGATCACCAAGGAGCTGATCGAGATCATCTCCGGCGCCGAGGCGGTCTGACGCAACATCCAAACGACGGTCGTTCAAGTAAAGAATTTCGAAGGAGAGCTTCATGGCTACAGCAGCTACCCAGGTCGGTCGCGTTACCCAGGTGATGGGCGCCGTCGTCGACGTTCAGTTCCAGGGCCACCTCCCGGCCATTCTCAATTCGCTGGAAACCAAGAACGGCAACATCCGCCTCGTGCTGGAAGTTGCGCAGCATCTCGGTGAGTCCACCGTGCGCACGATCGCGATGGACGTGACCGAAGGTCTGGTGCGCGGCCAGGAAGTGACCGACACCGGCCAGCCGATCCGCGTTCCCGTCGGCGAAGGCACGCTCGGCCGCATCATCAACGTCATCGGCGAGCCGATCGACGAAGCCGGCCCGGTCAAGGCCGAAAGTATGCGTCCCATCCACCAGGACGCGCCGAGCTACACCGACCAGTCGACCGAAGCCGAAATTCTGGTCACCGGCATCAAGGTCGTCGACCTCCTGGCTCCGTATGCGAAGGGCGGCAAGATCGGCCTGTTCGGCGGCGCCGGCGTCGGCAAGACCGTGCTGATTCAGGAGCTGATCAACAATGTCGCGAAGGCGCACGGCGGCTACTCCGTGTTCGCCGGCGTCGGCGAGCGTACCCGCGAAGGCAACGACCTCTATCACGAGTTCATCGAATCCAAGGTCAACGCCGATCCGAAGAATCCGGATCCGAGCGTGAAGTCGAAGTGCGCGCTGGTGTTCGGCCAGATGAACGAGCCGCCCGGCGCCCGCGCCCGCGTCGCGCTCACCGGTCTGACCATCGCGGAAGACTTCCGCGACAAGGGCCAGGACGTGCTGTTCTTCGTCGACAACATCTTCCGCTTCACGCAGGCGGGCTCGGAAGTGTCGGCGCTCTTGGGTCGTATTCCTTCGGCGGTCGGTTATCAGCCGACGCTCGCCACCGACATGGGCGCGCTGCAGGAGCGCATCACCACCACGCAGAAGGGTTCGATCACCTCGGTGCAGGCCATCTACGTTCCGGCCGACGACTTGACCGACCCGGCGCCCGCGACCTCGTTCGCGCATTTGGACGCGACCACCACGCTGTCGCGCTCGATCGCTGAAAAGGGCATCTATCCGGCGGTGGATCCGCTCGACTCGACCTCGCGCATGCTCTCCCCGCTGGTCGTCGGCGAGGAGCACTACGCGGTCGCTCGTCAGGTCCAGCAGGTGCTGCAGCGCTACAAGGCGCTCCAGGACATCATCGCCATTCTCGGCATGGACGAGCTTTCGGAAGAGGACAAGCTGGCGGTGGCCCGTGCTCGCAAGATCGAGCGCTTCATGTCGCAGCCGTTCCACGTCGCCGAAATCTTCACGGGATCGCCGGGCAAGTTCGTCGAGCTCGCCGACACCATCAAGGGCTTCAAGGGCCTGGTGGAAGGCAAGTACGACCACCTGCCCGAGGCCGCCTTCTACATGGTCGGCACGATCGAGGAAGCCGTCGAGAAGGGCAAGAAGCTGGCGGCGGAAGCGGCCTAAGCTGCCACCAGGCTGCGCCGTCACCCTGAGGTGCGAGCGCAGCGAGCCTCGAAGGGTGTCTTTCTTTCATCCTTCGAGGGCCGCAAGCGCGGCCACCTCAGGATGACGACCGCCTTGTTCGCGCGAAACGGATTTTCCCATGGCCACCTTCCACTTCGATCTCGTGTCTCCGGAAAAGCTCGCATTCTCGGGCGAGGTCGATCAGGTCGACATCCCCGGCGTCGAGGGTGATTTCGGCGTGCTGGCAGGACATGCGCCGGTCGTGGCTGCGATCCGTCCGGGCATCCTCACCATCACCGCCGGCGGCAAGCACGAGAAGATCATCGTGCTCGGCGGTCTCGCCGAAGTTTCCGAAAAGGGCCTGACCGTGCTCGCCGACGTCGCGACGTCGCTGGCCGAACTCGACCGCGCCCAGTTCGCTGCGACCGTCTCGGAAATGGAAGAAGGCTTGAAGGAGCATGAGGGCGGCGAGCTCGATAACGCCATCGAGCGGCTCGACCACTTCAAGAGCATCCAGCAGCAGCTCAGCTCCACGGCTATGCACTAAGCCCCGGGGCACCGCTCCGGGGCTCAAGCCTGGAATTTTCTGGCTAAGTTCAGCGCTCGTCACGGAAGTGGCGGGCGCTGAAACTTTGTTGCACCGCGCTTGCGATCGCGGCATTCTGCGCCCGCGAATTCGGTCCGGGGCGGGTCACAGATGAAGCGCAAGATCGCGGCGATTTTCGCGGCCGATATTGCCGGTTATTCGAGGCTGGTCGCGGAAGACGAAGAGCAAACGCTGCGGCGTCTGGCCTCCTATCGCGAGGTCATCGACGATTTCATCGCGAGGGCCGGCGGGCGCATCTTCAACACGGCGGGCGATGCCGTGCTCGCGGAATTTCCGAGCGCGGTCGATGCGGTGCGTTGCGCGATCGACATCCAGGAGTCGTTGCGGACCCGCAACATGGCCTATCCGCCGAGCCGGCAGATGTCGTTCCGCATCGGCATCACCATCGGCGACGTGGTCGAGCGCAACGGCGATCTGCTCGGCGACGGCGTCAACATCGCGGCGCGGCTGGAGGGGCTCGCCGAGGTCGGCGGCATCTGCGTCTCGCGCGCGGTGCACGAGCAGGTCGCCAACAAGCTCTCGGTGCAGTTCGCCGATATCGGCGCGCAGGAGGTCAAGAACATCCCGACGCCGGTGCATGCCTACATGGTGGCGATGCGGCGCGAGGACGGCAGCTACGCGACGCCGCAGGTGAAGAAGGCGGCTTCCAAGGTGGCCGCGGCCCCGGTGTGGATGTGGCCTCTGGTGGTCGCCATTGTCTCGGTCACGGCCATCGGTGTCAGCGGCTTTCTGTACAACACCAAGCTCAAGCAGACGGCGAGTGCTGCGGCAACGCCGGCCGTGACGCCAAGCGCAACACCGGCCGCAAGCGTCGCGACTCCAGGCCCGTCACCGACCCAAATGGCGAAGGCGCCGATGGTGCCGCAGAATGCCGGTGCTGCGATGGCCCCGATGCCTGCGCCGTCGCCATCGGCCGCGCCGATGGCCGGCAAGTTTGCGGCCGACAGCGTGCCTTTCATCAACGAGCGCGTCCGCAGCTTCCTCGCCGGCGATTATTCCGCCGCCGGCGACTACAAGGCTTTCGCCCTCAACGTCGGCGGCTTCACCGGCTCGGCGCTGAACCAGCCGAACGAGGAGGCCGCGCGCAACATGGCGATCGAGCAGTGCCAGAAGCGCGCCGATGCCGCGCAATCGCCGCGGCGCTGCGAGCTCTATGTGGTCGGCAACACCATCGTCTACGCGCACGGCAAGCCGCCGATGCCGCCGCAGCCCTACTTCAGGCACGACGCCATGACCGAACGGGTGTTCGTCTCGAAGGACTTTCCGATGGTGCGCGAGCCGCAAAAGGTGCGGCTCGAGAACATGTTCGTGCCGGCGGCGAAATCCCGCTCGGTCGCGCTCGGTCCGGGTGGACAATATTTCATGGTGCTGGGCGCATCATCCGCCGAAGATGCCGCGCGCCGTTCACTGGAATCCTGCGGCGCGATTGCCGGCGTGGCGTGCCTCGTGGTCGCGATCGACGACAATTTCGTCGTGCCGGTCCCGACGCTGTTTCGGATCACCGGCTTCTTCAATGCCGCCACCAACGCCTCGATCGTGGCAGACGCGCGCGGCGAGGTCGTGCGCAAGCTCGGTGACGCCATGGGCTGGAACGCCGTTGCGGTCGGCACCGCGGGTCGGCCGGGTCTCGGCCTGAAAGCCGCCGACGAGAAGGCCGCCGTCACCTCCGCACTCGCCGACTGCGCCAAGCGCGACAGCGATTGCCACGTCATCGCGCTCGGCCCGTTCACGGTGGGACCGATCAATTAGGATTCACCAAGTCTAGGCTCGCTCGCCACGGCGGGCGAGATGCGCTCGCTCTGCCGCTTGCGGGGCAGGGCTGGGGTGGGGGCTGTCTCCGCGCTTTGATCGTTGAGAATTGCGTGGAGGGGATAAGAGAGCGGTGCGCTCCCCCACACAAAATTCCAGCGGAAATTCCCCAACCATTTCAACCGCCATTCTACTGTGCATGGGGTTGTTTTCGCGATTTCAGTTCGCGAAGGTCGCGAACTGCCCGGCCACCGCGCGATAAACCTCACGCCGGAACGGCACCACGATTTCGGCGACACGATCCAGTCGCTCCCAGCGCCAGGCGTCGAACTCGGCCGGCTGGCCGTTGCGCGGCGTCAGCGGGTCGATCTCGTCATCCTTGCCGGTGAAGCGCAGCGCGAACCATTTCTGCCGCTGGCCGCGAAATTTCGCCAGGCGGTGCGTCTGCGGGCCGTCGTAAGGCGGGAATTCGTAGGTGAGCCAGTCGGTCTCGCCGAGATAGGTTGCGCTCTTGACGCTGGTCTCCTCCCAGAGCTCGCGCATCGCGGCATCGCGCAAATTCTCGCCCTCGTCGACGCCGCCCTGCGGCATCTGCCAGTCGAGGCCCGGCAGGATGATCTCGGGCCCGTCACCCTTGAAGCGGTGACCGATCAGCACCCGGCCATCGGCATTGAAGAGCGCGATCCCGACGTTGGGGCGGTAGGGCTTTTCATTCGTCACGCGTCAATCTCTCATCGTCATTCCCGGCTGCATTAGCACCGAAGCCGGGACGACAATTCGATTTATTGCTCCGCCAGCGCGGAAAATTCCTGCACCACGCGCTCATAGACCGGGCGCTTGAAGGGAATGATCAGCCCGGTCAGGTTCTTCATCGGCTCCCAGCGCCAGCTCACGAACTCGGCCTTGTGGCCGCCGCCGCCGGGCCGCTCGACATTGATCTCGCTGTCCTTGCCGGTGAAGCGCACTGCGAACCATTTCTGGCGCTGGCCGCGGTAGCGGCCCTTCCAGGCGCGCCCGGCGACCGTGCGCGGAATGTCGTAAGTGAGCCAGTCCGGGACCTCGCCGAGCCGCTCCACCGAGCGCACGCTGGTCTCCTCATAGAGCTCGCGCCTGGCGGCGTCCCAGGTGTCCTCGCCGGGATCGACGCCGCCTTGCGGCATCTGCCAGACGTGGGTGTCGTCGACGTGCTCGATGCCGCCGGCGCGGCGGCCGATGAACACCAGGCCTTCTGTGTTGATCAGCATCACGCCGACGCAGGTCCGGTAGGGCAGATCCTCGTAACGCGCCATTCCGCCAGACCTCTCGCATGCTGCTGGTTGCGGCTTGACCGGTCCCGCGGGACCCGTGCCGTACCAATCCGTTGATTTAGCTGGATTTTGATTTCAGCATCGCAGTTGTCAATGGCACCAAAAGGATACCCCGGTCGCCCAATGTCTTGGTCCAGGCGCCGATGCGCTCGATCGAGACGGGAAGGGCACTGGCGGTGCCGACAGCCGCGCCGCGCTCGCGCGCCGCCGATTCGAGCTTGTTCAGGGCGCGGTCGATCTCCGTCGGCGTCGGCACCGCGTCGATCGCGATGTCGCCCCTGCCGAACGGCATCGCCGCGCTGCTTGCTGCCTGGGGCGCGATGCTGCGGGGCGAGGAGCCGTCGTCGAAGAAGCCGAGGCCGCGCTTGGCCGCCTCGCGGATGATCGGCTGCATCGCCGCCTCCGTCGCGATGAAGCGGGCGCCCATGAAATTGGTGATGCCGGCATAGCCCTGCATCCGGCTGAAATGCCAATACAGGCGGTCCATGTTCTGGTCGGCGCTGAGCGAGGTCAGCAGCGTCTGCGGTCCCGGATCATTGTCGGGGAAGTCGTAGGGCTCCATCGGGATCTGCAGGAAGATCTCGTGGCGCTGCGCGCGGGCCCGTTCGGCGAGCTTGCCGGGATCGGTGCCGTAGGGCGTGAAGGCCAGCGTCACCGCCGCCGGCAGCCTCATGATGGCATCGGTGGTCTTGGCGGCGCCGACGCCGAGGCCGCCGATCACGATGGCGACCACCGGCATCTTGGCGGCCTTGGCGCGGTCGGCGTCGGCGGCATAGACGTTGAACGGCTTCAGCCCGTCGGCGACCACCGGGATCATGCCGTAGCGTGACTTCTCCAGCAGTTTTGGATTGATCCCGGCCATGACCGGCGGCGGGGCGGACGCCGCGCCGGCCTTGTCGCCGGCGTCCTCGCCGGCGCCGATCACCACGTCGTGGCGGGCGCCGGTAGAGCCGTCGATCATGGTGACGGTCTTCTGCTCGCCGGGCGCAGCCTGCTTCGGCGCCTCCTGGCTGTCGTGCTTGCCGTCCTGCTTGGCCTCCGGACCATGGCCTGCGGCGGCGGGCTTCTCATCGGTCGGCTTGTTGGCGCCGTTCTCGCGGATCGCGATCCGCGTCATCGGCTCGCCGCCGAGCGGATCCTTGTTGAAGATGGCGAAGCCGGCGAAGGTGAGAAGGAACAGGCCGAGCAGCACGGCGAGCGCCTGCATGGCCGTGAACGGCAGCCGCAGCCGGCGTTTCCGGCGCGGCTTGTCCTGTCCGAGCGGGGCGCTCAGATCATCGGCCGTTTCAGTCATGCGCGATCCCGAATCACTGCCAATGACGATACCACGCCGGGGTCAAGCGGCGGCAGGCCGGGATAGGCCGGGGCACCGGGAGTTCCAAGCAAAAAGGGCGGCTCCCGGAGCCGCCCTTTCGTCGGATCGCGCAATGCGCCGCCTTGGTTCGCCGACCTAGTTCGCCGCTTTGGGCTTGTCGGTCGTGGCCTTGTTGTCGCCGCCCGGGGTGGGCGCGGCGGAGGCGCTGTTCTTGATGCCGTGGAGCAGGTCGTCGGCGAGCTTGAGCGCCTTGTCGTCCTTGGCGTCCGGCGGGACGTAGGACTGCGAGCCGGTCTTCTCGTCGCCGTCGTTCTTGAGATGGCCGCGCAGCGAAGCCTCGCCCTTGGTGTCGGTGCGCGACTTCAGCTCGTCCGGCACGTCCTGCAGCACTTCGATGTCGGGCACGATGCCCTTGGCCTGGATCGACTTGCCCGACGGCGTGTAGTAGCGCGCCGTGGTCAGCCGCAGCGCGCCATTGCCGCTTCCGAGCGGGATGATGGTCTGCACCGAGCCCTTGCCGAACGAGCGCGTGCCGACGATGGTCGCGCGCTTGTGGTCCTGCAGCGCGCCGGCGACGATTTCCGACGCCGAGGCCGAGCCGCCATTGACCAGCACGATGACCGGCTTGCCCTTGGTGAGGTCACCGGCATGCGCGGTGCGGCGCTGGGTCTCCTCGGCATTGCGGCCGCGGGTCGAGACGATCTCGCCCTTCTCCAGGAACGAGTCGGAGACGGTGACCGCTTCCTCGAGCAGGCCGCCCGGATTGTTGCGGAGGTCGATGATGAAGCCCTTCAGCTTGTCGCCGATCTGATTCGAGAGGTTGGCGACCTCGCGCTTCAGGCCCTCGGTGGTCTGCTCGTTGAAGGTGGTGATGCGGATGTAGGCGATGTCGTCGGCCTCGACGCGCGCGCGCACCGAGCGGACGCGGATGTTGTCGCGCACCAGCGTGACGTCGATCGGATTGTCCTGGCCCTTGCGGATGATCTTGAGCTTGATCTTGGTGTTGACCGGGCCGCGCATCTTCTCGACCGCCTGGTTCAGGGTCAGGCCCTGCACCGCCTCGTCGTCGAGATTGGTGATGATGTCGTTGGCCATGACGCCGGCGCGCGAAGCGGGGGTGTCGTCGATCGGCGAGACCACTTTGATCAGGCCGTCTTCCATCGTGACCTCGATGCCGAGGCCGCCGAACTCACCGCGGGTCTGCACCTGCATGTCGCGGAAGCTCTTGGCGTCCATGTAGCTCGAATGCGGATCGAGGCCGGTGAGCATGCCGCTGATGGCGGATTCGATCAGCTTGGTGTCGTCGGGCTTCTCGACATAGTCGGAGCGCACGCGCTCGAAGACGTCGCCGAACAGATTGAGCTGGCGATAGGTGTCCGCGGTGGCGGCTCGCGCGCTGGAGCCCATGAACACCGCGCGCGGCTGGGTCACGAACAGCATCAGCGCCGCACCGGTGGCCGCGCTGAGGAGGATTACTGAAGTCTTGCGCATCATCCGCGAACCTTCTCGCCTTCATTTGCGGCCCACCATGGGCCTGGATCGATTGGAGTGCCGTCCTTACGGAACTCGACATACAGCACAGGTTGACTCGCGTTCGTCGCGAGAATGGAGGCGACCTGAGAGGTCGATCCCATCGTCGCAACCGGCTCCCCCGTGAGCACAAACTGTCCGATGTTGACCGAAATGCGCTCCATCCCGGCGATCAGGACATGATACCCGCCCCCGGCATTGAGGATCAAGAGTTGTCCATAGCTGCGGAACGGACCTGAATAGACCACCCAGCCGTCACACGGCGTTGTGACCTGGGAGCCGGGCTTGGTCGCCAGCGAAATGCCTTTCTGGACCCCGCCGACCCCGTCGGAACCGCCAAAATCCCTGATCTTGTTACCGTTAACCGGGAGAGGCAGGAGGCCCTTGGCGGAAGCAAAGACGATCGCGGGGGTGGTCCGGGACCGGTCCTTGAACACGCCCGGGCCGGGTTTCGCGGTGGCGGCCGCCTTGGCTTCGGCCAGCTTGGCAGCTTCGGCCGCCTTCTCGGCGGCCTTGGCGGCACTCTGCAGATCCTGCTCCATCTTGGTGATCAGGCCCTGGAGATCGCCGACCTGCTTTGAAAGCATGATCGCGCGCGAATTCTCGGCGTTGAGATCCTTTTCGCGCGCCGCCTGCTGGCGCTGCCGCTCGTCGACGAGGGCGGTGAGCCGGGTCTGGTCGCTCCTGACCTTGTCGCGGTCGGAGGCGAGCTGGTCGCGCTCGGTGGCGATATTCTTGCGCAAGGCGACGAGCTCGCCGAGCTCGCTTGCGATCTTTTCGGCGCGGCCACGCAGCTCCGGCACCACAGCGCCGAGCAGCATCGCGGTGCGCAGCGATTGCAGCGCATCTTCGGGCCGCACCAGCAGCGCAGGCGGCGTACGCCGGCCGGCCCGCTGCAGGGCCGCCAGCACCTCGACGATGTCGGCGCGGCGCGAATCGAGCGAGCTGCGCATCGCCTGCTCGCGTCCGTTGAGCGCGCGCAGCCGGGCTTCGGTCTCGTCGATCTTGGTCTCGACGCTGCGCACATTGGCGGCGGTGTCGATCAGCTGCTGGTTGAGCTGGGTGCGGTCCTGGCCGAGCGAGGTGATCTCCGCCTTGAGCTTGGCCTGGGCTTCTTCCGCGCTCTTCTGCCTGGCGCGTGCGGCTTCCAGCTCCTGCTCGCGCTGCCTGATGGCATCGGGCGAAACCGCGGCGGTCTGCGGCGCCGCCGTCTGGGCTTGCGCCAGGCTTATGCAAGCTTGCGCGAGGCTTGCGCCGGCGACGCCAGTGATCAGCAGCAGGTTGAGGAGCGGCGCTCGCATCGTGTCGGCAAAGGTGCTCGTTGTGGCGCGCATCACGCGCGGTGATAGGGGTGGCCGGCCAGAATGGTGGCGGCCCGATAAAGCTGTTCCAGAAGCATGACGCGGACCATTTGGTGCGGCCAGGTCGCAGAGCCGAACGCGATCGCAAGCTTGGCCTTACGGCGCAATTCGGGCGAAAGTCCGTCCGCCCCTCCGATCACGAAGATAGTATGGCCGGCACCTTCGTCCCGCCAGCGTCCGAGCTGCCGTGCGAATACGGTGGAGTCGAGATTTTGCCCGCGCTCGTCCAGTGCCACCAGGATCGATTTGTCCGGGATATGCGCTGAGATCGCGGCAGCCTCTTCGGTCATCCGCGTCGCGGTGTCGCGTGCGCGGCTCTCGGGGATCTCGTGGACCAGCAGCTCGCGGAATCCGAGCTTGCGGCCGGCCTCGTCGAACCGCTCGAAATAGCGGTCGGCAAGTTCCCGTTCGGGGCCCTGCTTCAGCCGGCCCACCGCAATGACAGCAACGCGCATGATGTCTTCAGGGTCGTGTTTTCAGGACCGCGCGCAAATGGCGCGCGCACGACGCTAGCATGCGCGTCAGCCGATTCGAAATCGGCCGGGTGAACCTGGCCGCCTTCGCCTAGATCGCTTTCGCCGCCCCTGGACCCTGCGTGTACAATCGCTCGAGATTGTAGAACTCGCGGACCTCGGGTCGGAACACGTGCACGATCACGTCGCCGGAATCGATCAACACCCAGTCGCAATTGGGCAAGCCCTCGACATGGATGTTCTTGATGCCGTTTTCCTTGAGGCCCTTGGCGACGTTTTCCGCGATCGCGCCGACGTGCCGGTTCACTCGGCCGGTGGTGACGATCATGTAGTCGGAGTACGCCGATTTGCCGCGAAGGTCGATGGTGACCGTCTCTTCCGCCTTCATGTCCTCGAGGCGGGAGAGGATCAGGCTCAGCGTCTTGTCGGCGTCGGGTTGCGCCTTCAAGGCCGCAGTTTTGGCCGATGTTTTACGCGCCGGCTTGGCAACCTTGGGTAAAACAGACTTCGTCGAAGCTGGCTTCGCTGAAGTTGACTTGGACAATACAGATGTGGTCAGGGACCATTCCTTTCACTGTATCGCGAACACCGAATCCGGTGCTCACCGGTTACACTACATCATGTGGGGTTAAGGGTTTCAATATGCCAGAGAGCCCGACGTCCCCACGACGCCGCCACTCCGTCTCACTTCGTACCTTTCCAGCTCCCGTCCGGGTTCCGTAAGCCGGTCGAGGAGAGATTGAGCTTCAATCCGGTCAGGAAGATCCAGGCCGGGGCCGGCCGATCCGCAAGCAATGCTGCCTCATTCTCGGGCACGCGGTAGCGCGCCAGCGCCTGGGCGGCGGGCGAGGCGAGGGCGCGAAAACTCTGCGGCGGGCGATCGATGACCGCAATCGGCACCTGGTCGGCGATGCGCCGCCAGTGCTGCCAACGATGGAATTGAGCGAGGTTGTCAGCGCCCATAATCCAGACAAAGCGCAAGCCACTGAGACGGCGGCGCAAGGTGTTGATCGTGTCGATAGTATAGCGGGTGCGAATGACGGATTCGAGACAGCTCACCTCGATCCGCGGGTCGTCGGCGACGTCGCGTGCCGCCTGCATGCGCTCGCCGAGTTCGTGCAGCGTACCGTTCTCCTTCAGCGGATTGCCGGGGGTCACCAGCCACCAGACGCGATCGAGCTGAAGGCGCTTCAGTGCGAACTGGCTGATCGCGCGATGGGCCTCGTGCGGCGGATTGAACGACCCGCCGAGCAGGCCGACGCGCATGCCCTTCGTATAGGGCGGTGTGGCCTGCGCGAAGAACCGTGGCGCGACGAAATTGTTGCTCAATGCCCCGCGCCTCGCGCCATGACTTACGGCCGCGTCTGTCCGGTGCCGTGAACGCGATATTTGAAGCTCGTCAGCTGCTCGGCGCCGACAGGGCCGCGGGCGTGAAAGCGGCCGGTCGCAATCCCGATCTCGGCGCCGAAGCCGAACTCGCCGCCATCGGCAAACTGTGTCGAGGCGTTGTGCAGCACGATCGCGGAATCGACCTCGCTCAGGAATTTCTTCGCAGCCGCCTCGTCCGCGCTCACGATCGCATCGGTGTGATGCGAGCCGTGGTTCTGGATGTGCGCGATCGCGCCGTCGACGCCGTCGACCACCTTCGCCGCGATGATCGCGTCGAGATATTCGGTGTCCCAATCATCCTTGCTCGCAGGTTTTACGCGCGCATCCGTTGCTTGCACCATTTCGTCGCCGCGCACTTCGCAGCCGGCTTCGATCAGCATCTCGACCAGCGGCTTCAGATTCTTGGCCGCAGCAGCGCGATCGACCAGCAGCGTCTCGGCCGCGCCGCAGACGCCGGTGCGGCGCATTTTTGCGTTGAGCACGATCGACTTCGCCATGGCGAGGTCGGCGCTGGCATCGACATAGACGTGATTGACGCCTTCGAGATGCGCGAACACGGGCACGCGTGCTTCCTGCTCGACGCGCGCGACGAGGCTCTTGCCGCCGCGGGGCACGATCACGTCGACGGCGCCGTTCAACCCCGACAGCATCATGCCGACGGCCGCGCGGTCGCGCGTCGGCACCAGCGTGATGGCAGCTTCAGGCAGGCCCGCCTCGCGCAGGCCCTGCACCAGGCAGTCATGGATCGCGCGGCAGGAGCGGAAACTGTCCGAGCCGCCGCGCAGGATCACGGCGTTGCCCGACTTCAGGCACAGCACGCCGGCGTCCGCCGCGACGTTCGGCCGGCTCTCGAAGATCACGCCGACGACGCCGAGCGGCACACGCACGCGCTCGATGGTCATGCCGTTCGGCCGCTGCCAGCTCTCGGTGACGATGCCGACGGGATCGGCGATGCCGCGCACGGTCGCGATGCCCTCGGCCATGCCCTCGACCCGCGCCGGCGTCAGCGTCAGGCGATCGATGAAGGAGGAGGTGGCGTTGCCCGAGGCGCGGGCTTCGGCCACGTCCTCCGCATTGGCGGCGAGAATGGCCGCGGAGTTCGCGCGGATCGCCCGCTCCATGGCTTCCAGCGCCCGGTTCTTCTGCTCCGGCGGCGCCAGCGCCAGCACGCGCGCGGCAGCGCGGGCTTTGACTGCGAGTTCGGACATCAGGGCCTGGAGATCGGCATTGCCGTCAACGGCTTTGAGGGGGGCGGCCATTGGAATTTCAACCTTCTGCTAAGGCGGTGTCCTAGCACGGAAATCCCGCTTTTGCGAAGGGCGGGGCGGGTATGGCTGCTACCCCTGGGTTGCGTTGAAGCTGGGTCACTGGCCGAGCAAAAGGGCCGCAGCGGCCCCTACCCGCCCACCACGAGATCGTCGCGGTGGATCATCTCCGAGCGGCCGCTAATGCCCAAAATGGTCATCACATCAGGGGAGGAGCGGCCCTTGATCCGCTCGGCGACCTCGGCATCGTAGGCGATGAGGCCGCGGCCGACTTCGCTGGTATCGGGGCCGCGCACGATCACGGCATCGCCGCGGGCGAACTGGCCTTCGACCTTGATCACGCCGGCGGGCAGCAGGCTGGCGCCGGCGCGCAGCGCCGTCACGGCGCCGGCATCGATCGTCAGCGTGCCCTTCGGCTCCAGCGTGCCCGCGATCCAGCGTTTGCGCGAGGTGATGGGATTGGCCGGCGTCAGGAACCAGGTGCAGCGACCGCCATCGGCGATCGCCTGCAGGGGATGCTCGATCTTGCCTGAGGCGATCAGCATATGCGTGCCGCCGGTCGTCGCGATCTTGGCCGCCTCGACCTTGGTGCGCATGCCGCCGCGCGACAGCTCGGACTCGGCATCGCCCGCCACGGCCTCGATCTCCGAGGAGATGCTCTCGACCACCGGAATCAGCCTGGCGTTCGGATTGTTCTTCGGCGGGGCGTCGTAGAGCCCGTCGATGTCGGACAGCAGCACCAGCAGATCGGCGCTCGCCATGGTGGCGACGCGCGCGGCGAGCCGGTCATTGTCGCCGTAGCGGATCTCGTTGGTCGCCACCGTGTCGTTCTCGTTGATGACGGGGATGGCGCGCCACTCCAGCAGCTTGCCGATGGTGGAGCGCGCATTGAGATAGCGGCGGCGCTCCTCGGTATCCCCGGGCGTGACCAGGATCTGGCCGGCGCCGATGCCGTGCGCCCCGAGCACCTCGGACCAGATCCGCGCCAGCGCGATCTGGCCGACCGCGGCGGCGGCCTGGCTCTCTTCCAGCTTGAGCGGGCCGCGCGGCAGCTTGAGGCGGCTGCGGCCGAGCGCGATCGAGCCGGAGGAGACGACGAGGACGTCGCGCCCCTCCTTGTGCAGCTTGGCCATGTCGTCGGCGAGCGCGGCGAGCCAGGACGCCCGCACCTCGCCCTTGTCGGAATCGACCAGAAGCGCGGAGCCGACCTTGACGACGATGCGGCGGAATTGACTGAGTTCGGGACTGGCCATGTGTGATTCGGGTGTTGGCGCGCTTTGACGATCTGCTCTGCATCGGAAACGGCGGAGCGAGAGAGCGGCGCCGATGGGCCCGCTTTTGCAGCAGGACGATGGCCGGCGCAAGGCGGCCGACGTGGTAAACAAACCAAGGTCGGCCTTGTCTTGGGCGCCGGTCCGGTTCTAATGCCGGCAACCAACAAAGGGTCGGAGGGGAAACGCATGGATCGCCGCAAATTCATGGCCGGATGTATCAGCCTGCCGCTGCTGGCGCAGGCAGGTGGGGCGCAAGCGCAGGCCGGGCTGAGCAAGATCATCTTCCCGTTCGCGGCAGGCGCGGGCGGCGACACGCTGTGCCGGCTGATGGCGCAGGAGATGGCGCCGGTCCTTCAGCGGACTCTGGTGGTCGAGAACCGCACCGGGGGCGACGGTCTGATCGGCATCAAGGCGGTGAAGGGCGGCAGCCCCGACGGCAGCATGGTGCTGGTGACGACCGGACCTACCATGTACCTGCTGCCGATGGTCGAAACGGCGCCGAGCTTCGATACCGCCAGGGATTTCGTGCCGGTGTCGCTGCTGGCGCGGTTCGAATTCGCGCTGGTGATCAACCCCAGCGTCGACGCCACCGATTTCAAAAGCTTCGTGGCGTGGCTGAAGGCGCATCCGGACAAGGCCTCGTTCGGGGTGCCGAGCAACGGCACCATTCCGCATTTCATGGGCTCCAAGCTCGAGAAGGATCTCGGCATTCCCCTGACCCGCGTGCCCTATCGCGGCAGCGCACCGATCCTCAACGACCTCATCGGCGGCCACATCTCGTTCGGGATCGTCACGTTGGCGGATGCGCTGCCGCAGCATCGCGCCAAGGGCGTGAAGATCATCGCGGTGTCGAGCGCGGCGCGTTCGCCCTTCGCGCCCGATGTCCCGACGCTGAAGGAGAGCGGCATCGATCTCGTCGCGGACGCCTGGTACGGCATGTGGCTTCCGGCCGGCAGCCCGCCGGAGTTCGCCGGCAAGCTCGGAGCCGCCGCGAGCGCCGCACTCGCCAAGCCCGAGGTGAAGGAGAAGCTCACGGCGATCGGGCTGATCCCGGTCGGCAGCACTGCGGAAGGATTGACCAAGGAGCTCGCCGCGAACATTGCGCTGTGGCAGCCGATCGTGAAGGCGACGGGATACAAGATCGAGAATTGAACTCCCTCGTCGCCCCACACCCAGTCGTCATGGCCGGGCTTGACCCGGCCATCCACGTGCGTCCGCGATTGCCGTAAGACGTGGTTGCCCGGGTCAAGCCCGGGCATGACGAACGGAGAGAGCCTCGTTCCGCTTACTCACATCTTTGCGCGTTGCGCGATGCCGTCCTTGATCGCGGCAAGCTCCGCCTCATCCCAGATGCCGATCAGGACGCCGTTCTTCACCTGCAGCTGGTTATCCGCATAAGCCGCGATCTTCTCGCGCGGCGTGGTGATGTGGCCGCTCGGATGCAGCGCCCAGTCGAACAGCTCGGCCTGCAGCCGCGCGATGATGCCGGCGCAGTCGGGGTCATCGCCGCGATCGAGATACTCTTCCGGATCGGTTTCGAGGTCGTACAGCATCGGCCGGAAGCCGGAGGCATGGATGTATTTCCAGCGGCCGTCGAACACCATGAACAGGCGGCAGCGCTCGATCGGCTGGTTCAGCTTCAGCCGCACGTCCTGCATGGCATAGTCGTATTCGGAGAACGCGACCTTGCGCCAGTCCGGCGGCGTCGGCCCGCGCAGCAGCGGCAGCAGCGAGCGTCCCTCGAGGATGTGGCCGGGGACCTTGCCGCCGAAATAGTCGACGAAGGTCGGCGCGAGATCGATGGCCTCGACCAGCGCGTCGCTGCGCGTGCCGCGCGTAGCGTCGGCCTCCTGCGAGGGATCGATGACGATCAGCGGGATTTTTGCCGACTGCTCGTGAAACAGATCCTTCTCACCCATCCAGTGATCGCCGAGATAATCGCCGTGATCGCTGGTGAACACGATCATGGTGCTCTCCAACAGGCCGCGCGCCTCCAAAAACTTCATCAGCACGCCCATCTGGTCGTCGATCTGGGTGATCAGGCCCATATAGGTTGGGATCACCTTCTCGCGGGCCTCGTCGCGCGCCATGTTGCGGGAGTAGCGCATGTCCATGTAGGCGCCGAACACCGGATGCGGATTTTGCCGCTCGCGCATCGAGCGGATCACCGGGATCATGTCTGAGGTCGCATACATGCTGGCGTAGGGCTCGGGCGCGATATAGGGCCAGTGCGGCTTGATGTAGGACAGATGCAGGCACCATGGCCGCCCATCGGTCTCGGCCTCGCTGAGGAAGTCCATTGCGCGGCGCGTCATGTAGGGCGTTTCTGAATGCTCGTCCGGCACGCGCGCGGCCTTGTCGGCGTGCACCAGTAGCCAGCCGTTCTGCAACGAGCCGTCTTCGGCCGCGCCGGAATTGGCCCAGTGCTCCCACGGGTTGGTTGCTTCAAAACCCTGCTGGCGCAGATATTCGTCGTATTTCGGGCGCGGCCGCCCCGTGGGATGCAGGCCGTCGTCGCGCTCATAGGGTTCGAAGCCGCATTCGGCGACATGCACGCCGATGACGGATTCCGGCGGGATGCCGAGCGCCTTCATGCCTTCGAGGTCGGGCGCCATGTGGGTCTTGCCGACCAGCACGTTGCGCACGCCGATCTTGTTCAGGTGATCGCCGAGCGTGGGCTCGCCGACGCGCAGCGGCCAGCCGTTCCAGTGCGAGCCGTGCGAACGCATGTAGCGCCCGGTGTAGAACGACATCCGCGACGGGCCGCAGATCGGCGATTGCACATAGGCCTTGCTGAACAGCACGCCGCGCTTGGCCATGGCGTCGATGTTCGGGGTCTTCAGCGTCGGATGGCCGGTGCAGCCGAGATAGTCATAGCGAAGCTGGTCGCACATGATCCAGAGAACGTTCTTCGCGCGCGCCATGCGTCATCCCTGCCGTTTTTTGATCGTGCGATGCTGCGATATCGGAGCGGCGAAGACAAGCCGGTGCTCGATTTGCTCCCGTTAAGAGCACCGACCCTCATCCTGAGGAGCCCGCGCAGCGGGCGTCTCGAAGGATGGCTGCGGGCGAGAGCCGGGCCTTCATGGTTCGAGACGCGCGTTCCGCGCTCCTCACCATGAGGGACTAAGGGTGATTGCTCACGCCGACCACGGCTCCGCTTCGGCCGTGCTCTTGGCCTTGGCCGACACCGGGGCATCGCCGATCACCGCGACGAGCGCACGCAGCGCTTCCTTGACGCCGTCGCCGGTGACCGCCGACAGCAGCAGCGGCGTCTTCTTGGCGGCGCGCTTCAAGCGCTCCTTCTGCTTCTTGAGCTCGTCCGGTTCGACCGCGTCGATCTTGTTCAGCGCGACGATCTCGATCTTGTCGGTGAGCTGCCCGCCATAGGCGTCGAGCTCCGTCCGGACCGTCTTGTAGGCCTTGCCGGCATGCTCGCAGGTGGCGTCGATCAGGTGCAGCAGCACGCGGCAGCGCTCGACATGGCCGAGGAAGCGGTCGCCGAGGCCGGTGCCTTCATGCGCGCCCTCGATCAGGCCGGGAATGTCGGCGAGCACGAATTCGCGGCCGTCGGCGTTCACGACGCCGAGCTGCGGATGCAGCGTGGTGAAGGGATAGTCGGCAATCTTCGGCTTGGCGGCGCTGACCTTGGACAGGAAGGTCGACTTGCCGGCATTGGGCAGGCCGACGAGGCCGGCATCGGCAATCAGTTTCAGCCGCAGCCAGATCCAGCGCTCCTCGCCCACCTGGCCGGGATTGGCGTTGCGCGGCGCGCGATTGGTCGAGGTCTTGAAATGCGCGTTGCCGAAGCCGCCATTGCCGCCCTCGGCCAGCACGAACTTTTCGCCGACATCGGTGAAGTCGTGGATCAGGGTCTCGCGATCCTCGTCGAAGATCTGCGTGCCCAGCGGCACCTTCAGCACGATGTTCTTGCCGTTGGCGCCGTGGCGGTCCGAACCCGAGCCGTTCTCGCCCTTCTGGGCCTTGAAGTGCTGCTGGTAGCGGTAGTCGATCAGCGTGTTGAGGCCGTCGGCGACCTCGATGATGACGTTGCCGCCGCGGCCGCCATTGCCGCCGGAGGGACCGCCGAATTCGATGAACTTCTCGCGGCGGAACGCCACGCAGCCGTTCCCGCCGTCACCGGAGCGGATATAGACCTTTGCTTCGTCGAGGAATTTCATGGGCCATAGGTAGGCCAGCAGGTCCCCCGCGGCAACCCGGAGAGACCCGCAAATCGGCCTAATTTCCGCGAATTGCGGCCCTTGCTTAACCGGCCGGCCGGCGCCGGATCAGGAATTTCTGTAGTCCCTCCAGCACCAGCTCCTTGCGCTGGTTGAACACGGTGCTGCGCAGCGTCACCGCGCCAGTGGTGCGGCCCGGCACCAGCTCGGTGACCTCGAGCGCGGGGTAGATCGTGTCGTCGGCAAACACGGGCTTGAGGAACCGGCTTGACTGTTCGAGGAAGCCGACCAGGGACTCCTCGACCATGAACGGAAACAGGCCGGCGCCGGGTGCGGTGTGGATCAGGGTCTGGAAGCCGTGGGCGAGCAGATGCGGCATGCCGCGGCTGCGGCAATATTCGACATCGTAATGCACCGGATGGGTGTCGCCGCTCGCGGTCTGGAACGCGGCGAAGATCGCCGGGGTCTGCGTCCGGCTCGGGATCACGAAGCGCTCGCCGACGACGAAATCCTCAAACCAGCGCTGCGCCGGGATCATGCGATGCTGGGTCGGATCGAAATCGGCCATGTCCATGCTCTCTGCTCGTGGTCTGCCTATCGCTACCGCGGCGCGAAGAGTGCGACAACCCGCTCAATTCGGTGGCTGCGGGCTTGTCGCGGCGGCCCATGTCATTAAAACGACCGCAAGCGATCCTACCAGCCGATTCCCGACGCTCTCTCCACCGTCATTGCGGGCGCAGCGAAGCAATCCAGACTGCCTCCGCGGAAAGATTCTGGATTGCTTCGCTGCGCTCGCAATGACGATCCCTCACAGTTCGATCAATGCCCCTCTTCAAAAACCTCTCCGCCTATGACGATCGCTCCGCGCGCCTCGCCGGCATCGGGCTGATGGTGCTGTCGATCTTCATGTTCTCGTTCGGCGACGCCATGGGCAAGTTCCTGGTGGGCACCTATTCGGTGGGACAATTGCTGTTCCTGCGCGCCTGCGCGGCGCTGCTGCTGCTGTCGCCGCTGATCTGGACGCAGCGTCACCAGTTCCTGCAGCTGGAGCGGCCGGGCCTGCAGCTGTTTCGCGTCGTGCTGTCGACGCTGGAAGTCGCCGCCTTCTTCCTTGCGACCGTCTATCTGCCGCTCGCCGACGTCATCACCTATTATCTCGCCGGCCCCATCTTCGTCACCGCGATGTCGGCGATCTTCTTGAGGGAGAAGGTCGGTTGGCGGCGCTGGACTGCGATCCTGATCGGCTTCTGCGGCGTGCTGATCGCGCTGCGCCCGTCGGCGCAGACCGTCAGCCTGCCGGCGCTGATCGCGCTCGGCGGCAGCCTCTCTTTCGCGACCCTGATGCTGATTACGCGCAGCCTGCGCAAGACGCCCGATATCGTGATGGCGTCCTCGCAATTCGTCGGCACGTTTTCGCTCGGCGCGGTGCTGTCGGCGTTCAACTGGGTGCCGCCGACGGCCGGCAGCCTCGTGATCTTCGCCACCGCCGGGCTGATCTCGGTGACGGCGCTGTTCTGCGTCAACCGCTCGCTGAAGCTGGCGCCGGCCAGCGTCGTGGTGCCCTATCAATATTCGATGATCGTCTGGGCCGTGATCTTCGGCTTCGTCGTGTTCGGCGACGTGCCGTCGATGGCCACGCTCGTCGGCGCCGCCATCATCATCGGCGCCGGGTTCTACATTTACCTGCGCGAGCGGGATCTCGGGCGCCCGAGTGAGGAAGTGAATCCGCCGGCATAGCTCTTACCCTCCCCTGGAGGGGGAGGGTAAGCGCCGTCGCCTACCTCATCCTTCGCGCGCTGCTCCAGCTCTTCAGCGACGACCACACCCCGCGCGAGAGGCGGAAGCAGTCGACCGGCGTGGACGAGCCCAGCGCCAGGAAGCGATGCAGCTGCACGCCGCTCCACTGGAAGCCGCACTTCTCCAGCACGTTGCGCGAGGCCGGGTTGGTGACGCGCGCGCCGGCATAGAGGTGCTCGTCCTCGAACTCCTCGAAGAAGAAGTCGATCGCGCCGCGCGCGGCTTCGGTGGCAAAGCCGCGGCCCCAATGCG
The DNA here is from genome assembly GCF_002266435.3 of Bradyrhizobium amphicarpaeae. Classification (NCBI taxonomy): domain Bacteria; kingdom Pseudomonadati; phylum Pseudomonadota; class Alphaproteobacteria; order Hyphomicrobiales; family Nitrobacteraceae; genus Bradyrhizobium; species Bradyrhizobium amphicarpaeae. The sequence continues at coordinate 429,833 of NZ_CP029426.2, forward strand.
CGACGCCGAGCCAGTAGCCGAGCTCGGCATTCCCGGGCGTCGAGCAATCGATGCCGACCATGCCGACCGGCCCCGAATCGTGCTCGATCAGGAACACGGTCTCAGCTCCGAGCGAAGCCGTGGCGCGGATGAATGCGACCGCGTCGTCCTGCGAATAGGGATGCGGCAGGCGGCGGGTGTTTTCGGCGACGCGGCGGTCGTTGGCGAGGTGGGCGATGGTCCTGACGTCGGCCAGCGTCGGTCGCCGCAAGGTCAGCCGTTCGGTGGCGACGACGCTGGGTCTCGCCTCGGCCAGGGTCGCGCTCGAGAAATCCTGCAACATGTCCGGCTCCGTGAAAGTCACTAAATCAAAGTGAGCAAGTCAAAAGAAAAGGGGAGGCCGGTTTCCCGCCTCCCCTTGGAGCCTTCGATCTCAGTGATCTCAAGGACTCCGCCGGTTCGGTAGGACCCGGCGGACTCCGATGTGATCCGCCGTCTATTCAGCCGCCTCTGCGAGCGGGAGCACCGATACGAAAGTGCGGCCATTGGCTTTGGCCTGGAACGTGACGCGACCCTCGATCTTGGCGAACAGAGTGTGGTCCGTGCCCATGCCGACATTAAGGCCGGGATGCCAGGTGGTGCCGCGCTGACGTGCGATGATGTTGCCGGGAATCACGACTTCGCCGCCGAACGCCTTGATGCCGAGGCGCTTGCCCTTGGAATCGCGTCCGTTGCGCGATGAACCGCCTGCTTTTTTGTGAGCCATGGTTCGTCTCCGAAATCCTGCGCAAGATGATGCGCTTGTCTAGATCAATTCCTTGACGGAATCATTTCAAAATTTCTCACGCATCAATTCGTGAATTGGCGTGATCGATTTCGCGTTACTCGGCGGCTTCCGCTGCCGGCTCCTTCACCACCTTCTCCCGCTTCGGACGCGGGCCCTTGGTGGGCTTGGCGCCGTCGGTCAGGATCTCGGAGATGCGGAGCACCGTGATCTCGTCGCGATAGCCGCGCTTGCGGCGCGAATTCTTGCGGCGGCGCTTCTTGAACGCGATGACCTTGGGGCCGCGCTTGTGGTCGAGCACCTCGACCGCGACGGACGCGCCGGCCACCGTCGGAACGCCCAGGGTCGGCGTGTCGCCGCCGAGCACCAGGACTTCGCCCAGCTGGATGATCGAGCCGACTTCGCCTTCGATCTTGCCTACTTCGAGAACATCATCCGGCACGACGCGGTATTGCTTGCCGCCGGTTTTGATGACTGCGAACATCGTTTTTTCTCCGTGTTCAAATCCCGGCCTCGCGACTGATATCGTCCGGGCCGGCTTTTTGTCAGTCGCTATGGGTTTATGCGAGTTTTGTGCGGGCGGGAGTTATCCCTTTGAAAACCCACGCAAAAACAAGCGGCGCGAGAAACGCCCCGCGCCGGTTGCAGGACTTATAGCCGCCGGCCGCGCCAAGTCAAGGAAAAGCCGGCGAAAACCGCCCGGATTTGAGGGATTTGGCCCCGCCTGCGGCATTCCGCCAATTCGCCTGCGGCTTTGCAACAAACCGGTTCCGCCGCCGTTGTCACGGCCGGAACAGGAACGCGGGCAGCAAGGGGCCATCATGGCAACGGACGAACTGGTCAAGACGACGACGGGCATCGCCCATCACGGATCCGCGCGGCTGCCGTCGGTGGAGATCGACGGCTTCAACATCGAGTTGAAGGACGAGGACGGCTTTCTCGGCGACCGCGCCAGCAGGGGCGCCTTCCGCGAGATCCTCGAGCGCTGGCGCAAGCCGCTGCGCAAGACCGGCGAGGACCCGTTCGGCAAGGAGCCGAGCGAGGAGATCAGCAAGAAGACGCTGGATGCCATCCTGGTCGGCGACGACGTCGAGGCCTGGGCTGTGGTGCACAGCGCCATCGAGGATTTCGCCCAGGAGCTCGCCTATGTCACCCGGCGCTTCCTCAAGAGCAAGGCGTGGGCCAAGACCGAGCGCATCGTGGTCGGCGGCGGCTTCCGCGATTCCCGGCTCGGCGAGCTCGCGATCGCGCGCACCGAGATCATCCTGAAGTCCGAGGACTTCAAGATCGACCTGGTGCCGATCCGCCATCATCCCGACGAAGCCGGCCTGATCGGCGCGCTGCACCTGGCGCCGTCCTGGATCTTCGAGGCCCATGACAGCATCCTCGCCGTCGACATCGGCGGCACCAACATCCGCTGCGGCCTGGTCGAAACCGGCTGGAAGAAGGCCAAGGACCTCTCGAAGGCCAAGGTCGTGCATTCCGATCTGTGGCGCCATGCCGACGACGAGCCGACGCGCGAAGGCGCGGTGAAGCGCCTCACCAAGATGCTGAAGGGGCTGATCACCGAAGCCGAGAAGGAGGGCTACAAGCTCGCGCCCTTCATCGGCATCGCCTGTCCCGGCGTGATCAATGCCGACGGCTCGATCGAGAAGGGCGCGCAGAACCTGCCCGGCAATTGGGAGAGCAGCAAGTTCAACCTGCCCGCGAGCCTGATCGAGGGCATTCCTGAGATCGGCGAGCACGACACCGCGATCCTGATGCACAATGACGGCGTTGTGCAGGGCCTCTCCGAGGTGCCGTTCATGCAGGACGTCGATCGCTGGGGCGTGCTCACCATCGGCACCGGCCTCGGCAACGCCCGCTTCACCAACCGCCGCAAGGAGAACGGCAAGGACAAGGACTCCGCCGAGAACGGCAAGAAAAAAGCCAAGGACAAGAAGGACGACTAGCTCGCTCGAAGACGAGCCCCATCTGCCGCCACGCGAGAACTCCACCCCCTCTCCCGCGCTTGTCTCGCCGAAGCCCGCCTTCGGGCGAAGGCGGATGCGGGAGAGGGCCGGGGAGAGGGCTTCCTCCGCATTGGGGCTCTCTCGCCAAACCCCAGCGCCGCGCCCGAGTAACCTTGACCGGTTAGGTTAAGGACCGGATTGCATTGCGGCACGCCCGGCGCACGCTACGGTCGAATCGTCGCCTCACCTGGCCGGCGAAGCCGCCCTTCCCAGCCAGTATTTCAATGAGCGGCACCGGGACCGCCAGTGTTTACCGCGTCTGGCGGTCCCACCCCGTTTTTCGGCGCGCGCGAGCGGGCTCCTCGACAAGATCCCCATCTAGCGACGACCCGAGACCCTCATCCTGAGGGCCCGCCGCAGGCGGGCGTCTCGACGGATGGCCGCGAGACGAATGGCCCGCTCCAATGAGCCGCAGCCGTCACGCCCCTTCACCCGGCGGAGGCCAGGGATGATTCGGCTCGGAGGCGCTGCGCCTCACCCGGCACGTGCCAGTCGCCGTGTTGCCGGCACAAATTTCAAGAAATGCCGCCGAAACCTGCCGCTCCAGCCGCTGAGGCCGTCTGCCCGGCCGAAAACGGAGCTGATTTTCCTCTCCCCGCCTTGTCTGGCCCGCCATCCTCGCCTATTAACGCCCCCAACCACAGGGGCCCTGCTCCTTCCATGGCGCCTTCAGGAGAGGTGGCAGAGTGGTTGAATGCACCGCACTCGAAATGCGGCATAGGTGCAAGCCTATCGGGGGTTCGAATCCCTCCCTCTCCGCCATAAGTCCAAGAACACGCCCAAAATTCTTGGTCGCTCTTTCCGTACCGTCGACTTCGCCCGGCTCTGGATTGGCAGGCAACTACAGGTATTCGGCTTACGGGGGCCAACCTTGATAAAGAGGCCAGAATGGCCAAAAGTCGCGTGATTCGGGGAACGCAACTTGCAAAACATATCGGCCAAAGGCGCCAGATTTGGCTTCGGCCGCCACGTCGATTTGGCGCGTGCTGAGCCCGTGACGGTTAAGGATCAGTCAAGGCATGAGTAACGGTGATCTGAACTGGATCGCAAACTTCATCTGGGGCATTGCCGACGACGCTCTGCGTGATCTCTATGTTCGTGGCAAATATCGTGACGTGATCTTGCCCATGATGGTGCTGCGCCGTCTCGATGCGGTGCTGGAGCCCACCAAGGCCGCCGTGCTGGCGATGAAGGACAATCTCGACAAGGCGGGCATCACCAATCAGGACGCTGCGCTGCGCCAGGCGGCCGGACAAGCCTTCTACAACACCTCGCGCTTCAATCTGCGCGATCTCCGCAACCGCGCGTCGCAGGCCCAGCTGAAAGCCGATTTTGAAGCATTCCTCGATGGCTTTTCGCCGAACGTGCAGGTGATCCTCGACAATTTCGAATTCCGCAACCAGCTGCCGAAACTGTCGAAGGCCGACGTGCTGGGCACGCTGATCGAGAAATTTCTCGATAGCTCGATCAATCTCGGCCCGAAGCCGGTGTTGAACGGCGACGGCTCGGAGAAGCATCCCGGCCTCGACAACCACGCGATGGGCACGATTTTCGAGGAGCTGGTTCGCCGCTTCAACGAATCCAACAACGAAGAGGCTGGCGAGCATTGGACGCCCCGCGACGCCGTCAAGCTGATGGCGAAGCTGATCTTCGTGCCGATCGCCGATCAGATCCAGTCAGGCACTTATCTCCTGTATGACGGTGCCTGCGGCACCGGCGGCATGCTCACCGTCGGCGAGGAGACGCTGAAGGAGTTGGCCGCGCAGCACGGCAAGCAGGTCTCCACCCATCTGTTCGGGCAGGAGATCAACGGCGAGACCTACGCCATCGCCAAGGCCGATCTGCTGCTCAAGGGCGAAGGCGAAGAGGCCGACAACATGGTCGGTGGGCCGGAGTGGTCCACGCTTGCGAATGATGCTTTTCCGTCCCGGGAATTCGACTTCATGTTGTCGAATCCGCCCTACGGCAAGAGCTGGAAGAGCGATCAGGAGCGCATGGGCGGCAAAGCCGGCCTGCGCGATCCGCGCTTCGTGATCGAACATGCCGGCGATCCGGAATACAGTCTCGTCACCCGTTCAAGCGACGGGCAGATGATGTTCCTGGCGAACATGCTGTCTAAGATGAAGCACGATACGCCATCGGGATCGCGCATCGCCGAGGTTCACAATGGCTCGTCGCTGTTCACCGGCGATGCAGGCTCTGGCGAAAGCAATGTGCGGCGCTGGGTCATCGAGAATGACTGGCTGGAAGCCATCGTCGCGCTGCCGCTCAACATGTTCTACAACACAGGCATCGCCACCTATGTCTGGGTGCTGTCGAACCGCAAGCCCGGTCCCCGGCGTGGCAAGTTGCAATTGATCGACGCAACCCAATGGTTCAAGCCGTTGCGCAAGAATCTCGGCAAGAAGAATTGCGAGCTGACCGATGCCGATATCGAGCGCATTCTCGACGCCTTCATGTCATTCGGCGAGAGCGAGCAATCCCGCATCTTCGATAATGCCGAGTTCGGCTATTCCAAGGTGACGGTCGAGCGGCCTCTGCGGGCCGCGGGCATTGACGCGACGCGGGCCTATACTCCGAAGGAGATCAAGGCGCTGAAGGAAGAGGGGCGCATTGCCGAGGACGGCGCGCCGGTGATCCGTAAGATTCACAAGGCGGACAAGGTCGAAGCCGACCCGCTGCATGGATTGTTCCCTCTCGTCATCGATGGCAAGAGCTGCGTGGTTGAATACGAGCCGGACAGTGATCTGCGCGATACCGAGACTGTGCCGCTCAAGGAGCCCGGCGGGATCGAGGCGTTCATTCGCCGCGAGGTGCTGCCGCATGCACCCGACGCCTGGGTCGACGAGACCAAAACGACGATCGGATATGAGATCAGCTTCACACGCTATTTCTACAAGCCGCAGCCGCTGCGCCCGCTGGAGGCGATCCGCGCCGATATCTGGGCGCTGGAGCGCGAGACCGAGGGGTTGATGAGCGAACTCATCGGAGCTGCCAGATGATCGACGGACTTCGTCCCTATCCGGAGATGAAGCCGAGCGGCTTGGCCTGGCTTGGCGACGTGCCGGCGCATTGGGACGTGCTGCGCAGCAAATATGCTTTTCGGGAAGTCGATTGTCGCTCGATGACGGGCGAGGAGACTCACTTGTCGATGAGCCAAAGACTGGGACTTGTGCCTGCGAGCCTCGTCGAAAAGTCTCTCGTTTCCGAGAGCTACATCGGTGCGAAGCTTGTCGAAAAGGACGATCTCGTTCTCAACCGCCTCAAGGCGCACCTCGGAGTTTTCGCGTACGCGAAGCTGCCCGGCTTGATAAGCCCGGACTATACGGTGCTGCGGCCCAAGCCGCGCGCCAGCGTGAGATTCTTTGAATATGTTTTGAAGTCCTCGGCATGCCGCGTCGAACTTCGAATCAGGGCCAAGGGTATCGTTGAGGGGTTCTGGCGCCTTTACACGGATGACTTCTACGACATTCGTTTGCCGATGCCGCCGCTCGACGAGCAGCGGCTGATCGTGCGGTTTCTGGATTGGCATGGCGCGCAGACGGCGAAGCTGATCCGCGCCAAGAAGAAGATCTCCGCGCTTTTGAACGAGCAGAAGCAGGCGATCATCCATCGCGCAGTCACCCGCGGCCTCGATCCGAACGTAAACCTGAAGCAGTCGGGTGTTCCTTATCTTGGCGGTGTGCCTGCGGGGTGGAGGTTGACCCGGTTGAAGCACGTTTGCAGAATCAATCCATCCAAGATGGCGATCAAAAGCCGCGCTCCTGAAGACCTCGCGACTTTTCTTCCCATGGAGCGTGTCAGTAGTGACGGGAAGATAGATAGCAGTCTTCAATCACCGATCTCTGAGCTTGCAAATGGCTTCACGTATTTCGAGCGAAATGATGTCATTCTAGCGAAAATTACGCCGTGCTTTGAAAACGGAAAAGGTGCGGTTCTGGATCGACTACCTACCGAAGTTGGCTTTGGGTCGACCGAATTTATCGTCTTGCGTGCAACATCCGCGATTTATCCGAGGTTTCTCTATCTTTTGACGTTTGAAGCGCAGTTTCGCCGTTTGGGCGTTGAGTCGATGACTGGCTCTGCTGGTCAACAGCGCATTTCACCGGACTTTGTTGCAAACTATTTCGTTGCGCTTCCAGAGCGGGACGAACAAGTTCGAATAGTTGATAGCCTGCAGTCAGCGATACGCGAGTTCGATGCCGCAATTGATGCCGCCCATACGGAGGTCGCGCTTATCCAAGAATTCCGCACGCGTCTGATCTCCGACGTCGTCACGGGTAAGCTCGATGTCCGGACCTTCGCGGCAAGCCTGCCCGAGACGACCGAAGCTGAGCCCATCAGCGATGTTGCTGAAGGCGATGATCTCGAAGAAGCCGCCGAGGACACCGAAAGCGAGGAGGCAGCCGCTTGACAATGCCCGTTCCGGCGCAGCCCAAAATCTATCACATAGTGCACATCGACAATTTGGCGTCGATTGTCGCGGATGGTTGTCTATGGTCGGACAAAGTAATGGTTGGGCGCGGCGGGCCACCTGCCAATATTGGAATGCCAACGATCAAAGCGGCGCGATTGATTATGTCTGTGCCGTGCCACGATGGGACATTCGTCGGAGAATATGTGCCGTTCAATTTCTGTCCGAGATCTGTCATGCTGAGCATAATCTGGTATGCAAACCATCCAAATCTGACCTATCGCGGTGGGCAGGAACCGATAATTCATCTGGAGGCGGATCTGCTTTCGACCGTCGCTTGGGCGGAAAAGAACAATCGGCGCTGGGCTTTCAGTCTGGCGAATGCGCGGGCCGCTTATACGCAGTTCCGAACTGGGGCGGATCGGTTCGGCGATATAAACTGGAATGCTGTCGCCACGTCCAATTTCAAGGCTCCAGACGTGAAGGAGGCCAAGCAGGCCGAGTTTCTTGTCGAAGAGTCGTTTCCTTGGCACCTTGTTGATAGGATCGGAGTTCACTCGCAGGAAATGGCAACACGGGCATCCGCAGCCACTCAAAGCGCGGCACACAAGCCGCCGATCGAAGTGAAACGAGGGTGGTACTATTGAATGAGGAGGAGATGATCGAATTCACCAGCGGTGATCTTTTGGCTGCCGACGTCGAGGCGCTCGTCAACACCGTCAATTGCGTTGGGATCATGGGCCGGGGCCTCGCGCTCCAGTTTAAGAACGTCTTCCCGGCGAACTTCAAAGCTTACGAGGCCGCCTGTGCCCGCGAGGAAGTACAGCCGGGCAAGATGTTCGTGTACGAAACTCGGACGCTGACAAACCCGAAGTTCATCATCAACTTCCCGACCAAGCGCCATTGGCGCGGCAAGAGCCGGATGGAGGACATCGAGTCCGGGCTCAAGGCGCTGGTCGAAGAGATTCGCGAGCGCGGCATCCGTTCCATCGCAATCCCACCGCTGGGCAGCGGCCTCGGCGGCCTGAATTGGGCCGACGTGCGTCCCCGGATCGTCGCGGCATTGGACAAACTCGATGATCTCGACGTGATCGTCTATGAGCCCAACAGCGCGCCGGTGGCCACCCGGTCGCGCGAGGTGCCTAAGATGACGGCCGGCCGCGCCGCTCTCGTCGGTCTGATGCACCGCTATCTCGGCGGTCTGATGGACCCGTTCGTCACGCTGATCGAAGTGCAGAAGCTCATGTACTTCATGCAGGAGGCGGGGGAGCCCCTTCGGCTTACCTACATCAAGCATAATTACGGCCCCTATGCCGACAATCTGCGTCATGTGCTGACGAAGATCGAGGGACACCTCGTCTCCGGCTATCACGATGGCGGAGACGCGCCCGACAAGCAGCTTGAGCTGGTTCTCGGTGCCGTGAAGGAGGCCGAAGCGTTCTTGAGCGATGATGGCGGCACCAAGTCTCGCTTCGATCGTGTGGGTGAGCTGGTCGAAGGTTTCGAAACGCCGTTCGGACTTGAACTGCTTGCTACTGTTCATTGGGTCGTGAAGCACGAGAACGCGGCCAGCGCCGAGGATGCGGCGGCGAAAGTCTATGCCTGGAACGACCGCAAGAAGCGCTTCTCGCCGCGCCAGATAGGCATTGCCTATGACACCCTTCGCGCGAAGGGATGGCTGACGGCGGCATGACCACGGACATCTCGGAGAAGGGCCTTGAGGCCCTCATCGTCGCCGACATGACCGGCCGAAAGGCATCGGCCAGCGGCGGATTCTCCGAGGACCCCGATCCATTCGCCGGCCTGCACAATTGGCTGCTCGGCGACCCCAAGGCCTATGATCGGGTATGGACGGTCGATCTTGTGCAATTGCGCGCCTTCATCGCCGCGACACAGCCGCTCTTGGTCCCGGCGTTCGATCTCGACCATGACAGCCCTGTCAGGCAGAAATTCCTTGCGCGGCTTCAAGGCGAGATCGGCAAGCGCGGCGTCATCGACGTGCTGCGCAAGGGCCTGAAGCACGGCGCGCATAATGTCGATCTGTTTTATGGTACGCCGTCGCTGGGCAATCCCAAGGCGGCTGAACGCTTTGCGCTGAACCGGTTCTCGGTAACCCGCCAGCTCCGTTACAGCCGCGACGACACCGCCCATGCGCTCGATCTCGCGCTGTTCATCAACGGCCTCCCGATCGCAACGTTCGAACTCAAGAATAGTCTGACGAAGCAGACGGTTGAAGACGCCGTCGAGCAATACAAGCGCGACCGTGATCCGCGTGAAAAGCTCTTCGAGTTCGGCCGCTGCATCGTGCATCTTGCGGTGGACGATGCGCAGGTCATGTTCTGCACCCAGCTCAAGGGCAAGGCATCATGGTTCCTGCCGTTCAACAGGGGCTGGAATGATGGCGCCGGAAATCCGCCGAATCCGGCCGGGATCAAGACCGACTATCTCTGGAAGGATATTCTGACGCCCCTCGGCTTGACGGACATTGTTGAGAACTACGCTCAGATCGTCGAGCGTAAGGACCCCAAGACCAATCGGACTAAGCGGGATCAGCTTTTCCCGCGGTTCCATCAGTTGGACGTGGTTCGTAAGCTGCTGGCCGACGCCAGGGCGAAGGGTGCAGGCCGGCGCGTGCTGATCCAGCACTCGGCCGGGTCTGGCAAATCGAACTCGATCGCCTGGCTGGCCCATCAGTTGGTGCGGCTCGCGAACGCCGCCGGCCAGGTATTCGATTCCGTAATCGTCGTCACCGACCGCCGCATCCTCGATCAGCAGATACGCGACACCATCAAGCAGTTCGCGCAGGTCGGCGCCACCGTCGGCCATGCCGAGCATTCCGGCGATCTCCGTCGTTTCATTGCCGACGGCAAGAAGATCATCATCACCACGGTTCAGAAATTCCCGTTCATCCTCGATGACATCGGCTCCCAGCACAAGGATCGTCGCTTCGCGATCATAATCGACGAGGCGCATTCAAGCCAGGGCGGCAGGGCCGCGGCTGCCTTGAACGCGGCTCTAACCGGTGCGGAGGACAGCGACGAGGACGACACCGTCGAGGATAAGATCATCGCGATCATGGAGAGCCGCAAGATGCTCCCCAATGCAAGCTATTTCGCGTTCACCGCAACGCCCAAGAACAAGACGCTGGAGATCTTCGGCGAACCCTGGCCAGAGGGTGACAAGGTCAAGCATCGTCCGTTCCACAGCTACACCATGAAGCAGGCGATCCAGGAAGGTTTCATCCTCGACGTGCTTCGCTATTACACGCCCGTCAACAGCTATTATCGCCTGGTCAAGACGGTCGAAGCCGATCCGGAATTCGACACCAAGCGCGCGACCAAGAAGCTCCGCCGCTATGTCGAGAGCAACAGCCACGCTATCCGTCTCAAGGCCGAGATCATGGTCGACCACTTCCACGAGCAGGTGCTCGCATTGAATAAGATCGGCGGTCAGGCGCGGGCGATGGTGGTTACCTCAGGCATTGAGCGCGCGATAGAGTACTATCAGGCGGTGAGCGCCTATTTGATCGAACGTAAGAGCCCCTACCGTGCGATCGTTGCTTTCTCTGGTGAGCATGAATTCAAGGGTGCGAAAGTCACCGAAGCCAGCCTCAACGGCTTCCCTTCAAAGGACATCGCCGACCGGATTGAAGTCGATCCCTATCGTTTCCTGATCTGCGCCGACAAGTTCCAGACCGGCTATGACCAGCCGTTGCTGCACACGATGTACGTAGACAAGGCGTTGTCGAGCATCAAGGCGGTGCAGACGCTGTCCCGCCTCAACCGCGCGCATCCGCAGAAGCATGATACGTTTGTGCTCGACTTCATGAATGATGCCGAGACGATCCGGGCTGCGTTCGATACGTTCTATCGGACTACAATCCTCAGTGACGAGACCGACCCGAACCGGCTTCACGATCTCAAAGCCGGCCTCGATGAGCATCAAGTCTATGAGCCCGCCCAGATCGAGCAGCTCGTCGGGCTGTATCTTGACGGTGCGGATCGCGACCGGCTCGATCCCATCCTGGATGTTTGCGTTGAGACCTATGTGAGTGAGCTCGACGAGGACGGTCAGGTCGATTTCAAAGGCAAGGCCAAGGCGTTTACTCGAACCTACGCCTTCATTTCCTCGCTTTTGCCCTACACCAACGCTGATTGGGAGAAGCTCTCGATCTTCCTGAACTTCTTGGTCCCGAAGCTGCCGGCTCCGCGGGAAGAGGATCTGTCCAAAGGCATTCTCGAAGCCATAGACATGGACAGCTATCGGGTCGAGAAGCAGGCCACGCAACGAGTGCAATTGATCGACCAGGACGCCGAAATTGATCCCGTGCCGACCGATGGCGGAGGGCACCGGGCCGAGCCCGAGCTTGATCGCCTGTCCAACATCATCCGCAGCTTCAACGACTTGTTCGGTAACATCACCTGGGCCGACACCGACCGTATCCGCCACCTGATTGCGACCGTGATCCCCGACAAGGTGGCCGCAAACCCGGCCTATCAAAACGCTCAGAAAAATTCAGACAAGCAGAACGCTCGGATCGAGCACGATAAAGCATTGGCGAGCGTCATCATCGGATTGATGAAGGACGACACCGAGTTGTTTAAGCAATTCAGTGACAATCCCGAATTCAAGCGCTGGCTCACCGACACCGTTTTCACAGCGACGTACGACCGTCCCACGCCATAGTCGTCGTGGGACACTCTGCTGAAGAGATGCAGCTTGAATGTGGACGCGTGCACATCAAGCTTATCAATGGTGATATTATGCCCCTGTTTTGCCCGACGAAGCAAATGATGCGCACCAATCCGAGATGCCCATTGCCCCGCTAAGCAGCCAATTTCACCCCTCCTAACCCCTTGATCTTCCACGCCCCGTCTACTGTGCATGGGGTTGTTTTCGCACTTTTTGCTATCCTATGGCACAAGCCCGCGAGCGTAACGTCACGGCAACCGCCTTTCTCCCGGCCGTGTCGCCACCAAGCGAGACCACCATGCACTCTTCCGCCACCGGCTGGGGCAATGGCCTCCTCGGCGTCGTCATCTTCAGCGGCTCGCTGCCGGCGACGCGGGTTGCGGTCGGCGGGTTCTCGGCGCTGTTCCTGACCTCGGCGCGCGCGGTCATCGCGGCGCTGATCGGGGTGGCCGTGCTCGGCCTGCTCAGGCAGGCGCGGCCGCAGGCCAGCGATCTCGTCTCGCTCGCCATCGTCGCGATCGGCGTGGTGGTCGGCTTTCCGCTGCTGACGGCGCTGGCGCTGCAGCACATCACGTCCGCGCATTCGATCGTCTTCATCGGCCTGCTGCCCTTGTCGACCGCGATCTTCGCCGTGCTGCGCGGCGGCGAGCGGCCGCAGCCGCTGTTCTGGCTGTTCGCCGGTCTCGGCAGCGCCACGGTGGCCGGCTTCGCTCTGTCCGGCGGCGGCTCGGCCTCGCTCACCGGCGACCTGCTGATGGTCGCCGCGATCGTGCTGTGCGGCCTCGGCTATGCCGAAGGCGCCGCTCTGTCGCGCCGGCTCGGCGGCTGGCAGGTGATCTCCTGGGCGCTGCTGCTCGCGCTGCCGCTGATGGTGCCGCTCGCGCTTCTCACCTGGCCCGGGAGCTGGAGCGGCATCTCCGCGCCCGCCTGGATCGGGCTCGCTTACGTCTCGATCTTCAGCATGTTCGTGGGCTTCATCTTCTGGTACCGCGGGCTCGCGATCGGCGGCATCGCCCGCGTAGGCCAGCTGCAGCAGCTCCAGCCGTTCTTCGGCCTCGCGCTTGCGGGCCTGCTGCTGCACGAGCCGGTCGCCTGGAGCATGATCGTCGCGACCGGCCTCGTGGTCGCCTGCGTGTTTTTCGCGCGGCGGTTTGCGTGAGGCTTGTGCCTCACGCCTGTCCCATCACCGTCCGCGTCAGCGCGCCCTTGGCGAACTTCTTCAGCGGCATCGGCTTGCCGAACAGGAAGCCCTGCACGAGGTCGAAGCCGAGCTCGTTGGCGGCGACGAGGTCGGCCCGGCTCTCCACCCCCTGCGCCACGCTGCGCGCGCCAAAGCCCTGCGCCAGCTCGACGATGTGGCGGCACACCGTGCGCTTCAGCCGGTCGCTGCCGCTGCCGGTGACGAATTGCCGGTCGGCCTTCAGCTTGACGAAGGGAATCCTGTCCTTGTCCATCAGCGCCGGCCAGTTGGCGCCGAGATTGTCGATCGACAGGCCGATATTGTGCAGCCCGACCTCGCGCGCGACCTCGGTGAGGTGGTCGAGATCGAGGATCGCCTCCTCGCTGTCGATCTCCACCGTCAGCCCGCCGAAGGCCGGATGCGTCGGCATCCGGCGGCAGAGATCGCGCACCGCCTGCGGCTCCTTCAGATAGGACGCGGGCAGGTTGATCGAGAGGTCGACCGGGGTCTGCCGCTCCAGCAGGTAATGCCAGTCCTGCATGGCGCGCTCGATCACGAATTCGGAGAGCGCACGCAGATGCGGATCGCTCTCCTCGGGAATGAAATAGGCCGGCGGCACCACGCCCCAGGTCGGGTGCCGCATCCGCACCAGCGCCTCGGCGCCGCTGCGCACCAGCGTGCGCGCGTCGATCTTGGGCTGGTACCAGAGCTCGAGCCAGCCGGCATGCAGGGCCTCGCCGACATGCACGGCCGGGCTCGGCGCCGGCTCCTCCGGCAGCAGCATCGCGACGCGCTCGCGCAGCGTCTCCGCCGCAAAGGGCGTGGTCAGCGGCGGCAGCATCGCAAGGCCATATTCCTCGCCGACCTGCCGCACCGCCCGGACGATGATCGATTCGCGCGCGCCGACGGCGAGCACCTTGCCGGCGAACGCCTCGCGCACCAGCACTTCCAAAAATTTCCCCGGCTCGATGCCGTCGGCGGCGACGCCGAGCAGGATCAGGTCCGGCAATCCGGTGGCGAGCACGGTCTGCAGTTCGTCGGAGCTGGCGCATTCGCATGTGACGAAGCCGAGATCCTCCAGCACCTCGATGAGGAACGCGCGCAGATGCCGCTTGCTGTCGGCCACGCAGGCGCGCGGCGTCACCTTTCGCCGTCCGAAGGTCACAGGCCTTCGTTCGACGAGTTCAACCATCCCATCGTCCATCACTATACCACTCCCGTTCCGTGACGTTTCTTAAACGGCGGGCACGGGTTCAAATAAGGAGAGTTTCAGGTCTTCACTGGATTATCTGGGTAACCTTAAACCCTCCAATTCGCGCTAAGCTTTCGACAAACGCCGTCTGCCGCCGAACCGGGATCACGCAGAGTGTGAAGCGCATCACACGCGCCTTGCTGCAGCTGCGCTATTGCTCGGCACAGCGGTGGTGGGCTGTGTCGAGGATTACGACGATGACGATGCGGCGAATGATGGCGTGGTGGTTCAGGGTGGTGATGTCGGGGCGATTTCTCGATCGCTTCCTGTGCCTGCCGCGCGCGCCCTAGAGCATGATCCGGAAAAATGCGCGGCGGTCGAAGCGCGCGCTCAGGTCTGCCCGATCAATTTGCGAAACGCCGCGGCGCCTTCCTGCACCGCGTCGCGGCCCTTCCAGGCCAGATAGGTCAGCTTGCCGCCGAGCGTGTCGTGGCTGCGCAGCCGGCGCGAGCCGAGGATGTGGCCGACGTTGGACGGGAAGCGGGCCACCTCGGCGGACACCAGCGCCGCGATCGCGTCCATCAATTGCTGCAGCCGGATTCCCCATTCGTGACCCTCGATGCCGTCGATGCGCACCTTGAGGGAATATTCGGTGTCGTAGATCTCGGCGAGCAGGTCGCGGGCGACCAGCACCCGGTTGTGACGGAGCGCGATCCGAAGCGCGAGGCGCTTGTCGTCGAGCCGGTCGAGCACCATGTGGACGACGCAGGCATAGGGCGTGGCAGCGATATCAGCGGCGCTCTTGCTCGCGGCGGCCTTGGTGGCGAGACGCGACAATTGCCAGGGCGTGGCCAGGCGCCGCGCCACCAGTGCCAGCGCGAAAGGAAGCGCCTCGGCATTCGCCTTGCCGAAGGCGTCGAGCTGCGCCGTGATCTGGGCAACCCGGCCGTCGTCGAACTTCGCGATCTTCTCGGGCAGTTTTTCGTTGAATTTCGTCAGCACGTTGCCGGCGCGCAGCACGTGCTGCATCTTCCTGACGTCGTCGAAGGCGGTGCGCGAGGCCGTGTATTGCGCGAGCTTGCCGCGCGCGAACTCGGTGCTCTCCGCTGATGCGAAGGTGCTCTCGAGCACCTTGACGACCTTGGTCTGGAACGTCGAGGCGATCTTCAGGACTTCCTTCGGATTGTTGGCGGCAACCTGGTCATTGATCGCCTTGATGTAGTCGCGAGCCATGGTCGGCAGCAGGTCGCGGCAGATCCATTCCCAGATCGGCGTGAGGGTGTTGCGCGAGATCCGCCCCATGTTGGGGTGCTCGGGCGCGCCGTCGATCAGGAACAATTCGAGCGGGGCGAAGAAATAGCGCGAAGGGCTCGTGGCGCGCGCCTGGGTCGATCCGTCCTTGCGAAACTCGGCGCGCAGGCGCGACTGGATCTCGGGCGAGCCGGGCATGTCGATGCCGCACAGTTCGAGCCGCTCGAGTTCACTGAGCAGACAGCTGCGCGACAGCGGCGTCAGCCTCTGCAGGAATTCGGACAGCCGATCGATCTCGTCCATTGCACGCAATCTATTGCAGCGTTTCCCGCAGGCGTGCGGGCCCAATGCGTGGAGGCATTTGCGCGCTCTCAACTTCCCCTAAGAGAAGCAAGTCGCCGTTAATTAATCCGTAAAAAACCCCGGGGCGGCGCGGGACGAAGGCCGCCGTTAAGGACAATGTGGCCGTCTGCCCAAGTTTTTGGCGAAAAACTCAACCCCTGCATGGTCGGGCGCCGCGCGACGCAAGCACAAATTGTGCCGGTATCGCGACTTCAACGCAAAACCGACAAAATCACCGTAGTCTTACGGAGCAAAAAGTTAACCACAGACCGCTCCCGGTTCCGCTAAACGAGTGACATGGGGTCACAGAATGATACGGCCACCGATTCGCGGCCGTCGGAATGGCACGAAGGCAGCACTGCTCCTCCTGACGAGCTCGATTTCGTCCGCCTGGGCGCTGCCCGGGCCAAGGCCGCCGACGAAATGGCCGCTGCCATCGCCCGCGAGCTCAACGGCCCCCTGACTGCCCTGCTGCTCTACATGGGCGAGATCAAGCATCACAGCGATCAACTCGCGCCCGTGACCGGCGACCGTGCCTATTTGCAGCGGGTGGTCGAGAACGCGCTGGCACAAACCGAGCGCGTCTGCGGCCTGGTCAAGCAGCTGGCCGGCCCCCACAAGGGCGGCTTGTCGAAGCCGCCCGGCGCCGAGGACGCAGAATCGAAGACCGTCCGCGCCCAGCAGACCCAGCGCGTGCCGAGCGCCGAACTCCTCGGCCCGTCGGGTCAGAAGCGGCTGACCAAGCGCGAGCGCGAAGTGCTGAGACTGATCAGCGAAGGCTATTCGAACAAGCAGGGCGCGCTTCGGATGCAGATCAGTCCGCGCACGTTCGAGAGCCATCGCGCCGAGGCGATGCGCAAGCTTGGCGCGCGCAACACCGCGGATCTGGTCCGCGCGGCGCTGCTGCACCCGATCGACTGAGGCTGCTGTGTCGCGTCGCCGGCAGGCGGTGCGGACGAGGCCCCGAGGGATCTCCCGGGACGTCTCAAAAACCCGATCGCGCTCAGAAATAGTCTTCGGCGAAGGGACGCGCGCGCGAGGCGGGACGCAGCGGCTTGATCTCTTCCTTCGGCCCGTTCGGGATGATCGTGATGGTCCAGCGGGGCGGCATGCTCGATTCCTGCTCCAGCACCGAACGCACGAAGCCGGTCACCGTGGACTCGCCAGCCTTCACCGTCGCCATCCGGCCGTTGAACTGTGCGATGCGGAAGCGGCGAACCTCTTTCTGGTCCGCAGTCTCGTAGGTGAACATGGAAAACCCTCCTGGTTTTCCGGGACTATCGCGACCTATGATTAGCCATCTGTGAAGATCCCAAGCCGTAGAAGTACGGCGGGGATGCACGTGGCTGCGCTAGCCCTGCGGCTCCTGCGCGCGCGCGGCGGCATAGGCGGCGTCCATCCGGTCCAGGAGATCGCGGAATTCGCCATCGCCGAGCTCCGCTGCGGACCTCTCCAGTCGCAGCGCCAGCGCCGCGAGCCTGACATAGCCGAACGTCCCAGCCGCGCTCTTCAGCGAATGCGCCTCGCGCGCGATTCTGGCGCGGTGCTGCGCCAGCGAGAGCGTGCGGAACGATTGCAGCCGCGCGCAGGTCTCGCTCCAGAACACTTCGCGCACTTCGCAGGCACCGTCCTCGCCGATCTCGCGCACCAGCGCTTCGTACGCGTGCGGCTCGCGCGCCGGCTCGGCCTCGATCGCCTTCTGCGCGGGCGCGACGGTGACTTCAAACATGGGCCTGCTGCCTTGATCACGGGTCATTTGTCGCGCTGCACCTCCCGGCACGCGCGCTGCTCCGTGTCTACGGCATTCGAATTTCAGTTCCGGTAGCGGGACACGAGGTGTTTGCAGGCCGGCATTAGCCGGCGGTTTACCATGCGCGCGGCGGTCAGTGCGCGCCGAGCAACCGGTCGTACTGGGCCTTCACGATGGCGTAGCATTCGCAAGCCGTCTGGCGCAGGCCCTCGAGGTTGGTGATCTGGATGTGCCCGCGGCTGTAATGGATGAAATCGGCCTGTTGCAGGGTGTTGGCGACCAGCGACACGCTGTTGCGCCGCGCGCCGATCATCTGCGCCATGGCCTCCTGGGTCAGCAGCAGCCGGTGGTCGCCGGAGAGGTCATGCGTTTGCAACAGGCAGCGTGACAGTCGCGACTCCACGGGATGGGCAGCATTGCAGCCTGCGGTCTGCTGGACCTGGGCGTAGACCGCCAGCCCGTGACGCGTCAGCAACGTGCGCAGGGTACCGCTCTGGTCGGCGGCGATCCGCAGCCGGTCGAGATCCATCACCGACGCGACGCCCGGAACCAGCACGACTGCGGTGTTCAGCGCGCAGGCATCGCCCGTTGCCGAGAACGCCCCGAGCAGGCTGCCGCGGCCGATCATGGCGACCTGCACATGCTCGCCCTTGGCGAGTTTCACCACCAGCGAGATGACGCCGCGGTGAGGAAAATAGGCGCGCTTCAGCACCTCGCCGGTCTCGACCAGCACCGCGTCGTGGGGCAGATCGACTGTTCGCAGATGCGAGCGGATGGATTCATAGTCGTCTGCCGACAGTGCGGACAGGAAGCCGTTGGCCGGGCGCACCATCGTTTCCAAAGCTGCCTCCGTTCCCGCATCAGCAATGAGCGACCGGCGACATCACCCTGCGCCGTCGTAGGCTCCATCATCTTCGTGCCGGGATATATTGGCAATTGGGACAAGTTGTCCGACCACCGCGCCCCCCTGCCAGGCTGCGTGCACGCCGGCATACAGCCGATTGCGCCGAGCCGTCGTCACGGCTCCGCTCCCGCCAGCCGCAGGTGGTAGGCGTTCACGGCCGAATAGCAGTCGCAGGATGTCGTCTCTAGCGCTTGACGATCGACGATTCCGATCCGGCCATGGCTGTGGTGAATGATGCCGGCCCGCTGCAGCGCATGCGCGACAAGAGAGACGGCATTGCGCCGTGCGCCCAACATCTGCGCCAGCGCCTCTGACCATTTCGACTGCCGCGAGATGCGGAGGCAGCAGATCGAGGCCTGCCGCGTCGAGCATTCGCAGCATTTGGTTGGACGGGCGGCCACTCGCGGTCATCGAAGGTCAATCCAGCGTGTGCGATGCTCGATCGGGTGCGAAGCCCGTTCGTCATCTAGTTGTGCAGCGATAAAAACGCATTGTAAAGGTTGCGTTGCTTCCATATACCTGCTGGGGGGCAGACAGGCTGCAGCATTTGCGGCGGAAATAAGAACGGCGCGCTGATTCGCTCTTGAGCCGGTGCGGCGGTCCTGCAGGAGTTGTGCGGGAAAATCCGGCAAGGGGACTTTCATGAGCCCGAAGCATTGCATTCGCCCTGCGACCAGACGCCGCTCGATCCGTGCAGTCCGGTTCGTTGGATCAGCAATCACAGTCATCCAATGTTGCCATGGAGCCTGGCGTCGCATGGCCGCGAATTTCGCGTCCATCTTCCCCGCGCCGCCAATGACTTTCGCGACCGCCCATCGTCCGACTGAAAGCAAAGGAGAAAGGCGTGCCCCACGGTTCGATTATTGAATCGCCGAAACGGGAAGCTCAAACGGGGACAGAAGGTCTGCGCCATATTCTCGTTGTCGACGATGACCCGATGGTGTGCATGGCCATCGAAGTCTATCTCCAGCGCAACAACTTTCGGGTGACGATTGCCGAGGGAGGTGAAGCCGGACTGCGCGCTCTCGAACACCAGCAATTCGATCTGATGATCATCGATATCTTCATGCCGCACATGCGCGGGTTCGAATCGATCCGGATCTTCCACGAGCTGGCGCCGGTCATTCCGCTGATCGCGATGTCCGGCTACGCCTTTGCGAATCTGAATTCGCCTGCACCCGATTTCCTCCGGATGGCGCTTGAGCTCGGCGCCGCACGCTGTCTGCGCAAGCCGTTCACGCCGCACGCGCTGCTCGCCGCCATCAACGATTGCCTGGCCGAGCATCGACCCGACGACGACCTCGCCTCGGTCTCGCGATTGGGTTAGCGCGGCGCGGCCCGCCATGGCCACGGGGTAACCGTTCGTTTACCGCGTGTGCGGACCACGCAGGTCGCTGCGTCAACACGCACGAACCGGCGCGACTGCGCCTCAGGTTGCGGGCGGCTCGGTTCGATGCCCCGCAGGCCGACCCTATCGTCCTTCACGAGCGGGGCTTTCCAGCGCGCCTGGCCCGCTGTTATCGGCCCGTTTACCTCATGCATCGCCGCCGTTGCGGCGTTGAGCCGGTTTTGCCGAAAGGCGCTACCGCACGCCGTCGAACCGCAAACTTCTCTTCAATATCCGTATTAGCACGGAGGATGAAATTAACGGGACTGTGAAAGGGGATGTCTAACGATCGAGAGTAGGGCTTCCGTCCATGCCAAAGGTGGCGTGGGCGTCGAGGTCCCAGGGTCAGGGCAGTAAGGCGTAGCTCATGGATGATCTGTTGCGGGAGTTTCTGACGGAGACCAGCGAGAGCCTGGACACCGTGGACAATCAGCTGGTGAAGTTCGAGCAGGAGCCGAACAACGCCAAGATCCTGGATAACATCTTCCGCCTGGTCCACACCATCAAGGGCACCTGCGGCTTCCTCGGACTGCCCAGGCTCGAAGCGCTGGCCCATGCCGGCGAGACCCTGATGAGCAAATTCCGCGACGGCATGCCGGTGACGGCGGACGCGGTGTCGCTGATTCTGGCTTCGATCGACCGGATCAAGGAGATCCTGGCCGGTCTCGAGGCGACCGAAGCCGAGCCCGAGGGCAACGACCGCGATCTGATCGACCAGCTGGAAGCGATGGTCGAGCGGGGCATGGCGGCCATGTCAGCGTCGGCGCAGCCGATCGCGTCAGGCTCGGCGCAGCCGATGCCGGCTGCTGCTGCCGCCGCTCCCGTCACGGAAGCACCGCCGCTGGTGCCGGAAGCGCCGGTCGCCGCAGCGCCTGCAAAGGAGATGACTTCGGGCACGCTGATCGACCAGACGCTGGAGCGTCCACTGCGTCCGGGCGAAGTCTCGCTCGACGATCTCGAACGTGCCTTCCGCGAGACCGCGATCGAAGCGGCGGCGGTCGTTGCTCAGACCGAGCCCGCACCGGCGGCCGAAGCGCCCGTCGCCGAGAAAGCAAAACCTGCCAAGGAGAAGGCCGCGCCGAAGAAGGCGATGGCCGAGGAGGGCGCCGGCGAGGGTGCCAGCATCGCCAACCAGTCGATCCGCGTCAACGTGGACACGCTGGAGCATCTGATGACCATGGTCTCCGAGCTGGTGCTGACCCGCAACCAGCTGCTGGAGATCTCCCGCCGCAACGAGGACACCGAGTTCAAGGTGCCGCTGCAGCGCCTGTCCAACGTCACCGCCGAGCTGCAGGAAGGCGTCATGAAGACGCGCATGCAGCCGATCGGCAATGCCTGGCAGAAGCTGCCCCGCATCGTCCGCGACCTCTCGGGTGAACTCGGCAAGCAGATCGAACTGGAGATGCACGGCGCCGACACCGAGCTCGACCGCCAGGTGCTCGATCTGATCAAGGACCCGCTCACCCACATGGTGCGCAACTCCGCCGATCACGGCCTCGAGACCCCCGCCGAGCGCCTCGCCTCCGGCAAGGGCGAGCAGGGCACCATCCGCCTGTCCGCCTATCATGAGGGCGGCCACATCATCATCTGCATCGCCGACAACGGCCGCGGTCTCAACACCGACAAGATCAAGGCCAAGGCGATCTCGAGCGGCCTCGCCACCGAGGCCGAGCTCGAGAAGATGAGCGAAGCCCAGATCCACAAGTTCATCTTCGCGCCCGGCTTCTCGACCGCCGCCGCCATCACCTCGGTCTCGGGCCGCGGCGTCGGCATGGACGTGGTGCGTACCAATATCGACCAGATCGGCGGCACCATCGACATCAAGTCGGTGGCCGGCGAGGGAAGCTCGGTCACCATCAAGATCCCGCTGACGCTCGCCATCGTCTCCGCGCTGATCGTCGAAGCCGCCGGTGATCGCTTTGCGATCCCGCAGCTCTCGGTGGTCGAGCTGGTCCGTGCCCGCGCCAACAGCGAGCACCGCATCGAGCGCATCAAGGACACCGCGGTGCTGCGTCTGCGCAACAAGCTGCTGCCGCTGATCCATCTCAAGAAGCTCCTCAAGATCGACGACGGCGCGGCCTCCGATCCCGAGAACGGCTTCATCGTGGTGACCCAGGTCGGCAGCCAGACCTTCGGCATCGTCGTCGACGGCGTGTTCCACACCGAAGAAATCGTGGTCAAGCCGATGTCGACCAAGCTCCGTCACATCGACATGTTCTCCGGCAACACCATCCTCGGCGATGGCGCCGTGATCATGATCATCGACCCCAACGGCATCGCGAAGGCGCTCGGCGCCGCCGGCTCCTCGGCCCACGACATGGGTGACGAGAACGGCGCCCATCACATCGGCTCGGGCGAGCAGACCACCTCGCTGCTGGTGTTCCGCGCCGGCTCGTCCCAGCCCAAGGCGGTCCCGCTCGGCCTCGTCACGCGCCTGGAAGAGCTGCCCGCCGACAAGATCGAGTTCTCCAACGGCCGCTACATGGTGCAGTATCGCGAGCAGCTGATGCCGCTCGTCGCGATGGACGGCGTCACCATCGCCAGCCAGGGCGCCCAGCCGATCCTGGTGTTCGCCGACGACGGCCGCTCCATGGGCCTCGTCGTCGACGAGATCATCGACATCGTCGAGGAACGGCTCAACATCGAGGTCGGCGGCTCGGCTAGCGGCATCCTCGGCTCAGCCGTGATCAAGGGCCAGGCCACCGAGGTGATCGACGTCGGCCACTTCCTGCCGATGGCGTTCTCCGACTGGTTCACCCGCAAGGAGATGAAGCCGTCGCTGCACTCGCAGTCGGTGCTGCTGGTCGACGACAGTGCGTTCTTCCGCAACATGCTGGCCCCGGTGCTCAAGGCGGCAGGTTACCGCGTCCGCACTGCGCCGACCGCGCAGGAGGGCTTAGCTGCCCTGCGCGCCCAGACCTTCGACGTGGTGCTGACCGACATCGAGATGCCCGACATGAACGGGTTCGAGTTCGCCGAGACCATCCGCTCGGACAACAATCTGGGCTCGATGCCGATCATCGGCCTGTCGGCGCTGGTGTCGCCGGCGGCGATCGAGCGCGGCCGTCAGGCCGGCTTCCACGACTATGTCGCCAAGTTCGACCGTCCCGGTCTGATCGCGGCGCTGAAGGAACAGACCGCGAGCGCCGCCGGCGCCTCCGATCTGAGCCGGGCGGCAGCGTAACGGACAGGATCAGGAGACACCCAACATGACCAGCAAGAGCAAGACCCAATCCGCCGAAGGCGCCATGGTCGAATACGTCACCGCGATGATCGGCGGCCAGCTGTTCGGCCTGCCGATCTCCCGCGTCCAGGACGTGTTCATGCCCGAACGCGTCACCCGCGTTCCCTTGTCCTCGCGCGAGATCGCGGGCGTGCTGAACCTGCGCGGCCGCATCGTCACCGTGGTCGACATGCGCGCCCGTCTCGGCCTGCCGCAGCCCGAGGACGGCAAGGTGCCGATGGCGGTCGGCGTCGATTTGCGCGGCGAATCCTACGGCCTGCTGATCGACCAGATCGGCGAAGTGCTGCGCCTGCCCGAGGCCGGCATGGAGGAAAACCCCGTCAACCTCGACCCCCGCATGGCCAAGCTCGCCGGCGGCGTCCACCGTCTCGACGGCCAGCTCATGGTCGTCCTCGACGTCGACCGCGTCCTCGAGCTCGAAACCAGAGTGCAAATGGCTGCGTAAACTGACACCAACGAAAGCCGAAGTCGGAGAGGAAAAATGAAGACTTGTTTGGTTGTTGACGATTCCAGCATCGTCCGGAAAGTCGCCCGCCGGATCGTCGAGGCGCTCGGCTTCCAGGTGATCGAAGCTGAAGATGGCGTCGAGGCTCTGGTCCACTGCAAGAAGGCGATGCCGGAAGCCATCCTGCTCGACTGGAACATGCCCGTCATGGACGGTTTCCAGTTTCTCGGCACGCTGCGCCGCATGCCCGGCGGCGACGAGCCCATGGTCGTGTTCTGCACCACGGAAACCGGCATCGATCACATCACGAAGGCAATGGGTGGTGGTGCCAACGAGTACATCATGAAGCCCTTCGACAAGGACATCGTGATGGCGAAATTCCAGGAAGTCGGTCTGATCGCGCTGGACGAACAAACCGCCGCTTGAGACGCCTTCGTTAACTTCAAGAGGTCTTCCGTGAATCCGACCGAGTATGAGTATCTGCGTAAGTTCTTGAAGGACAATTCCGGTCTCGACCTGTCCGCAGACAAGCAATATCTGATCGAAAGCCGCCTGCTGCCGCTGGCCCGCAAGGCCGGGCTCTCCGGCATCGGCGAACTCGTGCAGAAGCTGCAAGGCGGCGCGCGCACGGTCATCACCGACGTGGTCGAAGCCATGACCACCAACGAGACCTTCTTCTTCCGCGACAAGGTCCCGTTCGATCATTTCCGCGACCACATCATGCCGGAGATCATCAAGGCACGGGCAGCCAAACGCAGCATCCGGATCTGGTGCGCCGCCGGCTCGACCGGGCAGGAGCCCTATTCGCTGGCGATGTGCCTGAAGGACATGGGTGCGGCCCTCACCGGCTGGCGCATCGAGATCATCGCGACCGATCTGTCGCAGGAGGTGCTGGAGAAGGCCAAGTCCGGCATCTACAGCCAGTTCGAGGTCCAGCGCGGCCTGCCGATCCAGATGCTGATGAAATATTTCAAGCAGACCGGCGAGACCTGGCAGGTCAATCCCGAATTGCGGGCAATGATCCAGCACCGGCAGCTCAACCTGCTGCACGATTTCGCGCAGCTCGGCACCTTCGACGTCATCTTCTGCCGCAACGTGCTGATCTATTTCGACCAGGACACCAAGATCAACATCTTCAACCGGCTGGCGCGCCAGATCGAGCCCGACGGCTTCCTGGTGCTGGGCGCGGCCGAAACCGTGGTCGGCCTGACCGATACGTTCCGGCCGATTCCGGAGCGGCGCGGCCTCTACAAGCCGAACGATCCGCGTGCCGCAGCCTCCAAGCCAGCCCTCGCCGGCGCGGCGCCGCGACTGGCGGTCATGGCAGGGCGATAGAGATGGCCGAGGATGGCAAGGGTACGGAGCGCGTGACTTTCAGTCGCGGCTATGATGTCTGCATCATGGCCATCGACGGCACCTGGCGCCGCGACTGCAAGCTCAACGCGATCTCCGATACCGACGCCATCCTCACGGTGGAAGGCTCGATCCAGGGGTTGAACCTGAAGGAGTTCTTCCTGCTGTTGTCGTCCACGGGCCTCGCCTACCGCCGCTGCGAGCTGGTCCGCGTCAACGGCGCCGAAATGGACATCCAGTTCCTGCGCGGCAAGAACCGGAAGAAGCGCGGGGCGGCCGGCGGCCGTGACGAAGCGGCCTGATCCGCTCGCGTCCTTTCCGATCCGTTGCTTCACATTTTCTGAAAACATCCGAATGAATTCGCGACAGCGGCTTTACGCGGCCTAAGCGCGAACCGTGTATCCTTTGATGATCCCAATCTCAGGATACTGAAATGCCCAGAAGTTCTCTTTCCCCCATCTCCTCGAACCTGCCCGACGGCGCCGAGCGGCGCGCGCTTCAGCTCCTGGTGGTCGATGACGACGCCACGCAGCGCAGCCTGATCACGGTCGCCGCCAAGCAGGCCGGCCACGAAGTCACCGTGGCGCCCTCCGTGGCGGATGCGATCGAGAAGCTCCGCGCCACGCGCTTCGACTGCGTGACGCTCGATCTCGTGCTGGAGGATGGCGACGGCATCGACGTGCTGCGCGAGATGGCGGCGGCAAAGTTCGGTGGCGCCGTGATCGTCATCAGCGGCATGGACGGCAAGCGCCGCAGCGCCGCGCGCAGCTTCGCGCGGTCCGTCGGGATCGAGCTCCAGAGCCTGCCGAAGCCGCTCGACCTCGCGGCCTTGCGCATCAGCCTCGCCAATCTCGGCAAGACTGCGATGGGGCTTCCTGCGATCCACACGTGGGGCGGCGTCGCCACCGACGCGATCGTGGAACGGCACCGCGCGTGAGGCTTGCGGAGCTGCCATGCGATCGGGCGCGGCTGCTGCGCCGCGCCGATCGCGCTCTATGCCGCGTTGCCGAATTCCGATAGCGATTGCAAGGCGTGGCCAAGCTCCGCCCGGCAGGCATTGAGGGCGGCGCTCGCCGTCGCATAACGCGGCGTGACATCGTCCAGCACGAAAATATCGGTGGAACCCGCGCTATCGCGTACGGGCTCGACGCCTTCCGGTTTCATCGCCGCGTCGATCAGACGCACACTGATGTCGATGCGCGCGATCAACGAGCGAAGTTCGGCTGCGATCAACTGACGGCTGTCGGCGTCGGCCATCGCGGCGAGCGGGGGTGTGCCTGCGTAATTTAGCATGGATATTCTCCGTCCCCCGCAATAAGGCACCTCGTCGCTACTTGTGCGTTAAGTCCATGTCCCGTACAAATACGGGTGGGCCGAATCCGCGCCGAACGCCATAACGGGAGGCGCGGACGCGAGTCCTTCATGCCAACTGGATGTGGCACATGGCCGAACAAAGCTCTCGCGGTGAAATCTTCGTGGTCGACGACGACCCTGCCGTTCGCGACACCCTGTCGATGGTGTTGAAAGCGGCGGGCTATGAGGTGATCTGTTTTGCGGACGGCGCAGCGCTGCTCTCCGTCGCGCGAAACCGCACACCGGCTGCGATCCTGCTCGACGTGCACATTCCCGGCAAGTCGGGCCTCGACATTCTCAACGAGCTGCAGGGCGAGGACTATCCGGCGCCGATCTTCATGATCTCCGGACAGGGCGACATCGCGATGGCGGTTGGCGCGATCAAGAGCGGCGCGCTCGACTTCATCGAGAAGCCGTTCCGCGGCAGCGAGATCGTCGGCCGGCTCGACGAGGCGATCGGCGCCTATGCACGCAGGCAGGCGGAGAACGCCTCGCCGAAATTCAGCTCGCTGCATTTCCCCGGACGCGAGCCGCTGACGCGCAGGGAGCGCGAGGTGCTCGAGCAGTTCGCCACCGGTGCGTCCAACAAGGAAGCCGGCCGCACCCTCGGCATCAGCCCGCGCACCATCGAGGATCACCGCGCCAACATCATGAAGAAGCTCGGTGCGCGCAACGCTGCCGATCTGATCCGCATCGTGATGACGGCGGCGCAGCGCGCGTCGTAAGAAGCTCTTGTAGCCCGGGTGAGCGAAGCGACACCCGGGACCGATGCTGCGAAGTCCCGGATATCGCTTCGCTCATCCGGGCTACGCGGCTTCAAGCGCTCAGCGCCTTCCGGATGATCCGCGCGAGATCCGATTTGCGGTAGGGCTTGGCCAGCAGCGTCACACCGGAATCCAGCCGGCCGTGATGGATGATCGCGTTCTCGGTATAGCCCGACGTATAGACCACCCTGAGATCGGGCCGCGTCTTCATCAACTCGTCGGCGAGCTGCCGTCCGTTCATCTTGCCGGGCATGATGACGTCGGTGAACAGCAGGTCGAACGGCTTGCCGGCGGCGACGATCGCCAGCGCCTCCGCCGCGTTCGCGGCCTGCAGGGTAACGTAACCCAGCGAGTGCAGCTGCGCCAGCACGTAGTCGCGCACCAGCCGGTCGTCCTCGACCACCAGGATCGTCTCGTGTCCGCCCTCGATCGTCGCTGGTGTCACGCCCTCGCCGACGGCTGTCGGCGTCTTGCCGGGCGGCAGGTACATCTTGATCGTGCTGCCGTGGCCTTCCTCGCTGTAGATCTTGATATGGCCCGCCGACTGCTTGATGAAGCCGTAGACCATCGACAGCCCGAGTCCGGTGCCCTTGCCCGGTCCCTTCGAGGTGAAGAAGGGGTCGAACACCCGGGTCAGCAGGTTGGCGGGGATCCCGGTGCCGGTGTCGCTCACGGCGATCAGCACGTAACGGCCGGGGCGGATGTCGTTGCCGCTGGCATAGACCTCGTCGAGATAGGCGGCGCCGGTCTCCACGATCAGCTTGCCGCCCCCGGGCATGGCGTCGCGGGCATTGAGCGCGAGGTTGAGGATCGCGGTGGTGAGCTGGTTGGGATCGACGATCGCGACGCAACTCTCCTCCTCGAACACCGATTCGATCTGGATCTGCTCGCCCAGCGTCGGTCGCAACAGTCTCGCGGTGTCGATGATCAGCGAGTTGACGTCGATTTCGCGCGGCTGAAGCGGCTGCTTGCGCGCGAAGGCGAGCAAATGCTGGGTCAGTTCGGCGCCCCGCGCGGCGGCCTCGTCGATCATCTTCGTGATTGCCGCAAGCTGCGGCTCCTTCTCGACGGCCTCCGCGAGGATCTCGATCGTGCCGGTGATGACGGTGAGGATGTTGTTGAAATCGTGCGCCACGCCGCCGGTGAGCTGGCCGATCGCCTCCATCTTCTCGGCATGGCGGATGCGCTCCTCCGCGGCGATCTTGTCGGTGAGGTCGCGGTAAAACACGTTGAACAGCAGGCCTTCGCGGCGCCTCAGTGCGGTCACGCTGACCTCGGCCTTGAATTCCTTGCCGTCGCGGCGGAGGCACATCAGCTCGCGGCGGCGGTTCAGTGTCCTGTCGTCCTCGTTCGCCATGAAATCTTTCAGGCCTGCCCTGACCCTCTCGCGTTCGCTCTCGGCCACGATGAGGTCGATCGTATTCTTGCCGAGCACTTCGTCGCGCCGCCAGCCGAACAGCTGCTCGGCCTGCGAGTTCCAGTTCAGGATGCTGCTGGTCTCGTCGGTCTGGATGAAGGCGTCGAGCGAAGTCTCGACGATGTTGCGGGCGAGCCGCTCGCTCTCACGCAGCGATTCCTGCGCGAGCCGCGCCTCCGTCATGTCGCGCCCGACGAAGAAGTAGCGTTGCGCCTGCTCGGACCAGCTGCCGAGCCAGGACAGCCAGACCTCGTGTCCATTGCAGTGGAAGCAGCGCGTGTCGGCGATCTTGATGCGCTCGCCGCGGTGCAGCGCGCGCATCTCGGCGCGGGAGTGCTCCAGATGATCGGGATGAATGAAGTCGGCGCCGCTGCGGCCGATCATCTCATCCGGCCGGTAGCCGAGAATGGTCTCGCTGCTCGGGCTGATCTGCGCGATGCGGCCTTTCGCGTCCATGACCATGATCAGGTCCTGCGACGTCTCGAAGATCTGTCGCCGCTCCTCGAGCTGGTGCTGGAGCTGCCGCTCGGCCCTGCGCGCCCCGGTGAGGCTGTGCGCGGTCCCGGAGACGCCGATGATCTCGCCGGCCGGCCCCCTGATCGGCGAGAGGCTGAGTGAGATCTCGACGGACGTGCCGTCCTTGCGCAGGCGCACCGTTTCGAACCGTTCGATCGGCTCGCCCCGGGCGATCCGGGCCAGATAGTCCTTGCCATGCCCGCGTCGATCGGGCGGGATGATGATCGATGTCGGCTTGCCGATCGCCTCATCCGCCGAATAGCCGTACAGACGCTCGGCGGCCGGATTCCAGCCGGTGATGACGGTGTCGAGCGTCTGCATCACGATCGCGTCGTCGGATGATTCGACGGCGGCGCTGAACAGGTGGTCGCGCGCGGCATGATGGCTTCGTGCGGCCTCGGTGCGGCGATGCTCCCGGACCTCGTGCTCGAGAGCTGCTGTCTTCGCCCGCATCTCCTCGACCATCTGGGCGAAAGCGCGCGCCAGCACGCCCGTCTCGCCGCCGGCATCGACGGGGATGTCCGCTTGCCGACCGCGGCCGATCGCCTCCACGGCCGCGGTCAGGCGACCGATCGGACGGGTCAATGAGCGCGCCAACAGCACGGCGAGCAATGCTGCAGCGAGGATGGCCAGCAGACCGACCAGCACGGAGGTCTTTTGGATGGCGGCCGGCACCCGGCCGAACACGGCCGGGGGAACGGTCATGATGACGGCGATCCATTCCTTGCCGGCCAGCAGCGCCGGCGCGATCGCCGCGCCGTTCGGCCGGCCCGCCCCGTCGGTCATGAGCCGCGTCGATACGTCCGACGTGCCGACCAAGCCTGCGAAGAACGGAAAATCATTGCGCCAGTTGGTGGGGCGGCCATGCGACGAGCCGAATTCTCGCGTGCGATCGGGATGAACGAGATAATCGCCGCGCGAATTGACGACATAAATCTCGCCACCCGAGCCCGCCGTCCCGCGCACGTGGTCCAGGGCCGGGCGCATGTCGATATTGGCGATGATGATGCCGAACGGCTTGCCATCCGGTGTGAACAGCGGCATCGCGACCCGCAGCGTCGGAACGTGCAACGCCGTAGTGCCCCCCTGGCGGGTGGCCAGATCGATGGGCGAAACGTAAATCTCGCCGGGTGGCAGCCCTATCGTGTCCTGAAAGTAGGCTCGTTCACCCTTGCGTTCGAGCTCGCTGTCGGGGGCGATCCGCACCGACCCGTTCGGGCCGGCACGGTCGACCCGCACCAGCTCGCGCTGGTCGTCGTCAAGACCGATGATTCGAAACTGCCCGTAGCTGGGCTTGGCCTCGATCTCGGCCGCGAGCCGCGTCGCGATGCGCTCGCGCCAGGTTTGCTCCGAGACGCCGTCTGCGGGGTCAATGCCGCCGGCGAGGTGGGCGCGGATCAGACCGTTGATGGCCGCGGCGGAGCGATAGCCGACCAGATCGCCGCGAGCGCCGGCAACATAGGATTCCAGACCGGTCGCGAGCAGGCGTGACTGGGCCTCGACCCGTTCCAGGACGCGCGGAATCACCGCTTGCGTGGTGTTGCGGAAACCCAGCCATCCGACTGCGGCAACGGTGACCGCCACCAGCAGGATCATCGCAATCGCCAACCGCGTTGCGAGCGTCATGCGGATGTTCGCAGGGCTTCCCGGATGACCGCGCCCGGTCTGGCCTGAAGCCGAGGCGCCCCCGTCATCGTCGGCCGGAGCTAACATCGGACCCCTCGTCTGCTTTCAGGCAGCCATCGACGGTGGCGAGCAGTGCGTCGGGTCGGAACGGCTTTTGCAAACTCGCTACCGCGCCGAGCTTGGTCGCCATCTTCAGGAAGTCCGGTTCCGCAGGGGCATCCGGCGTGATCGAGCGGCCGGAAATGACGATGATCGGAATGGCCGGAGCCAGCAGCCGGACGTGACGCATCGTCTCCAGCCCGTCCATGCCGGGCATGAAGATATCGAGAAACAGGAGGTCGAACCGGCTGGCCTCGAACAGTGCAAGTCCCCTGCGGCCGTCGCCGGCGACAGTGACGTGATGGCCGGCCCTCTCCAGGAGCAGCCGGATGGTGATTTGAACGGCCGGGTCGTCATCCACGATCAGGATGTTGGCCACGTCTGAATTCCTCCGGGCCGGATGGGGGAGACTCCCCGCCGGCTGCAAATCAAGCCATCAAAAACGAAATTGTTGCGCGGATTCCGCTCAGCCTGCAAGCGCTTCGCACGATGCCCGCTCCCGGTCGGTGGCTGTTGCTTCCTATCGCGATATATGCACGTTCTCGTGCACAGCGGAAGGCTGAGCTCGGTGCGTCCGGCCACTTGCGACGTGTGGACGGCGTGTGGGAAGAGCGTGCGAAGTCGCAGGAGGAAGAACAATGACCAAGAAGAAAATGACGCCCGACCAGCTCCGCAGCGCGCGCTGGTTCGCGCCTGACGATCTCCGTTCGTTCGGCCATCGCTCCCGCGCCATGCAGATGGGCTACGCGCCCGAGGAGTGGAAGGACCGCCCGATCATCGCGATCCTCAACACCTGGTCGGATGCGCAGCCCTGCCACATGCATTTCAAGTCGCGCGTCGATGACGTCAAGCGCGGCATCCTGATGGCGGGCGGCCTGCCGCTCGAGCTGCCGGCCCTGTCGCTGTCGGAATCGCTGCTGAAGCCGACGACGATGCTCTATCGCAATTTGCTGGCGATGGACGCAGAGGAATTGCTGCGCAGCCATCCCGTCGACGGCGTGGTGCTGATGGGCGGCTGCGACAAGACCACGCCCGCGCTGCTGCTCGGCGCGACCTCGATGAACATTCCGGCGATCTATCTGCCGGCAGGTCCGATGCTGCGCGGCAATTGGAAGGGCAAGACGCTCGGCTCCGGCTCCGACGGCTGGAAATATTGGGACGAGCGGCGTGCGGGGAAAATCTCCGACAAGGACTGGCTCGACATCGAAGCCGGCATCGCCCGCAGCTACGGCACCTGCATGACCATGGGCACGGCCTCGACCATGACCGCGATTGCGGAAGCGATCGGCATGACGCTGCCCGGCGCGTCCTCGATTCCGGCGGCGGACGCCAACCACATCCGCATGGCCTCGGAATGCGGCCGCCGCATCGTCGAGATGGTGTGGGAGGATCTGACGCCGAAGGTGATCCAGACCCGGAAAGCTTTCGAGAACGCGATCGCGGTCGCGATGGCGATGGGCTGCTCGACCAATGCGATCATCCATCTGATCGCGCAGGCGCGCCGCGCCGGCCAGGATATCGGCCTCGACGATTTCGAGGTCGCCAGCCGCAAGGTGCCCGTGATCGCCAACGTGCGGCCCAGCGGCGATGCGTACCTGATGGAGGACTTCTTCTACGCCGGCGGCCTGCCGGCGCTGATGGGCCAGATCAAGCCGCATCTGCATCTCGATTGCATCACCGTCACCGGCAAGACGCTGGGTGAGAACATCGACGGCGCCGAAGTGCACAATTCCGACGTGATCCGCGGAATCGACAATCCCATCTACAAGGAAGGCGCGCTCGCTGTGCTCAAGGGCAATCTCGCGCCCGACGGCTGCGTCATCAAGCCGTCGGCCTGCGCGCCGCGCTTCCTCAAGCACACCGGGCCTGCGCTGGTGTTCGACGACTATCCCGCGATGAAGAAGGCGGTCGACGATCCCAATCTCGATGTCACCGAGGACGACATTCTCATCCTACGCAATGCGGGACCGCAAGGCGGCCCGGGCATGCCGGAATGGGGCATGCTGCCGATCCCGACAAAACTGGTGAAGCAGGGCGTGCGTGACATGGTGCGCATCTCGGACGCACGCATGAGCGGCACCAGCTACGGCGCCTGCATCCTGCACGTCTCGCCCGAATCCTACATCGGCGGTCCGCTGGCGCTGGTGCAGAACGGCGACCGCATCACGCTCGACGTCGCCGCCCGCACCATCAATCTCGATGTCAGCGAAACCGAGCTGGAAAAACGCCGGGCCGCCTGGAAGCAGCCCGAGCGCCGCTTCGAGCGCGGCTATGGCTGGATGTTCACCAAGCACATCAAGCAGGCCAATGACGGCTGCGACTTCGACTTCCTCGAGACCGGTTTCGGCGCGCCGATCGGCGAGCCGTCGATTTATTGATGACCCTGTCATTCCGGGGCATCGCGAAGCGATGAGCCCGGAATCCATCGGGCCGCAGCGCGTGTAGCCCAATGGATTCCGGGTTCGATGCTTCGCATCGCCCCGGAATGACGAAAGAGAGAGCGTACCTATGTCCAAACTCAGCGAAGCCACCCGCACCAAACTCAAATCCGTCTCCACCGCGACCGTCGCCACCGCCTTGTTCAAACGCGGCCTGCGCATCCAGATGATCCAGGACGTGCACCCGCTCGGTGCCGACCAGCCGACCATGGTCGGCGAGGCTTTCACGCTGCGCTACATGCCGGCGCGTGAGGACCTCAACACCATCGACGTGTTCAAGGATCGTTCGCACCCGCAGCGCAAGGCAGTCGAGGATTGCCCGCCGGGCGCCGTGCTGGTGATGGACAGCCGCAAGGACGCACGCGCGGCTTCGGCCGGCGCGATCCTGGTGACGCGGTTGATGAAGCGCGGCGTCGCCGGCGTCGTCACCGATGGCGGCTTTCGCGATTCCGCCGAGATCGCCAGGCTCGGCATTCCCGCCTATCACCATCGCCCGTCGGCGCCGACCAATCTCACGCTGCACCAGGCGATCGAGATCAACGTCCCGATCGGCTGCGGCGATGCCCCGGTGTTTCCCGGCGACGTCATCCTCGGCGATGCCGACGGCGTCATCGTGATCCCCGCGCATCTCGCCGACGAGATCGCCAACGAGACCTTCGAGATGACCGCGTTCGAGGACTTCGTCACCGAAGAGGTCGGCAAGGGCCGCGGCATCTTCGGTCTCTATCCCGCCACCGATCCGCAGACGCTCACCGATTTCGCGGACTGGCGGAAGAAGAACGGAAGGTAGCCGGTCTTCGCCTCTCCCCGCGTGCGGCACCTCTTGCATATGGTTCCTCGGTGCGGCGACATTGGCAGTCGGCTCCCTCTCCCTCTTGCGGGGGAGAGAGCTGACTGCCAATGTTGCCACACCGTGCGCGCCAGATGCGATTGTCTGCCGTGAGTATGGCGAGAGAGGGGATGGTTAGACTTCCGCTTTGTCCGCCATTCCCGCGGCCCACAGCGCGAACGCATAGACGATCGCGACTTCGTCGAGCCGGTCGAACCGCCCGGAGGCGCCGCCATGGCCGGCGCCCATGTTGGTGCGGAGCAGGACCGGGCCGCCGCCTGTCATGGTGGCGCGCAGGCGCGCGATCCATTTGGCGGGCTCCCAATAGGTCACGCGCGGATCGGTCAGGCCGCCCATCGCCAAAATCGCCGGATAATCCTTTGCCGCGACATTGTCGTAGGGCGAGTAGGACAGGATGGTGCGAAAATCCCTCTCGCTCTCGATCGGGTTGCCCCATTCCGGCCATTCCGGCGGCGTCAGCGGCAGCGTGTCGTCGAGCATGGTGTTGAGCACGTCGACGAACGGCACCTCGGCGACGATGCCGGCGAACAACTCGCCGGCGCGGTTCGCCACCGCGCCCATCAGCATGCCGCCGGCCGAGCCGCCATGGCCGACGATGCGTTTTGCACTCGTGTACTTCGCATCGATCAGTGCACGCGCGCTGGCGGCGAAATCGTCGAACGAATTGGTCTTCTTCTCGCGCTTGCCGTCGAGATACCAGCCCCACCCCTTGTCGGCGCCGCCGCGGATATGGGCGATGGCGTAGACGAAGCCGCGGTCGACCAGCGACAGGCGGTTGGCGTTGAAGGAGGCCGGCATCGCCATGCCGTAGGAGCCGTAGCCGTAAAGCAGCAGCGGCGCCGAGCCGTCGAGCTTGAGCCCGCGGCGATGCAGGATCGACACCGGCACCTCGGCGCCGTCCAGCGCCTTCGCCGTGATGCGCGTGGTGACGTAGTCGGCAGCAACGTGGCCGGACGGAATCTCCTGGCGCTTGCGCAAGGTGCGCGTGCGCTTGACCATGTCGTAATCATAGACCTCCGACGGCGTCGTCATCGACGAATAGGCGAAGCGCAGGTTCGTCGTCTCGAATTCGTAGGAGCCCATCGCGTCCAGCGAATAGGCGGCCTCGTCGAAGGCGATGGCATGCTCTTCGTTCGAGGTGAGATCGCGGATCACGATCCCCGGCAGCGCGTTGGCGCGCTCCAGCCGCACCATATGGCCGGCATAAAGATCGAGATCGATGATGTAGATGCCTGGACGATAGGGGATCAGGTCGCGCCAATTCGCGCGCTCGGGCGAACCGAGCGGCGCGGTGACGATCTTGAAGTCGACGGCGTCGTCGGCGTTGGTGAGGATGAAAAGCTCGTCGCCGCGGTCGGCGATCGAATATTGCACGCCTTCCTCGCGCGCCGCGACCAGGCGCGGCGGCGCCTCGGGATCGGCGAGATCGATCAGCCGTTGCTCGGAGGTCTCGTGGTCGCCGCCCGCGATCACGCAGAAGCGGCCGCTGGTGCTCTCGTGCAGATGGGTGAACCAGCCGGCGTCCTGCTCTTCGTAGACCAGCGCGTCGTCGGCCTGCCTGGTGCCGAGCCTGTGGCGCCACACCTGCATCGGCCGGTGGTTGTCGTCGAGCCGCACATAGAAGAAGCTCTTGCAGTCCGCGGCCCAGACCACGCCGCCGTCGGTCTCCTCGACGAGGTCGTCGAAATCCTTGCCGCTCGCCCAGTCGCGGACGCGGATCGAGAAATATTCGGAGCCCTTGGTGTCCGCGCTCCAGGCCTGCATCTTGTGATCATGCGAATGCCGGCTGCCGCCGAACTTGAAATATTTGTGGTCCTTGGCGAGCGCGTCGCCGTCGAGCACGATATCGCCGTCCCCGCCGTGGCGCGGCATGCGGCCGAACAGCTCGTGCTGTCCGCCCTCGCGGAATCTGCGGAAATAGGCGTACGGCCCGTCCGGCGACGGCACGCTGGAATCGTCCTCCTTGATCCGCCCGCGCATCTCGCGCACCAGCGTTTTCTGCAAGACCCCGGTATGGCCGAGCAGGCTCTCGGTGTAGACGTTCTCCTCGTCGAGATATTTGCGGATGTCGGGATCCAGCGCTTTGGGATCGCGCAGCACCTCCTGCCATTTCGCGTCCTTCAACCAGGCATAGTCGTCGGTCACGGTGATCCCGTGCCGCGTGAAGGCATGCGGCCGGCGCGGGGCGATTGGAGGCTGGGAAGGTGTTTTGGCCTGGGTCACTCGATCCTCGTTCGTCTCACAGAAACTCATCTCGTCATGCGCGGGCTTGCCCCGCGCATCCATCCAATACGAAATCTTTTAGCGATGGATTGCCGGGTCAAGCCCGGCAATGACGGCCGTAGAAGGCGGCGGGTCGCCCATCATATGGCGACAAGCGCATGAATTGCCAGCGCGGCCGCGCCGGGCACTGTTCCAGTCGCCGGGTTGTTGATCGGCCCCTTGTATGCTTTACGGACCAGAATCCCCGCCGCCGGTCCAGCCCGATGCTGTTCAACTCCTACCCGTTCATCCTGCTGTTCTTGCCCCTGGTGTTGGCCGGCTATTTCTGGCTCGGCCGGCGCAGCAATCTCGCACCGGTGATCTGGCTGGCACTGGCCTCGATCGCCTTCTACGCGATCGGCAGCTGGCAGTTCGTGGCGCTGCTGCTGCTGTCGATCGCGTTCAACTACGGCATCGGCCATCTCCTGATCGTGGCGAAGCTCGGCCCATCACCACGCAAGGCGGCACTCGCGCTCGGCGTCGCCGGCGATCTCCTCGTGCTCGGCATCTTCAAATATGCCGGCTTCGCCACCGAGAACGTCAACGCGCTGCTCGGCACGCATTTTGCGCTCCACATCCTGCTGCCGGTCGGGATCTCCTTCTACACCTTCACGCAGATCGCGTTCCTGGTGGATGCCTATCGCGGCCAGGTCGCGGCCTATGCGCTGCCGCATTACGCGCTGTTCGTGACCTATTTTCCGCATCTGATCGCGGGGCCGATCCTCCACCACAAGGACATGATCCCGCAATTCGAGAGGGAGGAGACCAAGCGCCCGGACGGGCATCTCATCCTGTGCGGCGTCATCATCTTCGCCATCGGCCTGTTCAAGAAAACCTGCCTTGCCGACGGCATCCAGCCGCTGGTCGCGCTCGCCTTCGACGCGCGTTCGCCGAGCTTCGACCAGGCCTGGTGCGGTGCGCTCGCCTACGCCTTCCAGCTCTATTTCGATTTCTCCGGCTATTCCGACATGGCGATCGGGATCTCGCTGATGTTCGGTATCTTCCTGCCGGTGAACTTCAACTCGCCCTACAAGGCGACAAGCATCGTCGAGTTCTGGCGCCGCTGGCACATGACGTTGTCGCAATTCCTCCGCGACTATCTCTACATCCCGCTCGGCGGCAACCGCCATGGCCGCGTGCTGCGCTACGTCAACCTGCTGATCACGATGCTGCTCGGCGGGCTCTGGCACGGCGCGGCCTGGACGTTTGTCGTTTGGGGCGCGCTGCACGGCGCCTATCTCTGCGTCAATCACGCCTTCAATGCGTTGGTGCCGACCATCCCGTCGGCTCTTGCGCGCCCGGCTCGCATCGGCGGGACCGTGCTGACGTTTCTCGCCGTCGTCGTCGCCTGGGTGTTCTTCCGCGCCGCGAGCGTGGAATGGGCTTTGCGCGTTCTGCAGGCCATGGCGGATCCCTCGCATATCGTGTTCGGCCGCGAGGAGATCGCGGCGCTGGTGATGATCGCCGTCTACGCCGCATTGGTCTGGCTGGCGCCGAACACGCAAACGCTCCTGGGATACGATCACGCCAACCGCAGGGTCGGCGAGAACTTGCGGGCAGGGCGCATGCGGCCGCTGTTTCTCTATGGCGCATCGCTGGTGCTTGCGTTTGGAATCCTGGGCATCCAGAGCCATAGCGAATTCATCTATTTCCGGTTCTGATGCGCGCTACATTCACCAGTCTCAAGCGTCTTCTGCTCGCGAGCATCGCGTTCTTGCTCGGTGCGGCCGGGCTTACTTATGTCATCGATCCCCTGCAGCTGTTTCGCCCCTCGCGCTCCGCCTTCTATTCCGACGACACGCGCGTGCAGAACGCCGGGCTGATCCGCAGCCAGTCGTTCGACACCGCCTTCATGGGCACCTCGCTTGCGATCCATTTCCGCCAGAGCGACATCGATCGGGCGCTCGGCGTTCGCTCACTCAAGCTGGCGATGACCGGCTCCAACTCGCGCCAGCAGGCCTTCGTGCTTGAGCAGGCGATCGCGCGCGGCGCGAGGCGCGTGATCTGGGAGATGGACGATTTCATCTTCGTCGATGCAGCCGACATCGAGGCCGATCCCTATTTGTCCGTCGATCTCTATCGGAGGACGCCGAAGGGCATCGCGTCCTATCTGTTCAGCGCGGCGATGGCGAAGGAGTCCCTGTTCGCACTGCTGCGTTCGGTCCCGCCGCTGCAGGTGCCGCTGACCCGCGCGGCGCCGTATCTGCCCGTCAAGTTCGCGCTGGCCGATGTCGACGACATCTACGCGCTGCCGCGCGATGTCGACGTCGCGCGCGAGTACAATGCGAGCAAGACGCTCGCTTCGTTCGCTTACATCACCGCGCCGTCGCGCAGCCGCTTTCTCGGCGAAGGCTATGGTTATCAAGCCATGGTGCGGAATTTCGAGCAGGATGCCGTCAGCCTGATCGCGCGCTATCCGGACGTGACCTTTGACATCTACTTCCCGCCCTATTCCATCCTGCAATTCGTGGCGATGCGCGACGCCTCGCCCGGGACGCTGAAGATCGTCTCCGATCTCACGGCGGTGATTGCGGAGCGCCTGACGCAGCGGCCCAACGTTCGCCTCCACGACTTCCGTGCGATCAAGGTAGTGACGCAAGATCTCAACAATTACGGCGACGTCATCCACCACTCGCCGGTGGTGGATGGGATGGTGCTGAAATGGCTGGCGAGCGGGGAGTATCGCGTCGATCCGAAAGCGCCGCTGACGTCGCTGGATGAGCTGAAGGCGCAGGTCGAGGTATATCGGGTGCCGGGGCTGCCGTAGCCCGCCTGAGCGAAGCGACATGCGGGGCCTCGCATAAGGGTCCCCCGGGTGTCGCTTCGCTCACCCGGGCTACGCGACTGCGATCGACTCCCGGTCTCGTGTCCCGGATGCGGTGCGGCGCGAAGTGCCGCTCCGCTGAGCCGGGACCCATTGCGGCCAGGTGGGCCCCGGCTCTGCAGCGCATCACTTCGTGCTGCGCTGCGTCCGGGGCACGAGAGCTAACCTACGCCGCTACCTCTTCCCCGAGATACGCGACCGCCGCTTCCAGCCCGCCCTTGCCATGCGGGATCTTCAGCGCGTTGAGCCCGATCTCGATCACCCCGAGCGTACCGAGCAGCATCGGTGCGTTGACATGGCCCATATGGGCGATGCGGAAGGCCTGGCCCGAGAGGTCGCCGATGCCGGTGCCGAGCACGACGCCGCACTTCTCCTTGCAATAGCGCTGCAATATTGCCGGATCATGCCCGTTGCTCATCGTCACCGTGGTCACGGTGTTGGAGCGCTCGCTCGCTTCCGCGACGTTGAAGCCGAGCACCTGGCCCTCCGACCAGGCGCCCACGGCGCGGCGGGTGGCTTCGCCGAGCAGGCTGTGGCGGCGGAAGGCGTTTTCCAGGCCTTCCTCGTGCAGCAGGTCGATCGCCTGACGCAACGCGAACAACAGATGCACCGGCGCAGTGCCGGCATATTTGCGATAATGCTCGGTGCCCTCGCGCTCGCTCCAGCTCCAATAGGGCGTCGACATGTTCGCCTTCTTGTGCACCTCGAGCGCACGTGCATTGGCGGCGACGAAGCCGAGGCCGGGGGGCGTCATCAGGCCCTTCTGCGAGCCTGACATCGCGACGTCGATGCCCCATTTGTCCATTTCGAACGGCATGCAGCCGAGCGAAGCGACCGTGTCGACCATGTACAGCGCCGGATGGCCGGCCGCCTTGATCGCCTTGCCGATCGCCTCGATATCGTTCTGCACGCCCGAGGCGGTGTCGACCTGGACCACGACGACGGCCTTGATGCTGTGCTCCTTGTCGCGACGCAAGCGCTCCTCGACCTCGCTTGGCCGGACCGCGCGGCGCCAGTCACCCTTGAGCACCTCGACCTCGGCGCCCATCAGCGCTGCCGCATTGCCCCAGCCGATCGCAAAGCGCCCGCTCTCCAGCACCAGCACCTTGTCGCCGCGCGACAGCACGTTGCTCAGCGCCGCTTCCCAGGCGCCGTGACCGTTGGCGATGTAGATGTAGGACTTGCCCTTGGTCGCAAACAGTTTCGAGATGTCGCCGAGCAGGCTCTCGGTCAGATCGGTCATCTGCTTGGAATAGATGTCGATCGCCGGACGGTGCATTGCCCGCAGCACCTCGTCGGGCATCGTGGTGGGCCCGGGGATGGCCAGAAACTCCCGGCCCGCGCGAACGGTCATTGCTGTTGGTCCTTGTTGCCAGAGAACAGATTGGTGGGTCGCTGGTTTGTAGCTTTACGCGGGGCGAGGGCCTTGGAAAAGCGTCCAAAATGCAGGTCTGGTTATCGCTTGGTCTCGCGGCAGCCGGCGGCTTCCGCCTCCTCGACCGAGCAGAACCAGCGGGTGCCCTTGCTGATCTTCATCCTGATCTGGGTGTACCAGCGGCTGGTCGGCTGGTGAAAGATGCACTCTCCGGCGCTGTTGACGTTGCCCTTGATGGTGCAATCCGGGGAGGGCGCGACCGGTCCGGAGGCCGAAGCGAGCAGCACCGCATGCGCTCCGTCGGGCGGCTTGGTGGCGCCGAGGATGACCGTCTTCTTGTTGCGCACGCGCCAGTCCCACGGTGCGATGAAGGCCCCCTGCCACATTCCGGCCTTGGCTTCGCGCGCGGCCTTTTCGTCCGCATCATAGTCGTGGGACATGCGGGTGTAGGCCAGTGCCCAGCCGGCGCGCACCAGCCATTTCTGGATGTCCTCGCCGCCGACCTCGCAGCGCGCCACGGTGCGGCCGCGCCGGTCGATCGAACGGGCATGGCAGACCCAGCTCTTGCCCTCGGCGTATTTGGCGAGCTCGTCGCGCGCTGCGATCCCGCAGGTCCAGCGCTCGGTCTTGTTGTTGAGGCAGAGCTGGTCGACCGCGGGCGCGTCGATGCCGCCGAGCCGGATCCGCGTGTTGCCGATCACGACGGCATCGCCGGAGCGAACTTTTGCCGTGCCGGTGATGTCGGCGGCCTCGGCCAGCGAGGGGAGAGCGAGGAGAGACAGCGCAATCAGGACTTTTCGCAACATGCCGGCCCGCGTGTGATGAAATGATCGATAGAGCGCGTGATTGTGGTCGGCTTTTGGCCGTCGGGCCAGCGTATGCCTAATAGAGAGGCTTTCAACTTCCCGTCATCTTGCGACGGGTTCTCTGCTCGTGTCCCGGACGCGGTGCGGCGTGCAACGCCGCTCCGCAGAGCCGGGACCCAGAAATTCACAGTCACATCTCGCGGAGGCATGGGCCCCGGCTCTGCAACGCACCGCTTCGCGCTGCGCTGCGTCCGGGGCACGAGTCCCTCGGCAAGATCACCCCCGCGCCATCGCCCGCTTGGCCAATGCCAGGCCCATCAGCACGAACGCGGACGTCACCTCGGGACCGCCCACCAGAATCCGCGTCGGCGTCTTCATCTTGTTCCACTCATAGGCGCGGAACGGGCCGCGGCGGCCGCCTTCGCCGATGGCGCCGACGATCACGTTCAGCGCGGGTGCAAAGGCGCGCGGGTCGGCGCCGAGATGGCCGAGCGCGATCAGCGCCAGCGCCGCGTCGAACACGTTCATCTCGGCGGCCATCAGCTCGCCCTTGACGTAGGACAGCACGCGGTGGCGGATGAAGTCGAAATCGCCATTGGGGTCGATCGCGGCCTGCGCGGCAAGCGGCAGCGCCAGGAAGGCCGCATAGCAGCGGCCGAAATAGGCGCTGTAGAGTTCCGGCAGGTAATAGATGTGCGAGCGCGGATTGGCGAAGGCGCCGCTCGCCGCCAGCCGCTTCTGGAAGCCGATGATGCGGTGCACCGTCGCGAGCCGCGCCGGCGTCTCCAGGATCTTCCAGCGCGCCAGATTGCGGAAGCTCACTTCGAGAATGTCGAGATTGAGCGTCGGATCGAGATCGTTGCCGTAGGGCCGCTCGCCGGCGAGGTTGTCGATCCAGGTCGCAACCCCGCCCTCGTAGTCGATATTGTCGTTGATGGGCACGGTTACGCGCGGTTCGTTGACGCCGGCGCGCACCTGGTAGCCGGCGTAGAAATCCAGCAGCGGCTGATCGATGATCGGATCGGTGCAGCCGGCCTGCGTCGCCGCCGAGATCGAGCAGGCCGTGGTGTCGCAATCCGGCACGTAGATGCCGAAGCCGAGGTCCTGCTTGATCTGCGCGAAGTAGCGGGAAAAGCGCGGATGCGGCGGAGGCGCCAGCGCGGTGACGACGTTGAAGCGCGCGCCGTCGATGCCCTCGACCTCCTCGCGGCTGATGTTGACGCAGAAATCCACCATGTCGGCGATGGCGCGCTCGGCCGCGACCTTGTCGGCCGGCGAGGCGAGCCCGGTCTCGCCATAGCTCAGCAGCGCCTCGATGAAGAACGCATCGTAATAGGCCGAGCGGTGCCGGATCTGCACCGGCTCCCACATCGGCTCGGCGATCCCTCGCCAGGGTGGATTGACCACGGCACGCGCGGGCGAGCGCGCGATGAAGACACGGGCGAGGTTGAACAGCAGCGAGGAATTCTTGTAGCCGCGGGCGTTCAGACCTGTGAGCGCCATGATCAGCTCGCGGCCGCGGAAATCCGGATCGCCGATCAGGTTGAAGGCGGCATAGGTCGGCAGGAAGCCGTTCTTGCGCCAGGAGCCGAGCAGATGCTGCGCGCAGTCGCGGATCACGCCGTCGATCTGCGCCTGCGGCGGCGCCGAGCTCGTGAACATCGCCGGCGGCGGCTTGGGATGGTCGAGCGCGATGCTGTCGACGAGATCGGCGACCGGCTGGCCGACCGCCGCCCAGTCGGGCTCGGCCTCGTCGCGGGCGCGCGCCAGCGCCCCGCGCAACGACGTGAGCCTGGCCTCGTCACGCAGCTCGGGCAGTCCGGCCCGCCGCAGCAGCACCCGCAGCGCGGGATTGCCGAGCGCGGTCTTGTAGAATTTGGCCAGATGCGGATCGCCGCCGGCCCGGCCCGACAATACGGGATCGCAGACGTCGTAAAGCGAGGGGCCGTCCTTCCGCGCGGTCAGCGCCCGGCAGGCGGCGCCGGCAAAATAATGAAAGCTCATGAAATACCTGGTCGCGGGGCCTTGGTCGGGGGTCGGCCGGCACGCTCCCATCGGCGCGCCGCCCCCTGCAAGTCGTTGAAAAGGCTACCCGGATTCGCAGGAAATACAAATGTGACG
This sequence comes from Bradyrhizobium amphicarpaeae, assembly GCF_002266435.3. Classification (NCBI taxonomy): domain Bacteria; kingdom Pseudomonadati; phylum Pseudomonadota; class Alphaproteobacteria; order Hyphomicrobiales; family Nitrobacteraceae; genus Bradyrhizobium; species Bradyrhizobium amphicarpaeae. The sequence continues at coordinate 473,213 of NZ_CP029426.2, forward strand.
GAGATCATGGAAAAATGCGGCATGAGGACTGCATGATCGACCCCGGAATGCTACGGGAAAGCCAGGAAATCCAGAAATTTATCGGAGAAATTAACGAGCATCGTCAGTAGCTTAGCTCAAATTTTGGGCAATCTATTGCCCGCCACCCTATATCCGGTTAAAGGTTTGTTTGGTGCGGCGCCGCAAATTGCGCGCAATTCGGGGGCACATCCCCGGCCAATCCCTCAAACCTAAAGACGCTATCGCGCTACTCAAACAGTGTGCGCGCGCTTGGCTGGTCTTTGGCACAGGAAACGAACCGAGATGAATGTAAAGCAGCTCGACCTTTCCCGGCGCACCATCGCGTTGGCCGCCGCCCTGATCGGCACGGTCTCGCTGGTGATCGGCGCTCATGCTGCTCTCAACATGCGCGCGATCGATGCTGCCAAGGCCGTCTCCACCGACCAGATCACCGGCTCGATCGGCCAGACCTCGCGCCTCGCTTTGGTCATCGGCAATGGACATTATCCCGACGCCAGCGCGCCGCTGACGCAGTCGATCAACGACGCCCGTGCGCTGTCCTCGTCCCTGCGCAAGAACGGTTTTGACGTCGACATGGTGGAAGACGCGACCAAGGACGACATGGTCCGCGCCGTCAACCGCCTGAAGTCCCGGATCAAGCGCGACACCGTCGTCATGCTGTTCTTCGGCGGCTACGGCGTGCAGGCCGGACGCGAGAGCTACATGCTGCCGGTCGATGCCGTGATCTGGAAGGAAAGCGACGTCCGCCGCCAGGGCGTCTCGATCGATGGCGTGATTGACATGATGAAGGAGCAGGGCGCCAAGGCCAAGCTCGTCGTCGTCGATGCCTCCCGCCGTAACCCTTACGAGCGCCGCTTCCGCTCCTACAGCCACGGCCTCGCGCCGATCAGCGCGTCCGACAATGCGCTGATCCTCTCCTCGGCCTCGCCCGGCAAGGTCGTCGACGACGGCAAGGGCGAGCACAGCGTGCTGGTCAGCGAGTTCCTGAACAACCTCAGTGCGAAGGGCAGCGCCGAAAGCGTCTTCAACAAGACCCGCGTCGCCATCTCCCGCGCCAGCGAAGGCGATCAGGTCCCGACCGTGTCCTCCTCGCTGCTCGAAGACGTCCATTTCGACGCAGCCGGCGGCTAGGTCTTCCGAAGAATGTAGGGTGGATTAGCCGAAGACGTAATCCACCGCTTTTCTGTCGTCAGCGCTGAAAGCAAAGAGGCGGGTTACGCCTTCGGCTAACCCGCCCTACGATTATGCGCTCTGACAGCTAGGACTACTTCGCCGCTTCCGCGGCCATCACCGGGCGCACCGGGTCGCCTTCGCGCAGCAGCGCACCGGCGCGGGCGACGACGACGTCGCCTTCGTTGAGGCCGTCGCGGACCTCGATATTGCCGCCCGACATCAACCCGACCTCGACACGCTTGGTCTCGACGCGGTTGCGGCGGATCACCTGCACCACGGTGCCGGCCGACGAATATTGCACTGATGTCAGAGGCACCGCGACGTTGCAGCTCTGCCCGGTCTTGATCAGCGCGCGTCCGCTCGCTTTCAGCAGCAATCGCTTCTGCGAGGAGATGCCGATATAGACGATGCCCTGCTGGATGTTCGGCTCGACGGTCGGGCCGATGCGGCGCACCTTGCCGTCGATGTCGCCCGCGCCTGCGATCCGCACGGTCGCCGGCTGATTGACGGCGAGCTTGCGCATATCGTTGGTCGCCACCAGACCGACGAGATCGTATTCGCTGCGCGCCACGATCGTGAACAGGGCCTCGCCTTTGGCCGAGGCGAAATTGCCGATCTGGGCGGTCGAGGTCGCGATCACGCCCGCCACCGGAGCGGCGACCTGCAGCGTGCCACCCTCGGGAAGCGCCAGCCGCGCCAGCACCTGGCCGGCGGTGGTGGTGTCGCCGGCTTCCGCCAGCACGTCTGTGACCTTCAGGCCCGGACGTTCGGGCCGCACCGACGTCTCCTCCCGCGCGATGATCGTGCCGGTGGCCTCGACGATGTCGGAGAAACAGGATTTTGCGACTTTCAGCACCGTGACCGCCGGCCCCTTGGGCGCGTCGTCATCGGCTCCGGCCGGAGAGCCACCGAGGATGACCATACCGGCGATGGCTGCGGGACACAGGCTTCGAGCAACGGCGCGGGGCAAATGACGCATCGGAAATTCCACGGGTTCTATGCCTCCAGTCGATAGCAGATGGCAGGGCTGCGGACTATGGCAGCGTTGCCCCAAAAAGGAAGGCCACACCGCCGCAGGTCGTCGCAGCAAGTCTTTGATGAGTCGCGCGAATGGAGAACAGGTTCGCTTTCCCGGGCGGTGCACCGCGGCCGGCACTACTCCCAAAGTGCCGTAGCTCACGGCCTTCTCATCTGCCCGGGTCGCCTGTATTGAACTAGGATCAGGAAGACGCGGCATCGCAGTCGCACAACTTATGGTCGTGATGGGATGCAACGGTTCGTTTGTGAGCAGAATATCGTTCATTTCGAGCGGCTGCTCAACGAAACGGCCGACCCGACGGTGCAGAGCACCGTGCGCGCGTTGCTGGCGTCGGCCAAGCGCCAGTTGGCGCTGCTGAACTCGGCGGCATCAGGGGCCGATGCGACGCCGTTGGAACAGCGTCGGCGTCACCACGGAGACGCTGACACGATCCGGCGGCAATTCCAGCCCGAATTCGATACCTCACCGCATCCTTACATGCTGCTGGACCCCGGGCCGGGCCTTGTCATCGTCGACATCAACGCTGCCTACGCCACGGCCACGCTGACCAACCGGGCGGATGTCGTCGGCCGGTCACTGTTCGAGATATTTCCTGATAATCCCGACGAGCCGCTCGCCGATGGCGTCAGCAATCTCTACAGCAGCCTGAGGATCGTCGGGGAAACCGGGCAGGCGCATGCCATGGCGATCCAGCGCTACGACATCCGCAATCCCGACGGCGTCTTCGTCGAGCGCCATTGGCAGCCGATCAACTCGCCGATCCACGACACCGCGGGCCATCTGGTCTACCTGCTGCACCATGTCGAGGACGTCACGGCACAGGTCACGGCGCGGACGTAAACGATCGTCAGCGGCCGCGATCACCCAGCAGCTTGCCGGTGGCCCGATCAATCAAATGCAGGCGTGTGCAGGCCGGACAGGACACCGACACATGCGTGCGGTCGCCCGGCTCGTCGCCGAGCCGATGCTGCACATTCATCCCTGTCTGCGGGCATTTGAAGACGATCTGACGGTCCATGACCGACATATGACGACAAGGCGCGGTTTCCGAAATTACGGATGTTTACGTAGGTCGGCGGCGTGCGTTCCACGGGCCCCCTCACGGCAGATTCAAAAACTCCACCCAGTTCGGCTTCTTGCCGGTGGGATAGGATTTCAGCTTGGCCAGCGCGCCGCTGCTCGGGTCGATCGCATAGACCGTCATGCTGTCGGAGAGCTCGCCGACCGCGGCGAGATAGCGCCCCGTCGGATCGATCTGGAAGCCGCGCGGCTGCTTCTCGGTCGGCACGCTGCCGATCGTGGTCAGCCTGCCGCTGGCCGCATCGACCTTGTAGGCGGTGAGCGTGTTGGTGGTGCGCTCGGAGGCGTAGAGGAAGCGACCGTCCGGAGTGATGTGGATGTCGGCGGCCCAAGCCTTCTTATCAGGCTCTTTTCCGGTGAAGCCTTCTGGCAATGCGGTGGTGCGCTGGATCTCGTCCCAGGCGCCGCTCCTGGCTTCATAGCTGAACGCGGCGACGTCGCCGTTCAGCTCGTGGACGAGATAGACGAACTTGCCATTGGGGTGGAAGACGAAGTGCCGCGGCCCGGATTTCTCCGGCACCTTGTGCGCCGGCGGATCGCTCGGCGTCAGCGTCCCGGTCGTCGCATCGAAGGCAAAGGCCAGCACCTGGTCGGAGCCGAGATTGGTCGCGAACGCGAAGCGGTTGTCCGGTGAGGGCAGGAAGGCGTGGGCGTTCAGCCCGGTCGGGATCACTTGCTTCGGCTCGCCGGCGACGCCGTCGGCGGAAAGCGGATTCAGCGCGACCTTGTTGCCGCCATAGGAGGCGCTGAACAGGAATTTTCCGCTGCGGTCGATCGCGATGTTCGCCATGCTGTCGGGGAGCGGTCCGTTGCCGACGGGACTGAGCCGGCCCGTCCGGGGATCGATCGCAAAGCTCACCGCGAGGTAGGGCTGCGAGCGGACGCCGGCAATCAGCACGCGGTGGTCGGGCGTGATCGCGAGCGGCGTCGAGGAGCCGGGCTTGTCGACGCCCTTGAAGGCGGCGGTCTGCACCGGGGTCATCTCGCCGCGGTCATCCATCTTGAACACGCTGATGTCGTTGCTGTCGGCGTTGCCGACATAGGCGAAGGTTTCGGCCATGCCGGCGCGGACTCCAGAAACGAGGGCGAGGAAGGCGAGGGTGGTGGCGATCGCAGCGCGTCGCGCCTGGGATGCGATGCGTCGGGCAGGTCTCAACATGGTACTCCTCCTCGCGGGCCGGGTCGCGGCCTTGTCGTTTTGCTCAAGAGGATAGCGGGCGGCGCGCCGCCGCACCAAATTCCAGTTGGGATCGATCGATGCCGAATCGTATCGGTCCGCACCGGATGGGCTGCCGCACTGCCGCAGTGCAGGCGGAAAGATGCATTGCGCCGCACTGGCGCGCCGGTCATCCTGCACTGCAAGAGACGGCGATCCCATGAACCGGTCCAAAGGGCGAAAACAGCCGATGCGGCTTCGAACCAATGCCGCGCAAGCGCATTGAACCGGCATGCCCAGTGAAAACGATCTCGAAGGCAAGCCCGACATGGGCGGCAAGCATGGCGGTCAGGCCGGCCAGCCCGAGCCGCCGCCGCGCCCGCGTGAAGGCGAGCGCGATGAGGACGTCGTGGCAAAGCGCCACACCGGCCAAACCGATCGCGCCCCGCCGCCGACCAAACCAAAATAGCGTCTTGCCGCGCGGTCGTGCCGCGCCTCCTGATGGGAACGGCGGCATCGCCATGCCGTTACCCGTCCCGCAGACGTCAGAGATGGAAACGGAGGCTGGCTCGTGTTTTGGATCTATTGGGACACCGCCTGGTCGCTGATCATCAGCGGCATCTGGGTCGCCACCATCGTCAGCCACCCCGATTCCGAGTTCGTCGAAGTGCAGGCCGCCAGACGGCGGATTTAAGTCCCGACCTCTGCAGAGTTTGTCTCGGCTTAGGTCATGCTGCGCGGCATAAGCAGCGGATCAAGGGGCGGCCGTTGACGTCATACGGCCAGACCATGGTGCGCCCGGCGGGGTTGGCCTCGGTGTTGCGTAGCGCCCGTCGTCGTGCGCGTGCAATGTTGGCCGATGCCCGCCGGGCGTAGTTCCCGCCCGTCTCAGCGAGGCGATAATTTCTGCTCCGCAGCCGGGGTTTCAAGCTGCCACCGCTCCAGGTCCGTTAGACAAGTCTGACGGCCAGTCGGTTGATGTTATCTCGGTGAATTCTCGCGAGATTGTCCTTTGCGTCCGAAATGGTTGTCCCCCTTGCTGTCTCCGCCAGCACGTCGCGTACGCCATCCGTCTAGTGACAATGGGCCTGCGCCACTGATCGCAAGGCTGATCAGACCGGCAAGATAGAGCAGGATGTGCTCGTAACCGACCGGGCCGAACTTCACTCCGTCCGGAGAAATGCCCGCAAGCTTGACGGAGAAAAAGCCGTAAGGGAGATGGACCGTGAAGAGCGCGGTCAGCAACACGACCGACAACGGCACGCTAGCCGCTGCGACAAACGCGCCGGACAGAACGCAAAGGCCACCAATCAGCTCGGTTGCCGTGGTAGCCCAGGCAAAGAACAGCGGGAAGGGCACGTTGATAGCGTGCAGAAACGTCGCGAAGCTCTCGGGGCCGCGGCTCAGCTTCGCCCAGCCATGGACGATGAAGCCATAGCCCAAGACGAGACGAAGCGGCCATGCGCTCCAGCCGGAAAGATTGCCGGCCAGTTTCGCCCAGCCCGCGACGGAAAAGGCGGGACGGTCCGATGACAATGCACTCATGAGGTTCATCCTGATCCTTGTGGTCGAGTGCGCAGCGATCGCCGTAGCCGCTTAAGTGGATCTTAAGGACAATTCCTTCGTCACCAGGTGAGAAAGCAGCGGCCACCGAGATAGCCGGCCGCCACGACGATTGACATCGCGAGCGGATACCAGGTGATCACGAACAGCGGACTGTCATCGAAGCAGTTGAGCGCATAGAACGTTGCGGCGATTGCGCTCGCGGCGAGGCCGGCGACTGCACCGGTCAATCCCGAATCGCGCGGGGCGCCGTCCCGCAGCAAGACGAGGAAGCACGTCAGCGGAGCCAGAGCCAAAAGCGGGATCAGCGTCATGCAGTTGACCGAGTTCGAACCGATCAGGCGGACCATCCACAATGAGCTGGGCACCAAATCGAGCTCGAAAGCTGTCGCCGCAAGCAACAGAAACAGCGGCACTACGAGAATGCCGAGCCGGCCTAGCCCCCACATTGCAGGCGCCGTCAACCGGTAGGCCAGCGTCGTAGCCGGCACCGCCAGCGAGAGCGTAACCACGAATTTGAACAGAAATCGCCAGGTCTCGGCAGCGACCGCAATGTCCGGCCTGGGCCCGATCGCGGCAAAGAAGATTATGGCGTCGAAAGCGACGGCCGAGGCGGTGGTGTAGACGAAGGCGCGAAGGAAGGAGCGCCGCGGCGCGTTATCCGCCGCCAATGCCTTGATGAGTTGGTCCGTCTTCATCGCCTCATGCTCCTGCGATGTGCGAGCTCCTGTCTCACGATGTCCTCGTCGCAAAACGAAGGACCGGGCCTGATCGCCGAGCCTGAGCGGGCGTCTTGTCAGAAGGCAACGGCCAGACGATCTCGGCGCGCAGTCCGCTTCGGTCGCCGCGGTTGAAGAGGTCGAGTCTTGCGCCGTTTGCACGCAGCGCGAGCTCGACGATTGACAGCCCCAGCCCACTGCCCCTGGGGCGCTTGAGCCGGCCGCGGAAGAAGCGGCGTGTGACGAGTTTCAGTTCGTCCGGCGGGATGCCGGGGCCTTCGTCCTCGACGGCGATCACGATGGCGTCGGGGTTCCTGTCGACGCACCAACGCACGAGGCCGGAGTCGGAGGTGTGTTCTACCGCGTTCTCATGCAGATTGCGTAACGCGAGCACAAGCAGCGCGGCATTCGCCGTCACTGTCGTCTCGCGCAACGCTGGTTCGATCTCCACGCGGACGCGATCATGGCCGGGGACGGCGTCGACGATCTCCTCGATGGCGCCGCCGAGATTGACGGCGGCGTCTGGTGGCGCATTGTGGCAGGCGTCGAGATCCGCCATCGCCAGCAATTGCCGAACGAGGCGAGTGGTGCGGTCGACCGCAACCAGGATCTGTCGCAGCGCCCGCTCGCGCACCGCCTGATCACTCGTGCCAATCGCGATTTGCGTCTGGGTCTGCAGGCCTGCCAGCGGCGTGCGCAACTCGTGGGCCGCAAACGCCGTGATCTCGCGCTCATGTCGTCGCGCGCTCTCGACTTTCTCGAACAGCGCGTTGAGTGCGGCCGTCATCGGCAGGATCTCGGCCGGGGCCCGGTCCGCCTGCACCGGGCTCATGTCATCCGCGTCGCGGATCTGAAGTTCGCGCGCAAGCGTGCGCAGCGGCCGCAAGCCGCTGGTGAGGCTGGACCAGATCAGGAAACCGAGCAGCGGAACGATCAGCAGCGTCGGAGCGAGGAGCCCCTTGATGATGCCAGCGACCAGATGCTCGCGAATGCCGAGGCGGTCGCCGACCAGCACGCGGATGCCCTTGTCGGCATCCTCGACGGTGAAGACGCGCCAGCTCTCGCCGTCGATTTCGCGTTGGGAGAAGCCGCTTTCGGTGTCGCTGAGTCTCGAGCGCGGCGCCCCGCGCGACCGCGCGACCAGGCGGCCGTCGAGCGACCATATCTGGCAGGAAAGCTGGCGCTCGTAGATCGGAATTCCTGGAAGTGCGTCGCGGCTTGTCTCAGGGGTTGTGACGCCCTTGGTGGGCACGAGCGAAGCCACCATGCGCGCAGCTTCCTGGAGCCGGGCGTCGAGCACACCTTCAACCTCGTGCTTTGTGCCGACATAGATCCAGCCGATGGCGAACAGCCAGATCACGCCTGTGGCCGCCACCAGGATCAAGAAGAGCCTCATCCGCAGCGACATCATGATGCGCTCACCCGGATGCGATAGCCGATGCCGCGCACAGTCTCGATCGCCTGTCGTCCGAGCTTGGCGCGCAGCTTGTGGATGTGGACCTCGACAGCATTGCTCTCGATCTCCTCTTGCCAACCGTAGAGGCTGGCCTCCAGCGCGTCCTTGGAGCGCAGCACGCCTGGCCGCTCCATCAGCGCTTGCAGCACGGCGAATTCGCGCCGCGACAGCCCGACCCTCTCGCCACGTACGGCCGCCGACATGGTGGCGGGATCAAGCACGATGCCGTTGCATGACAACAGCGGCGACGCCCGCCCATTTTGACGCCGACAGATGGCGCGCAGCCGCGCGCCGAGTTCATCCAGGTCGAACGGCTTGCCGAGATAGTCGTCCGCCCCCGCGTCGAGGCCCTTGACGCGATCGGCGATTTCGTCGAGTGCGGTTAGCAGGAGCACCGGCGTGCGGTCGCCGGCCGCCCGTATGTCGGCGAGCAGATCGAGCCCAGCCCCGTCCGGGAGCATCAGGTCGAGAACGAGAGCATCGAACTCGCTGCTTGCCAGCGCAGCACGTCCGTCCGCGCAGCTCGCCACCACGTCGGCCGTAGCGCCGAACATGCCGAGCCCGGTCCGCAAACCGTCGGACAGGACGGGATCATCTTCGACGACGAGAATGCGCATGGCTTTGTCCTCTGACTTCAAGCCGTCGCCCTGCAGCCTTAAGGCTGGCTTAAGGTGTGCTCCCCAGATCGGCGTTCGCAATCAAGCGAGGCCTTTCATGTCTTACGTGCGGACGATCTTGTTTGTTACCTTTCTGCTTCAGGCCTTTGGGCTCGGCGCGGCCGCGGCGGGCCCAAAACCGCCCGACGAGGCCTTCCGATTCGATGTCACACAAGGTGAAGAGGAAGGCGTCGAGCTCTTCTGGTCGATCGAACCGGGATACTATCTTTATCGCGACAGGATCACGGCAAGCCTCGGCGGCAAGCCGCTCAAGATCGCGACGACACGGGGCGAGACCAAGGACGATCCAACCTTCGGACCGACCGAGGTCTATCACCATGAGGCGACCGCCCTTATCGATGCGCTGCCCGAGACCGGCGAGCTTCGCGTCACCTATCAGGGCTGCGGCGAGAACACGATCTGCTATCCTCCGATCACCAAGGTTGTCGACCTAGCAACGTTGATCGTTCGCGATGCCGACGACAGAGAGGACGGGATGCGCTCGCTGTCCTCGTCGGCGGCCGAGGAGCCGACTCCGACGGTTCCGGGTGAAGAGCCGCCTAACGGTGCGACCACACCCGATCTAGGCGGCAGCCTCGTTTCGACCTTTTTTGCCTTTCTCGGTTTCGGAGTGCTGCTCGCCTTTACGCCGTGCGTTCTTCCCATGGTACCGATTCTGTCGGGGATGCTGACGCGCTCAGCGGAGAAGCTGTCGCCGGGGCGGGGCTTTCTGCTGTCCGCGGCCTATGTGCTCGCGATGGCGGGCGCCTATGGCGTGCTCGGTATTTTCGCCGCCTGGTTCGGGGGAAACCTTCAGGCGATCCTGCAGACTCCGATTGCCGTCGGCCTGATGAGCCTCATGTTCGTCATGTTGGCTCTCTCGATGTTCGGATTCTATCAACTGCAGGTGCCGCATGCGTGGAGCGCGCGGTTGACGGTCGGACCGGACCGCGCAGGATCGATCGGTGGGGCCGCGCTGCTCGGCTTCACCTCGGCTCTGATCGTCGGTCCCTGCGTGACGCCGCCGCTGGCCGCGGCACTGGTCTATATCGCGCAGAGCGGAAATGCGATGCGAGGCTCGGCGGCACTGTTCGCTCTCGGCCTCGGCATGGGTCTACCGTTGCTGGCGTTCGGAACGTTCGGGGCGACGGCTCTGCCGAAGTCCGGGCCTTGGCTGGTCCGTATCAAGCAGGCGTTCGGTATCGTCTTCATCGGCGTCGCCATCTGGATGATGTCACGGATCCTGGCGCTGTCCTCGATCGCGTTCGCGTGGGGCGCGTTTGCTGTCGGCATCGCCCTGTGGCTTGGCTGGCCGGAAGCCGGCCAGACACGGCGGCATTGGCGACGCGTGGCGTCCGTGGCGGCGGCCGGTGCGCTCGCGATCTATGGTGGGCTTTTGACCATTGGCGGCATTGCCGGCTGGTATGCCCCTCTGCAACCATTCGCTTGGGCGGGCGTGACCCTGCCGATCGCCGCGCCAGGGCTGGAATCCGACAGCTTTCAGACAGTAACCAATGAGCACGATCTCGACACGGCTATCGCGGCCGCCGGTGCGGAGGGCCGCCCAGTCCTGATCGACTTTTCGGCCGCGTGGTGCACCGAGTGCCGGTTGATGGAGCGTGCCGTCTTCGCGGATGAGGCCGTGCGCCAGCGGTTGAGGGCGCTGCGTCTGATCCGGGCCGACATGACCCGGTACGACCTTGCGAGCAAGAAACTCATGGAACGGTTCTCGGTCGTCGGACCTCCAACGCTGGTCTTTCTCAATGCCATGGGGCGGGAAGTCGACGGCACCAGAACTGTCGGTACAACCGCAGTGCACGATTTCCTGGACAAGATCGCCGTAGCCGAGCGCGGCTAACGCAACACTCCCTGGAGCAACACATGAACAAAGCAGTCTCCCGCTCGACCTTCCTGCGCCTCGCCGGAGCCGCCGCGCTGCTGCTCACCAAGACCCTCGCGCACAGCGCCGAGAACGAAATCACAAGCGAGATGATCCTTGCCGATCCCGAGGCCCCGACAGCGGGCAACCCTGAAGGCGATCTCACGATCGTGGACTTCTTCGACTACAATTGCCCGTTCTGCAAGGATGCCGCCGTTCATCTCGAGCGCCTGGTGAAAGCCGACGGAAGGATAAGGCTCGTCTACAAGGATTGGCCGGTCTTGGCCCCGAGCTCGATCGTCGGGGCCAAGCTCGCGCTTGGGGCGAGATACCAGGACAAATATCTCGTCGCGCATCACGCCTTGATGAGCGTCCCCGGCTACGGGATCTCGCAGCAGCAGATGATCGACGCCGTGCGTAAGTCGGGCGTCGACATGAACCGCCTCGATGTCGATATCAAGGCAAATGACGCCAAGATCACCGGTCTGCTCAAGCGAAACCTGGCAATCGCCGATGCGGTCGGCTTCCAGGGAACGCCGGGCTTTCTCATCGGGCCCTACAAGGTCAACCAGGCGCTCACTTACGAAGGTTTCCAGCACGCCGTGGCCGACGCCCGCGCCAGGCAAGCCGGTCAGAAGGCCGGTTGACCGGCATCCAATTAGGGAAAGCCCGCTCATGTTCGCCCATCTTCAGAATGCAGCCAGGACGCTATTCCTGGCGGCCACACTTCCCCTGACCGTGGCAGGATGCGTCACGACCGATGCGGCTGGCCTTGACGGACGCCAGTTGGCCGGCGCGGCGCATTACGCGGCGATCGCGTCGGAGAAGTCCCGGGTCGATGCGATCGACGTGTCGGTGGTCGACCCGCGCTTTCTGCGCCAGGTCGTCGTTTACCGCACGAGGGAACCTCCTGGGACCATCGTAGTCGATCCGCATAATCGCTTACTCTATCTCGTCGAGGAAGGCGGCAAGGCCGTTCGCTACGGGGTCGGGGTCGGTCGCGCCGGCCTTGAATTCACGGGCACGGCGAACATCCAGCTCAAGCGGGAGTGGCCGCACTGGACGCCGACGGTGGCCATGATCGCACGCGAGCCGAAGCGCTACGCCAGATGGGCGCGCGGTATGGAGGGCGGAGAGGGAAACCCGCTCGGCGCGCGTGCGCTCTATTTGTTCAAGGGCGGACGAGATACCCGCTATCGCATCCATGGCACGACCGAGCCGCAGTCGATCGGCAAGGCGGTCTCGTCCGGATGCATCCGCATGATGAACCAGGATATCATCGATCTCTATGGGCGGGTGCCCCTGCACACGAAAGTCGTGGTGCTTTAGGGGGCCTTGCCTCAGGCCGCCGCCTGCGTCGCCAGGAGCTGCTTCAACTTCGCCGCCGGCACCGCCGGGCTGAACAGCCAGCCTTGCATCTGGCTGCAGCCGAGCTTTCGCAGCACCTCGCGCTGGGCCTCGGTCTCGACGCCTTCGGCGGTCGTCGCCATGTGGCGCGCGGCGGCCATCTGCACCACGGCCTGCACGATCGGGGAGGAATCCTCGGGCTCGCCGATGTCGCTGATGAAGCTGCGGTCGATCTTGATCTTGTCGAACGGGAAGCGGTGCAGATAGCTCAGCGAGGAATAGCCGGTGCCGAAATCGTCGAGCGCGATGCGCACGCCGAGCTCGCGCAATTGCTGCAGGATCGTCAGCGCCTCCTCGTCGTCGCGGATCAGCACGGTCTCGGTGATCTCGAGCTCGAGCCGCCCGGGTGCAAGCCCCGACTCTGCGAGCGCGGCGGCGACCTTGAGCGCCAGCGTCCGCGAGCGGAACTGCACCGGTGAGACGTTGACGGCGACGTGAATCTGGCCGGGCCAGGAGGCGGCCTCCAGGCAGGCCTGCCTCAAGACCCATTCGCCGATCTCTGCGATCATTCCGGTGTCTTCCGCCACCGGAATGAACTCCGCCGGCGAGACCATGCCGCGCTCGGGATGGCGCCAGCGCAGCAGCGCTTCGCAGCCGGTCACGACATTGGCCGCGAGATCGACCAGCGGCTGGTAATGCACCTCGAACTCGCCGCGGGCCAGCGCCTGGCGCAGATCGAGCTCCAGCTGGCGGCGCAGCCTCGCTTTGGCGTCGTATTCGGGCGTGAAGATGCGGTAGGTGCGACGGCCCTCCGACTTCGCCGCATACATCGCGAGATCGGCGCGCTTGAGCAAATCGTCGAGATTGTCGCCGTGATCGGGCGCGATCGCGATGCCGATGCTGGCATCGGTCGGGATGTCCTGGCCCCTGCAATCCACCGGCGCACGCAACGCCTTGAGGATATTTTCCGCCAGCACCGATAGCTCGGCGGGATCGCGGGTCTCGGCCTTCACGATCGCAAACTCGTCGCCGCCGAGCCGCGCGACGAGGTCGTTGCCGGAAACGCAGGCGCGGAGGCGGTTCGCCACCTGGCGGAGCAGCTCGTCGCCAACCTCGTGTCCGAGCGAGTCGTTGACGCCCTTGAACTCGTCGACGTCGATATAGAGGATGGCGAACGGCTTGCCCTGGCCGAGCTCGGCGACGCGCCGCTCCAGATGGCCGCGCAGCAGCACGCGGTTGGGCAGGTCGGTCAGCGCGTCGTAATGCGCCAAATGGGCGATGCGCTCGTCGGCGCGGATGCGTGCGGTGACGTCGTCATGGGTCGCGAGCCAGCCGCCGGCGGCGCCGGGTTGGTTCTTGATCTCGATCAGCCGGCCATCAGCCGTTTCGACGATCGCGCTCTGGGTCCGGCCGGCGTTGCTCAGGATGTCGTCGCAATAGCTCTCGACGTCGCCGTGGAACGAACCGGTGTCGCGGCGATGCCGGATCACGTCGCGGAAATCGGCGCCGGGCTTCACCACTTCGGGGGACAAGCCGTACATCTCGATGTAGCGGCTGTTGCAGACGATCAGCCGCTCGTCCTGGTCGAACATCAGCAGCCCTTGCGTCATCGTGTTCATCGCGGTGTCGAGCCGCTGCTTCTCCAGCGAGAGCCGGTGCGTCACCTGGCGGAAGACCAGGAACAGCGTCAGCACCAGCAGGCTGATCGACAGCACGGCGATGGTGACGAAGAATTTCGTCTGCGTATGCCATGTGGCGAGCGTCGCATCGAGCGATTTGGTCGCGACCACGACCAGCGGCTCGCCGGTCAACATGCGCGAGGCGACGATGCGGTCCTTGCCGTCCATCGGACTTGCAAGCTGCATCGTGACGAAGGTGCGGTCGAACACCGCCATCTGCTCCGGCGTGCCCTTGCGGAAGTTCTGGCCGATCATTGCATCGACGCGCGGAACGCGCGCCAGCAATTGGCCATTCTGGTGGTGCATCGCGATCGAGGAGTCCTCGCCGAGTCCGGTCGAGGCAAAGAAGGACTCGAGTTGGTCGGGCGTGATCGCGCGGGAGACCAGTCCAAGGAACTCGCCATGCGGGCCGGACACGCGCCGGGCGAACACGATCGCCGGTCCGCCGCCGAACCGCCCGGGCACGACCTCCACGTCCTCCTGCACAACCGGATCGTTCTTGAGCCGATTGAAATAGCCGCGGTCGGCGACCGAGATATCGGCGACCGGCCAGCGGCGCGACGAGTTGATCAGCATGCCGCTGGAATCGAACAGATTGGCGCCGGCGACGTCGGACCAGCCGCTTGCTTTTGCACGCATGACCTCGTGCATCGCCAGCGTGCCCATCTCGCTGCGGAAGATGTCGGCGGATTCGATGCCGCGGCTCTCGAGCTCGGCGATGATGCTCTTCTGCAGCACCGCGAAATCCTCGAACTCGCGGTCGAAATGCCGGGCCAGCAGGCGCACGGAGCTTTCAAGGCTGTCGCGGCCGCTCTCGATCGCGTTCTGCCGGAAGCGGTCGACAGTGAGCGCGGTGCCGATGGCGGTCGCGGCCATCAGCACGAAGCCGCCGACGATCAGCCATGTCAGTGGCGCTCCCCGCCAGCGACGGAGCAACGCGCGCATGCGCGCGGTCCATCGGATCGATGTGCCCATGCAGCCCTCCCGTGGGATGCAAGGTACGGCAAAACCGACAAGACCCCGTTACCATCGAAGGTTAGGAAAGGATGAATAGGAGTGGAATCAAGGGTTTGGTTCCAGCGCGGAGTTGTGTTGGGCCCACCAAAGTCGCCGCAGCGTCACGGACGGGCTTCATCCCGGGCATGACGATCGCGGCACAGTTTTCACCGTTTGATCTGCCAGTTCAGCGCTTCCGCGTTGCCCTTGGCGAACATCTTGGGCACGTCGAAGGTACCGGTCTTGAGGTCATAGCGGCATTTCCAGTCGGCCAGCCCCTTCACGGCGATGTTCTTCGGATGCTTGTCCATTTCGCCCGACAACGAGATCAGCAAATAGCGGTTGTCCGGCCAGTCGACGCCGAGCCATCGATAGGCGGTTTCGGTGCCTTTCATCAGATTGGCCGAGATGTGGTAGTCGAGCTTCATGTTCCCGGTGTCGGGACGGCTGTGGAAATAGGACCAGGCGAGATCGCTGAGTGATCGCTTCGTCGCGCTGACGAAGGCGCCGTTCTCGACATGGTAGAGAAACAGATCCTGCTCGCCGGAGCCGGTCTTCTGCATCCGCACCAGCCATTGCGAGTCGCTGGTGAAGCGAAAGCCGGCCGGATAGCCCTGCTCGGGCTTCAACTCCGTCATCTGCTCGCCGCGTCGCGCCCAGACCTGCCATTTGACGTCGAAGAGGTCTTCGCTGTCCTTGATGTACTGCTCGAGCCTGGTCGCACCGTCGGGCGAGGTGAAGGCGAGCTCGGAATTGTCGGAAAGGACGAAGCCGGGCGGCGGGCCGGAGGCAGCGAGAGCAGGGGCGGCGGCGAGCGTCAAGGCAAGTGCCAGCCACGCGGCAGGACGGCGAAAGGGGATCACAGGAAATTCCTTGAAGAATGCAGCGATGCGGCCTCGAATGATTTGACGCCGGCAGGGGGGTGCCGGTTCATCCTTGATAGGCGCCGGGGCGGGGCTATCATCCCATCGACCGTCTTGCTGCCGCAGCCAAATCGGCGCACCTTGCCGCCCTCGGTTGATTTGCCACCCAAGGTTCTTTTCCGATGATGACCGTATCCAAGGCCTTCATTGCTCTTTGCCTGCTCGCACTGGTCGGCACGGTGCTGGTGATCGGTCCGACCGAGCTGCGACGCCTGCTGCCGGGCGGGACCAGCACCGATATTGCCGCCAAGCCAGAGCCCAAGGTCGAGCCCAAAGCGGTGGCCAAGGTCGAACCCAAGGGCGAAACCAAGGTCGAAGCCAAGGTTCAGGCCAAGGCCGACCTCAAGCCCGAGTCCAAGTCGGAGGAGCCCAAGTCGAATCTGTCCAAGCCGGATCAGCCCAAGCCGGATCAGCCGAAGCTTGCCGCCACCACGCCCGCAGCTCCAGCCGCAGCGCCGGCGCCCGAGCCGAAGGCCGCTGCGCTGGCCGAGATCCAGAAGCAGGCCGCGGCGCTGCCAGACCTCGCGCCCGCCAATCCGCCGGCGGCGGTCGCTGACACCGGCCCCCGTTTCGACGTCGCCCGCGTCGACGATCACGGCGAGGCGGCGGTCATTGCGGGCCGTGCCGTGCCGGGGGCCAAGATCGAGCTGCTGCGCGACGGCAAGCCGCTCGACACGGTGACTGCCGACGCCTCGGGTCAGTTCGTGATGACCCCGCCGCAGCTTCCCGCCGGTTCCTATGAATTGACACTCCGCGCCAAGGCGCCGGATGGCACGGTGACGACGTCCAGCCGCACCATGCCGGTGACCATCGCCGAGGCGGCGCCGCCGCCCCCGCGCCCGGCACAGGTGGCGAAGCAAGAGACCAGGCAGGCCGAGAAGCCGGACGACAAATCGGACGTCGTGGCGTCCCTGCCGTCGCATCTCGCCTCGGCATCCGACAGGTCCGCGGCCCGGCCGAGGCTGGTCGGCGCGCCGAAACCCCGGGTCATGGCGCGGGCACCGGCGGCGACGACGATTGCATCCGCCTCGCCCGCGGAAATCCTCAACGCCGCGCCGGTGGAGCCAGGCAGCCGGGTGATCTCCCGCGGCGACAGCCTGTGGGCGCTCAGCCGCCTCGCCTATGGCGACGGCGCCCGCTACGCCGTGATCTTCAAGGCCAACCGCGACAAGATCCACAACCCCAATCTGATCTATCCCGGCCAGACCTTCGTGATGCCGCAAAAGGCGGAGTGAGGGCGAGCTGTCCTCTCTCGTTTCCCGCAAGCGCGGGACGATCGCTCACGATTTCGCCTGCAGCCCTCCTTCGAGACGCCCGCCTTCCGGCGGGCCCTCAGGATGAGGACCGAGTGTGTGGCACCCGGTTCAACAAGCTCCGATGCTGCTGAGCCTCATCCTGAGGAGACCGCGCAGCGGTCTCGAAGGACGAGGCGTGCGCTCAGGTCACCGCCGAGCATCATTGCGCAGACCTGGATAAGCCATCGCCCGCGACGCTTTGCCCTGTGCCTCCAAGGAACATTTGGTTCCCCGGCGCGTCATCCCGGCTGCGACGTATTGCATGCGGGGCAGCCGGGAGGAGGCCGAATTGGTCAGGTCTGCGGTCATGTCGGGACGCACGAAACTGGCGCTGGCCGGCGCGGCCATCATGATCGCAACCGTGCTGCTGCCGGTGAAGGCCGAAGCGCAGTTCGGCTTCCGCGGCGGTCCGCTCGGCGTTGCGCGTTTCGCCGTCGGCCATATGCTCGGCATGTCGCGCCTGCGCCATTCCCGCATGGCGGTGCGGGGCAGCCGATACCGCTCCGCCGCGTTGAGATCACAGGATCCGCGCGGCGCCGAGCGCGGCCAACCCGCCAACCCCTACGTTCTGCGTGCGGCGCTCACGGCGCAAGCCGCGCTTGCGGGCTGGCACGGCGGCCGCCGCCCGCAAGGCTGGTGGCGTCATCCGGATGGCAGCTACGGCTGGGTTGGCCCGGTGTTCTGGCCGTTCGCACATGACGACCTCACCAACGCCGTCGTCCTCGGCGATGCGACCAGCCTCTCGCTCTACGGCTATGGCGATATCTATGCCGCGCTCTTCGCGCCCTATGCGGCGACCGAGCTCGCGGCCTACACGGCATCGCAAGGCCGCCGCGGCCGGCGCGTCCCGGCCGCCGAGACACTGTGCGAGGCCAGCGACACCGGCGGCCTGCCCGTCGAACGCATCGCAGAGGCGGTCGCACCGAACGAGCTGCAGCGCACCGCGCTCGACGAGCTCGCATCGGCCTGGAATGCCGCACGCGACAGCATCCGCGCGGCTTGTCCGGCACAGGCCCCCGCCACGGCCGCGGACCGCCTCGGCCTGATGCGGGAGCGGCTCGAGGCCATGATCAAGGCCATCGACGCGGTCGCGCCGCCGCTGGCGAAATTCACAGGTCTGCTCGACGACGATCAGAAGGCGAAATTCGAAGCGCTGGGCCAAAGCCGCCGCGCCGCGCTCGCGGCCGTGCAGCGCAAGGATGCGAAAGCCTCGCGCGCCTGCGATCCCGACAGCGATCCACGCTATGACGAGAAGCTGCAGCGTCAATACGAGCAGCTGGTGCAGCAGCAATGGCCGGCGAACGACATCGCCACCACGCTCCGCCTCGACGACACCGCCCGCGCCCGCTTCGAGGTGCTTCAGGACACCGCCCTGCGCACCATGCAGACGCTCAGCGCCTGCCCGTCACAGACGCCGGAGACGCCGCAGGCCCGCCTCACCGCCGTGAAAGCGCGGCTGCAGACGATGCTGCAGGCCGTGAACGGCGTCGCCGATGCGCTCGACGATTTCGAGGCGGATCTCACCGACGAGCAGAAGGCCGGTTTCGAAGCCATCGGGCCGAAGCGGGGCGCGTGAGGCGCGACCGCAACGACACCTCATCTGAAAGCCGTCAGCCGATCTCCCGCCTGACCATCGCCGCGGCGTCGCACATCGCCTTCAGCTTTCCGAACGCGGTCGCGCGCGGCATATATTTCATGCCGCAATCCGGCGCCGGAACCAGACGGTCCGGGGAGACATATTTCAGACCGTTGCGGATGCGCTCGGCAACGGTTTCGACGCTCTCGATTGCGGGGTCGGCGAGATCGAGCACGCCGAGCATGATCTTCTTCGACGAGAGATCCTTGAGCACGCCGAGGTCGAGCTTCGGCTGCGCCGCCTCGATCGAGATCTGGTCGGCGATGGTGTCGTCGAGTTCGGCCAGGAAGGAATAGCCGGCCGGCTTGTTCGAGCCCGGCACGACGGCGGCATAGCCGAAACAGAGATGCACCACGGTCGGCACCGTGATTCCCTGCAGCGCGCGGTTGATCGCCTTGACCGCGTAGCGCTTGGCAAGCTCCGGATTGTTGCGCACCCAGGGCTCGTCGAGCTGGATCACGTCGGCGCCGGCCTTTTGCAAATCGAGCGCCTCGGCATTGACGGCCTCGGCCAGCGCCATCGCGAGCTCTTCCTCGTCCTTGTAGAATTCGTTCTTGGCCTGCTGGCTCATCGTGAACGGGCCGGGCAGGGTGATCTTCGCCGCGCGATCGGTGTTCTTGCGCAGGAACTGCATGTCGTGCAGCTCGACCGCCCCCTTGCGTTTGATCGGGCCGACGACGCGCGGCACCGGCGTCTGGGTGTTGCCGGTGCGCGCCACGATCATCGCGGGATTGTCGCCGTCGATACCGTCGAGCGCGGTGGCGAAACGGTTGGAGTAGCTCTCGCGGCGGATCTCGCCGTCGGTGACGATGTCGATGCCGGCGCGCTCCATGTCGCGGATCGCGACGATGGTGGCATCGTCCTGGGCTTCCTCCAGATGCTCCGCCGGCAGCCGCCACATGTCGTGCAGGCGGGTGCGCGGCACCACCTTCGACAGCATGGCGCGATTCACCAGCCATTCCGGCTGCGGATAGCTGCCGACCACGGTGGTCGGCAGGATGTGCGTTGGCATGGGCATGGGGGTCTCCTTCTTATTGTTGTCGAGCGCGACGGTTCAGGCCGCGCGCGTTGCCGCGACCGAACCCTCGTCCTTGACGGGATTGCTGAGGATGCCGATGCCGGAGATCTCGATCTCGACGGTGTCGCCGCCCTTCATCCACAGCGGCGGCGTGCGATAGGCGCCGACGCCACCGGTCGTGCCCGTCACGATCACGTCGCCGGGCACCAGCTCGGTGAAGGTCGAGCAATAGGCGATCAAAGCGGGCACGTCGAAGACGAGATCGGAGATCGGCGCCCTCTGCACCTCCTGGCCGTTGAGCCGGGTGATCAGCGTCTGCCTGGTGACGTCGGTCAGCTCGTCGGTCGTGACCATCCATGGCCCGAAGCCGCCGGTGCCGGCAAAGTTCTTGCCCGGCGCGAATTGCGAGGTGTGGCGCTGCCAGTCGCGGATGCTGCCGTCATTGTAACAGGCATAGCCCGCGACATGGCCGAGCGCGGCTTCACGCGAGATGCGGCGGCCGGCCTTGCCGATGATGACGGCCATTTCGCCTTCGTAGTCGAAACGCTCGGATTCCAGCGGCCGGATCATCGGCTGGCCATGACCGACCTGGCTGTTGGCGAAGCGGGTGAAGATCATCGGATGCGCCGGCGTCGGATGGCCGCTCTCGGCCAGATGCGTGGCGTAGTTGACGCCGATGCAGAAGATCTTGTCGGGATCGGGCACGGTCGGCAGCAGTGCGACGTCCGCGAGCTTGTAATCCGGCGTCTCGCCGGCGAGCTTCTTCAACTCGTCGAGCGAGCCCTTCGCCAGCAGCGCCTTCAGCGTCGGAGTGGCCTTCAGGCGCTTGCCGGCATCGATGACACCCTTGTCGGTGACGATGCCGTAGCTCGCGGCGCCTGCGATGGTGAAGCTTGCGACTTTCATGGGTCAAACACTCTCTTCGATGGAGGAAACGTAATCGTTGATGGGAAGCGCGATCTCGCCGTTGCGGATGGGAACGCAAGGAGGCGGGAAGTCCTGGCGGAAGCGCGCGCCGGCGGCCTCTGCGCGGTCGAGAAAGCGATCGAGGTGCGCCATCGCGCCGGTCGGCAGATCGTGCAGCACCATCAGCGTCCAGTTCTGCCCGCTGCATTGATCGAGCGCGCGTGCCGTCCAGCCGTCGGGGTCGGCCCAGTCGCGCGGAATCGAATTCCACAACACGCAGCTGTGCTTGTTGCGGGTGAGATGGTCGACCACCGACGGCTTGAGCAGCCGCTGGTCCAGATTGCCGCCGCCGCCGAACGGCCGGAACCAGCGATTGGGATGCGCGAGGTCGCCGATCGCCTCCTGCGTGCGGCCGATCTCACGCTCTGCGGTGTCGCGTCCGGTCTGCTCGCCGAGCGGAATGCTGTGCGTGAACGTGTGATTGCCGATCCAGTGCCCCTCGCCATGCGCGCGCTCCGCGAGCTTGCGCCGTTCGGGATCGGCAAGCTTCTCGCCGATGACGAAGAAGGTGGTCTTGATGCCGCGTTCGGCCAGGATATCGAGCACGCGTGGCGTCACATCGGGATCGGGGCCGTTGTCGAATGTCAGGGTCAGGTCGTACACGCGTTCGAACCTCAGGTCGCCGGCTGCAACGCGCCGACGGCGGCGTCGTCGTTGGCCTGCCCGGCGCGGGTGCCGGTCTGCCAGATCGCCGCCTTGCGCTCGATCCAGCGGATCACGGCGTTGAATCCGATGGCGAGGAACAGCACGAGCAGCACGCCCGCGAACACGTGCGGGCTGTCGAGGATGGTGCGGTAGCGCGAAATGAGATAGCCGATGCCGGCCGAGGAGATCAGCATCTCCGAGACCACCACGCCGACGATGACGAGCGCGCCGCCGACGCGCAGGCCCGACAGCACCGTCGGGATCGCCGCGGGGATGATGACGCGGACCAGCCGCTGGCTCAGCGTCGCGCCCATGCTGCGGGCCGCGAGCAGCAGCTGCGGGTCGATGGTCTGGATGCCGGCGGCGGTCGCGAGCATCGTCGGCAGGAAGCCGTAGATCGAGGCGAACGCGATCTTCGACTCCGAGCCGATGCCGAGCCACACGGTGAAGACGGGATAGAGGATCACCAGCGGCACCGCGTAGAGGCTCGACACCATCGGCATGATCAGGATGCGCGGGCGCGGCAGGCTGCCGACGATGGCGCCCAGCAGGATGCCGCCGCCGCAGGCGAACGCCATGGAAACCACGACCTCATACAGCGTGACCGCCAGCGCATGGCCATATTCACCCGCGTCGGTCCATCCGGCCACCAGCGTGGACGACAGCGAGGGCAGGAACAGCTCGGGGATCAGCCCGGCGCGGGGCAGCCCCTCCCACAACGCGATCAGCCCGATCACGATCAGGTAGCGCAGCGTCTTCGCACTTATCCTGGCGCTCATGATCGTCTCACGCCGATTTGCGGATGTGACGCCAGATGCGATCGCGCAAGGATCCGAACGCATCGCCGCTCAGCATCTCGTAGGTACGCGGCCGAGGCAGCTGGACCTGGAGATGGTCGACGATGCGGCCGGGCCGCGCCGACATCACGATGACCTCGTCGGCGAGATAGACGGCTTCGGTGAGGCTGTGCGTGACGAACACGACGGTCTTGCCGGTCGCCGCCCAGATCCGCAGCAGCTCGTCGCCCATGGTCATGCGGGTCTGCTCGTCGAGCGCCGCGAACGGCTCGTCCATCAGCAGCACCGGCGGATCCTGCACCAGCCCGCGCGCGATCGAGACGCGCTGCTTCATGCCGCCCGAGAGCTCGTGTGGATGGCGCCTGCCGAAGCCATCGAGCCCGACCAGCTTGAGCGCATCCTGCGCCTTGGCGCGGCGCTCGGCCTTCGGCACGCCGCGCAGCGCCAGCGGAAACTCGACATTGTCCTCGGCCGTCAGCCAGGGAAACAGGCTCGCCTCCTGGAACACCACGCCGACCCGGTCGGGATCGGGCTGCAGGATCGGCGCGCCGCTGATGGTGATGGTGCCCGCGGTCTGCTGGCGCAGGCCCGCCATCATCATCAGAAGCGTGGACTTGCCGCAGCCGGAGGGGCCGACCAGCACGACGAAGCGGCCGGGCTTGACCTCGAGCGAGACGTCTTCCAGCGCGACGACGTCCTGCGACCTCGTCCTGAACACCTGGCCGACATTCTTCACCTCGATCGCGCCGGCGCGCGCGGCGGGCTTCAATTGGGTCACGTTCGCCAATGGCTGCATCGCGTTTCCACCCATCTGACTAATTCGTTGAAGGTCATGGCGATCGCGGCGACCATCACGACGCCGGCGAGGAGCTGCTTCATCTGGAAATTCTCGCCCCAGGTCGCGATCTGGTGGCCGATGCCGTCGCGCGAGGCGTACATCTCGGCGAGGATCACGCCGGTGAGGTTGAAGATCATGGAGATCCGCAACGCCTCCAGCAGCACCGGCAGCATGCTCGGCAGATAGACCCGGAACGCGGTCTGCATCCGCGTGGCGCCATAGGAGCGCGCCACCGTCAGATGCTCGACCTTGACCGATTCCACCGCCGTCGTGGTCGACATGATCACGATGAAGATCGTGGAGAAGAAGCCGAAGCCGACCTTCTGGGCGAAGCCGACCCCGAACACCAGGATGAACATCGGCAGGAAGATCGATTTCGGGATGCTGAAGGCGAAGAACAGCAGCGGCTTCGCGACGTCGGCGAAATAGCGGTTCTCCGCGACCAGGAAGCCGATCAGCGCGCCGAACGGAACGGCAAGCGCGAACGCGGCCAGCACCTCGGTCGCGGTCACCATCAGGTCCTTCTGCACGGCCGCGCGCTGCAGGAGATCGCCGAGCGTGGCGAACGTGTCGGACGCCGACGGCAGCAGACGCGGATTGACGATGCCGGTGCGCGACAGCACCTCCCACAGCGCCAGGACCGCGACGATGATCGCGATCCGCGCAAGGTTGATGAGAAGCGTGCTCGGCATCGCGGCTTACTTGGTCGGGACGGGCTTGAACTTGGTCGAGATCACGTCCTCGGCCGGCACGATGTCCTTGAGCCCGCCGAGCTTGGCGAGATCGAGCGAGAGCTGCACGGCGGCGCTCACATTGGCCGCGCCCATGTCGCCGCTGGTCTCGAGCTTCATGATGGTGTTGTCGTATTCGAGGGCCGCGATCTCCGGCGGCATTTCGTAGAGCTCGGCGATCAGCTTGACGGTGACGTCGCGGTTGGCGCGCATGAACGCGACCGCGCCGTAGAGAGCATTCACGGCCTTCTGCACCAGCTGGGGTTTCGAGTCCGCGAGCTTGTCGAGCACGATCCAGCCCGCGGTGAGGTTCGGCGGCACCGCGGTCGAATAGTCGAGGATGCTCTTGGCCTCGCCGGATTTCGAGATCTGGAAGCTCAGCGGCGAATAGACCACGGCCGCCTCGACGTTGCCTGCGAGCAGATTGGGCACCAGGCCGCCACCGCCGACGGGCACGCGCGTGAAATCGATCTTCTTGTCCTGGATGGTCCACAGCGCCAGCAGGTCCGAGCCGGAGCCGGCCGCGGTGATCGCCACCTTCTTGCCGTTGAGATCCTTGACCTCGAGCGTGGATTTCGCCGGCACCATCAGCTGCCAGCCGAAATTGCCCATCGCGGCGTTGGCGACGATGCGCGACATCACGCCCTTCTTGCGTCCGGCGGAGACCAGCGACGGCGGATCGAGGATGATGTCGGCCGCGCCCGCGGCCATGCCTTCGAAGGTCTCGGCGCCGCTGCGATAGATCGTCAGCTCGGCCTGGATGCCTTCCTTCTCGAACAGCTTCTGGCGCACCGCCGTCTCGGCGATCGTCGTCGGCCAATAGGTCTTGGTGGGCAGGCCGACGCGGATGGTGTCGGCGGCGTTCGCGGGGCCGGCCAACATGGCGGCGGCAACCAGCGACAGGAACGCATGGCGGCGATTGATCTTCATTGTTCTCTCCCGGTTTCTGTTTTTTTGCGTGCCGGATTGTTCCGGATCGTCAAATCGTGCGGCTCACCTCCGCAATGCGCGAGGCGGCGAGCTCGACGAACTCCTTGGTGGTGCCGAAATGTTTTGACAACGCGCGAACTGCCGCATCCGCGTCGCGCGTCGTCACGGCGGCGACGATCGCCTCGTGCTCGGCCTCGACGTCGCGCGGCTTGACGCCGGGCTCGCGGCGGATCGAGAGGCGGCGATAGCGCTCGCTCTGCTCGTGCAAGACGTCGCGGAAGCCGAGCAGCCATGGCGAGCCGCAGGCATTGACCAGCGCACGGTGGAAGATGCGGTGACGGATCACCCATTCCTCATAATGCACGGTCGGATCGTCGGGATAGTGATAGGGCACGGCCTTCAGGGCCGCCCAGGTCGATGTCACCGATGCGAGCCAGGCCTCGTCGCCGCGCTCGATCGAACGCCGCAGCGCAAGCCCTTCGATGTCGATCCGGGTCTGTGTCACGTCGGCGAGGTCGGCCAGCGACACCGGGCTGACGCGAAAGCCGCGCTGGTCCGAGGCCTGCACCAGCCCGTCGGCGACCAGCCGCGACAGCGCTTCGCGCACCGCGGCAAGGCTCACCGAGAACTGCTTGGCGAGGCCCGCGATATGCAGCTTCTGCGCCGGCAGCAGCCGCGCCGCCAGGATATCGGCGCGCAGCCGCTCGTGCAGCGCCGATGTCAGGCTGCGCGGACCATCGCCCGGGCTCCCGGACATATCGAACTGAAGCGGACCCATGGGGCGATGATTGCAAGCACGCGTTCCGAGGTCAACAGAAAATCGAAAATCGATTTTTTGTAGCTCTGGTTGAGCGCGGGCGTTCGCCGCACGCTCGCCGCGATGGCATCCGAGCGCCGCAGCCACAATACTTTTCGCAATGACGGCGCAATCAGCGCCGCCACCGCCTCATCCGCACGCCCAGTCGAATTTCATCTCCTTGAAGTCGAGCTGCGCATTGCCGCCGCCGAAATTATAACCGCCGAAATATTCCTCGAACTCAACGTAGAACGGGCTCATCTCCGGCACCGCCTGGCACGGCCGCATGGTGCCGCCGAGATGGTTGGGCGCGTGGTCGTTGCTCCAGTCATGCAGGCGGAAATTGTCGCGGCCCGGCTTGCCGCCTTCATAATAGTAATAGGGCTGATAGCCGGTCGGCGGGTTGCCGTGCGTGTGCTCGTCTTGCGGACCCTTGCCGGCGTTGGGATCACAGGCGCGCGGTGCGATCGCGATGGCGCGGGACTCGCCGAGATCGGAACGCGGCGATCCGCCCAGCATCTTCTTGGCGTAAGGCGGCGCGGCCTCGAAGAAGGCGCAGGCGCCGCCGACATCGAGCCAGCGCGGCCGCTCCGCCGTCGACAACGCAAGGGGCGCCGGCGGCGTCGCGAACGGACCGTCATATTCGGCGCGGGTCAGCAGCAGCGCGGCATATCCGTAGTCCAGAATGTCGGTCATCCGCGCGAGACGCGGATGCGAGCCGCGCGCCAGCACGGCCTCGCGCACTTCAGGATCGTCAGGCGCGCCGCCGTCATTGTGATCGGGCGCGGTGGCAAAGAACGACAATGCGACGATGTCCGCACCATGCACGCGATAGTCCTCCGGCAGCAGCAGCGTGAAGCCGTGCATCAAGGGATAGCCGGTGACGGGGTCGAGCGGCCATTGCGCGCTTGAGATGCCCGGCGGCAGCCCATAGACCCAACCCTGGTCGCGCGCGCGGTCGACAGGCCGCCCCAGCATCTGCAGATCATAAGCACGCGAAGGCAAGGCAAACGCCACGGGTGGTCTCCAAACAAGAATGTCTCGGCGTTGAGGTGAGGGTTAGTCGCGGCCGGCAAGGATGGGGTTCGGGGGGATTATTAGCAACGCCGTCCTTCATTTTCGCCCGTCGTTCCCGCGAACGGCCGGACACTTAACATAGGGAGAGGTTTGGCCAAGGCGAGTTGTTCGATATCCCGCATCTCGCAGCCGGTAGATCGCGCGGTATGGGCAGGACGATCGGGGACTGCTTGGAAGTTGTTGCGGAAAGGCCTATTGCTACGTTCAGCGAGGCAGCGATTTACATTCTCTTCGCGGCCTCCAACATCCCGTCCTCTCCAGGCAGCTCTGACCATGCAGTTCGAGTTCGATTGGGACCCGATCAAGGCGGAGAGCAATCGGAGCAAGCATGGGGTCGCGTTCGACGCGGCCATGGGCGTGTTCAGCGACCCGCTGGCCCTGTCGCTACTCGACAATGAGTCTGGCGAAGGGGAGGAGCGATGGGTTACCATGGGCCGGAACTCGGCAGGTACCTTGCTTCTTGTCGTTCATACCTATGTCGAACCGGCGGCGGACCGGGCCGCGATCCGCATCATCTCGGCACGCTACCCGAGCCGCCGCGAGATCAGGTCTTATGAAGGTTGATCGGTGATCCGATGAAGGACGAATACGATTTCTCGACCGCCACGCGCGGCAAGTTCTTCCGGAAAGGCGCTCGCCTTGTGCCGCCGGTTCACTTGGAACCCGAGGTTTTGACCTACCTCTCGGATCTCGCCGAGACTCAAGGCACCTCGCTGAACGACCTCGTGAATACTCTCCTCAAGGGAGACATCGAGCGCCTCGATGCAGAGAAATAGCACTCGCCGCTACCATAGACCTGCCCCAGTGGAGGCGGCGATGAAGGTTTTCAAATGGAATGACGATCTGGGTGTAGTTCTTACCCAGGAACTGATCGACAAGCTTGGGCTCAAGGAAGGTGATGACATCGAAATCACCCTTTTCGGTGGAAGCGGGATTGCTGTCGAGACCATGGATTGCGACGACCGTCCGCGCGGAAACCCGCCGCGCTGAATTCTGGCTTCGGCAAGTGCCTTTTCAAGCCCGGCTTGGCCCCGTAACCCATTGATCCGACAACCGCCGTCTACTTTGCATGGGGTTGTTTCGACGGTTTCAGGGTGTGATCAGCTCATTATATTCCAATAATCCAAAATTTCTATTTACCCGAACCGCGACACACCCTATGCTCCACCCCAACTCACCCCCCGGTAAGGGACGGATCGCGATCGTCAGGGTTCGTGGGGTGAGGGGCGGTGGACGCGGGCAGCGTCGGCGCCAGATGCGGTCGCAGGGCGGGTTCCCGTGAGCGATCAGCGGGCGCGTGTACGACGGTGCTGCCTCGCGTACGGCAAAATCGTGTGGTCGTGACGCCCGACATTCCGGCGTCAAGTTTTGCAGTGGTGCGATCGTCCGACCGGACGGCGCATCCGATGACAGCTGCAAGGCGACGGTGGCAACGGGAAATCGTCTCACCGGCGAGAGCGCGACATAAGCCGTTTCAACCATCGCGCAGGGAAGGCCGGGCATCCGGTCGCACCTGTTTCTCCCCTGTGAGCGACTATCACGCACTCACGCACAGGGGTCTTGCGGGTGCCAGCCGGTGCCCGGCCTTCCCTGCGCCCTTCCATTTCGAAGGGCCGCAAAACCCAAGCAAAACCCGGGCGCAATCCGCCGCGGGATCGCGATTTGCTGTTTGCCTGCTGTCTTGAAGCCGTCATTGCGAGCGAAGCGAAGCAATCCAGATTCTTCGACGTCGCGCTTCTGGATTGCTTCGTCGCTTCACTCCTCGCAATGACGATCGGGCCATCGGGGACGCCGCGATTGTCACCCCCTTCGTCGCGCCACCGACGCATCCACGACGTTCTCGACTTCCTCGCGCCAGTTCAAAATTTCCATCGCCAGAACCGGGTGATTGAAACCCTTGAGCTGGAGATCGTCGAGCGGCTGGGCTTCGACCCATTGTTCGACGATGCCGTAGACGCGGCGGCTGACCACGATCTGGTTCGGCTTGGCCTCGCCGCACAGCCGCGAGGCGAGGTTGGTGACGCTGCCGATCGCGGCATATTCCAGCCGCTGCTCGAAGCCGACCTGGCCGAGCGTGGCATAGCCGACCGCGATGCCGATGCCGAAGCCGAGGCTGTGCCCGCGGTTGCGCCAGCGCTCGGTCAGGGGGCCGATCGTGTCGCGCATCTCCACGGCCATCTTCACGGCGCGCTGGGTGTGGTCCTCGAACTGGATCGGCGCGTTAAACAGGATCATCACGCCGTCGCCGGCATATTTGTCGAGCGTGCCCTCGTATTTGAAGATCAGCTTGCCGAGCGCGGCGTGATATTCGCGCAGCACGTTCATCGCCTCTTCCGGCTCGGTCGCTTCCGTGAACGCGGTGAAGCCGCGCAGATCGCAGAACACCACCGTCACCTCGCGGCGCTGGCTGGTGAGCAGGCCTTCCGGGCTGTCGGAGGACGCGATCAGCTGCGCCACCTGCGGCGCCAGGAAACGCTCCAGCTTGCGGATGCGCTCGATCTCGCCGAGCTGGGTCTTGACGCGCTCCTCCAGCGACTTGTTCCAGTCCTTGAGTTGCTCGGTCTGCATCCGCAGCTTGTCGGCCTGGGCGCGCACGGTCTCGTTCGCGGTCTCCAGTGCGTGGCTCTTGTGGTCGACCTCGGTGAACAGTCGCGCATTGCGCATCGCCAGCACGGCCTGGTTGGCGAAGGTGCGCATCAGGCCGATGATGCTGGCGGCGAACTCGCCGCTCGCGCGACGCAGCACGACCAGCGCGCCGAGCGTGCCCTGTTGGTCGACCAGCGGCACGACCAGCACCGAGTGGAAGCCGGCCGCGATCGCGACCTCGCGCAACGGCTGCTCGCCGGCCTGGTCGATGTCGGCAAGCGCGATCGGCTCGCCGCATCTCGCGGCATCGCTGAGGATGTTCTCGCCTTCGTCGATGGTGACGTGGGCGCCGTCGGCGGATTTATCGATGCCGCCGGCCTCGACCAGGTTGAAGCGGCGCGTCTCGGCATCGAAGCCGTAGATCAGCACGGCGTCGGCATGGGTGATCTCGATCGCGCGCGCGGCGATCGTCGGCAGCACGGCGTTGAGATCGAGCGAGGAGGCGACGGCGCGGCCGACTTCCTCCAGCACCTTCAGCTCGTTGATCGACTGCGCCAGATCGCGCGTGCGCTCCTCGACCTTGGTCTCCAGGTCCGAATAGGTCTCCTGGATCTGGCCTGCCATGCGGTTGAACTGGCTGGCGAGGTCTTCCAGCTCGTCCGAGGTCTTCACGTCGATGCGGTGGCTGAAATCGCCTTCGCCGAGCCTGTGCGCGCCGTCGCGCAGCGCCGTGATCGGGATGATCATGCGGCGTGCCAGCAGCGTGCCGGCGAGAATTGCGACCATCAGCCCCATGCCGATCAGCAGCGCGATGCGCACCAGCTGGTCGCGGATCGGCATCAGGGCCTGCGTGGTCGGCTGCTCGAACAGCACGCTCCAGCCGAGCTTCGGCACCGTGCTGGCGGCGCTCATCACCGATTGGCCGTTGAAGTCGGTGCCCGAACTGTCGCCCTCATGGCCGGGCGCGATCGCGGCCGCGACCTGCGGCAGCTTCGACAGATCCTTGCCGACATCGGGCCCCTTCGACGACGTCGCCAGCACGCGGCCGCGGGGATCGACGACATAGGCAAAGGCGGCCTTGCCGACCTGCGCGTCGGACAGGAAGTCGGAGAGAAAGCCGAGATCGATCTCGGCCACGGTGACGCCGGCATTGAAGCCGGAATGCGCCACCGAGATCGACATCAGCGGCGTCCTGTCGGCGAACCAGGCCGGCGCATAGCTGACGCCGCGGGCGACCGTATCGGTGAAGCGCATGTCGCGCGAGAGGTCGGCGTTGCTGCCGGTCGTGGTCGACTGGCGCGAGACCCGCAGCACCTCGCGGCCTTCGCCGTTGAGCTGGAACAGCTGGTTGACCACCGAGACCTGGTGCAGCAGCGAGGCGTAGTCGGCGCGGCGCTTTTCGAGCGTGTCCTGGCTCGCCCGCGTCACCCAGCTGATCTGGCGATCGAGCTCGGAGATCGACTGCTCGATCCGCCGGGCGGCGGCCTGCGCCTTGTCCTCGAGGCCGTCGGTCAGCTGGGTCCTGGTGGCGCGGTAGGAGATCCAGGTCTCCATCGCGCCGTTGACGGCGAGCACGAACACGACGAGGCCGACGAGGGAGACGACATATTTGGCGAACAGGCCCTCGCGCAGAAACCGTGTCTTGTCGTTCGCTCCTGCCATCCCGATCCTCTTGCGCCGCCATCGACGCCGGCGCTGCGGGGTCCTTCTATCACAATTCGGGCCAAAGGGCCGCCGGGCAACCGGCGTGGTTACTCGCGGTGGCCGGTAAAAAGGGATGGAGTGAAAGCGGCCTCCTCCGTTCGGAGGAAGCCTTGAGCGGCGCGGCTGGTGTAAGCGGATGGCCTTGGAGCCAGGCCCGCGAATCCGCCCATCACCGGTTGAAAAGTTGCCGCAGCACGTCGTTCATTGGCTGACTGTCCTGCTGCGCCACCGGCGGATCGTCGAGGGCCGGAGCTGCGGGCGAGGCCTGCGGTGCCGGTGTGGATGGTGTCGCCGGCAGGCTGCGGCTGCGGCCGCTGCCTGGCGCGGCGCCGGTGCTGCTTCCCGCGCCATTGGACAGCCCCTGCTGAATCAAATTGCCGATCGCCTCGCCCAAGGGGCCGCCGAGCAGATTGTTCTGCCCCGGCTGCTGCGCCTGCGGATTGGCGTTGCCGGCCGCATTGGCGCCGCTCGGCGCGGTGGTGCCGCCGAGGCCAAGATTGCCCAAACTGCCCAGAATGTTGCCGAGCCCGGCGCCGTCGGGGCCGAACAGCCCTTTGCCCATCTCGCGCAGCTTGGCATAGGCGGCATCCGGATTGTCCAGCATGCCGGCCATGTCGGGGTAGATCTTCGGCTGCGACCAGGGACCCTGGATCATCACGGGAATGCCGAAGCCAACCGGCTCATTGGCGCGGCCCTGACCTTCGGTCGTCATCACCAGCTTCGGCTCGACGCGAAAACCCATCATCTTGGTGTCGAGGGCGATGGTGCCGGCGCCGGTGACGCGGACCAGCGGTCCGATCAGATTGAGATCGGTCGTCACCGCCTGGCCCTTGTCGATGCGGAAGGAGGCCGAGAGCTGCGACAGATCCGTGCTCTGCTCCTGGCCGGCGTTCTGGCTGTCCTGCCAGCCGGACAGCGTGCCCGATGTCAGCGAACGGATCATTTGCGCGACGTTGATGCCGCGGATGGCGCCGTCCTGGAAATTGACGAACGCCGTGCCCTGCATGTTCGCCATCAGCGCGCGCTGGCTGGTGCCGGCGCTGCGCAAGGCGAGCTTGGCCTGCAGCTTGCCGTCGATGCGGTCGAATTCGGCGAGGCCCTGCAGCAGCGGCAATGCGCGCACGCCGACGAGATCGGAATGCATCGCAAAGCTCGGCGCGCCGGTGGTCGCGTCCAAAATCACCTCGCCCGAAACCTGGCCGCCATAGGCGCCGAGATTGGCGGTGCCGGCCTTCAGCACGCCGCCGGCAAGCTTGGCATCGAGCGCCAGCGGCGCGATGCGGGCATCGCCGATCACGGCCTCGTTCGCGGAGATCCGCACCTGCGCATCGACATAGTTGAGCCCGGACACGTCGATCGGCGCATTGCTCCAGGGCTGTCCGGAGGCGCCCTCCGGCGTCTTCGCCAGCGGTACAGCCAGCCGCTGGAAGTCGAGATCGAGCTTGACCAGCGGCTTGCTGGCGATGTCGACGGAAGCCCAGCCATTGAAGGCGCCGTCGCCGAGCCGGCCATTCACGCCGTTGATCATCACGACGTCGCCGTTCATTCGCATCTCGGCATGACCATTGAGCTGGGACTTCAGCACGTCGGGCATGTCGATGGCGAAATCCACCGGGATCGTCGGCCGGTCGGCCGGCGGCGCCGGCGTGGTCGCCTTGATGTCGAACTTGGTCGGGTGGTCGCCGACGCGCGCGGTGCCGGTGATGCTGACCTTGCGGTCGCGGCCGATGGTCGCGTCGGCGTTGATGGCGCTGATGCGGCCCTCGACGCGATCGCGCATGCGCGCGAATGCGACTTCGCCGTCGGTGACCTTGACGCGGCCGATGGACGCGCCGTTGGCGTCGAGCGCCAGCGGCTTCGACGCGCCTCCCGCATTCGGCAGGCGCTCACGCAGCAGCGGCTGGTAGAGCACGGGATGGGTGACGATCAGCTCGCTGATCTCAGGGCGGCCCGACCACACGCTGGAGAGCGACATGTCGGCCTGCACGCTGTCGACCGTCAGGCGCGTGATGCCGCTGCGATCCTTCGGGTCAAAGAGCGCGAGATCGTTGAGGGTGACATTGAGCGTCGGCCACAGGCTGATCTTCGTGGTGCCGTCGATCGACAGGCGATAGCCGGTCGCGCTCTCGACGCGCGAGGCGATGGTCGAGGTCAGGAAGCCCGAAGGGATCCCGATCACCAGCAGGATGGCGATCACGATGATGACGGCGGCCAAAGCCGCGCCGGCGAATTTCATGGCTCTCATGTCGACTTTCCACTGACGGACAACCGGTGCCGAATCCCGCCGGCTGACCATCTTTCGCGCCCGAGTTTATCCCCGGACGGGAAGCGGCTCCAAGCGCGTAAAAATAGTCGGGGGGTGCTGCAAAGTTATGTGACTTATGACACACTTCCCCGGCGCGGTTTTACGCGATCCTGATGGTGATGGTTTCAAGCGATTTGCCAACAAGACTGACCAGGACTTCACAAGGACATTGAAATGAGCAAGCAGGCCGAATTTGCGGTCATTCTGAAGATGAACGCCATGTTCGCTGATCTCGGTACAGACGAGCTGCAGCGGTTGTCCAATCTCTGCCACACCCAGCATCTCGGCAACGGCGAGGTGCTGTTCCAGAAGGGCGATGCCGGCGACGCGCTGTTCGGCGTGCGCCGCGGCCAGGTCCGCATCGAGACCGGCGCGTCCGACGGCAGCCGGCTGACGCTCAATTTCATGGGTCCGGGCGACCTGTTCGGCGAGGTCGCGGTGCTGGACGGCCAGAATCGCACTGCGGATGCGACCGCGGGCGAGGCCAGCGAATTGTTCGTGCTGCGGCGCGAAGATTTCCTCGCCTTCCTCGAGCGCGAGCCGAAGGTCGCGATCAAGATCATCGCATTGCTGTGCCAGCGCATCCGCTGGCAGAGCGAGCGCATGGAGGAATCCATGCTGCAGCCGCTGCCGGTGCGTTTGGCGCGGCGGCTCTGCGCGCTCGCGGCCGATTTCGGCTCCGAGGTGCACATCTCGCAGGAGCAGCTCGGCGTCTTCGTCGGCGCCGCCCGCGAGAGCGTCAACCGCCAGCTGCAGGCCTGGCGCAAGGAGGCGATCCTCGACCTCCAGCGCGGGCGGATATTGCTGCGGAACATGACCAAGCTGACGGCGATCGCGCGGAACGAGTAGGGCACAACCGACCGGGAGCTTGTGTCTGCAAGGCTTTGCCGATGCAGATCGCAAGATCGGTGGTGATCCGCGTTAAGGTATTGAGGTGACAGGGTGCCTCGAGGGCGCCCTTCGTTAGTGCGCCCTCTGGTCGCTTGCGCGAAATCCTACTCCGCAGCGCGGTGCGCGACGTCTTTCGGTGCCGGCCCCGCTCCGTGATGAGCGTCCGCCTCTGCGTCCTCGCTGTGGACGATCAGCCGCTTGCCAAAGCGCCAGATCAGGGCGCCGAGATCGTCCATCACCATGAACATCGCGGGCACGAACACCAGCGACAGGATGGTCGAGAAGATCAGGCCGCCGATCACCGCGAGCGCCATCGGCGAGCGGAATTCGCCGCCGGCGCCGACCGCGAGCGCGCTCGGCATCATGCCCGCGGCCATCGCGATCGTGGTCATCACGATCGGACGGGCGCGCTTCATGCCGGCATCGATCATCGCCTCGTCGCGCGGCTTGCCGGCGTGGATCGCTTCGATCGCGAACTCCACCAGCATGATCGCGTTCTTGGTGACGATGCCCATCAGCATCAGGATGCCGATCCACACCGGCGTGGTCAGCTGCTTGCCGGTGAGGAGCAGGGCCGCGATGGCGCCGCCGATCGAGAGCGGCAGCGAGAACAGGATGGTGATCGGCTGCAGGAAGGTGCCGAACAGCAGCACCAGCACGGCGTAGACCATCATCAGGCCGGCCGTGATCGCGGTGGCGAAGCCGTCGGACAATTCGTTGAGGCTTTCGGCGTCGCCGGAG
Source organism: Bradyrhizobium amphicarpaeae (assembly GCF_002266435.3). Taxonomy (NCBI): domain Bacteria; kingdom Pseudomonadati; phylum Pseudomonadota; class Alphaproteobacteria; order Hyphomicrobiales; family Nitrobacteraceae; genus Bradyrhizobium; species Bradyrhizobium amphicarpaeae. The sequence continues at coordinate 507,856 of NZ_CP029426.2, forward strand.
GGAGAGACCTTCACGCCCTTCGGCCGGCTCTTCATCACCGGCAGGTCGTAGATCTTCTTGGTGGCGTCACCGAGCGCGGCGGAGCCGACGAGATCGGCCGCGACGGTCGCCTGCCGCTCGCGATCGTAGCGGTTGATGCTGGTCGGACCCTGGTCGAGCTTGACGTCGGCGATGACCGAGAGCGGCACGCCGCCCTTCTCGCCGTGCTCGCCGAGCGGCACGCGCAACTGTTCCAGCGTCTTCAGATTGCCGCGCGCGGCATCCTCGAGCTGCACCCGGATCGGCACCAGACGGTCGCCGACGTCGAACTTGGCGAGCGCGGGTCCGACGTCGCCGATGGTGGCGACGCGGATGGTCTGCGACAGGCTTTCGGTCGAGACGCCGAGCCGGGCGGCGAGATCGGCGCGCGGCTCGACCCGCAGCTCGGGCCGCTCCAGCGTGGTTTCCGAGATCACGTTGGAGATGGTGGGAATCCGCTTCATCTGCGTCGCGAGCTCGCTCGCGAAATTGTTGACGATGTTGGCGTCGACTCCGGTCACCACCAGCGAGATGGCGCGCAAGCCGTTCTCGTCGAGGAACCAGAAGCGGATGTCCGGGATGTTCTCCAGTTCCTGGCTGATCGAGAATTCGAGCTCGCGCTGGGTGATGTCGCGGGCATCCTTGGGCGTGTAGTTGATGATCAGCGCGGCGCGCCGGACTTCCTGCGTGCCCGGCGGGACGCGTCCGCCGTCGACGAAGATGCTCTTGACCTCGGGCCGCTTGCGCAGGCGGGCAACGATGTCCTCGGTGACCTTCTCGGTATAGGAGAGCTGGGTGCCTGGCGGCAGCTCGAGGGCCATCAGCGAACGCGCACTGTCCTGCGCCGGCAGGAAGCCCTGCGGCAGCAGCGTGATGCTCCAGATCGAGGCGGCAAACACGCCGAAGCCGATCAGCACCGTGATGAAATAGTGCTTCACCGACCATGCCACGATGCGGTGATAGGCTCGCAAGATGCGTCCGGGCGGCGGCTCCTCGTGATTGCCGTGCTTGAGGAAGTAGGCCGCCAGCACCGGCGTGACGAAGCGCGCGGCGAGCAGCGAGAAGAACACCTGCACGGAGACGGTGATGCCGAACTGCTTGAAGAACTGCCCGGCAATGCCCGACATGAAGCTTGCGGGTGCGAAGATCGCGATGATGGTCAGCGAGATCGCGATCACCGCGAGGCCGATCTCGTCGGCGGCCTCGAGCGCGGCGCGATAGGGCGATTTGCCCATGTTCATGTGCCTGACGATGTTCTCGATCTCGACGATGGCGTCGTCGACCAGAATACCCGTCGACAGCGTGATGGCGAGGAAGCTGACGAGGTTCAGCGAGAAGCCGAGCAGGTCCATCGCCCAGAACGCCGGGAAGATCGACAGCGGCAGCGAGATCGCGGCAATGATGGTGGCGCGCAGGTCGCGCAGGAACAGGAGCACGATGACGACGGCGAGGATGGCGCCTTCGAACAGGGTGGAGATCGCGGCGTGGTAATTGCCGTTGGTGTATTCGACGGAGGTGTCGATCACCTTCAGGTCGACGTCGGGATAGGAGGCCTTGAGCGCGTCGACGCGCTTCTGCACGGCCTCGGCCACCTTGACGTCGCTGGCGCCCTTGGAGCGCTTGATGCCGAGCGCGACGATCGGCTCGCCGTTGAAGCGGGCGAAGGTACGGCGGTCCGCGATGGTGTCGGTCACGGTGCCGAGATCGTCGAGCCGGACCTCGCCGCCGCCGAACAGCGGGATCATGGTGCCGGCGAGATCGCTCAGCGTCTTGGCGCCGGCGAGCGTACGGATCGCCTGGTCGTTCTTGCCGATCTCGGCGCGGCCGCCGGCGACGTCGACATTGGTGCCGCGCAGGCTCTGGCTGACATTGACCGCGGTCAGGCCCATTGCCTGCAAGCGGTCCGGGTCGAGCGAGACCAGGATCTCGCGCTCGACACCGCCGATGCGCTCGACCTGGGCGACGCCGCGCACACCTTGCAGCGCGCGCTTGACCACGTCGTCGACGAAATAGGAGAGCTGCTCGGGCGTCTTGCCGGGCGAGATCGCGGCATAGGTGACGATCGGCAGGCCGATGACGTCGACGCGCTGGATCAGCGGCTCGGTGACGTTCTGCGGCAGGTTCGAGCGCACACGCGTCACCGCGTCCTTGACGTCGTTGAGCGCGCGGTCGGTGTTGGTCTCCAGTGCGAACTGGATCGTGGTGACCGATACGCCGTCGGTGATCTGCGAGGTGATGTGCCGCACGCCCTCGACGCCGGAGACCGCGTCTTCGACCGTCTTGGTCACCTGCGATTCGAGCTCGGCGGGCGCCGCGCCGAACTGCGAGACCACGACCGAGATCACGGGGATGTCGGCCGAAGGCAGCCGCGTCACCGCTAGCTTGGTGAAGGACACCCAGCCGAGAACCAGCAGGATGATCGAGAAGACGACCGACGGCAGCGGATTACGGATCGACCATGCCGAGATATTGAGAGCCATCAGCGTACCCGCGTGCGATCGAGTTCATCGGCGAACATGGTTTTGATCTGGTCGCCGTCATGGAGCGAAGAGCCGGCATCGGCGACGACGATTTCGCCGACCTCCAGCCCTTCCAGGATTTCCGTGGCGCTGTCGGACGACAGTCCGACCCGCACCTTGCGCGTCTCGATCGTGTTGCCCTTGACGACCTGAATGGTGAGATGGTCGATCGCGGTCTTGGGGATCGAGACGCCGCAGCTTCGCTTGGCGTCAATCGAGGCGCGGGCGAATACGCCGACCTTCAGCGACGGATTGTTGGTGACGCTGATGCGGACGCGGCCGAGCTGGGTGGCGCGGTCGATCTCGGGTGCAACCAGACGGACCCGGCCGATCAGATCGGGCGCGTCGTCGCGGCTGATACGCACGGTGGCGCCGGCGCTGAGCTTGGGCATGTGCACCGCCGGGACCTGGGCATCGAGCTCGATCTCGTTGTTGACGGCGATGCGGAACATCGGGCCTGCCTGCGGGGAGGCGGGCGCGCCGACGATGGTGCGGACTTCCGTGACGAGGCCCGGCGCCGATGCCTTCAGCGAGATCGGGCCTTGCGGACCGGGTCTCTGCGGCTGGCCTGGAATTTGCGGCGGCGCGGTCAGGCGCGCCAGCTCCTGGTTGTCGGTGACGATCGCGCCCTCGGTGACGAAGAGATCGGTGACCCTGGATCCCTCCTGATCGGCGATCACCACGGCCTCGCGGCGCGGCACGAAGAAGCCGGTCACGCGCACGAGGTCGGAGAAGCAGGCATTGGTCGACTTCGTCACGATGACGAGCGCCTCGCTCTGCGTCTCCTTCGGCTCGGGGCGCTTGCGATGCTCGAACAGGTAATAGCCAACGCCGATCGCGACGACGAACACCAGAGTTCCGGCGGGCTTGAGATATTCGGAGAGGTTCATCGCCGGATCATCCTGGCCTGGCTCACGGCCGTCCGCGCGAGGCCCATGAAAAGCGTTTCCCTGAAACAAAGCGGCGTCCCGCAAGGCTGCGGGACGCGCTCTGGAAGCGAGACTTTACACCACATCACGACTTGTCACTTCAAAGGATTGCGTCGTGCTCACTTCGATGCGGTGGTCTTGTTTTCCATGTTGACGACTTGGACGCGGCGGTTGGCCTCCGCCATCGGCTGGCTCGGATCCTTCAGCTTGCTCTTGCCGTAGCCGACGGTGACGAGGTCGGTCGCGGAGATGCTGTATTTGTCGACGAGGTAGCGCTTGATCGAATCTGCGCGGCGTTCCGACAGGTCCTGATTGTAGGCTTCGCCGCCGGCGGCATCGGTGTGACCCGCGACCACGAAGGTGGAGCCCTTCAGGTCGGGACTGGTCAGCGCGCGGCCGAGTGCCTGCACCGACGGCATCGACTTGGCGCTGATATTGGCGGAGTTGTAGTCGAACGTGATCTCGAGATCGATGTTCGGCTTGTCCTTGGCGACCGACGCGATCTCCTCGCGCTCGGTCGAGGACAGCGACCGCGTCGAGCGGCCGCGCACCGACTGGATCAGCTTGCTCTCGGCGGCGCTCGGCGCGGGATCGGCCTGCGGGGCGATCGAGAGGCCGCGGGTCAGGGGCTTCTTCGGCGCCGGCGCCAGCGCGCGGACGATGTCGTCCTCGGTGACGTTCTTGCTGTTGCCGTCGTCGCCGGCGAAGGCGGGCGAGGCCGGCAGCAACAGCGCGACGCCGAGAGTAACGCCAAGAGCAATGATCGACAGGATCGCGGTAAGTCCCTTTGCAGCCGATTTCATAGCCAGTCCCTCCTGCGCAGCCAGCTCGCGCGGTTCCAAAATTCCTGCCAAAACTCCTGCAGTGAGCCCCCCGGGGAAGGCCGCCTGCGGCATCCGTTGGTTAGTCTTCCCGAGGCCACCAAGGGTTCGAGGCGCCGCCTGCCTCAATTCAAAAAAATACTAGCGCACTCCGTAGCTTGCGAATTCCTGAACGATGTTCGGATCCATCGCCTTGGCATTGGCAATATCGAGCGCGCCTTCCTGGGCGGAGCCGTTGCGCTGCTTGGCGACGCCGCGTCCGTAGAGCGAGGAGGTCAGGCGCGGGTTGATCTTCAGGGCCGCATCGAAATCGGCGATGGCATTCTTGACCGCGCCCGATTTGAGGTTGACGAGCCCGCGGCTGTCCAGCGCATCGACGAAGTTCGGCCGCAGCCGCAGCGCCTCGTTGCAATCCTTCAGCGCGCCCTGGAGGTCGCCGACCACGGTGCGGGTCCAGCAGCGGTTGTTCAGCGCCTCGACATCCTTGGTGTTGATCCGGAGCGTGTCGTCGAAATCCTTGATGGCGAGGTTGTAGGCGCCCTTGCTGGCATAGACCTGGCCGCGCCGGTACAGCGCGTTCACGTCATCAGGATTGGCCGCGATCTTGGTGGTCAGGCTCTTGATCGTGGGATCGTCGGCCAGCGCGGCGGCGCTCGGCCCGCTCTCCGCGCTCGGTGCCGGATCAGCCGGTAGGACCGGCGGTGGCGATGGGGGCAGAACAGCCTCGACCTGCGGCTTCGGCGCTGGAGCCGGTGCGGGTGGCGGAAGTACGGGTGGAGGAAGTACGGGTGCCACAGCAGCGGTGTTGGCCGGCTTCGGCGGCGGAGGTGGTGTCGGCGGGGCGGGCGGTGCCGGCGGCGGGTTATTGGCGACGACCGGCGGCGGGGCGGGAGGCGCAGGCGGCGCGCCAGGCGCCGGACGCGAGCCGCCGCCTCCCGGGCTGAACGAGAAATCTTCGGCCAATGAAGAGGATATCCACGGCACCTGCTCGCCACGCGACGCGCGGGTGACGCCCATCTTAGTCCGGTTCAGCGTCTCCTCGGCCATCAGATCTGGGACCCGGATCTCCTTCAGGAGTTCCTGGACGAACAGGCTGTGCTCGCCGCCGGCGTCGGAGACCACCGAGGCCAGCGCCGCCGAATACATCACCAGCGTGCCGTTCGGCGCGATCACCGGGGTCAGGCCGGCCGAGAAGCTGCGGAACCGGCGCTCGAAGGGGTTTCGCCTGGAGGCGTCGATCAGCGCAATCTTGACGCCGGCGCCGCGGGTGTTGAGCTCGCCGAGGACGGTCTCGAGGCTGAAACCGTCGCGGCGCACGTCGGATTCGGTCCAGATCTGCGCATCTATCGGTAGCATGTAGCTCTGGCGCGCTGACTGGATGCCGAAGCCGCTGAAGAATACCAGCGCCACTGATCCCGGCTTGATCTTGCCGTAGAGCTTGTCGAAGGCGCGGCGCATGCCGTCGCCGGTCAGATTCTCGGCGAGTTCGACCGAAAAGCCGTCGCGCTTGAGCTCGTCGGCGACGTCACGGGCATCGTTGATCGGTTCCTTCAGCGGGGCATCCGCATCCGGATATTTGGCGTTGCCGATCACCAGCGCAAAGCGGTCACCGGCCGCAAGCGACGGGGCGGTCGGGACAAGCGAGACGAGCAAGGGCAGAAGAAATAAGAAGCGAATTTTCATAATCAGCGCGGTCCAGCCAAAAAGGCGCCGTTACCAGCTTGCGCCGCGGCGACCTTAACTTACGCTTACCTCATTATCAAACCGGGGACGGATCGCGTCAACCGCTTGGAGATTCGGCGTTATCGCGACGATTGACCGCAACGCCCGGGCGTGCCGCAAGGGGAATAAACGGGATGTCATGTCTGTGCTCGACGTGGTCCGGCTCGATCTTACCGGCGGCACGTTAGGGCCTCCATGGCGATAAGCATGTGATTGGTCTCACATTGAGAGCATAGCTCCGTCGCGCCGCGAGGCGTTTGACCTTTGCAGCGGACAATGGCTTGGTGCGCAGGATCGTCCCGGAAGGTCCACTCAGAAAAGCAAAGCAAAAGCAAGAATCATGGGAAACGCCTACGAAATCTACGCCCTGCGCTATGCGACGATGTCGCCGCGCACCCCCAGCATGAACTTCCTTCAGCCCGATCCGCATGACAGTGCGGCGCAGGATCTCGACTATTTCGTCTGGCTGATCCGAGGGCACGGCCGCGACATCCTGGTCGACACCGGCTTCAATGCCGAGGAGGCGAGCGCGCGGGCGCGCAAGCTGACACTCAATCCGGTCGATGCGCTGGAGCGATTTGGCGTCGCGGCCTCGAGCATCCGCGACGTCATCGTGACGCATCTGCATTACGACCACGCCGGCAATCTCGATCGCTTCCCAAATGCACGCTTCCATCTCCAGGAGCGCGAGATGGCCTACGCGACTGGACGCTGCATGTGCAACGGCCTGCTGCGACATCCGTTCTCGGTCGAGCACGTCACGCAGATGGTGCGCCACGTCTATGGCGAGCGCGTCACTTTCTATTCCGGCGACGGCGAGGTCGCGCCCGGCGTCACCGTGCATCGTGTCGGCGGCCATTCCGACGGCCTGCAGGTGGTCAGGGTCGACACCGCGCGCGGGCCGGTGGTGCTGGCGTCCGATGCCGCGCACTACTACGCCAATCTGCAGCGCAAGAGCCCGTTCCCGATCGTCTACAATGTCGGCGATATGGCCGTGGGCTGGGAGACGATCGAGCGTCTCGCCGGCCATCCTGATCGCTTCATTCCCGGCCACGATCCGATCGTGACCGAGATCTATCCGCGCACCAGCGACAAGGTCGATGCCTGGGCGCTGCATCTGCCGCCGACGCGGTCGTTTGCAAAATAGGGCGGTGCCGTCATTCCGGGATGCGCCGACAGGCGCAGGCCCGGAATCCATCGCACGACCGGGTTGCGCGGACGAATGGATTCTCAGGTGCGCAATTGCGCACCATAGTTCGCCGCTTTGCGGCGCCCCGGAATGACAGCTCGTAGGATGGGTCGAGTCCTTGCGAAACCCATCGTGCTTGCCACAGGCGGACTGATTGATGGGTTTCGCTCACGCTCTACCCACCAGCTCAGTTCGGGGCGTTCAGGAGGTCGTGTAGACCAATAGCCTGTTGATCGTTGAGCAGGATCCGCTTCGCACCAACATAAGTCAGCTCGAACCGTCCTCCTTCGTCGTCAATGGTTCGTACGCCATCGAGCACTGCAAGAAGCCCGAACAGCGCTTGATGGACTGATGTCGCGATCACGCGATTAACGTTATCAGCGTCTTCCGGTCGTAGGCCGTTGTACCAATCCGAGCACGCCCGCTCTCGGAGTGGCACACTCCTACCCGGAGGGTTCTTCAGATCGGCTATTGTATCTTCGATCGCGGCATCCCTCACGTAGCGCTTGATGGCTTTAACAAATTCTTGGCTATTCATTTCGCCTCTCATCGACTAACCGCTCGTGAAAGCCCGCCCTAATACGCCTGCTTGGCGTCCGCTTCCTTGCTGGTCTGGATCAGATCGAGGCTGTCCTCGATCTTGCCGAGCAGCGCCGAGAGCTGCTTGCGCTCGTGGGCGGAGAGGCAGGCGAGGATCTCGTCCTCCCGCCGCAGCAATTGCGGGAACAGATCTTCGTAGAGCGCGCGGCCCTTCGCCGTCAGTTGCAGGCGGAATTCGCGGCGGTCGGCTTCGTTCTCGACCCGCTCGATCATGTCCTCGCCGAGCAGTGTCGTGACCGCGCGGCTGATGGTGGATTTGTGCGTGCGGGTGCATTGCGCGATGTACTGCGCACTGCAGGCATCGTTGCGGAACCCGAGCGTGGCGATCACGCGCCAGGCCGGAATGTCGAGACCATGCCGTTCCTGATATTCGACCGAGAGCGCGGAACTGACTTCCGCTGCGAGCCGGTTGAGACGGAACGGCACGAACTTGAACAGGTCGAGCCGTGCCTTTGGCCGTGCTGAGGCCTCATCGGCTTCGCGTGGCTTCAGTGCGATATCGCCAGATGTTCTCGCCAAGGAGCGCGCTCCGAATTCCAGTTGACGGCCGGCCGGCTCCGGTCCAAAATAGTTGCACGTGAGACTATCTAGCAGATCAGCCCTCTCCTGACCAGAGCTGAGGTTAGCGCATGGCGCAGGCCAATACGCATCAGGCCAAAATCCAATTCGGCTATCGCCGTCACTCCGACCAGGATCGTCCCGGTCCGAATCCGGCCGAGCATCCGGTCGTGGTGGTCGGCGCCGGCCCGGTCGGGCTGTCGCTCGCGATCGATCTCGCCCAGCGCGGCCAGCGCGTCGTCCTGTTGGACGACGCCGATCGCATCGGTGAGGGCTCGCGCGCGATCTGCTTCTCGAAGCGATCGCTGGAATATTGGGACCGGCTCGGCGTCGGCGACCGCATGGTCGCCAAGGGCGTGGTGTGGAGCGTCGGCCGGATCTTCCACGGCGAGTCCCTGCTCTATCAGTTCAACCTGCTCCCCGAGGACGGCCACAAGCGGCCCGCCTTCATCAATCTCCAGCAATACTATGCCGAGGCCTATCTGGTCGATCGCATCAGCGATCTGCCCGGGATCGACCTGCGCTGGCGCAACAAGGTGACGGCGCTGGAGAGCCGCAATGACGGCGTCGCGTTGACGATCGAGACGCCGGAGGGCGCCTATCGCCTGCACGCGCAATATGTGATTGCCTGCGACGGCGCGCGCTCCTCGCTGCGGCAGATGGTCGGCGCGGAGTTCGCAGGCCAGGTGTTCGAGGACCAGTTCCTGATCGCCGACGTCAAGATGACCGCGGAATTCCCGACCGAACGCTGGTTCTGGTTCGACCCGCCGTTCCACGCGGGACGCTCGGCGCTGCTGCACCGGCAGCCCGACGACGTCTGGCGCATCGATCTCCAGCTCAATCGCTACGCCGATCCGGCTCTCGAGAAGAAGCCCGAAAACGTGCGGCCGCGGATCGCGCGCATGCTCGGCCATGACGCGTTCGAGTTCGAGTGGATCTCGCTCTACAAATTCCAGTGCCGGCGGATGGACCGCTTCATCCATGGCCGCGTGATTTTTGCCGGCGATTCCGCGCATCAGGTCTCGCCGTTCGGCGCCCGCGGCGCCAATTCCGGGCTCGAGGACGCCGAAAACCTGTCGTGGAAGCTCGACCGCGTGCTGCGCGGCACCTCGCCCGCGAGCCTGCTCGAGAGCTACCATGCCGAGCGCAGCCTGGCGGCCGACGAGAACATCCGCGAATCCACCCGCTCGACCGACTTCATGGCGCCGAACTCGCATCAGGAAGCGCGGCTGCGCAAGGCGGTGCTGTCGCTGGCCAAGGAGACCGAGTTCGGCAAGCGCATGGTCAATGGCGGGCGGCTGTCGGTGCCGTGCAGCTATGATACGCCGCTGTCGTCGCCCGATCTGGACGCGTGGCGCGGCGGACCGTCGCCCGGCTGTTCCATGCTCGATGCGCCAATTGCAGAGCGCGCCTATCTGACGGACGCCTTCCGCAGGGGTGGAACGGACTTCACCTTGCTGTCGTTCAGCAATGGCACGGCGATCGACGTGCCCGATGGTCTCAAGAGTGTTCGCGTCGGCGGCGAGGGCGGACTTGCCGATCCCTCGGGCCTTGTCGCAAAGCGCTACGACGCCGCGCCCGGCACGGCCTATCTGCTCAGGCCCGATGGCTATGTTGCCGCGCGCTTCCGCCATCCGACCCGTGCCGCGATCGCGGCGGCGTTGTCGCAGGCCCAAGGTCTCAATTGAGGTTCCGCATGCCGCTGTCCACCAGCTCCAACTTTGCGCGGCCCGACGACGCCTTTCGCGCCATCGTCGAGGCGCATCGCGGGTTCACTGAGGAGCAGAGCGCCGATTTCGATTCGGCGCTGGTGCTGATCCTCGCCAACCATATCGGCGACATCGATGTGCTGCGCGAGGCGATCGGGCTCGCCAGGCGCCGCATGATCGACGGCCAGCAGCAGCAACAACAGCAGCAATGACCCAAAACACCCAAAGGACGAATTGATGGCGAAGAACTTCGCATCCACCGGCGATCTCTCCGAGAAGACAATCACCTTCTCCGAGATCGGGACTGATCTCTACGCCTTCACCGCCGAGGGCGATCCCAATACGGCGATCATCGTCGGCGACGACGGCTGCCTGGTGTTCGACGCACAGTCGACGCCGGCGATGGCGAACAAGGTGATCGAGCGCGTCAAGACAGTCACCGACAAGCCGATCAAATATGTCGTGCTGTCGCACTATCACGCCGTGCGCGTGCTCGGGGCCTCCGCCTACAAGGCGCAAGGCATCGTCGCCTCGCAGGAGACCTATCGCCTTATCGAGGAGCGCGGCCAGCAGGATTGGGATTCCGAATACGGTCGCTTCCCACGCCTGTTTCAGGATGCCGCCAGCATTCCCGGCCTGACCTGGCCGACGCTCACTTTCGAAGGCGAGATGTCGATCTTTCTCGGCAAGCGCGAGGTGCGCCTGATGCAGCTCGGCGCCGGCCACACCTCCGGCGATATCGTCGCCTGGGTGCCCGACGCCGAAGTCATGTTCTCCGGCGACCTCATCGAATATCACTCGGCTTGCTATTGCGGCGATGCTCACTTGCGCGAATGGCCGATGACGCTGAACGAGATCCGCAACTTCAATCCCAAGGCGATCGCGCCGGGGCGGGGCGATGCGTTGAAGGGCACGGCGACCGTGCGCGAAGCCATCGCGATGACGCGCGACTTCGTCACCTCGCTCTACGGCGCCGCCGAAATCTCGGTCGCCAAGGGACGCAGCTTAAAGGAATCGATGGCCGCGACGCGCGAGGTGATGGATCCGAAGTTCTCCAGCTTCGCCATCTACGAGCACTGCCTGCCGTTCAACGTGTCGCGCGCCTATGACGAGGCGTCGGGGATCGACGATCCCGTGATCTGGACCGACAAGCGCGACCAGGAGATGTGGGCCGCCCTGCAAGGAGGAGGATAGACATGAACATCAACACCTCGCCCGACCAGATCATCCGCAGCTCGGCCCAGGTCACGCCGGGCTACATGTCCGGCTTCGGCAACAGCTTCGAGACCGAGGCGCTGCCGGGTGCGCTGCCGATCGGACGCAACTCACCGCAGCGCTGCGCCTACGGCCTCTATGCCGAGCAGCTCTCCGGCTCGCCCTTCACGGCGCCGCGCGGCAGCAATGAGCGCTCCTGGCTCTATCGCATCCGGCCCTCGGTGAAGCATTCCGGCCGCTTCGAGAAGGCCGATGCCGGGCTGTGGCGCTCGGCGCCGTGCCACGAATACGATCTGCCGATCGCGCAGATGCGCTGGGACCCGACGCCGCTTCCGAAGGACGATGTGACCTTCGTCCAGGGCGTGCAGACCATGACGACGGCGGGCGACGTGAACACGCAGGCCGGCATGGCCGCGCATGTTTATCTCATCACCAAATCGATGGTGGACCAGCATTTCTACAATGCCGACGGCGAGCTGATGTTCGTGCTCCAGCAGGGGGATCTGCGTCTCGTCACGGAGTTCGGCCGCATCGATGCCGAGCCTGGCGAGATCGTGGTGATCCCGCGCGGCGTCAAGTTCCGCGTCGAGATTCCGAACGGGCCGGCGCGCGGCTATCTCTGCGAGAATTACGGCGGCGCGTTCACGCTGCCGGAGCGCGGGCCGATCGGCGCCAATTGCCTGGCCAACGCGCGCGACTTCCTGACGCCGGTCGCGCATTACGAGGACAAGGACACGCCGACCGAGCTGTTCGTCAAATGGGGCGGGGCGCTGTTCAAGACCAATTTGCCGCATTCGCCTATCGACGTCGTCGCCTGGCACGGCAATTACGCGCCCTATAAATACGATCTGCGCACCTTCTCTCCCGTCGGCGCGATCGGCTTCGATCATCCGGATCCCTCGATCTTCACCGTGCTGACCTCGCCGTCGGAGACGGCGGGCACGGCGAATATCGACTTCGTGATCTTCCCCGAGCGCTGGATGGTGGCCGACAACACCTTCCGTCCGCCCTGGTATCACATGAACATCATGAGCGAGTTCATGGGCCTGATCTACGGCGTCTACGATGCCAAGCCGCAGGGCTTCGTCCCCGGCGGCATGAGCCTGCACAATTGCATGCTGCCGCACGGACCGGACCGTGACGCTTTCGAGCATGCCAGCAACGGCGAATTGAAGCCGGTGAAGCTGACGGGGACCATGGCCTTCATGTTCGAGACCCGCTACCCGCAGCGCGTCACCGCCCATGCAGCGAATGCCTCGACGCTGCAGGACGATTACGCGGATTGCTGGAAGGGCCTGGAGAAGCGGTTCGATCCGAGCAAGCGGTAGCTTTCTTCCCCTCTCCCCTTGTGGGAGAGGGTGGCTCACCGCGCAGCGGTGAGACGGGTGAGGGGTCTCTCTCCGCGAGTGAACCTCTCACATTTGGACATGTGGATAGAGACCCCTCATCCGGCGCTTCGCGCCACCTTCTCCCACAAGGGGAGAAGGAAGAAGGAATTGAGCCGAACGTGACAACCCATCCCAACGACCCCAGCCTCCGCTCCTTCATCGAGGTCGACCCTTCTTCCGACTTCCCGATCCAGAACCTGCCCTACGGCGTGTTCTCGACCCCTGCCAATCCGACGCCGCGTGTTGGCGTCGCGATCGGCGCTTGCGTGCTCGATCTCTGGGAGCTCGAGCAGGATTCCCGGCTCGAGGTCGGTCCGCTCGGCGTTTTCTCCGGGCCGTCGCTGAATGCGTTCATGGCGCTGGGGCCGAAGGTCTGGAGCAGGACACGGGCGCGGATCAGCGAGCTGCTGCGGCACGATCATCCGGAGTTACGCGATAACGAAGAGCTGCGCGGCCGCGCGCTGGTGGCGATGCGTGATGCGAGATTGCATCTGCCGTTCGCCGTCTCCGGCTACACCGATTTCTATTCGTCGAAAGAGCATGCCACCAATGTCGGCGTGATGTTCCGCGGCAAGGACAACGCGCTGCAGCCGAACTGGCTGCACATGCCGATCGCCTATAACGGCCGCGCCTCGACCGTCGTCGTGTCGGGCACCAAGGTGAAGCGCCCGCGCGGGCAGCTGAAGCCGCCGAATGTGGACGCGCCGAGCTTCGGCCCGTGCAAGCGGCTCGATTTCGAGCTGGAGATGGGCGTCGTGATCGGCCAGCCCTCAGCCATGGGTGGCATGTTGAGCGAGCAGCAGGCCGCGGAGATGATCTTCGGCTTCGTGCTGCTCAACGACTGGAGCGCGCGCGACATCCAGCAATGGGAATACGTGCCGCTCGGTCCGTTCCTGGCAAAGGCGTTTGCGACCTCGATCAGTCCGTGGGTGGTGACGCGCGAGGCGCTGGAGCCGTTCCGCCTGAAGGGGCCGGAGCAGGAGCCGGTGCCGCTCGATTATCTCAGGCAGGGCAAGCCGCAGAACTACGACATCGCGCTCGACGTCTCCTTGCGCGCGGCCGGCGCCAACGCGCCCGCCGGCATCAGCCGCACCAATTTCAAATACATGTACTGGTCCTCGGTGCAGCAGCTGATGCACCACGCCTCCTCCGGCTGCGCCATGAATGTCGGCGATCTCCTCGGCAGCGGCACGATCTCCGGTCCCGAGAAGAACCAGCGCGGCAGCCTGCTCGAGATCAGCTGGAACGGCACAGAGCCGGTCGAGTTGCCGGGCGGAGTGAAGCGCTCGTTCCTGGAGGACGGCGACAGCCTCGTCATGCGCGGCTGGTGCCAGGGCGACGGCTATCGCGTCGGGTTCGGCGAGGTGGAGGGGACGATTCTGGCGGCGGAGTAGCCGCGGTCCTTGCCACAACCTCCGTCATTGCGAGGAGCCCTTGCGACGAAGCAATCCAGACTGCATCCGCGGATGCATTTCTGGATTGCTTCGCTTCGCTCGCAATGACGTGGAAAGAGCTCACCGCCTCTCCGGCGGCACATCGCGCACCCGCGCGCAATGCGCGGCGACGTCCTCCACGGTGTACTTCAAGTGCACCCGTTTGTCCGACGGCGCCTGTTTCACAGCGCAGACGCCCGGTCGCCACTCCTGCGTAGGTCTGATCGGGCGCGGCGCAAAGCCGCCGCCGCAGTTCGGGCAGACGTTGGAGAGTTTGGTCTCGACGCAATCCACGCAGAACGTGCATTCATAGGAGCAGATTCGCGCCTCCACCGCATCGGGCGGCAAGTCGCGGTCACAATATTCGCAGTTCGGTCGAAGCTGGAGGGCCATGGCTGAATCTCGGGATCGGCTGTGATCATCGCAGATCTTGCGTGGAGCGCGAATGACGTAGTTCCCTCGATTTCAGCCGGGCTTGATCTCCTTCAGCGGCAGCTTCGAGCTCTCCTTCAGCCTGTCGAGCACGATCGAGGAGCGCACATGGGCCACGCTCTGGTGCGGCATCAGGACGTCGTTGACCAGGTTGGAGAGGCCCTTGAGATCGCGCAGCACCGCCTTCAGCACGTAGTCGGCATCACCGGTGAGCGAATAGGCCTCCTGGATCTCGTCGATACGGCCAACCAGCGCGCGAAACCGCTTCGAATTGTCCGGCGAGTGCGTCGCAAGCGTCACCTGGATGAAGGCGATCACGCCGAAGCCGAGCGCCTCGCTGGAGAGATCGGCGTGATAGCCCGCGATGACCTTCTCCTCCTCCAGCCGCATCCGCCGGCGCGAGCATTGCGAGGCCGACAGTCCCGCGAGGTCGGCGAGCTCCTGGTTGGTGAGGCGGCCATCGTCCTGGAGCGCACGGAGGATCTTGAGGTCGAAGGCGTCAACCGAAATCATGCGGCACTTGTCCATTTTATGCACGGATCGTGCATAGGGTAGCCAAAAGCCGTCCCGTTTGCACGCTCATTGCAAGCCCCATGAAGGATAGTTCCTCCCAGCAGCAATCCGGGAGAACCATTCATGGGACCGTTTCCGCACGACGCACCGCCGGCCACCGTCAGCGCCGACAATCCGATGGGCACCGACGGGTTCGAGTTCGTCGAATATGCGCATCCCGATCCAAAAGAGCTGCACGCGCTGTTCAAGCTGATGGGCTATGTGCCCGTCGCGCGCCACAAGACCAGGAAGATCACGGTCTATCGCCAGGGCGACATCAACTATCTCGTCAACGAAGAGCCCGGCACGCATGGCTACGAGTTCGTCGCCGCGCACGGTCCCTGCGCGCCCTCGATGGCGTTCCGCGTCGTCGATGCGAAGGCGGCTTATGACCGCGCGATTTCGCTCGGGGCCGAGCCTGCCGACGTGCCATCGGCGCAGAGGACGCTGGACGTGCCCGCGATCAAAGGCATCGGCGGCAGCCTGCTCTATCTCGTCGATCGCTATGGCGCCAAGGGTTCGGCCTATGATGCCGAGTTCGAATGGCTCGGCGCGCAAGATCCTCGGCCTGCCGGTGCCGGCCTTTTCTATCTCGATCATCTCACCCACAACGTCCATCGCGGCCGCATGGATGTCTGGACCGGATTCTACGAGAGGATATTCAACTTCCGTCAGATACGCTTCTTCGACATCGAGGGCCGCGCCTCCGGCCTGTTCTCGCGCGCGCTGACCAGCCCGGACGGCAAGATCCGGATTCCGATCAACGAGGATGCCGGCGATGCCGGCCAGATCGAGGAATATCTGAAGACCTATCGCGGCGAGGGCATCCAGCACATCGCCTGCGGCTGCCGCGACATCTATCGCACCATTGAGGGCCTGCGCGATGCCGGCCTGCCCTTCATGCCGTCGCCGCCCGAGACCTATTTCGAGCGCATCGACCCGCGACTGCCCAAGCATGGCGAAGATATCGCGCGGCTGCAGAAGAACGGCATTTTGATCGACGGCGAAGGCGTGATGGAAGGCGGCCAGACCAAGGTGCTGCTGCAGATCTTCTCAGCCAACGCGATCGGCCCGATCTTCTTTGAGTTCATCCAGCGCAAGGGCGACGACGGATTCGGCGAGGGCAATTTTAAGGCCCTGTTCGAATCGATCGAGGAGGATCAGATCCGGCGCGGGGTGTTGAAGGTGGATGCGGCGTAGGGACGCCGGGTATGCTGCCGTAGGGTGGGCAAAGCGTAGGCGTGCCCACCAATTCCGTCGTGGTATGTGAAGGATGGTCGGCACGGCGCTTTGCGCCTTTGCCGACCCTCCGAAATCTTTGCCGCGGCTGGATCTATCGCTTCCACGCAGCCATCACCGCGCCGATCTCCGCTGCCTCCGGTTCACGCACCCCTGACGGTGTCCGTGAGAAGCGCGGCGCCGGCGCGGGCTGTTTCACGCCGTGGCGCTCGATGAACACGTTGCGCGCGACCATGTGCGGATGCTTGGTGGCTTCCGACATGGTCAGCACCGGTGCGAAGCAGATGTCGGTGCCTTCCATGATCTTGCACCAGTCCTCGCGCGTCTTGCTCTTGAACACCGCCTTCAGCTTTTCCTTCAGCGCCGGCCAGGCCTTCGGGTTCATCTGCGCGTCGAAATCGGCGTCCGTCAGGCCCGCGTGCTCGCGCAGCAGCGCGTAGAACTGCGGCTCGATCGAGCCGATCGAGACGAAGTGACCGCAGGCGCATTCATAGACGCCGTAGAAATGCGCGCCGCCGTCGAGGAAGTTCTGGTTGCGTCCCTCGGTCCAGCGACCGAGCGTCGTCATGTCGAAGAAGAACGACATCAGCGATGCCGCTCCATCGCACATCGCGGCATCAACAACTTGGCCCTTGCCGGAGCGCGAGGCTTCCAGCAGCGCGGCGAGCACGCCGACGACGAGATAGAGCGCGCCGCCGCCGAAATCACCGACGAGGTTGAGCGGCGGCACCGGCGCTTCCTTGGTACCGATCGCGGCGAGCGCGCCGGTGATGGAGATGTAATTGATGTCGTGGCCGGCGGCATTGGCGAGCGGGCCTTCCTGGCCCCAGCCGGTCATCCGGCCGAAGACCAGCTTGGGATTGCGTGCGAGCACGACGTCCGGCCCGAGTCCGAGGCGCTCCATCACGCCGGGACGGAAGCCTTCGACCAGCGCATCGGCGCTGGCGAGCAGATCCAGCACTTGCGCGATCGCCGCCTTGTCCTTGAGGTCGAGCTCGATCACCTTGCGGCCGCGCCCCGCCACCGACTTCATGCTCTTCTTGGCGCCGACGCGGTCCAGCGTGACGACCTCGGCGCCCATGTCGGCCAGCATCATGCAGGCGAACGGGCCGGGGCCGATGCCGGCGAACTCGACGATGCGGAAGCCCGAGAGGGGGCCGGAGGCGCGGACGGACGCGGAGGGGGCTGATTTGTCGAGCACGTGTTGTTTCCTCGGGTCGCGGGCGATTGCCGATGGTTCGCAATCGCCGCTGGCATTCTTCTTGGAACGAGTTAATCGGCTGATTAACTTTTCTCGCCTTCACGCCAGCGAGGCAAGCGCTTTTGATGCCGCATGGCCAAAATAAAACGGCGCGCACCGAAGTGCGCGCCGCGGAAAATTTGCGTCGAGACGCTAGCGCGTGAGCGTCAGCCGGCAGCCGCGACCGCGCGCTGCGCCATCACCTTGACGAGGTTGGCGCGGTACTCCGCGGTGCCGTGGATATCGGCCAGCAATCCGCTCGCCGAAATGCTGACGCCGTCGATCGCCGACGGCGACCAGTTCGCCTTCAGCGCAGCTTCGATCGCGGGTACCCGCATCACGCCGCTCTGTGAGGCACCCGTGGCTGCCACCCGAACCTCGCCCGATTTGGTCTGCGCGACGAACACGCCGGTCAGCGCAAAGCGCGAGGCCGGATGCCGCATCTTCTCGTAGCCCGCTTTCGCCGGCACCGGGAACGACACGGCGGTGATGATCTCGCCGTCTTCGAGCGCCGTGGTGAACAGGCCCTGGAAGAAGTCCTCGGCGGAGATCGACCGCTTGTTGGTCTTCACGGTGGCACCAAGTGCGAGCAGTGCGGCGGGGAAGTCCGCCGCAGGGTCGTTGTTGGCAATCGAGCCGCCGATCGTGCCGCGATAGCGCACCGCGGGATCGCCGAGCACGGAGGTGAGATGGGCGATTGCAGGAATCGCCTTCTTCACATCGGCATTCGTCATGATGTCGTAATAGATCGTGCCGGCCTTGATGGTCAGCGTATCGCCCGACAATTCGACGCCCTGCAGCTCCTTGATCTTGCCGAGGTCGATGACGTCGGACGGACTGGCGAGGCGCTGCTTCATCACAGGCAGCAGCGTCTGGCCGCCGGCAAGGAACTTGGACTCGCTGCCCTTGGCGAACAGGCTGACGGCTTCGTCGACCGAGGAAGCGCGATGATAGGTGGTCTGGTACATCTTGGTTCCTCCCTTAAGCGGCGTGGATCGTGCGCCACACCCGGTCAGGGGTCGCGGGCATTTCCAGATTGTTCGTGCCGATCGCATCCGTGATCGCGTTGATCACGGCAGCAGAGGCGCCGATCGCGCCAGCCTCACCGCAACCCTTGATGCCGAGGGGATTGCCCGGGCACAGCGTCGTGGTGTGGGAGAGGTTGAAGGAGGGCACGTCGTCGGCGCGCGGCATGGCGTAGTCCATGAACGAGGCCGTGACCGGCTGGCCGCTGGCATCGTAGATCGCATGTTCCAGCAGCGCCTGCCCGATGCCTTGAACGAGGCCGCCATGGACCTGGCCCTCGACGATCATCGGGTTGATCAGCCGGCCGAAATCGTCGGCCGCGACGAAGTTGACGAAGGAGGTCTTGCCGGTGCCGGAGTCGACCTCGAGCTCGCAGATATAGGTCCCGGCCGGGAAGGTGAAGTTGGTCGGGTCGTAGAAGGCGCTTTCCTTCAGACCCGGCTCCATCCCGTCAGGCAGATTGTGCGCGGTATAGGCCGCGAGCGCGACCATCGGCAGCGCAATCGCCTTGTCGGTGCCTGTGACCTTGAACTCGCCGTTCTCGATGACGATGTCGGCCTCGGAAGCTTCCAGCGCATGCGCTGCAATCTTCTTGGCCTTGGATTCCATCTTCTCCATCGCCTTCAGGATCGCCGTGAGGCCCACGGCCGCCGAGCGCGAGCCGTAGGTACCCATGCCGAACTGCACCTTGTCGGTATCGCCATGGACGATCGAGACCTGGCTGATGGGAACGCCGAGGCGCTCCGCGACGAGCTGGCAGAACGTGGTCTCGTGACCCTGGCCGTGGCTGTGCGAGCCCGTGAGGATCTCGATGGTGCCGACCGGGTTGACGCGTACCTCGGCCGATTCCCACAGACCGACGCCGGCGCCCAGACTGCCGACCGCCTTCGACGGCGCGATGCCGCAGGCCTCGATGTAGCAGGACAAGCCGATGCCGCGCAGCTTGCCGTCGGCTTTCGCCTTGGCCTTGCGGGCGGGGAAGCCGGCATAGTCGATCGCCTTCATCGCGGCATCGAGCGAGGCGTTAAAGTCGCCGATATCGTAGGCCATGATGACGGGCGTCTGGTGCGGGAACTGGGTGATGAAGTTGCTCCGCCGCAGCTGGGCCGGATCGACCTTCAGCTGCCGCGCCGCCGTTTCCATCAGCCGCTCGATCAGATAGCTCGCCTCGGGACGGCCCGCGCCGCGATAGGCGTCGACCGGCGTGGTGTTGGTGTAGACGCCAACCACCTCGGCATGGATCGCCGGGATGTTGTACTGGCCCGACAACAGCGTCGCGTAGAGATAGGTCGGCACCGACGACGAGAACAGCGACATATAGGCGCCGAAATTGGCGTAGGTCTTCACCTTCAGGCCCAAAATCTTGTTCTGGGCGTCGAACGCCATCTCGGCATGGGTCACATGGTCGCGGCCATGCGCGTCGGTGAGGAAGGCCTCGGTGCGATCGCCGGTCCATTTCACGGGACGGCCGACCTTCTTCGAAGCCCACAGCGCCACCATCTCCTCGGGATAGATGAAGATCTTGGAGCCGAAGCCGCCGCCGACGTCGGGCGCGATCACGCGCAGCTTGTGCTCGGGGGCGATGTTGTAGAACGCCGACAGCACGAGGCGGGCGACGTGCGGGTTCTGCGAGGTCGTATAGAGCGTGAAATGCTCTTCCGCCGCGTCGTAATCGGCGATCGCCGCCCGCGGCTCCATCGCGTTCGGGGCGAGACGGTTGTTGGTGACGTCGAGCTTCACCACATTGGCGGCCTTGGCGAAGGCGGCATCGGTGGCGCCCTCGTCGCCGATCACCCAGTCATAGACCTGGTTGCCGGGAGCCTCGGGATGAAGCTGCGGCGCGCCTGATTTGATCGCGGCGTGGACGTCGGCGACCGCGGGAAGTTCCTCGTAACTGACGACGACGGCCTCCGCCGCATCGCGCGCCAGATTCTTGGTCTCGGCGATCACGACCGCGACGGCCTGACCGACGAAACGCACCGTCTCCGGCGCCATTGCCGGCCATGCGCCCATCTTCATCGGGCTGCCGTCCTTCGAGGTGATGGCCCAGCCGCAAATGAGGTTGCCGACCTTGTCGTCGACGATCTGCTGGCCCGTGAGCACGGCGACCACGCCCGGCATCTTCAGCGCCGCGGAGGAATCGATCCCCTTCACCTTGGCGTGCGCGTGCGGGCTGCGGACGAAATGGGCATGGGTCATGCCCAGCAGCTTGATGTCGTCGACGTAGCGGCCCTTGCCGGTAATGAAACGCTTGTCTTCCTTGCGCACGACGCGTGCGCCGATGCCTTCAACACCCATGACTGGTCCTCCCGACCGGAATTTTATGGCTGCGCTTTCCTTCGAGAGCGGCAGCAGTGATTTTGTGTTCGTTCGAAGCGCGCCGCTCTACTCGGCTGCCTGCGAGACCTTCATGCGCCCGGCTGCATCCAGCACGGCCTTGACGATGTTGTGGTAGCCGGTGCAGCGGCAGATGTTGCCTTCGAGCTCGGTGCGGACGGTGGCTTCGTCGAGCTGGCCGCCGTGACGGTGCACGATGTCGATCGCCGACATGATCATGCCCGGCGTGCAATAGCCGCATTGCAGGCCGTGATTGTCGCGGAAGGCGGCCTGCATCGGGTGCAACTCGTCGCCCTTGGCGATGCCTTCGATGGTGGTGATGCTGGCGCCGTCGGCCTGGCCCGCGAGCATGGTGCAGGATTTCACGGCGCGGCCGTCCATGTGCACGACGCAGGCGCCGCATTGGCTGGTGTCGCAGCCGACGTGGGTCCCGGTGAGATTGAGGTGATCGCGCAGCAGCTGGACCAGCAGCGTGCGGTCCTCGACGTCGACAGCAACGGCTTTGCCGTTCACTGTCATTTTGACTGTAGACACCTGAAGTCCTCCCGGGATTGATTTTGATTGCTTCTAATTAGAGACAGCGACCCGGAACTTTGCAACTAGGATTTTGGTCGCCTGCGTCATGGAAAAGTCATTGATGCCCCGGGCGCGCGAGGATTTGCGTGGTGCACGGGACCCGAAACCAGCGGTCCGGCCAACTTGGGATGCCAGCCGTCTTCCGCCCTGGGATGGATCGGCCTTTGGCCGATGAGAGCCGAAATTTGTGCGGGTCGGCCGAATTTACCGCCCTTTATTGATTCTGCCCTAGTTTTGCGCATCCGGATCGGGGAGGGCTGCTCCCGGACCGTGCTGCACGTGCAAGAACTGATCTTTTGGGGGTGGGAATGACCGGGCGTATCGCGTCGCCGTCTAAGCGCACAATATTTCCGACCCTCAGGTTCCGCGCCAAGATCATCCTGGGATTTGCGGTCGTGCTGGCGATTTCCGCCGGCAGCATGGCCTTCTCCTATTTCGGCTTCGAGCGGGTCTCGTCCGAAGTCGGGTCGTACCGCAGCAGCGTGTCGGAGGCCGATCTCGCCCGCAACATCGACCGCGAGCTGCTCGGCTACCGTGCGGCCGCCAAATATTTCGTCGTGACCGGCAAGGAAGACGATGCCAAGGCGGCGCTCGATGCCGAGGCCAGCCTGAAAAATGCCATCGAACAGGCCGTCAAGAACGTCAAGACCCCGGCGCGAAAGGAAGGTCTCGACAAGCTCGCCAAGGAGTTCGCGAATTTCTCCGCGACCTTCGGCAAGGTCCTCCAGGCCAAGCGTGACAGCACGTTGCTGGTGCAGAACCAGTTGCAGCGCCAGGCCAATCTCCTGAAGTACAAGCTCGACGACGTCGGCAACAACGCTTCCGATTCCGAGGCGCAGGCGATCGAGTTCGGCACCAAGCAGGTCAACGCCCAATTCCAGACCGCGAGCGCTGCCGCCACCAATTTCGTGCTGACGTCCGATCAGGCGATCGCGACCAGCGCGCTGGCGCGGCTGAAATTCGTCGAGAACTCGCTCGGCGCGGTCTATTCCATGGACGAGAAGATCGTTGCCGGCCTGAAGGACGCCAAGGCCATCCTCACCGCCTATCGCGAGGCGCTGGAGAAGCTGATCGCCAACGCCAAGCTGGTCGACGACCTCGTCAAGGAGATGAGCGGCTCGGCCGGCGCGATCCTGCAAGGCGCCACCGCCATGAAGGCGGACCTCGTCGCCGAACAGCAGCGGCTGGACACGGAGTCGGAAGCGACGATCGGGAAGACCGAGCAACTGGTTCTGATGCTCGCCATCGGCGGTACGTTGCTTGGTGTGGTCCTCGCCTTCCTGCTCGGCACCGGCATCTCGCGGCCGATGATCGCGATGTGCAAGGCGATGCGCGAGCTGGCCTCGGGTAATTTCGACGTGGTGCTGCCGGGTCTCGGCCGCAAGGACGAGATCGGCGAGATGGCCGGTGCGGTCGAGGAATTCAAGGTCCAGGCCGTGGCAAAGGCCGAGCGCGATGCCGCCGCCAGCGAAGCCCAGAACAGGGAGGCGAGCGCTGCCCGCCGCTCCGAGCTTATTCGCTTTGCCGATGATTTCGAGAGCGCGGTCGGCGCCATCGTGTCCAACGTGTCGGCCTCGGCCGTGCAGCTGGAATCCGCGGCCTCCACGCTGACCCGCACCGCCGAGACCACCCAGAGCCTGTCGAGCCAGGTCGCCGGCGTGTCCGAGCAGGCCTCCTCCAACATGCAGTCGGTCGCCACCGCGACGGAAGAGCTCTCGGCCTCGGTCGAGGAGATCGGCCGTCAGGTCCGCGATTCCAGCCGCATCGCGGAAGCTGCCGTGGTCCAGGCCAGGGAAACCGACGGGCGCATCGGCAAGCTCTCGCATGCCGCCCAGCAGATCGGCGAGGTCGTGAAGCTGATCACGGCGATTGCCGAGCAGACCAACCTTCTCGCGCTCAACGCCACCATCGAGGCGGCGCGTGCCGGCGAAGCCGGGCGCGGCTTTGCGGTGGTCGCCAGCGAGGTGAAGTCACTGGCGAGCCAGACCGCGAAGGCGACGGACGAGATTTCCTCGCACATCACGGGCATGCAGGGCGCCACGGCCGAATCGGTTGCCGCGATCAAGGAGATCGGCGCGACCATCGGCCAGATCTCGTCGATCTCGACCTCGATCGCCAGCGCGGTGGAGCAGCAGGGCGCCGCGACGCAGGAGATCGCGCGCAGCGTCCAGACCGTGGCGCAGGGCACCCAGACCGCGGCCACCGATATCGGTCAGGTCAACCGCGGCGCCGCCGAGACCGGTTCGGCCTCGGAGGAGGTGCTGCACTCGGCCAAGACGCTGTCATCCGAAAGCACCCGCCTGCGCGCCGAGCTCGATCGGTTCATGGGGAATATCCGGGCGGCGTAAGCTCGCTGCTGCGTCCCACCCAACTGTCATCCCCGCGAAGGCGGGGATCCAGAACCACAGGGAGTGGCGATGGAGCGAGCAGGTAACTCCGAGTCTTCGCAACACATTTTTCTGTGGTTATGGGCCCCCGGATCTTCGCTTCGCTCGTCCGGGACGGCGGCGGAGACTGGCGCGACGGTCGATTTGTAACGGCGCGAGAAAGCGCACTTCAACAATTTCCCGCGTCACCTAACCGCGAGTTGCGGCGCCGCAAATTTACCACAGCTTATCCTTTGCCAATTACCGTCAAGGCGAGTCAGGAAGCGGGCTGCTTCCGGGCTGCGCCTGGTTTTCCGCGAATGGAATGGGGTGGGGGAAATGTCGGTCAAATCCACGTCGAAGTCGAACCAATCGAAGCTGCCAACCTTGCGTTTCCGCGCAAAGATCATCCTCGGCTTCGTGGCGGTGCTAGCCATCCTCGCCGTCAGCATGGCTTTCGCCTATTTCGGCTTCGAGCGGATCCAGGCCGCCGTGGCTTCCTACCGCGCCAGCGTGTCGGAAGCCGACCTCGCGCGGACAGTCGATCGCGAGCTGGTCGCCTATCAGGGACTGGCTCGGGCCTATACCCTGACGGGGGCGGCCGATGACGAGACCGCAGCCAAGGCCGCCGAAAACAATCTGAAGAGCGCGATCGCCAAGTCGATGTCGGCCACGACCGGCGCCGCCCGCCGTGAGCAGGTCGGCAAGCTCGAGGCGGAGTTCCAGCGCTTCACGAAGGTATTCGGGGAGATCATCGTCCTGACGCGCGAGAACAACAAGATCGCGGCCGATGAGCTCAACAGCGTCGGCAACAAGATCCGCTTCAAGTTCGACGATCTCGCCGACACTGCCGCGCTGGGGGGGCTGGCATCGGTCCAGACCACGGCCAAGGACATCACCTCGCAATATCTGGCGGTTTCCACCTCGGTCGGTGCCTTCGTGGCCAAGCCGGAGCCGAAGACCGCCGATGGCGTGATCGCCCGCATCAAGTTCCTGGAGACCCTGCTGGTCTCGATCTATGCCAACGACCAGAAGATCACCGACCGCGTCACCGAGATCGGCACTCTGCTGAAGCAGTACCGCGCCTCGTTCGCGAAGCTGACCGAGAACGTGAAGATCATCGTCAGGTCGAACGGCGAGATGACAAAGACGGCGGCGACCATTCTCAAGCTCTCGGCTGAGCTGCGGTCGGACCTGACCGCCGACCAGCAGCGCATCGAGGCGAGCGCCAACGCGACCATTGCAGAAACCGAGCAGCTGATGCTGATGATGGCGCTCGGCGGCCTGGCCATCGGGGCCGTGCTGGCCTTGTGGCTCGGCAACGGCATCTCGCGCCCGATGATCGCGATGTGCAAGGCGATGCGCGAGCTGGCCTCGGGTAATTTCGACGTGGTGCTGCCCGGTCTCGGCCGCAAGGACGAGATCGGCGAGATGGCCGGTGCGGTCGAGGAGTTCAAGGTCCAGGCCGTGGCAAAGGCCGAGCGCGATGCCGCCGCCAGCGAAGCCCAGAACAGGGAGGCGAGCGCTGCCCGCCGCTCCGAGCTGATTCGCTTTGCCGACGATTTCGAGAGCGCGGTCGGCGCCATCGTGTCCAACGTGTCGGCCTCGGCCGTGCAGCTGGAATCCGCGGCCTCCACGCTGACCCGCACCGCCGAGACCACCCAGAGCCTGTCGAGCCAGGTCGCCGGCGTGTCCGAGCAGGCCTCCTCCAACATGCAGTCGGTCGCCACCGCGACGGAAGAGCTCTCGGCCTCGGTCGAGGAGATCGGCCGTCAGGTCCGCGATTCCAGCCGCATCGCGGAAGCCGCCGTGGTCCAGGCCAGGGAAACCGACGGGCGCATCGGCAAGCTCTCGCATGCCGCCCAGCAGATCGGCGAGGTCGTGAAGCTGATCACCGCGATTGCCGAGCAGACCAATCTTCTCGCGCTCAACGCCACCATCGAGGCGGCGCGCGCCGGTGAAGCCGGGCGCGGCTTCGCGGTGGTCGCCAGCGAGGTGAAGTCACTGGCGAGCCAGACCGCGAAGGCGACGGACGAGATTTCCTCGCACATCACGGGCATGCAGGGCGCTACGGCCGAATCGGTTGCCGCGATCAAGGAGATCGGCGCGACCATCGGCCAGATCTCGTCGATCTCGACCTCGATCGCCAGCGCGGTGGAGCAGCAGGGCGCCGCGACGCAGGAGATCGCGCGCAGCGTCCAGACCGTGGCGCAGGGCACCCAGACCGCGGCCACCGATATCGGTCAGGTCAACCGCGGCGCCGCCGAGACCGGTTCGGCCTCGGAGGAGGTGCTGCACTCGGCCAAGACGCTGTCATCCGAAAGCACCCGCCTGCGCGCCGAGCTCGATCGGTTCATGGGGAATATCCGGGCGGCGTAAGGCTCGCCGCATCCTCAATTCAGTATTGTCACTGAGCAAGCGCGCCTTAGGGGGCGCTTGCCTTTTTGTGCGCTGACCAGCACGATTGTGTCGTCTTTCCGACATCGGTCATGCGTCAACTCCTTGCAGCGATAGCCGAAACGGGGAGCCACAAGCGCCCTTGCAAGGGGAACCCGGCCTCGCCGCAGACGTTGTCGCAGGTCGCAGGCGAATGCCGCACCCCCAATGACAGGATCGTCCCCGTTTCGCACCCTGTGAGCCGGGGTCGCTTCCGTTGATCGAACGCAATGGCCCGATGGAACTGCAGCAAAGCCCAGCGCGGAAC
Organism: Bradyrhizobium amphicarpaeae; assembly: GCF_002266435.3. NCBI lineage: Bacteria > Pseudomonadati > Pseudomonadota > Alphaproteobacteria > Hyphomicrobiales > Nitrobacteraceae > Bradyrhizobium > Bradyrhizobium amphicarpaeae. The sequence continues at coordinate 534,429 of NZ_CP029426.2, forward strand.
AATGCAGAGGTGGTTTCCGCACATGCGGCCGACCGCATCGTCGAGACTGATATTCCCGCGCGGCTTGACGCATTGCCCTGGAGCGGCTTTCACACCCGCGTGGTGCTGGCGCTCGGCATCACCTGGATCCTCGACGGGCTCGAGGTGACGCTGGCCGGCGCGCTCTCCGGTGCGCTGAAACAAAGTCCGTCGCTGCACTTCTCGAATTTCGATCTCGGCATAGCCAATTCCGCCTATCTCGCCGGCGCCGTGCTCGGTGCGCTCGGCTTCGGCTGGCTGACCGACCGCATCGGCCGCAAGAAGCTGTTCTTCATCACGCTGGCACTCTATCTCTCGGCGACGGCCGCGACCGCACTGTCATGGAATGTCGCGAGCTACGCGCTGTTTCGTTTCCTCACCGGTGCCGGCATCGGCGGCGAATACACCGCGATCAACTCGACCATCCAGGAGCTGGTGCCGGCGCGCTATCGCGGCTGGACCGATCTCGTCATCAACGGCAGCTTCTGGATCGGCGCCGCCATGGGCGCGGTCGCGTCCATCGTGCTGCTTGATCCCGCCGTGATCGCGCCCGATTACGGCTGGCGTCTCGCCTATCTGATCGGTGCCGTCATCGGTCTCGTGGTACTCCTGATGCGAATGTGGATTCCGGAAAGTCCGCGCTGGCTGATGATTCATGGCCGCCCCGAGCAGGCCCACGCCATCGTCGACGAGATCGAACGCTCCGTGATCGGGCACGACCAGGATGCGAATAAGGGGCGCTTCGCCAAGATCCGGCTGAAGATGCGTGACCACACGCCAATCCGCGAGGTCGTGCATACGCTGTTCTCGGCGTACCGCCAGCGCGCATTGGTCGGTCTCGCGCTGATGAGCGCGCAGGCGTTCTTCTACAACGCCATCTTCTTCACCTTCGCGCTGGTGCTGACGGACTTCTACGGCATCAAGGCCGATCATGTCGGCTGGTACCTGCTCCCCTTCGCGGCCGGCAATTTCCTTGGCCCCCTGCTGCTTGGCCGGCTGTTCGACACGCTCGGACGCCGTGTCATGATCATGTTCACCTATGGCGTATCCGGCCTGTTGCTGGCGCTGTCGGGTTATCTGTTCTCGATCGGCGTGCTCAGTGCGCAGGGGCAGACCATCGCCTGGATGGTGATCTTCTTCTTCGCCTCGCCGGCCGCGAGCGCGGCCTATCTCACTGTCAGCGAGACCTTTCCACTCGAAGTCCGCGCGCTGGCAATCGCGGTGTTCTACGCGGTCGGCACCGGGATCGGCGGCGTGGCCGGGCCGGCGTTGTTCGGCGTGCTGATCGATACGGGATCGCGCACCAGCGTGTTCGCCGGCTACCTGCTGGGGGCGGCCCTGATGATCGCGGCCGCGATCGTGGCGTGGCGCTATGCGGTCTCCGCCGAGCGCAAATCGCTCGAACAAATTGCCCGGCCGCTCGCCTTTATGGAGTAGACTGATGAAATCGGAACTTGCAGAAATGGCATCGGACCAGAACCGCACCATGCTGGATGACGAAGCGCCCGAAGCGGTGCCGGTACCGCACGCGCTGGTGCCGCATCTCGACGAGACCGCTATCCTGCTCGACATCGACGGCACATTGCTCGACCTGATGCCGACGCCGCGCGAAGTGTGGGTGCCGCCGGGTCTGTCGGATACGCTGAACCGGCTGACCCAGCGCACCTCCGGTGCGCTGGCGCTGGTGAGCGGTCGCTCGCTCAACGACATCGATCTGATCTTTGCGCCCGACGTGTTTCGCGCTGTCGGCGGCCACGGCGCCGAGATGCGGCTGTCGGTAGACAATGAAGCCGATGCCGTGCCTGCGCCGCCCCTGGACAAGGAACTGAAGCGCCGGCTGGCTGCGATCGCAAAACTCAGCCCCGGCATTCTGCTCGAGGACAAGGGCTATTCACTCGCGCTGCATTACCGCCTCGCGCCGCATGCGGAAAAGGCGATCTACGAAGCGGTCTCGGTGATCCGCGCCGACCTGCCGAACGCGCCGATTGAAGTTCTGCCCGGCAAGTTCGTCTGCGAGATCAAGCATGCCGGCTTCACGAAGGCGACCGGCGTGCGTGAGCTGATGACGCGCGAGCCGTTCAGGGGACGGCGTCCGATCTTCATCGGCGATGACGTCACCGACGAAACCGTGTTCGCGATCATGCCCGACATGAACGGGCTTGCCTTCTCGGTCGGCCGCCGTGCCATGGGCGTGAACGGTCATTTCGACACGCCGACCGATGTGCGAGCGTTTCTTGCCCGGCTGCTCGACCCAAGGTGAAATAAAGGCACCGCCACGTCCCAGACATGTTGCTCGGGGAACGGCGAGGTCGCGCGCAGCGAAGCGTGCTGCGCACTTGCCATCAGCATTTGACTCTGCAGGGAAATCTCGAGTTCCGAAAGGGAAACCAATTGCAACGCGCGTGCCCGATTTTGGTTTCAATTGGTTGAAACCATGACAGGAACCATATTGATGAACGGCAGTTAAATGGGGTGGAATGAAACAGGAGGGGACGACCTGTGAACTTGATCGTCGTTTCAAATCGCGTCGCGCGCGGCAAACCGAACGAGCCCATGACGGGCGGCCTCGCGGCGGCCTTGTTGCCGGTGGTGGAACATTCGGGCGCGATTTGGGTGGGTTCCTCAGGCCGCGTGCGTGACGGCCATCAGAAGGAGCCGTTCGCTGAGATCGAAGCGCTCGGAGCGGGCGCGATTGCGACACTGGATCTGCCGGCGGCGCATTATGGCGGCTATTACGAAGGCTTTGCCAATTCGGCGCTGTGGCCCGCGCTGCATTCGCGCAGCGATCTGATCCGCGTCTCGCGCGACGATTACGTCAGCTATCGCGAGGTCAACGCCTTCATGGCGCGCGCCTTGATGCGCTTCCGAAAGGACAAAACCGCGTTCTGGGTGCAGGATTATCATTTCCTGGCGCTCGGCGCCGAATTGCGCGATCTCGGCGTGGACGACCCCATCGGCTTCTTCCTGCATACGCCGTGGCCGGTCGCTGCGGTGATGCAGGGCGTGCCGAATCATCGCGAACTGGTCACGGCCATGCTGGCCTATGATCTGCTCGGCTTCCAGACCGAGGAGGATTGCCGGAATTTTCTCGGCTATGTCGCGAGCGAACTCGGCCTCGCCGTCGAGGACGGCGTTGCGATCTCGCAGAATGGCCGCACCCGCTGCGAAGTCTTCCCGATCGGGATCGACGCGGAGAAGTTCGCGCAATACGCGGCGAAATCGGCTTCACATCCGGACGTATCGCGGTTGCGGCGCAGCCTCAATGGCGAGCGCCTTGCGATCGGTGTCGACCGGCTCGACTATTCAAAGGGGCTCGTCAACCGCATCAGCGCGTTCGACCGGCTCTGGACCGAGCAGCCGCAGTTCTCGCGCAGCATCTCGCTGCTCCAGATCGCCACACCATCGCGCGGCGGCATTGAAGCCTACGGCAATCTGCAGAACGACGTCGCGCGCCTCGTTTCCGACGTCAACGGCCGCCACGGCGAGGTCGATTGGACGCCGATCCGCTATTTGAACAAGGGCTTCAGCCAGGCGGTGCTTGCGGGGTTGTACCGGACCGCGCAGATCGGCGTGGTGACGCCGCTGCATGACGGCATGAACCTCGTTGCCAAGGAATATGTCGCAGCCCAAAATCCGGCCGACCCCGGCGTGCTGGTGCTGTCGAAATTCGCCGGCGCGGCCAACGAGCTCGACGCCGCGCTGCTGGTCAATCCGCACGACATCGATGGCATGGCGCGCACGATTGCGGTCGCCGCGGCGATGCCGCTCACCGAGCGCAGGATGCGCTGGGACGCGATGATGAAGAAGTTGCGCGGCCACACCATCCAGCAATGGGCGGCCGATTTCGTCGCGGAGCTGGAGACGTGCCGGACCGAGAAGGCCGCGGTCGCCCCGCTCGCCACGCAGCCGCCGCAGGCGTTGCGCTGGCTGAAGTCGGCGATCTCAGGCGTAAGGCTGATCTAGTCTAGATCTCGAGAACTGCTTGATGTTCTTCCCTTCTCCCGCAAGGGGCGAAGGGAGTGACCTCAATAGCAATATGACACCCCCTCCAGAATGGCGCATTGCCGCTTGTTCGGCGCGTTGGGATCGTCCATCGGCACCACGCCCTTGCCCTGGCCGACGAACACGCCGGGCCCGACATGCACAGAGCTCTTGTTGCCGATGATCACGCTCTGATGCGGCGTCGAACTCGAGCGCGTGCCGTCCGGCCAGAGGATGGCATCGCCGGACAGCACCCCGCGCCGCCCATCGTCGCAGCTCACGTCGACGCCTTGCCGGGTGCAGACCTGGGCGGCGGCGGGCACGGCGAAGACGAAGCCAAGGGCCGAAATCAGGCTGAGGGCGCCGATGGTGCTTCGGATGATCATGGCGTCCCCAGTCGGGTTTGCTGGTCTCACGTGAATCGTCGCGCCAAACCCGGCAAGGGTTCAGCCGGCCGGTGCGCCAGGACATTTGCGGTGCCAGATATTATCACGTAAATACAATATGTTATGGAAAATTCACCCGATTTCCCCGCGATCCCTTGCAAAATCATCGGCGCCCCTTCAAGAGAGGGCGCTCCGGAGAGATGGCCGAGTGGCTTAAGGCGCACGCTTGGAAAGCGTGTGTGCGGGAAACCGTACCGTGGGTTCGAATCCCACTCTCTCCGCCATTTGTCCGATTTCGTACGCCAACCTGCTCCTTTGAACGATCGCGCGCGATAACATCCGCGAGTCCCCTGGTGCTTGCTCCGGACACTAAGAATGCAGCAGTAACCTCGGAAGAAATTGCCGATCCAGGTGCGTACGGATGGACAGAAACTCTGTTCGAGATTCTGTCTACATCCGAGAATCGATCACAGCCAGGATGATTCGGGTGTTTGATATTAGCGGTCCGCATCTGGTGGCTTCGTGCATTGTCCTCTACGAGGCGGTACCTCCTCGATAATCCGTCTCACGGATTGCGAGCATCGTCCGCACCTGACGGTACATCCCAGACAATCGTAGACTTGAGCAGGCGAGAACACGGCGTCGTCCGTTGCGACGACCGCGCCCCTGATGTCGTGATCGCTAATGGCGTTGCAAGAGCAGACGATCACGCCGGATTCCGATGTGTGGTGCGTCGGGCGGTATGGAGCCTGACGGCGGCTGTCGTTGCGTTGGCGATGGTGCGCCCGCGCTGGTCCGTTCCGGTCCATTGGGCGTCGCGGCCGCGAGGGTCGATCTCCAGCAGCTTGACGCCAGCCGGAACTTCGCTGCCGTCGCGAGCGATGCCGCGCAAGATCCCGTCGCGCGGGGCGAGCACGGGAACGCCGGAGAGGTGGCCGAGCACGAGGTCCCGGAAGACGCGGGTGCCGATCTCGATCGGCGTGTGCCAGCGTCCCGAGACTTGCGAATAGACAAAGCGCTCCGCGCCGACCTCGCCGAGCGAGCTCGCGACGCCGTCGGCATCGTCGGTCCAGCGGGTGTCCTTGACGAGCCCGATCTTGCCCGGCCGGGTCTCCACCGCGACGTCGCAGTTGAAGTTCGACGAGAAGCCGGGGCCGAGCCCGATGGTCAGCCGGGCGAGCCGTCTGAGATCGGGCGTGACCCGCCGCTTCTGCAGACGCGCATCGATCAGGAGGTCGATGTGGCGCACTGGAAGCAGGTCGAGCAGGCCGAGCCAGGTGACCATGATCTGCGGCGGCCGGGCCAGCGCCTGATAGACCTGCACGCCGTCGTCCACGCGTTCCGCCACGAACTCCTCAAGTTGTGCGGTGTCGGTGTAGAGTGCGTCGTGAAAGGCCATCTTGCGCCGGATCACCGGCGGATCTGGATCGTGCGACAGCACTACGCAATATCCGATGCGCATCAACTGGATGCCGATCGCGGATGCGATCTCGTTGGTGCCGAGGATAACGGCGAAGAGTCGATGGTCGTTCGGCTGGGGCATTTGAAACCAATTGTGCAAAGTAAGTGCGGGCAAGGCACGATCGGACTTGAAACAGGCTGAGCAAGAGCCGGGCCATTTGGAATGATTGAAAATCAGCGCCCAACCATCGACCAACACTCAGAAAGACGTAACGCGCACGAAGCAGCGAGCGTGGTGCGAAAGCGCACGCGATCGTGTCGCGAACCCTGCAGCGTGTCGTGAAGCCGACATCACGCGGCGAAAACAGCAGAGATCGCGCGGCGAGGCGTGGCCCAATTCCTGCAAAGTTGCCCGCATTGTCATTGTCAGGCGTCCGGTTGGACGCGGCGAGGAGCTTGCGTGACGCTCGATCTGCTCGATCGCGATGGTGGTCCGCCCGGTGCGCCAGCCCCCGATGCCGCGCTGTGTCCGTTCCATGGCGACAAGTCGCGCGCACAAGGCGGCGAGCGGAAAACGCTGGTGCTGACCGGTGCTTCGCGCGGTATTGGTCACGCAACGGGAAAGCTGTTTTCCGACGCCGGCTGGCGGATCATCACCTGCTCCCGGCAACCGTTCGATGGCGGTCGGTGTCCGTGGGATTCAGGGGCCGATAATCATGTGCAGGTCGAATTGAGCGATCATCGCGCGCTGCCGCGCTCGGTCGCCGAAATCAAGGAGCGGCTCAACGGTGGCCCGCTGCATGCGCTGATCAACAACGCAGGCATCTCGCCGAAGGCCGTCGACGGCTCGCGGCTGAATTCGATGACGACGCCGGTCGAAACCTGGATGAACGTGTTCCACGTCAATCTGCTGGCGCCGATCCTGTTCGCGCAGGGCCTGGTCGATGAGTTGAAGTTGGCCGCAGGCGCCATCGTCAACGTCACATCGATCGTGGGATCGCGGGTCCATCCCTTCGCCGGAACGGCTTACGCGACCTCGAAGGCCGCGCTCGCCTGCCTGACGCGCGAGATGGCCCACGACTACGCGCCATTCGGAATTCGAGTCAATGCGATTGCGCCGGGCGAGATCAAGACCGATATCCTGTCGCCGGAGACTGAGGCGCAACTGGCGCCGATCATTCCGCTGCACCGCGTCGGTACGCCGGACGAGGTCGCAAAGGTGATCTTCTTCCTCTGCTCGGACGCGGCGAGCTATGTGACAGGTGCGGAAGTACCGATCAACGGAGGGCAGCATGTGTGATCGTGCTCAGGGTCGGTTGCCAAAAAAAACGCCGGTCGATTTGCGCTAGATCAATGCGGAGATCCTGCTTTGGTGTTCGCCGACCGCCGCAATGCTCAATCCCGCGACACGGCCGAGAATGCGTGCAGGTCCGACGGAATCTTTTTGCATGAGTGCCGACAACTTGAGCGCGACTCCCGACACAACATGAATCACAATACGACAAATTCTGAGGAACAGGCCGGGGAGGATAGAACAGGCAACGGAGAGTCCGTCATGCTGCATGCCGCTCCTTTGGTCGAACGAGACAAGTCCGTCCAGACCGCGCCGATCGTGCCGCTGAACGAGATCGCGCTCACCGGCATTTTCGAGATTTCCAAGATTCTGACCGCGCCGACGCGGCTCGAGACGACGCTCGCCAACGTCGTCAACCTGCTGCAATCGTTCCTCCAGATGCGGCACGGCGTCGTGACGCTGCTTGCCGACGACGGCATTCCCGATCTCGCGGTCGGCGCGGGCTGGAGTGAAGGCAGCGACGAACGTTACCGGGGCCGGCTGCCCCAGCGGGCGGTCGACCAGATCGTTGCAACCGCGATGCCGCTGGTTGCGGAGAACATCGCGGTCCATCCCGCCTTCGGCGCGGCGGAACTCGAACTGCTCGGGGCGTCCGAGGCAACGCGCGTCACGTTCATCGGTGTTCCGATCCGCATCGACGCCAAGGTGGTCGGCACGCTGACCATCGATCGCATCTGGGACGAACGTTCGTTGTTCCGGCTCGATTCCGACGTCCGGCTTCTGACCATGGTGGCCAACTTGGTCGGCCAGACCGTCAAGCTGCACCGGGTCGTGGCGCAGGATCGCGAGCGCCTGATGCACGAGAGCTATCGGCTGCAGAAGGAACTGTCCGAGTTCAAGCCGTCGCGCGACCGCAGGAAGGTTCAGGTCGAGGGCATTATCGGCGACAGCCCGGCGCTACGAGGGCTGTTGGAGAAAATTGCGATCGTCGCCAAGTCGAACTCGACGGTGCTGCTGCGCGGTGAATCCGGAACCGGCAAGGAGCTGATCGCCAAGGCGATTCACGAATTGTCGCCGCGCGCCAAGCGCCCTTTCATCAAGATCAATTGTGCCGCGCTGCCGGAGTCCGTGCTCGAATCCGAGCTGTTCGGCCATGAGAAGGGCGCCTTCACCGGCGCGCTCAACTCCCGGAAGGGGCGGTTCGAACTCGCCGACAAGGGGACGCTGTTCCTGGACGAGATCGGCGAGATCTCGGCGTCGTTCCAGGCCAAGCTGCTGCGCGTCCTGCAGGAGCAGGAGTTCGAGCGCGTCGGCGGCAATCAGACCATCAAGGTCGACGTTCGCGTCATTGCCGCGACCAACCGCAACCTGGAGGAAGCGGTCGCTCGCAACGAGTTCCGCGCCGATCTCTACTACCGCATCAGCGTCGTGCCGATGATCGTGCCACCGTTGCGCGACCGCCGCAGCGACATACCGCTGCTGGCGAGCGAATTTCTCAAGAACTTCAACGCCGAGAACGGGCGCGAGTTGAGCTTTGGGGCGCATGCTCTCGAAGTTCTGATGAATTGCGGATTCCCCGGGAATGTCCGCGAGCTCGAGAATTGCGTGCAGCGGACAGCGACGTTGGCGCCGGGGCGAGAGATCGTGAGGAACGATTTTGCCTGCTCGCATGGCCAGTGCCTTTCCGCGATCCTGTGGAATACCGGCTCCGACGTTCCGCCGCGCTCCTTGCCGATCGTGCCGCTGTCCACTTTGCGGCCCACGGCGCCGATGGAGCCCAGTGCGACCGTGCCGCCGTCGGCGCCTGCCGAGTCCGCCGGATTATCGTCGTCGGACGCGTCCGGTCTTGCCGACCGCGATCGCGTGGTCGAGGCGATGGAAAAATCCGGCTGGGTGCAGGCGAAAGCCGCCCGCCTGCTCGGGCTGACGCCGCGGCAGATCGGCTACGCGCTGAAGAAGCACGGCATCGAGGTCAAGCGGCTCTGACGGCGACTGTCGCAAATGCGACATGCTGTTGGGGCCACGACAATCGCCTCGGACGAAATATTCGTTGAATTTCACACTCTTAACGGTTGGCACGACGCTTGAAAGGAAATGCTCGACGGCATCACCTGCTCAAGGAGTCGAACACATGGCCTACAAGATCGTCGCCTCGCAATGCACGGTTTGTGGCGCGTGCGAGTTCGAATGCCCGAACGCCGCGATCAGCCTCAAGCGCGACATGTACGTGATCGATCCGAAGAAGTGCACGGAGTGCGAAGGTCATTTCGACGCGGCGCAATGCGCGGTCGTATGTCCGGTGCCCGACACCTGCATTCCGGCGTGAGGGTAGGCCGATGGTGCGGTCGGAGCCGACTGGCTGGATCGGAAATGCGGCAGGAGCGATTGGCCGGCGTGCGATCTGGCTCGGGCGGTGGCTGGCGGGCCCGGAGCTGCATGTCACGTTGGTGATCGCGCGTGCAGCGAACCAGGCGCGACGACGGCGGTCGCTCGGCGCGGCCGGACATTTCCCCCTGCGGACGGAGCGATAGATGGCAGCGGTCCAGGAGACCATTGAACGGGTCCGCGGCATCGACGTCGACCAGTATCGTTATGGGTTTGAGACCCTGATCGAGTCCGACAAGGCCCCGAAGGGGCTGTCGGAAGATACCGTCAAGTTCATCTCGCAGAAGAAGAACGAACCCGCCTGGATGCTCGAATGGCGGCTGGAGGCCTATCGGCGCTGGCTGACCATGACCGAGCCGACTTGGGCGCGGGTCGATTATCCCAAGGTCGACTTCCAGGACCTCTATTACTATTCGGCGCCGAAGCCGAAGAAGACGGTCTCCTCGCTCGACGAGATCGATCCGGAGATCCTCAAGACCTACGAGAAACTCGGCATTCCCCTGCGCGAGGTCGCGATGCTGGAAGGCGTCGAGCCCAAGCCCGGCGAGCAGGACCCGAACCGTCGCAAGATCGCGGTCGACGCCGTGTTCGATTCGGTCTCGGTTGCGACCACCTTCAAGGCGGAGCTGAAGAAGGCCGGCGTGATCTTCATGCCGATCTCGGAGGCCATCCGCGAGCATCCCGAGCTGGTGCAGAAATATCTGGGCTCGGTGGTGCCGACCTCGGACAATTTCTACGCGACGCTGAATTCGGCGGTGTTCTCCGACGGCTCGTTCGTCTACGTGCCGCCGGGCGTGCGCTGCCCGATGGAGCTGTCGACCTATTTCCGCATCAACGAGCGCAACACCGGCCAGTTCGAGCGCACGCTGATCATCGCCGACAAGGGCGCCTACGTCTCCTATCTCGAAGGCTGCACCGCGCCGCAGCGCGACGAGAACCAGCTGCACGCCGCCGTGGTCGAGCTCGTCGCGCATGACGACGCCGAGATCAAATATTCGACGGTGCAGAACTGGTATCCCGGCAATTCGGAAGGCAAGGGCGGCATCTACAATTTCGTCACCAAGCGTGGCGACTGCCGCGGCAACAATTCCAAGATTTCATGGACCCAGGTCGAGACGGGTTCGGCGATCACCTGGAAATATCCGAGCTGCATCCTGCGCGGCGACAATTCGCGCGGCGAGTTCTACTCGATCGCGATCTCGAATGGCTATCAGCAGGTCGACTCGGGCACCAAGATGATCCATCTCGGCAAGAACACGTCGAGCCGCATCATCTCGAAGGGCATCGCGGCCGGCAAGAGCCAGAACACCTATCGCGGCCTGGTGACGGCGCACCGGAAGGCGACCGGTGCGCGCAACTTCACGGCCTGCGACTCGCTGCTGATCGGCGACAAATGCGGCGCGCACACCGTGCCGTACATCGAGGCCAAGAACTCGTCTGCGACCTTCGAGCACGAGGCGACGACGTCGAAGATCTCCGAGGACGTGCTGTTCTATTGCATCCAGCGCGGGCTCTCGCAGGAAGAAGCCGTCGGCCTCGTCGTCAACGGCTTCGTCAAGGACGTGCTGCAGCAACTGCCGATGGAATTCGCGGTGGAAGCGCAGAAGCTGATCTCGATCTCGCTCGAGGGGAGCGTGGGATGACGGCGTTCGAAGCCAACAGGCAAGGAGAAGTGTGATGACGTCGCTCCTCGACATCCGCGGGCTGAAGGCCGAGATCGACGGCCGCCAGATTCTCAATGGCCTCGATCTCACCGTGAACAAGGGCGAAATCCACGCCATCATGGGCCCGAACGGTGCCGGCAAGTCGACCCTGTCCTATGTGCTATCGGGAAAACCCGGCTACGAGATCACCGGCGGCGAGGTGCGGTTCAACGGCGAGGATCTCCTTGCAATGGCGCCGGACGAACGCGCCGCCAAGGGGTTGTTCCTGGCCTTCCAATATCCTCTCGAAATACCAGGCGTCGCCACGCTCACCTTCCTGCGTACGGCCCTGAACGCCCAGCGCAAGAAGCGCGGCGAGGAAGAGCTGTCGTCGCCCGATGTGCTCAAGCGCGTGCGTGAGCTCGCCAAGCAGCTCGGGATCGATCCTGACATGCTCAAGCGCCCGCTCAATGTCGGCTTCTCCGGCGGCGAGAAGAAGCGTAACGAGACGTTGCAGATGGCGCTGCTGGAGCCGCGGCTTTGCGTGCTGGACGAGACCGACTCGGGGCTCGACATCGATGCGCTGCGGATCGTCGCCGACGGCGTCAATCGCCTGCGCGCGTCAGATCGCGGCATGATCGTCATCACCCATTATCAGCGGCTGCTCGACTATATCGTGCCTGACGTCGTGCACGTGCTCGCGGCCGGACGTATCGTCAAGACCGGTGGCAAGGAGCTCGCGCTCGAGCTCGAGGCCACCGGCTACGCTCAATATCAGAGTGAGGCGGCGTGATCCCATGAACGCCGAGATTCGTCCCGTGAAGACCGCCGCCGAGATCGGGCTTGCCGATCTGTTCGCGGCGGCGTGCAAGGAGCTGCCCGGCAGTGGCGCGATCGAGGCGATCCGGCGTGAGGCCTTTGACCGCTTCGCGGCGCGGGGCCTGCCGCATTCCCGCGTCGAGGCCTGGAAGTACACCGATCTCCGCCGTCTGGTCCGGGATGCCAAGCCGCTGGCGCCGCGGCCTGACGCGCAGGCCAAGGCGGCTGCGGGTGCGGCCGGGACGGCGCTGGCTGGCCTCGAGTTTCGGCGCCTCACGATTGTCGATGGCGCCTTTGTTCCCGAATTGTCGGATCTTGCCGACCTTGAGCCCGGCGTCAGCATCGGGGCGATGATCGAGGCGCTCGATGCGGACGACACCCGCGTCGCGCTCGACGCAGGCCTGGCTGCGGACGATATTGCTGTCGCACTCAATACCGCGTTCGCCGCCGATGGCGTGATCATCGCGGTCGATCCGGACGTCGTGGTAGAACGGCCGATCCAACTGGCCTTCGTGACCACGGCCGGCACACCATCCGCGACGTTCACGCGGTCGTCGCTGGACCTGGGCAGCGGTGCTGCCATCACTCTGGTCGAGACCCATGAGGGGCCGGACCAATCCGATTACCAGACCAACACGGCGCTCCGGCTCGTCGTCGGAGATCGCGCCCAGCTCGACCACATCAAGGTCACGTCCGAAGGGGCGGCCGCGCTGCATATCGCAACGCTGCTGGCCGAGATCGGGGCGGGTGCGACTTATCGCGAATTTGGCTTCACCATTGGTGGCGCCGTGGTGCGCAACCAGCTGTTTCTGCGACTGGTGGGTGAGGGGACCGAGGTCAGCGTGCACCAGGCGAGCCTCCTGGCCGGCCGCCAGCACGCCGACGCCACGCTCACGGTCGATCACGCCGCCGCCGGCTCGCGGAGCCGGGAGGTATTCAAGGCCGTGGTCGACGACGAGGCGCGCGCGGTATTCCAGGGCCGGATCACGGTTCAGCCGGGCGCGCAGCAGACTGACGCCCGGATGATGGCGCGCGCGCTGCTGCTGTCGGACGAAGCGGTTGCCAACTGCAAGCCGGAGCTGGAAATCTTTGCCGACGACGTTCAGTGCGGGCACGGCACCACCACCGGCGCGCTGGATGACCAGTTGAAGTTCTACCTGATGGCCCGCGGTATTCCGGAGATGCAGGCCGAAGCGCTCCTGATCGAGGCCTTCGTCGGCGAGGTGATCGACGCGATCGCTCGCGAGGATCTGCGCGAAGCATTGTCGCAGACCATGCGCGATTGGCTCAAGGCACGAGACTAGTCCCATGCATCCTGCGGTCAGCAACGGAAGCTATGACGTCCAACTCGTCCGCCAGGATTTTCCGATCCTGTCCATGCAGGTGCACGGAAAGCCGCTGGTGTACCTCGACAACGCGGCGTCGGCGCAGAAACCCAAGGCGGTTCTGGACCGGTTGACCCAGGCCTACACCAGCGAATATGCCAACGTGCATCGCGGCCTGCATTACCTCGCCAATGCGGCCACGGAGGCCTATGAGGGCGCGCGCGACAAGGTCGCAAAATTCCTCAATGCGGAGCGGCGGGAAGAGATCATCTTCACCCGCGGCGCCACCGAGGCGATCAATCTCGTGGCGCAGACCTTCGGGCGAGAACGGATCGGCGAGGGCGACGAGATAGTGCTCTCGATCATGGAGCACCACGCCAACATCGTGCCGTGGCACTTCCTGCGGGAACGGCAGGGCGCGGTGATCAAATGGGCGCCGGTCGACGACGACGGAAACTTCCTGATCGACGAGTTCGAGAGGCTCCTGACGCCGAAGACCAAGCTGGTCGCGATCACCCAGATGTCGAACGTGTTGGGCAGCGTCGTCCCGGTCAAGGACGTCGTTCGCCTAGCGCATGCGCGCGGCATTCCGGTGCTGGTCGACGGCTCGCAGGCCGCCGTCCACATGGATGTCGATGTTCGCGACATCGGCTGCGACTTCTACGTCATCACTGGCCATAAGCTCTACGGGCCGACCGGCATTGGCGTGCTCTACGGCAAACACGGGCATCTCGCGACAATGCCGCCCTTCAACGGCGGCGGCGAGATGATCCGGCAGGTCTCGTGCGACGCCGTCAGCTATGGCGAGCCGCCGCACCGCTTCGAGGCGGGGACCCCGCCGATCGTGCAGGCCATCGGTTTCGGCGCGGCGATCGACTATGTCGAATCCATCGGCAAGGCGCGGATCCGCAAGCATGAGAGCAGCCTGCTCGCCTATGCGCAGGAGCGGCTGCGCGGAATCAATTCACTCCGGATCATCGGTACGGCCGCCGACAAGGGCGCGCTGGTGTCGTTCGAGATGGAGAACGCCCACGCCCACGACTTCGCGACCGTGATCGACCGCTCGGGCGTCGCCGTGCGCGCGGGTACCCATTGTGCCATGCCGTTGCTCGATCGCTTCGGCGTGACCGCAACCTGTCGCGCCTCGTTCGCTCTCTACAACACCATGGAAGAGGTTGACGCACTTGTGGAGGCCCTGGCCAAGGCGCAGGAGCTGTTCTCATGAGTGGCCGGACCGCTGTCAAGCCGCGGCCTGTCGCCCGCATCGTCTGCGACGCCCATCGGCGCCGAACGGTGCGAGCCATGGAGCGGCACCTCGCAGGCGAATTTGCGGTCGGGGAGCCGGTTCGGGCGCTGGCGCTGATCCGCAACGACGGCATGTATCCGCACAAGGACATCGGTGAAGCTCTGGTGCATCCCGGCGATGCCGGCGTTGTGCGCGAAAGCTGGCGCTTCCTCGGCGAGGTCTACTACACGGTCGAGTTCGTGGCGCAGTCGGTCTTCGTCATCATGCGGCGGCGCGAGATGATGCGAATGAAGACCGGATTCGATCCCATCTGACGTCGTCCGCGGGCCGTCACGCGGCCTTTGCCAGCACGGCGCTGGCATCCGCGCGCATCCGCGCCACCATCGATCGGAAGCCGTTTGAGCGTTGCGGCGTCAGATGTTCGCCGAGGCCGAGCCGCGCGAACAGGGCGAGCGGGTCCTCATCGGCGATCTCCGCGGCCGGCCGTCCCGATAACAGGGCGATCAGGATCGCGACCAGGCCGCGGACGATGTGGGCGTCGCTGTCGCCGGCGAAGGTGAGGGAAGGCCGCCCGTCCTGGTGCGTGACGGTGGTGGCGAGCCAGACCTGGCTGACACAGCCCTGCACCTTATTGGCGTCGGTGCGGTCCGCCTCGGGAAACGGTTGCAGCTTGCGGCCGAGCTCGATGACGTAGCGATAGCGGTCGTCCCATTCGTCGAGCAGGGAGAAGTTCTCGATGATGTCTGCGATGCGCGCTGGTTGGGATTGGGTCATCGATCGTTACTCGTGGATTGTCGCGGCCGGTCGTCAGTCGAAAGCCAGTTGGATGAGGCGGGACGTCGCGTCCTGAGGCGCCGGCCCGCCGAGAGCGCAGTCGACCGCCCGGCAGACCGTGTCGAAAGAGATCGGCTTGTGGACGATCGCATGGATCCCGATCTCGCCTGCCAGCTGCGCCATTGGATCGGAGCTACGGTCGGCGACGACGAGGATCACCGCGCCGTCATAGCGTTCGCGCAGCGCGATCAAGTGCGGATCGTCCTGGCTTTGCAGGCCGGTCGCGCCGGCCAGAACCACGTCGGGTGCATCCAGGCCGGAAGCAAAGGCTTCGTCGGGAGATGCGAAGGTGTAGGTGTGGTACAGATCCCGCAGGATGTAGTAGAGCGCCGACCGCACCACCTGCTCGCGTTCGATGACGAACACGGCCGGTCGGTCCCCGCTTGCATGACCCGTCGTTGTGTACGGCATGAAGGCCTCGATCCGTTCCGCAACGTATCAAGCAAGCTCCGTACCGCGAGCGGGATCAGCGCTATCGCGTGCCGCAGGCGCTGGTTCGAGCGTCATTTGCGCGTCCGCGCATTGTTTTGTTTCGGACAGCACTCTGTGTGGCTGGATGTCGGCATGATGCGATGTCGGGTTTGCAACAATCCCTTGCCGCTTCGCTATCTGTCTTCAATCACTTCGCTTTTCGAGTTCGGGAAGCGTTGGCACATCCGTTGCAAAAGTCTCTGCAGGCGCGGCCGTCGGGCCGGCTCTCCCCGACGTGCGGGAGCCAGCCGGTTTGCGCGAGTGAGATCGAGAGCGGCGCTTCGGAGGAAGCGTCAGACGCTTCACACAGAGGATAACCAAAGGATATTGGTATGAGCCTAGCAACCACCGAGAGCGTCGCGGAGATCAAGGCCCGCAACAAGCAGCTGATTGACGAGGTCTTGAAGGTCTATCCGGAGAAGACCGCCAAGCGCCGCGCCAAGCACCTCAACGTGCACGACACCGGCAAGTCCGACTGCGGCGTCAAGTCAAACCTGAAGTCGATCCCAGGCGTGATGACTATCCGCGGCTGCGCCTATGCCGGCTCAAAAGGCGTGGTGTGGGGACCGATCAAGGACATGATCCACATCAGCCACGGTCCGGTCGGCTGTGGTCAGTATTCCTGGGCCGCGCGGCGCAACTACTACATCGGAACGACCGGCATCGACACTTTCGTGACGATGCAGTTCACCTCCGATTTCCAGGAGAAGGATATCGTATTCGGCGGCGACAAGAAGCTCGCCAAGATCATCGACGAGATCCAGGAGCTGTTCCCGCTCAACCACGGCATCACCATCCAGTCGGAATGCCCGATCGGCCTGATCGGCGACGACATCGAGGCGGTGTCGAAGGTGAAGTCGAAGGAATATGACGGCAAGACCATCGTTCCGGTGCGTTGCGAAGGGTTCCGCGGCGTCTCGCAATCGCTGGGCCACCATATTGCCAACGACGCCGTGCGCGACTGGATCTTCGACAAGATCTCGCCCGAAGCCAAGCCGGCCTTCGAATCGACGCCCTATGACGTCGCGATCATCGGCGACTACAACATCGGCGGTGACGCCTGGTCCTCGCGCATCCTGCTCGAGGAGATGGGCCTGCGCGTGATCGCGCAATGGTCGGGCGACGGAAGCCTCGCGGAGCTCGAAGCGACACCCAAGGCGAAGCTCAACGTGCTGCATTGCTATCGCTCGATGAACTACATCTCCCGTCACATGGAGGAGAAGTTCGGTATTCCCTGGTGCGAATACAATTTCTTCGGCCCCTCCAAGATCGCGGAATCGTTGCGCAAGATCGCGAGCTTCTTCGATGACAAGATCAAGGAAGGCGCCGAGCGCGTCATCGCGAAGTACCAGCCGCTGATGGATGCGGTGATCGCCAAATATCGCCCGCGCCTGGAAGGCAAGACGGTGATGCTGTTCGTCGGCGGCCTGCGTCCGCGTCACGTCATCGGCGCGTACGAGGACCTCGGCATGGAGGTGGTCGGCACCGGCTACGAGTTCGGCCACAACGACGACTACCAGCGCACCGCCCAGCACTACGTCAAGGACGGCACGCTGATCTACGACGACGTCACGGGCTACGAGTTCGAGCGCTTCGTCGAGAAGATCCAGCCGGACCTCGTCGGCTCCGGCATCAAGGAGAAGTACGTCTTCCAGAAGATGGGCGTGCCGTTCCGGCAGATGCACTCCTGGGACTATTCCGGTCCCTATCACGGCTATGACGGCTTCGCGATCTTCGCGCGCGACATGGACATGGCGATCAACTCCCCGATCTGGAAGGAGACCAAGGCACCCTGGAAGGATGCCCCGCGGCCGAGCCTGATGGCGGCCGAATAGCAGAGGCGACGTCCGGCTCTTCCCGATCTCCGGGAAGAGCCGCAGGACAAGCGATCGAACACGACATCCAACGAAGGTGCCAACATGACACAGAATGCCGAACACGTGCTCGATCATTTCGAGCTGTTCCGTGGTCCGGAATACCAGCAGATGCTGGCCAACAAGAAGACGCTGTTCGAAAATCCGCACGACCCGGCGGAGGTCGAACGCATCCGCGAATGGGCCAAAACGCCCGAATATCGCGAGAAGAACTTTGCCCGCGAAGCGCTGACCGTCAACCCTGCCAAGGCGTGCCAGCCACTGGGCGCGGTGTTCGTCGCAGTTGGCTTCGAGGGCACGCTGCCCTTCGTGCACGGCTCGCAGGGCTGCGTCGCCTATTATCGCAGCCATCTGTCGCGCCACTTCAAGGAGCCGAGCTCCTGCGTCTCCTCGTCGATGACGGAAGACGCTGCCGTGTTCGGCGGTCTGAACAACATGATCGACGGGCTTGCCAACACCTACAGCATGTACAAGCCGAAGATGATCGCGGTCTCCACGACCTGCATGGCCGAGGTGATCGGCGACGACCTCAACGCCTTCATCAAGACGGCAAAGGAGAAAGGCTCGGTCCCCGCCGAGTACGACGTTCCCTTTGCCCACACGCCGGCCTTCGTCGGCAGCCATGTGACCGGCTACGACAACGCGCTGAAAGGTATCATCGAGCACTTCTGGGACGGCAAGGCCGGCACCGCGCCGAAGCTCGAACGCAGGCCGAACGAAAAGATCAACTTCATCGGCGGCTTCGACGGCTACACCGTCGGCAACATCCGCGAGATCAAGCGCATATTCGAGCTGATGGGCATCGAGTACACGATCCTCGCCGACAACAGCGACGTGTTCGACACCCCGACCGATGGCGAGTTCCGCATGTATGACGGCGGCACCACGCTGGAGGATGCGGCCAATGCGATCCATGCCAAGGCGACCATCTCCATGCAGCAATATTGCACGGAGAAGACGCTGCCCTTCATCGGCGGGCACGGCCAAGAGGTCGTCGCGTTCAACCACCCGATCGGCGTCGGCGCCACCGACGAGTTCCTGATGACGCTGTCGCGCATCGCAGGCAAGCCGATCGCGAAGGCGCTCGAACAGGAGCGTGGCCGCCTGCTCGACGCGATGGCCGACTCCAGTGCGCACATCCACGGCAAGAAGTTCGCGATCTACGGCGATCCCGACCTCTGCTACGGCCTTGCAGCCTTCCTGCTCGAGCTCGGCGCCGAGCCGACCCACGTGCTGGCGACCAACGGCAACAAGGCCTGGGCCGAGAAGATGCAGGGGCTGTTTGCGAGCTCGCCGTTCGGCCAGAACTGCCATGCCTATCCCGGCAAGGATCTTTGGCACATGCGCTCGCTGCTGTTCACCGAGCCGGTCGATTTCCTGATCGGCAACACCTACGGCAAGTACCTCGAGCGCGACACCGGTACGCCGCTGATCCGCATCGGCTTCCCGGTGTTCGATCGCCATCACCACCACCGCTATCCGGTGTGGGGCTATCAGGGCGGCATGAACGTGCTGGTGAAGATCCTCGACAAGATCTTCGACGAAATCGACAGGAACACCAACGTACCTGCCAAGACCGACTACAGCTTCGACATCATCCGCTGACGTTGAGGAGACCTGCCGCCGCCAGATGGGGCGGCGGCAGACCACGAGTCTAGCCAAAGCGATCGAGATTGCGGGGCGAAGTGCTCGCGCAGCGGGTCAGGGAATAGGAGAGACGCATGAGCTCGCTGTCGGCCACCATCCAGGACGTCTTCAACGAGCCGGGTTGCGGCAAGAACGCCAACAAGACGGAGGCCGAGCGCAAGAAGGGCTGCACCAAGCAGCTGCAGCCGGGTGGGGCTGCCGGCGGCTGCGCCTTCGACGGTGCCAAGATCGCGCTCCAGCCGTTCACCGACGTCGCCCACCTCGTCCATGGCCCGATCGCCTGCGAAGGCAATTCCTGGGACAATCGCGGCTCGGCCTCGTCCGGCTCCGATCTGTGGCGGCGGAGCTTCACCACCGACATGAACGAGACCGACATCGTGTTCGGCGGCGAGAAGCGGCTCTACAAGGCGATCAAGGAAGTCATCGAGAAATACGATCCGCCGGCCATCTTCGTCTACCAGACCTGCGTGCCCGCGATGATCGGCGACGACATCAACGCGGTCTGCAAGGCGGCCGCGACCAAGTTCGGCAAGCCGGTGATCCCGGTCAACTCGCCGGGCTTCGTCGGCCCGAAGAACCTAGGCAATAAGCTCGCCGGCGAGGCGCTGCTCGAGCACGTGATCGGCACCGCCGAGCCGGACTACACCACGCCCTACGACATCAACATCATCGGAGAGTACAATCTGTCGGGCGAGTTCTGGCAGATCAAGCCGATCCTGGACGAGCTCGGCATTCGCATCCTCTCCTGCATCTCCGGCGACGGCAAATACCGAGAGCTCGCCTACTCGCACCGGGCCAAGGCCGCGATGATGGTGTGCTCCAAGGCGATGATCAACGTCGCCCGCAAGATGGAGGAGCGCTACGGCATCCCGTTCTTCGAGGGCTCGTTCTACGGCATCCAGGACTCCAGCGATTCGCTGCGCGAGATCGCCCGCATGCTGATCGAGCGCGGCGCGCCGGCGGAATTGATGGAACGCACCGAGGCGGTGATTGCACGGGAGGAAGCCAAGGCCTGGGCTGCGATCGAACGCTTTAAGCCGCGTTTCAAGGACAAGAAGGTGCTGTTGATTACCGGCGGCGTGAAGTCGTGGTCGGTGGTTGCCGCATTGCAGGAGGCTGGCCTCGAGATTGTCGGTACCTCCGTGAAGAAGTCCACCAAGGAGGACAAGGAGCGGATCAAGGAGCTGATGGGCCAGGACGCCCATATGATCGAGGACATGACGCCGCGCGAGATGTACAAGATGCTCAAGGACGCGCGGGCCGACATCATGCTGTCCGGCGGCAAGTCGCAATTCGTCGCGCTGAAGGCGGCGATGCCGTGGCTCGACATCAA
Organism: Bradyrhizobium amphicarpaeae; assembly: GCF_002266435.3. NCBI lineage: Bacteria > Pseudomonadati > Pseudomonadota > Alphaproteobacteria > Hyphomicrobiales > Nitrobacteraceae > Bradyrhizobium > Bradyrhizobium amphicarpaeae. Next base: position 555,086 of record NZ_CP029426.2, read on the forward strand.
CCAGGAGCGCAGCCACGGCTATATGGGTTACATCGGCATGGTCGAGCTGATGGAGGAGATCGAGAAGGCGCTCTACAACCCGATGTGGGCGCAGCTCCGCAAGCCGGCGCCGTGGGACGAGGCCGGGGTGAGCTGGCAGACCAAGGCGATGGCGCAGATGGAGGCGCAGGCCGCCGAGATTGCCGCCGAGCCGGCTGTTGCCGAGGCGACGCGGCGCGCCAAGAAGATCTGCTTCTGCAAGACGGTCGACCTCGGCAGCATCGAGGACGCCATTGCCGCGCACGGCATCACCACCGTCGACGGGGTAAAGCAGCACACCAATGCCTCGGGCGGCTGCGGGGCCTGCAAGGGCCGGGTCGAGGATATCCTGGCGGCCCACGCGGCGCCGATGCTGCAGGCGGCGGAGTAGGGCGTCCCCATGGCGATCGTCACCACCTCCAAGAAGGCCTGCTCGGTCAATCCGCTCAAGATGAGCCAGCCGATCGGCGGCTCGTTCGCCTTCATGGGGCTGCGCGGTGCGATGCCGCTCCTGCATGGCTCGCAGGGCTGCACCTCGTTCGGGCTGACGCTGTTCGTGCGGCATTTCAAGGAAGCCGTGCCGATGCAGACCACCGCGATGAGCGAGGTCGCGACTGTGCTCGGCGGTTACGAGAACGTCGAGCAGGCGATTCTCAACATCTACAATCGCACCAAGCCCGAGATCATCGGCATCAACTCCACCGGCGTCACCGAGACCAAGGGCGACGACGTCGAGGGCTTCATTCGCCTGATCCGGCAGAAGCATCCGCAGCTCGAGAAATTCCCGCTGGTCTATGTCTCGACGCCCGATTTCAAGGATGCCTTCCAGGACGGCTGGGAGAAGACGGTCGCGCGCATGGTCGAGGTGCTGGTCGATCCCGTCGAGGCTGGGGCTGTGCGGGACGTGGAGCGCGTCAACGTGCTGCCGGGCTGCCATCTCACGCCCGGTGATCTCGACGAGCTGCGCACCATCCTCGAGGATTTCGGGCTCAAGCCGTCTTTCCTGCCTGATCTCGCCGGCTCGCTCGACGGCCACATTCCGGACGAGTTCACGCCGACGACGATCGGCGGCATCGGCGTCGACGAGATCGCCACTATGGGGCAGGCGGCCTGGACCATTGCGATCGGTGCGCAGATGAAGCGCGCGGCCGAAGCCATGCAGGAGAGGACCGGGGTGCCGTTCCGGCTGTTCGAACGGCTTTGCGGATTGATCCCGAACGACGAGTTCATCGCCTTCCTGAGCGAGATCAGCGGCCGGCCGGTGCCGGTGAAGTACCGCCGCCAGCGCGGCCAGCTTGCCGACGCGATGCTGGACACGCATTTTCATATCGGCGGCCGCAAGCTCGCGATCGGCGCCGAGCCCGACCTGCTGTTCGACCTGTCGAGCATGCTCTACGAAATGGGCGCCGAGGTTGCGGCAGCGGTGACCACTACGGCCTCGCCGGTGCTCGAGCGCGTCAAGGCACAGGAGGTCCTGATCGGCGATCTCGAGGATCTCGAGGATCTCGCCAAGGCGCGCGGTTGCGACCTGCTCGTCACCCATTCGCACGGTCGCCAGGCGGCCTCACGCCTGAAGATCCCGTTCTACCGCGCGGGCTTCCCGATGTTCGACCGCCTCGGTGCCGGGCACCTGATGTCGGTCGGCTACCGCGGCACCCGCGATCTGGTGTTCGATCTCGCCAATCTCGTCATAGCCGACCGCGAGGACAATCATCAGCCGACGCCCGACACCTGGCGGACCACCGACACGGGACTCCAGGTCGTCCCGCCGCAACTGCACTGAGCGAACGAGAGGACCAGATCGATGAAAGTCGCCTTTGCTACCCAGGACCTGAAGCGCGTCGACGCGCATTTCGGCTGGGCCAAGAACATCGCCATCTACGACGTCGGCCCCGAAGGGCACCGTTTCGTCGAGGCCATCCAGTTCGACGGCGATCTCAAGGAGGACGGCAACGAGGACAAACTGGCGCCGAAGATCGAGGCGATCAAGGATTGCACGATCCTCTATGTGGCCGCGATCGGCGGCTCGGGTGCAGCGCGGGTCGTCGCCAACAACATCCATCCGATGAAGGTGACGCAGCCCGAAGCGATCGACGATCTCTGCGTCAAGCTCGAGGACGTTCTGAAGGGCGCGCCGCCGCCCTGGCTGCGCAAGGTGCTGGCCAGGGATCAGGAACGCAACTTTGACTTCGAAGACTGAGGACAATCATCATGGCCGATGCGGCTGAACTCGTTCAACCCGACGCTGCGGCGGAAGCGCCGTTCGTCAAGGAACTCATCAAGATCTGGCGCGCCCAGGACACTCACGGCGCCTGGGAAGGCAAGAAGGATCTCGATCTGCTCGAACCCTACATCCTCGACAAGGAGAAGCGGCGCGCCTTGCCGATCGTCGGTGATCCCGATCCAGACACGATCTGGCGGTTGGAGCTGTTCTTCAACGCGGTCGCGCTCTCGATCGAGAGGGCGACGGGCGTGATGATCTCCCCGATGCTGAAGATGCATCACGAGGGCTTTGGCCGCATGGTTCTGATCGGGGGGCGGTTGATCGTCCTCAACAAGCAGCTGCGGGACGTGCATCGGTTCGGCTTCGACAATCTGGCGAAGCTCGCCGCCGAGGGCGACAAATACGTCGCCGGTGCCGTCGAGATGATCCGCAGATTTCCCGACGTGGCAAACTACTGAGGTTGAGCATGAGCGATCTTGAAACCCTAAAGGCCGAGATCAAGAAGCTGTCGGCCAAGGCCACGCAGGCGAAGATGGATCTCCACGATCTCTCCGAGGAGCTTCCGATCAACTGGACCTCGATCCTGAGCGTGGCCCAGAAGGCTCATGACGCCTTCTCCGAGCTCGAGCGCAAGCGCGAGGATCTCAAGTCGCTGGAAAAGGCATAGTGGATCGCGACCATGTCCTACGCAACCCGCGACGGCCGCGATTGGAAGCCGGATTACCTGGTGTCCATCGATCCCAAGAAGTGCATCGGCTGCGGCCGCTGCTACAAGGTCTGCGGCCGCGAGGTCATGACCCTGAAGGGCCTCAACGAGGACGGCGAGATGATCGACCTCGACGATGACGATGACGAGGTCGAGAAGAAGGTCATGGTGATGAACGACGACGGCGCCTGCATCGGCTGTGGCGCCTGCGCGCGGGTCTGCCCGACCAACTGCCAGACCCATGCGCCGGCGGCCGCCTGAGCGCGGCCTTCATCGATGAGCAAGACCCAGTTTGCCAGGTACAACATCGGCCAGGTGATCCGACATCGCCTCTATGCGATGCGCGGTGTCATCTTCGACGTCGATACATCGTTCGCTGGCACGGATGACGAACCGAGAACAAGCGGCGCGGCGACCGGCCTGGTCTACCGATTGTTCGCCGAGGACGATGAAGTCCCCTATGTTGCAAGTATCGCGGAACGCGACCTGGAACCGGATGAGTCCGGCGAGCCGGTCAGGCATCCCGGGATCGGGGCCATGTTCGAGATCGGCGAGGCGGGTCGCTATCGCCGGCGCAGGCTGTCGATGAACTGACGCGCATGGCATGCGCGCTCGTTTTCACTCGATTCCCTGCTCGCGCGCCTTCATCATCGCGGCGATACGGAACCGCTCGTGGATGGCGACGGGATTGGCGAGCATGTCGGCTTCGGCCCGCGTGAACGCGGTGAGAACGATCTCCGCCTCCGCCTGCGTCAGAGGCACGCGCCCGGCCATGTGGGTGGCTTCCGGCGCGGCCGACCGGATCGCGTGACGGTAGGGGTGATCCTTCACCTCGACCAGCTCGTTGGCTTCGAGCTTGCCGCCCAGCGTGATCGCAAGACCGACCACTTCGAGCTTGCGACCGTCCTGCGTCGTCTTGACCAATGTTGCCATGGCTAATGGGGCTCCTTCTGGAATCCGGCGGACCTCATGGGACCATCGGCATGGCGAAGCCGGGCCGGGGATGGGTGTCGTAATAGTCGGGCCGCTCCGGCCAGCCGCCCTCGGCGATGAACTTGAATGCAGCAATCTTTACCGGCGCGCCTGGCGAACAGGACACTTCGGCGAACCTGATCTCGCGTGGACCGGGCCCGGCGGAGAAATCCGCAATCACAGTGCCGTCGGCCTTGCAGGCGCGAGCAAAGCCGGGCGTACCGACGCTGCCTGCAGGCACGGGATTGGCAGCCAGGTTGACACCGTTCTCGCCAAAGGCGGGGCTGGCAAATTTGAAGGTGGCCAGCACGCCGCTGCGATCGACCGGGCGATCGGCTGTGATCGGGCGCGCGACCGAATAGACGGTCAGCGTACCGCCGTCGAGCAGCGCCTTGATCTCATCTTCCGAGCAGGCGGCAAATTCCGATGCGACGTTCATGTCCTTCTCCATGCCAACGGGGCTGCGTGAACAACATCAATTTCCGTGCCAAGCCGCGCCAGAGCGCCGCGGTGCGCCAGATCGCCGAATGCGACAGAAGTAGCGTCCCCTGAGGCGTCGTGATGCCGCCTCGCCTTCGGTGCTCGCGGCAAGGACGACGCACGTGTCGGATTCCGGACACACGAAGGACGGCCGCTGTGGCGGCGCGCCTAGCGCGAATCTTGCAACGCTTCCGGAGCGTTCGAGCGCATGTGAGGACAGCATGGATCAGAATACCGCCTACGCGATATGCGCCTTCAATGACATCCCGAGCCAGCGGGCGATCGGCTTTCAGCTGATGATCGTCGGAGAAGACGGTGGCAGCCGGCCATGGCCGATCGTGATCGTGCGCTGGGGTAGGCAGGTGTTCGGCTATCTCAACCGCTGCCCGCATGACGGCGTCAATTTGGATTGGGAGCGCCACCAGTTCCTGGACGGCAACGGTGCCAGGCTGATGTGCGGCAAGCACGGCGCGACGTTCGAGCTCGGCACCGGCCATTGCGTGGACGGGCCGTGCAAGGGCGAGAGTCTGACGCCGATCGCACTTGCCGTGCTCGACGGCGACATTTGCGTCACCGGCGTGACCCTGGTCGAGGACGACGAGACGGCCTGCGAAGAGGAGGTGTGAGGCGAGCGCGTCAGACCGGGCGGTTCTCGTTGCGGTTCTTCACCGGCTCCATCTTCGCGACACCGTCGTCGTAGGATATCTCGGTATAGGAGCCGTCGAGATCCCTGGCAGCGTCGAGCAGGTAGTCGAGCTTGCCGGCGGTGTCGAGCTTCTTGATGTCGTTCTTGTCGACGCCGGCGAGGTCCATCATCTCTTTCCAGACCGTGGATTCGTCGCACGGCAGGATGTGAAACGCGATGTCGCCGATCTTGGTGCGGTATTTCGCCAGGAAGTCGATGTTGTTGCAGAACATGAAGTAGCTGCCCTTCGGGCTCAGCGCACCGTCCAATACTTTCGCGACGTCAGCCAGATAAGCGTAGGAGTGAAGATAGCCGGCGAGCACCGGGATGGTCGCTTCGCCTTCCTGCGCCACGGCCAGAACCTGCTCGATCGAATATTCCGGCGGTCGCTTCTCGTCGGCGAGCTGCGCCTGGAACTTCAGCGCTATGTCGCCGCGAAAGCCGAAGCGCCCCGGCTTGGTCGTGTCGCCTTTCAGCACCGCGTTCAGGAGCCGGCCCTCCTTGTCCAGGCGGCCAAGGGCGGTGTGGTCGATCGACGTCATGAATGTCTCCTCGCTTCATCTGCTGCCGCGCGTGGCACGGCAATCTCGGCGGCCGCTATGCAAGGAGTCTGCCGTCCCTGCGCGATTGCACCGAAAGTCTGAACGCAATTGCAATTCGACGGAAATTGCGTGGCGGCGAGCTACGCCCGGTATCGCGCTGCTGCCCGTTTGTTGCGGCGCCGCCAAGGCGCCGTGTCGCAAACCAGACAAGCGTCGCAAAGACAACAGCCGGCGACTTGGGAAAGCCCAGCAGTTTCAGCCGCATGCGCTCTGGCACGGGACTTGCGATCCCTCACGTCAACAGAGCCAGACAAGTGAGGGCGAGCGATGATCAACCTGACGGACAGCGCGGTGAATGCGGTGAAGACCGCGATCTCCTCGGCAGCGCAGCCGGCGAGTGGTTTGCGGATCATGGTCGAGACCGGCGGCTGCGCCGGCTTCAAATATATGATGGGCATCGCCGAGGAAGCCAAGCCCGATGACACCGTGATCGAGCGTGGCGGCGTGAAGGTGTTCGTCGACAACGCGAGCCACGAGCATCTCGACGGCACCACGATCGATTTCGTCGTGGCGCTGGAGGGCTCGGGCTTCACCTTCGACAATCCCAACGCGAAGTCGAGCTGCTCCTGCGGCAAGTCGTTCAGCTGAATCAGCCGAAATCGTCAGAGAGAGAATACGAAATGCTCGCCGAATCCGAACGCCTGAAGCAGCCGCCGGCCGCCGAACCCTCCGATCGCGAGCGGATCGTCCGCGCCGTGCTCGACGAAGTCCGTCCCAATCTCAAGCGCGACGGCGGCGATTGCGAGCTGATCGAGATCGACGGCAACAAGGTGATGGTGAAGCTCACCGGAGCATGCGTGTTCTGCAAGCTCGCGAGCGCGACGCTGGAGGGCATCCAGGCCCGCCTGATCGAGCGGCTCGGCGAGTTCGTTCGGCTCATTCCTGTGGCCGGGGCCGCCAAGCCCCGTCACTGAACGAGGCCCGTCGTCGAGCCCGTTACCGAGAGAGGCGTTCCGTGCGGCCGATCTATCTCGACAACAACGCGACCACCCGCACGGATCCCTCCGTCGTTGCGGCGATGCTGCCTTTCTTTTCCGAGCAGTTCGGCAACGCGTCCTCGGCACACGCCCTCGGTAGCGAGGTCGCTGGCGCGGTGAGGGACGCTCGGCGTAACGTACAGGCCCTGATCGGTGCGGCCTTCGATCACGAGATCGTCTTTACCTCGGGAGGTACAGAGGCCGACAACACCGCGATCCTGTCGGCGCTGGCCGCGCAGGACGGGCGCGACGAGATCGTCACCACCGCCGTGGAGCATCCCGCCGTGCTGTCGCTGGTCGAGGAACTGGGCCGCCGCGGCCTCAAGAGCCATCTCGTTCCCGTCGATACGCGCGGCCGGCTGGATATCGAGGCTTATCGTCGCGCGCTCGGACCCCGTACCGCGGTCGCGTCCGTGATGTGGGCCAACAACGAGACCGGCGCCATCTTTCCGGTTGAATTCCTGGCCAAGATGGCCCACTCGGCCGGCGCGCTGTTTCACACCGATGCGGTGCAGGCGGTCGGCCGGGTTCCGATCGACCTGAAGTCCACCGAGATCGACATGCTCTCGCTGTCCGGCCACAAGCTGCATGGTCCGAAGGGGATCGGTGCGCTCTATGTCCGCAAGGGGACGAAGTTCAGCCCGCTGATCCTGGGCGGTCCACAGGAGCGCCGCCGCCGTGCCGGCACCGAGAACGTACCCGGCATCGTCGGCCTCGGCAAGGCAGCCGAGCTTGCGTCGGCACAGTTCGAGCCGGAGCGGGCGCAGGTCGCCGCGCTGCGCGATCGCTTGGAGCAAGGCATCCTTCGGTTCGGTCAATCTATGGTGCTGGGTGATACCAAGAGCCGGCTGCCGAACACGTCCAATATCGCCTTCGAGCACATCGAGGGCGAGGCGATCATCCATCATCTGAACCGCGCCGGCATTGCCGCCTCGCTCGGGTCGGCTTGCGCCTCGGGCTCAATGGAGCCGTCGCACGTGTTGCGCGCGATGAACGTGCCGCTGCAGGCGCTGCGCGGCGCGATCCGCTTCTCGCTGTCGCGGGAGACCACCGCCGACGAGATCGACCATGTGCTGCACGCATTGCCGGACATCCTTTCGAAACTGAGGGCATCGTCTCCATCGTGGCAACAGCGCGCGAGCGACACCTCCCTTCCCGCGGAGCTCAGCCTGTGAAAGTCATGATTCGTCGTTCACCCGAGACCGGCCTGTCGATCTACGTTCCGAAAAAGGACCTCGAGGAGCCGATCGTCGAATCCGAGCACGAAAGTCTGTGGGGCGGCTGGATCAGGATTGCCAACGGCTGGGTGCTCGACTTGCCGCAGATGGCCGATGACACCAGACTGCCGATCACGATCAACGCCAGGAAACGCGGCGGAGAGGGAGACGAGTGATGAACGCGCCGGTCCCACAGATCGATTTCGCCAATCTGGCCGACGCCGAGGCGATCCTCAGCGATGTCGTTGCGCGGATGCGTGCCGGCGCCGTCATTCCCTATCTCGGGCCGGGCGTCACTGAGCTTGCCGCGCCTGCGGTGCCGATGAACCCGGAGGCGCTGGCGGCCTTCTTGGGTGCCAAGGTTGCGCTGCCGCGGCGCGCCAGGGGCAACGCCTGGGCGGCGGCGCAGCACATCGAAAGTACGCGCCACCGCGCGACCGTGACGGCGCTGATGGCGGAGGCCTTCGCCACACCGGTCGTGCCGACTGCGCTGCAGCGCCATCTGGCTACGCTGCCGTTGCCGCTGATCGTCGACAGCTGGTACGACGGCGCGATGCGCAGCGCCTTCGGTGAACGCCGCGATTGGGGCGAGATCCAGGGCATCACCCGCGCCGGCATCGGCGAGGACCGCTGGTATCGCTTCTACGATGCGGCTGGCCAGGAGGCGGACCGTGCGGAAGCCAAGAGCTGGACCACGATCCTGTACAAGCCGCATGGCAGCGTCGCGCCGGTGAAGAACTTTCTGATCACCGATGCCGACTACGTCGAGGTGCTGACGGAGATCGACATCCAGACGCCGATTCCGGACGAGGTGAAGGCGCGGCGTACGGGCCGGAGCTTCCTGTTCCTCGGCTGCCGCTTCAACGACCAGCTCCTGCGTACCTACGCCCGACAAGTGTCGAAGCGTTCGGCGGAGAGCCACTATGCCGTGATCGAGCCCGATGCGCTCTCGAAGAACGAATTGCGCTTCCTGGTGAGCCAGGGGCTGACCCCGCTCGCCATCCCGCTGCCGCGTGCGATCGAAATCGTGCAGGCAGGTTGACCTGGTCGCATCATCGATCTGGCGTCGCCGCGCGGACCGAGCTTCCCGCGCGCGGCGAACGCGTTCGGGCGGCATCCACATGTCGACGAGGTCGCATCTGTCATCTTTCCAACATGCGTTGATAATCCGACATTCCGCGACGTCCGGGCTAACTCCTTGAAGCGAGCCATGAAAGTCGAGAACGCAGCGGTGGCATGCGGGTTGCTAATACCTCTCTAGAACGACTCTTAGGACGCTTCTCGAAAACCAGATCTGTTCGGCCTGCAAGGAGAACTGAACGATGGACGCTTCAGCGCAACACGATTTGAGCGGCAACGGCGACGTCGCCGGGATCGGCGAGATCATGCAGAACATCGCCGAGCACAAGGGCTGCGGCACCAGCGGCGGCAGCGGCAAGGCGAGTTGCGGATCGCAGGCCGGCCAGGGCGACCTGCCGACCGAGATCTGGGAGAAGGTGAAGAACCATCCCTGCTACAGCGAGGAGGCGCATCATCACTACGCGCGCATGCACGTCGCGGTGGCGCCAGCCTGCAACATCCAGTGCAACTACTGCAATCGCAAATACGACTGCGCCAATGAATCGCGCCCCGGCGTGGTCAGCGAGAAGCTGACGCCCGAGCAGGCCGCCAAGAAGGTGCTCGCGGTCGCCTCGACCATCCCGCAGATGACGGTGCTCGGCATCGCCGGCCCCGGCGATCCGCTGGCCAATCCGGAAAAGACCTTCAAGACCTTCGAGCTGATCTACAACACGGCACCCGATATCAAGCTGTGCCTGTCGACCAACGGCCTCATGCTGCCCGAACACGTGGACACCATTGCGAAGTTCAAGGTCGACCACGTCACGATCACCATCAACATGGTTGACCCCGAAATCGGTGCGAAGATCTATCCCTGGATCTTCTACAAGCACAAGCGCTACACCGGCTACGAGGCCGCCAAGATCCTCACCGATCGCCAGCTCCAGGGCCTGGAGATGCTCACCGAGCGCGGCATCCTGTGCAAGGTCAACTCGGTCATGATCCCCGGCATCAACGACCAGCATCTCGTCGAGGTCAACAGGGCCGTGAAGTCGCGCGGGGCCTTCCTGCACAACATCATGCCGCTGATCTCCGCGCCCGAGCACGGCACCGTGTTCGGCCTGAACGGCCAGCGCGGCCCGAGCGCGCAGGAGCTGAGGGCGCTGCAGGATTCCTGCGAAGGCGAAATGAACATGATGCGGCACTGCCGCCAGTGCCGCGCCGATGCGGTCGGTCTGCTCGGCGAGGACCGCAGCGCCGAGTTCACCACCGACAAGATCATGGCGATGGAGGTCAACTACGACGCCGACACCCGCAAGGCCTACCAGGCCAAGGTCGAGGAGGAGCGTGTCGCCAAGGTCGCGGCCAAGCAGGAAGAACTCGTTGAGCTCGCGGGTCGTTCCAGCGATATCAAGGTGCTGGCCGCGGTCGCAACCAAGGGCTCGGGCCTGATCAACGAGCATTTCGGCCACGCCAAGGAGTTCCAGGTCTACGAGCTCTCCACGGCCGGCGCGAAATTCGTCGGCCATCGCCGCGTCGACCTCTATTGCCAGGGCGGTTACGGCGAGGAGGACAGCCTCGAGACGATTATCCGCGCCATCAACGATTGCCATGCGGTGTTCGTGGCCAAGATCGGTGGCTGCCCGAAGGGAGACCTGATCAAGGCCGGCATCGAGCCGGTCGACCAATATGCCCACGAGTTCATCGAGAAGTCGGCGATCGCCTGGTTCAAGGTCTATCTCGACAAGGTCAACAGCGGCGAGATCGAGCACGTGGAGCGCGGCGATGCCGCCATCCGCCAAGGCGCGCTGATCTCGGCAGCGTGAGGAGAGCGAGATGCCGTTCAAGATCATCGCCTCGCAGTGCACGAGTTGCTCGGCCTGCGAGCCGGAATGCCCGAACGTCGCCATCCGAGAGAAGGGAGGAACGTTCGTGATCGATCCCAAGAAATGCACCGAGTGTCTTGGCCATTTCGATGAGCCTCAATGCGTGGCGGTGTGCCCGGTGGACAACACCTGCGTGATCGATACGTCGCTGCCGCGCTACCAGGCGCCTGCTTGAGGAGGACGACATGAACTTCACCATCACACCGGCAGCGCAGAAATTCATGCGGATGATGCTCCGCGTCGACGGCGGCGCCGGGAGCGGCTTTCGCCTCGCGGTCAGCCCGGGCGGCTGTTCGGGTCTTGCGGCGGACATCCACGTGCTTGCCGCGCCGCAGGCCGGCGATGCCGTGGTCGAGCGTGACGGCGTCAAGCTGTTCCTACCGGCCGAAAGTCGCTTGCTGCTCGACGGCGTCACGATCGACTTCAAGGATACGCCGACCCAGACCGGGCTGGTGTTCCACGATCCCAAGCAAGTCTCCTGCGGACATCACTAGGGATCGTCGATGCCGGACGCTCTTTTCAATCCGCAGTCCGAGATCAACGACGCGCTGGTCAGCAGCGCCTTACTCGGGGCCGGCCTGCCGAGCGAGGCCGAGCATCATCTGTGGGAGGCGGGGCTCGCCTATCATCTGGACGACATCGCCGAGAACCATCTGCGGGAAGCCGAGGCGCTCGCGCCCGGCCACGCTGCGGTGCTGATCGGCCTGTATCGCTTCTACTTCTACAAGGGGCGCCTTGCCGATGCGCTGGCGGTGGCCGAACGTTGCCTCACAAAGGCGGCGAGCGAGAACAATCTCGCGGCCGACTGGCGCAGGGTGCGTGCGGGCGATGCCGGGTTCGGTCGCTACGAAAACTTCCTGCCGCGCTTCTTCCTGTTCTCGCTCAAAGGCTACGCCTATCTGCAGATGCGCCTGGGGCGGACCGACGAAGGTCGGCTCGCAGTCGACAAGCTGCTGGAGCTCGATCCTTCCGACAAGATCGGGGCCGGGGTGCTGCTCGGCGTTCTCGATCGCATAGGGCAGGACGATGAGTGACGAGATCGACGAAGCCCGCGACTGGCAGGGCCAAGAGGTCGACTGCGCTGGCTGCGCGCACCTGGCGCTCAACGCTGCCGGCGGCTGCCGCATCAGGCATGCCTGCGTCAACGACCGCTACGCACGCCGGATCGATCGCTTCTTCAACTGGAACCAGGGCCTTGCCGACGGCTATCTCGGCCATCCGCATTTCGAGGTGCGCGCGATCGCGGCGAAATTCGCCAACTTGTTCCTGCTTCCGCCGCTGCTCGCCGACGCTGACGAAACCGTGCGCTGGAACGCCGTGCGTCGCCTCCCCAGGCGCTACGCGCTGCTTCTGCGTAAGGACCCGCATCGCGAGGTCAGGATGCGGGTGGTGACGCTGATCGACGGCGACGACCTGCTGCCGATGGTCTCCGACGAGGACTATTACGTCCGCCTCGTTGTCGCGCGCAAGCTCGCGCCGCTGCTGCTCGGCCGCATGATCGACGACGAGGAGGCGGAGGTGCGGCGCGTCGTGGCGCGGCGCATTCCGGACGAATGGCTGCTCGGCATGATCAACGATCGCGATGCCGCGGTACGGCTTGAGATCGCACAACGGCTGTCGCCCGAGCTGCTGGCCTTGATGCGCCGGGATCCGGACTGGCGCATCCGTTACGAGGTCGCCAGCAGGGCCGCGGCCGCCGAACTCATGGCGTTGGCGGACGATCAGGACAGCCTGGTGCGCGAGGTGGCGCGATCGCGCGTCGCGGTGCGCCTGGAACGGGAGACGGAGGCGTCCGTATGAGCAACATCGTCCGCGACAGCGACGTCGTCGAGCTGAGTGCGCCGCCCTTCTTCAGCTTCGGCGAGAAGGTGCGGGCCAAACGCACCATCCGCAACGACGGCACCTATGCCGGCAAGGAGATCGGCGACATCCTCGCCAAGAAGGGGGAGGTCGGCTACGTGGTCTCGATCGGCACGTTCCTTCAGCAGTTCTACATCTACGGCGTCGAATTCCTCGAAAGCGGCAACCGCGTCGGGATGAAGCGCAAGGAGCTCGACCCCGTCACGCCGCGCGATGTCGTCGAGGACATTCCACTGCCGGAGGCTGCGTCATGATGATCGAACCCAAGCTGCCGAAATATCAATGGGGCCAGCGCGTCAAGGCGACCGTGGACCTGCTCAATGACGGCTCGTTTCCGGATGCGCCGGCCGAGGGGCTCCTGGTCGGCACCGGCGACACCGGAGAGATCGTCCAGGTCGGCCGGCACACCGAGGCGAACCTGCCGATCTACCTCGTCGAGTTTGGGGAGCGGCTTGTGATCGGCTGCCTCGAAGAAGAAATTAGTCCGCTGTAGGGGGCGCGAGATGAACGCCGCGGTTCTCAGACAGATCGACCCGGGGATGCCTGCGCACCCCAACGAGCTCGATCGCAGGCGGATCGAGCGCGCCTTGGCGGCGCGCCGGCGCTATCGCTACGTCTCGCCGAAGGTCAGCTGCGTGGCCGGCGGCTACCTCATCGAAAGTCCTTGCTGTTCGCGCAACATCGAACCCGATGGCGGCGTCATCGACGTCGCGTTGCTGCATCACGATGCGGTCAGCGCGACCTGGCAATTGTTTCGCAAGGATCACGGGACGGGCGCCTGGGAGCTGCATGGCGTCCATCAGCGGTTGACGTCGGTCACCGACGTGCTGAACGCTGATCCCGAGCGCGTGTTCTGGCAATAGCAGGATTGGTCGAGATGGCATTGGCAGCAGTGGAATTGGCGGAAATCGAGCAGTTGCTGGCGACGTCGGATGCCGCGACGCAGGCTTGTCTCGAGCTGCGACGGAAATTCCCGCACCTCGCCTGGATTCGCTGCGATGCCTCCGACGTGACGGAGGCGCCGTTCCGCAGCTTTGGGGCGTTCGACCTGCATCTGCTCGACAGTGCCGATCATTGCGCGCAGATCACCGACGATCCCGCGCGAGCGACCGGAATCGTGCTGGCGAAGCGAGAGGCGAAGTCATGACCGAGCCCGCTCTCGCCTATGACGATTTGACCGAGACCGGCGAGGCGCCGGTCGAGGCGGGCCAGGCTTCCGTCATTCCCCTTTCGGATCCGGACATCACGCTGGCCGAGATCGGTGCGGTGGATGCTGTGCTGCGTTCTCCGCGGCTCTCCAGCGGGCCTCTCGTGGAGGAGTTCGAGGCGGCTTTCGCAGCCTATGTCGGCCGGTCCTATGCGGTCGCGGTGCCCAGCGGCACGATCGGCCTGCTGCTCGCGCTGAAGGCCTGCGGTATCGGTGCGAGCGACGAGGTCATCGCCTCATCCTATTCGTTCCGGGAAACCGCGCACGCGATCAGCCTTGCCGGCGCGCGGCCGGTGTTCGCCGATATCGACTATTGGTCCGGCAATCTGGCGCCGGCCAAGGTCGAGGAGCGGATCACGACCCGCACCCGCGCGATTCTTGCCTGCAACAACAACGGCCATCCGGCACCCTGGTCGGAGCTGCGCGACATCGCGGCTCGGCACGGTCTCCGCCTGCTGGAGGACTCCACCGAGGCCATCGGCTCGCGCTACAAGGGTGCGCTGGTCGGCAGCTTCGGCGACCTCGCGGTGTTCGATTTCGCCCAGCCGTCGCTGATGACCTGCGGTGAGGGCGGCATGGTCGTGACCGACGACATCGATCTCGCGGTGACCTTGCGCCGTCATCGGTCGCACCGGCTCAGCGAGCGATCCTCCGTCGTGGTCGGCTCGACCGCGGCCTATCAGGCCGGGATGAGCGATCTCGCGGCAGCGCTCGGGCTGGCGCAGCTCGGCCGCATCGACGAGATCATCGAGCGGCGGCGGCTGGTCGAGCAGCTCTATGCGACCCACGTGCAGTCGTTCGAGGGCATTAAGCCGCCTTACGTCGCTCCTGATGTGACCGAGGTCAACTGGTTCCTGTACATCGTACATCTCGGCACGCGCTTCGGCCAATCCAGCCGGGACGCCATTGCCGAGGATCTCCGCGTCGAGCAGGTCGAGGCGGCCGCCTACAGCCATCCGCTGCATTTGCAGCGGCACTATTTCGACCTCGGCTATCGCCGCGGCGACCTGCTAGTCACCGAAAAGATCGCCGATCGCGCTGTCGCGCTGCCGTTCCATACGCATCTGACCGACGGCCAGATCGAATTCATCGTCGAGACGATGAAGGACGCCTCGATCAACGTCGGCGCAGGCGCGGCGATCTACTGACCACCGATCCGTACAACAGAGAGGGTAAAGACCATGACCACACTGACAATCATGCCCGAGGGCAAGACCATCGAGGTCGCGGAAGGCACGACGCTGCTGGCGGCGCTGCTCGGCGCGGAGATCGCGATCCCGCACAAGTGCGAGGGCCAGGCCAAGTGCGGCTCCTGCCACATCTACGTGCAGGAAGGCCGCAAGGGACTGTCGAAGATCGCGAAGCTCGAGAACGAGAAGCTCGACGCGATCGTCGGCGTCAGCTCGAAGTCGCGGCTCGCCTGCCAGGCCACCATGCTCGGCACCGAGAGCGTCAAGATCGAGCTGCTCGGCTTCTCGTCGGGGCTGTGAGCACAGGAAAATGACGATGGAGACGCAGAACGTCATTCTTCACGCGCGCTTTGCGCCAAATGGCAGCGTGGTCGAAATGAGCGAGCGGCCCGATGGCCTGACGCCGCAGGCTTGGTTCAACTTCCTCAGCGACAAGGCCGGCGACGTCTACCAGACGCTCGCCGGCGGCAGGGGGGTGTTCCGGCTGACCCGGGACGAACTCGCGGCGCTGAAGCAGGCGGCCGTGCCGGTGCCGGTCTGAGCGGCGGGGCAGCGTCCATGGGCAAGGAGATCGAGGTCTTCGTCATCTGCGCGAACGACGAGATCGAGCGCGGCGGTGCCAAAGCGTTCAGCCTGTCGCGCATCGACGCATCCGGTGAGAACCGACCATTCCCGATCGTGGTGATCCGGACCCATGACAACGCCTATGTCGGCTACGTCAACGCCTGTCCGCATGAAGGGGTCTGGCTCAACATCGGGAGCGGCGATTTCTTCACGCAGGACCGGGCATTTCTCAAATGCGGCCGTCACGGCGCCACGTTCGAGATCGACAGCGGGCTGTGTATCGACGGCCCCTGCAACGGCAAGAGCCTCCAGCCGATCACGCTGGCGGTGATGGACGGCGAGGTCTGCCTCTGCGGCGAGCGCCTGGTCGAGGACGACCGCCCGTTCGGTGGCTTCGAGGACCATGACGAGACCATGGAAATCATGATCCATCCGGACTAGGAGAGCGGGCCGTGACGGTTGCTCAACTGCTCGATCGACTGGAGAGGACTGCCGGAGGACGCGGTCGTGCTGATGGACAGCGGGGACGGGCTGTCGCGCGTGTCCACGCTGGAATTTGTCGCCGATCAAGGCCCCGGTGCGCCCGCGGAGGTTATCCTCTCGCCGAGCATGGACGAGTAGATGCGTGCAGCAGAAGGCATCGGCATGAGCGATACGGTGGTGACTGTTTCGATGTTCGAGCGGATCGGCGGCACGGTCGTCATCGACCGCCTGGTGGAGAGTTTCTATCGCCGGATGGATGCGCTGCCCGAAGCCAGCGGCATTCGCGCCATGCATGCGGACGACCTTACATCGACCAAGCAGGTGCTGAAGCGCTATCTCTCGGAATGGACCGGCGGTCCGAAGCTGTATTCGCCGGAGAAGGGGCATCCGCGGCTGCGCCAGCGCCATATGGGTTTCCCGATCGGCAGCGCCGAGCGCGACGCCTGGCTGCTCTGCATGCGTGGCGCGCTCGAGGAGACGGTCGCCGATGCTGCCGCGCGCCAGGAAATCGACGTCGCGTTGTCTCGCCTTGCCGACTGGATGCGTAACCAGGCCGGCAATCCGCACGATGAGCGCGGCGGGCACGGTTGAGGCCGCGCGCTGTCACTCCGACAGCGGCAGTCCGAAAAAGTCCTCGTCCGCACCGCCCCATGCCGTGTGGAGGGCAAGCCCGGTCTGCCATCGCCCGAGCTCAGATTCATTTGCCGGCCGGTGCGTGATCGTTCCATCGGGCTTCCCGGTCAGCAGGAAGCTCTTGCCGTTGCGGATGAAGCGGTTGAGATCCTTGGTGTCGGTCGGCCGCACCACGCAGCGCGGCGCGTCGTCGATGAGAATGGTCGTCGGCAGCATGTCGCACGCCTCCTTCAATCTACCGGCGGTCCGAGATCGTCATCGCCTTTCTTCTTTTTCTTCTTCTCTGTTTTCGCCTGCGCATAGGCGCCGGCATTCTTCAACAGCACCGGCTTCTGTCCTTCGACATATTGCGAGATCCAGAACAGGGTCCGTTTCAGCGCCTGCCCGGCGGCGTCCTCGCGATAGCTGCCGCGCTCGTCGCAGCCGAAGCCCTGGGCGGCGCCCGGATAGGTGAAGGCGCTGACGTCGGGGCGATGGGCGCGGAACTGCGAGATCTGCTCCAGCGGGAGTTCCGGATCGTTCTCGCCGAAATGCAGCAGCGTCGGCACCTTGCGCTTCTCGCGATAATCGGCGACCGTTCCGCCGCCGTCATAGCCGATCACGCAGGCGAGGCCGTTGACCTTGTTGGCGGCCGTGTAGGCGAGGTCGCCACCCCAGCCATAGCCGACGATCGCGACCTTGCCGGCGCCCTTCACGGCGTCGACGGTCGCCTGAATATCGGAGATGGTCAGTTCCTTGTTGAGCTCGGCGGTGATGGCCGCGGCTGCGGCCTTGCCGCCGTCGTCGTGATCAAGACTGACGCCCGGCTTGACCCGGTCGAACAGCGATGGCGCGATGGCGACATAGCCAGCGGCCGCAAAGGCGTCGGCGGCCTTGCGGACTTCCGGCGTGACGCCGAACACGTCCTGGAGAACGACGACGGCGCCCTTCGGCGTCTCCGACGGCTCGGCGCGATAGGCGGAGAAGCTGGCTCCGTCACTGGCGGTGAGTTCGATCATCTGCGTTCTCTCCTCTCCGATAGGCTTCCGGCTATTGGGCTAGAGCAAGCCGAGCTCGAGCTTGACGTCGTCGGACATCCGCGACGAGTCCCAGGGCGGATCGAACACCAGGCGGACCTCGACCTTATCGATGCCGTCGACGTCGATCACCGCCTTTTCCACCCAGGCCAGCATCTCGCCCGCGACCGGGCAGCCCGGCGCGGTCAGGGTCATGTCGATCTCGACCAGGCCGGCATCCTTCGGCTCGATCCGGTAGATCAGGCCGAGGTCGTAGACGTTCACGGGAATTTCGGGATCGTGAACGGTCCGCAGCGCAGCGACGATACCCGCGATCAGCGTGTCGTTGTCGGCGAGGTCTGTCGTCATGGTTGCCTCACTGCAGTCCCTCGGCGAGGGCTGCGACGACCGGCCAGCCGACTGCGCCTGCGGGGTCGAGCCTGCGTAGCGCAGCGAGCATGCCGAGCGCCTGATCCTGCTCGTCCTTCCTCAGATGGATGAAGGCGAGCGCTTTCAGCGTGTAGAGCGCGAAGCGGCCGGGGCCATCAGGCAGTGCGACTTGTGGCCGCCAATGGCGCCAGTCGGGATGCCATCCTGCCTGATGCGCAGCTTCACGCAGGCCGCGCTCGGCGATGGTCTGGGCCTCGTCGAGACGGCCACGATAGGTGTGGGTCTTGTAGAGGCAGAAATAGACCGCAAGCTCCGTCGGTGCTTCGTCGAGCGCCTTGCGGAAGATGCGATCGGCTTCGAGGGGATCGCGGCGATAGCTGACCACGCCCTGCTGCAGCAGCATGTCGATCTCGGCGGGAAGCTCGCCGAAATTGATTCCATCGGAGTCGACGAGCACGGCCGTCATGCACGGCTCGCGTCAGTCGGGATCTGGCGCCGAACGCCCAATCTGTTGAAGTCCGGATAAAGCACGTCGCGTCCTCGTCCTGCGTATCGGAATGCGTGTCCTGACCCAGCTAAGCAAAAGCCGGGCCGCGTGAACGAGGCGGTGAAAGCGATGCGAATTGGCGGCGCAGAGAACGCTCTGGGCGGCCTCGCGCACGGGCCAGAGGACGTCCGTCACGTCAGCGACATGTGCGCGCATCGCATTGTCGGATGTCGGACATGACAGCGGCGCGCATGGCGCAACTCCCTGTCACGACAGCTGTTCGCGAATTGGTTTGGTGCTTGCATGGGGGTGCCATGAAGCAGGAGTGCGCGACATGGCGATGGCGGGACCGGATATCGAGCAACTGATCAGGGAGGCTTTTCCCGAGGCCCAGGTGGTCGTGACCGATCTCGCCGGCGACGGCGATCATTATGGCGCGCGCGTCGTCTCGCAAGCGTTTGCCGGCAAGAGCCGGATCCAGCAGCACCAGATGGTCTATGCCGCCCTGAAGGGACAGATGGGCGAGGCGTTGCATGCGCTCGCGCTTGAAACGGCAGTGCCGACATGACCGTTTGACGGTCCCGGCAAGTCATCTCCGTCAATGCGAAAGGGCAGATACATGGGCGATCCGACCGAACAACGAATCAAGGACATCATCGGGAGCACCGACGTCGTGCTGTTCATGAAGGGTGTGCCGGCCGCGCCGCAATGCGGCTTCTCCGGTGCGGTGGTGCAGATCCTGAACGGCCTCGGCGTGCCCTTCACCGGCGTCAACGTGCTCGCAGATCCCGACATCCGCGACGGAATCAAGTCGTTCTCGAACTGGCCGACCATTCCCCAGCTCTACGTCAAGGGGGAATTCCTTGGCGGCTGCGACATCGTGCGCGAGATGTTCAAGCTGGGTGAGCTGGCCGCGGTGCTGAATGACAAGGGCGTTGCGGTGACAGCGTCATGAGCGATGGCATGACCGAGGAGTTCGAGCTGCCGCAGCTCTACCGCCTTCACGTCTTCGCCTGCCACACCCAGCGACCGCCGGGCCATCCGCGCGGCAGCTGCGGTGCCGCCGGCGGCGGGCCGTTGTGGGAGCGGCTCGGCAAGGCGATCGAGGCTAAAGGTCTCGCCGATGTCGGCTTTACCGCGTCGGGCTGTCTCGGCTTCTGCACCGCCGGCCCGCTGATGGTCGTCTATCCCGATGGGGTCTGGTATCGGCCGACCACGCCGGAAGACGTCGACGAGATCGTCGACCAGCATCTGGCGCAGGGCCGGCGGGTCGATCGCCTGGTGATGATGCTGGCCCGGAGCTGAGCCGCTATCGCGGCTCGGCGCAACGCGGCATCGTCTGCGGCCGCGTGCAGCCCTGGAGATCGGAGCGCTCGCCGCCGAGCAGCGACGGCACCGGCTCGCGGTCGAAGCCGGCGCATCGCATGCCGTCGACGTCGATCAGCGGACGCCGGATCAGCAGGGGATCGGCGAGCATCAGGTCGAGTGCGCCTGCGGCGTAGATCTCGGTCGGCTTCACTTCGCCGGACTTGATCCGCGGCGCCGCCGGATTGAACCATGACATGACCGGCGTCTCGCCGAAGAACGCGCGCAGCTCCGCAGCCGTCCACGGCTCGGTCAGCAGGCTCTTCGCAACGACCTGGTGACCGGCCGCTTCCAACGCGCGGATCTGCCGGGCATTGGTTCCGCAGCCCGGCTTCTGGAAGAACAACACAATTGCCACGAGCGCTCCTATTTCATCGCGCTGAGCTGGATCAGCGGCGCGGCGCCACCGCGGCCGAGGATGGTGTCGACCTTCTTGCGGACACCTTCCAGCGTCAGCGGCTTGACCACGGCGCCGTGGGCGCCCGCCTTCATAGCGGCGACCGCAGTCGTCTCGTCCGACTTGTCGGTGACGACGAGAATGCGAACGCCGGGGAATTTCGCTGCGAGCTCGCCGATCAAGCCTGGTCCACGTGCCTTCAGGAACGAGACCCCGAGCAGCACCACGTCGGGCCGCAGCCAGTCGACGCCCCTGGCATAGGCTTCCTCAGGCGTGGCCAGCTCATGGGTCTCGATCTCGTCGTGCAACATGAACTGGAGGGCTGCGCGGGTAATCTCGTCCTCGTCGACCACGAATACGCGGCGCTGGTCGACGGCCTTCGCGGTCTCGACTCCGATCTGCATCTGTCGTTCTCCTCTGATCGCTCCATATCGGGCGTGAGCAAATTCCGTTCCGCATCTGCGCGGCGCAGATCGCGGTGCATTCGCACCGCAAGTGGCGTGATCCTTGTCTGGTTTCTGACAGAGGCCCTACCTCTGTAGGGTTCGACACAGCTTCCGCCTGCCGCTGGTGCCGAAATATTTCGCGAGCGTGATCAGCGTCTTAGGCGGCGGGGGATGAATGGCACGCCAGTTGCTATCTGGATGCAGCAACAACGAGTGAGGGCTGAGAACACGCCGACGCCGATGGCGAGCGTTGTTCTCCTTCCCGAACCCCGCGGGCCCACGCTTCTGAGAGAGAAGCAATCTCGCGCGAACAGCGCGATGTCATTGGCAATCGGTTGATGGAGAGCAACATGTCTTCACTGAGACAAATCGCGTTTTACGGCAAGGGTGGTATCGGCAAATCGACGACGTCGCAGAACACGCTCGCGGCGCTTGCCGAGATGGGTCACAAGATCCTGATCGTCGGCTGCGATCCCAAGGCGGATTCGACCCGCCTGATCCTGCACGCCAAGGCGCAGGACACGATTCTGAGCCTGGCGGCCAACGCCGGCAGCGTCGAGGACCTCGAACTCGAGGACGTGATGAAGGTCGGTTACCGCGACATCCGCTGCGTCGAATCCGGCGGTCCCGAGCCCGGAGTCGGCTGCGCCGGCCGCGGCGTCATCACCTCGATCAATTTCCTGGAAGAGAACGGCGCCTACGAGGACATTGATTACGTGTCCTACGACGTGCTCGGCGACGTCGTCTGCGGCGGCTTTGCGATGCCGATCCGCGAGAACAAGGCGCAGGAGATCTACATCGTGATGTCCGGCGAGATGATGGCGATGTACGCCGCCAACAACATCTCCAAGGGCATTCTGAAATACGCCAATTCCGGCGGCGTGCGGCTCGGCGGCCTGGTCTGCAACGAACGCCAGACCGACAAGGAGCTGGAGCTGGCGGAAGCCATGGCCAAGAAGCTCGGCACCCAGCTCATCTACTTCGTGCCGCGCGACAACATCGTGCAGCACGCGGAGCTGCGCCGCATGACGGTGCTGGAATACGCGCCGGAGTCCCAACAGGCCGAGCACTACCGGAAGCTCGCGCACAAGATCCACAACAACGCCGGCAAGGGCATCATCCCGACCCCGATCACCATGGACGAGCTCGAGGACATGCTGATGGAGCACGGCATCATGAAGGCGGTCGACGAGTCCGTCGTCGGCAAGACCGCCGCCGAGCTCGCCGCGATGTCGGCCTGATCATCTGGCCGGCCTCCCCGCACCGGGGAGGCCGGCACTCTACGACACAATTGGCGGAGCCCTCCGTGATTGCAGCACAGGTGAGCACGATCGACGCAGCGTCATGTTCGCCGGCAGGCCGCGCCGCGGGCGGGGCGCATTCGGGGATAGAATTCTACCATCTGCTGACGGGCCGCTGCCCCGCCGAGGTCGACATCGACGACGACGGCGATTTCGATCGCCACGTGCTGGCCTCGATCCTGGCCGCCGCCGCGATGGACGGTGGCCCGCTCGCCGAGCGCGCAGGCGTTGCCGAGCAGGAGTTGAACGACCTTCTCGCCTGCTACTTTCCCCTGGCCGAGGTCCGGGCGTTCGCATGGATACACGGCCCGGCGCCGGTCGATGACGAGACGATCATGGTGCGGGATCTCCTGCTTGCGCAGCGTTCGACCGATGGCGAGGTCGGCCGCTGGCTCGCGTCGATGGTGGCGCGGCGCGCGATGGAGCCGAACCATCTCTGGGAAGACCTCGGACTGCGCGAGCGTCCCGAATTGTCGCGCTTGCTTGCTCGCCACTTTGCACCGCTGGCTGCGCGCAACACCCGGAACATGCGCTGGAAGCGCTTCTTCTACCGCATGCTGTGTGAGGACGATGGTTTCGTGATGTGCACGACGCCGGTCTGCACCCAATGCAACGATTTCGACGCCTGCTTCGGCGAGGAAAGCGGCGAGAGCCGTATGGCCGAGCGACGGCGGGAGTTTTTGCGCGGCGGCGGAGATCATTCCGATGCCGGCAGCGGTCGGCTGGCCTGAGCGCGACAATCATGGACGCCGTCATCGATATGCGGAAGCAGACGCAACCTGAATGTGGGGAGCTGTGCGGTGACGGATGCGCTCCCGTCCAGCGATTGCGCGGGGCGGGCGTGCGGCCGACGCGTCAGCGCATCATCCTGTGCGAATTACTGTTCGCCAGGGGCGACCGGCACGTCACCGCGGAAATGCTCTATGGCGAGGCGGTGGAAGCCAACCTCCAGCTTTCGATGGCGACCGTCTACAATACGCTCAATCAGTTCACCCAGGCGGGGCTATTGCGCCGGATCGGGCCGGACGGATCGCGCTCGTTCTTCGACACCAACACCTCGGTGCACCCGCATTTCTACTTCGATGGCGAAGATATCCTGATCGACGTTCCGGAGACGCTCCTGCTCGACCAGATGCCCGAAGCACTTCCGGGTCACGTGATCTCCAGGCTGGACATCATCATCCACATCCGCCGCAAGCGCGCTGCGACCTGACGCGTCGTCTTTCCGACGCTGTCGCATTCGCGACAAAGCGGGCCGCGCCGAAAAATCGATGAATCTTAAGCCTTTGAACCACGCGCTGGCGATGGCACGCGGGTTGCTGAATGCAAGCTTGGAAGCATTGATTGGAGCCCGCTGATGGCCGTTCCCGGCGCAACGTCCCTGTCCGACAAGGTGAAGCCCAGACCCATCGTCCTCAACGACACCACATTGCGCGACGGTGAACAGGCGCCGGGCGTTGCCTTCACGACCGCGGAGAAGGTGTCGATCGCGCGCGCGCTGGCCTCTGCCGGCGTTACCGAGATCGAAGCCGGTACGCCCGCGATGGGCCATGACGAGATCGGCGCGATCCGCGCCATCGTCGAGGCTGCCCTGCCGGTGACGGCGATCGGCTGGTGCCGGATGCGCATTGCGGACGTCGATGCGGCAATCGAAGCCGGCGTCTCCATGGTGAATGTGTCGACCCCGGCGTCCGACGTGCAGATTGCGGCCAAGCTCGGCGGCGATCGTGCGGCGGCGCTGGACCAGGTGAGGCGGGTGGTCGGCTATGCGCGCGAAAAGGGCCTCGACGTTGCGGTCGGCGGCGAGGATTCGTCGCGCGCCGATGTCGATTTTCTGGTGGAGCTGGTCGCAACTGCGAAGGGGGCCGGCGCACGGCGCTTCCGTATTGCCGACACGCTGAGCGTGCTCGATCCGGACGCTGCTTTCGCCCTGATCGCGTCGCTCCGCGCCACCACGGACCTCGAGCTCGAATTCCACGGCCACGACGATTTGGGGCTGGCGACCGCCAACACGCTTGCCGCGATCAAGGCCGGTGCGACGCACGCCTCCGTCACCGTGATCGGTCTCGGCGAGCGGGCCGGAAATGCCCCGTTGGAAGAGGTCGCGGTCGCGCTCAAGCAGCTCTATGGCCGTGATACCGGCGTGGTGCTGTCCGAGCTGAAGAACGTCGCCTCGGTGGTGGCCGCTGCAGCGGCGCGCGCCATTCCTCTCAACAAGGCGATTGTCGGGGAGCACGTCTTCACCCACGAATCCGGCATTCACGTCGACGGGTTGTTGAAGGATCAGCGCACCTACCAGGCGCTCGATCCGCGGTTGCTCGGCCGCTCCAACCGGATCGCGATAGGCAAGCATTCGGGGCTTGCCGCAATCACCGCGCTGCTCGCCGAGCTGCAGCTATCGGCCAGCGCGGACGAGGCGAAATCCGTTCTTGCCCGCGTCCGTCAGCATGCCGTCGCGCACAAGGGGGCGGTGGCACGCGAGACGGTAACAGCGATCTGGCGCGAGGTGCGCGAGCGCTCGCTTCTCAACTGTGCGTGAGGTGGCCATGACCTGTGTCGTCGATATTCCGCTTGCCGATCCGTCCCCTCCCGGGCCGGTCAAACCGTCGTTGTTGAAGCTGCTCCGCGAGGACATCGACTGCGTACGCCAGCGTGATCCGGCTGCGCGCGGTCAATTCGAGACGCTCCTGACCTATCCCGGCATTCACGCCGTGATCTGGTATCGGATCGCCAACCGGCTGTGGACTGCAGGTTGGCGCTTTCCGGCGCGGCTGTTGTCCTGGCTCGGGCGCTTCGCCAGCAACGTCGACATTCATCCCGGTGCGCGCATCGGCCACCGTTTCTTCATCGACCACGGCGCCGGCGTCGTCATCGGCGAGACCGCGGAGATCGGCGACGACGTCACGCTCTATCATGGTGTCACGCTTGGCGGAACGTCCTGGTACCCGGGTAAGCGCCACCCGACGCTCGAAGACGGTGTCATCGTCGGGGCGGGCGCCAAGATCCTCGGGCCGATCACGGTCGGGGCTCGTGCGCGTGTCGGCGCCAATTCCGTCGTGATCGAGAGCACGCCGCCCGACGTCACCGTGGTCGGCATTCCCGCCCGCGTCGTGCGCCCGCAACTGAGCCATCGCCGCGTGGTCGGCCGGATCGACCTCGACCACCATTTGATGCCCGACCCCGTCGGCGACGCCATCGAAGTGCTGCTCGATCGCGTCGAATTTCTTGAGGCGCGCCTGACCCATATGCAGAAACGCCTGCGGCATGCCGGCGTACCGACCCGTGGCACTGCATTGCTGGAGGCCGACGATGACTGAAGGAATTCTCGCGCAATTGAGCAAGGCGTCCGCGGCGGAGGAGTTCTTCACTTTGCTCGGCGTCGATTACGATCCCGGAATCGTCAACGTGGCGCGTCTGCATATCTTGCGGCGCATGGGCCAGTATCTCGCCGGAGAGGATTTTACCGGCGCAACGGACGAGGTCGTGACGGAGCGCTGCAGAGCCGTGCTGAATCGCGCTTATTCGGACTTCGTCGCGTCGTCGCCGATCGATCAGCGCGTCTTCAAGGTTCTCAAGGATGCCGTCGCGCCGCAGCAGAAGCCGGGGCCGACATTGGTGCAGATCGGAACGCTGAAGTGAGGCAGCTCCCTGTCGCATCTGCGACGCATGTCGCAGCGTTGTTGTCGGCTTCAGCGATCGTGCCACGTGAAGCCGGTCCCCGCGCTTCTCTAAGTCGCTGTAGCGACGTTCGAATTTCACCACGTCCGCAATTGGTACGACACTTGCTGATCGTCTCGTGAGCCACGTCCTGGAGAAGCGCATGCACATCGTCGTCTGCATCAAGCAGGTCCCCGACTCCGCGCAAATTCGTGTGCATCCGGTGACCAACACCATCATGCGTCAGGGGGTGCCGACCATCATCAACCCCTACGACCTCTTCGCGCTGGAGGCCGCGCTCGAGCTGCGCGATCAGTTCGGCGGCGAAGTTACGGTGTTGACAATGGGACCGCCGTCGGCCGAGGACTCCCTGCGTAAGGCGCTGACCTTCGGTGCAGACCGCGCCGTGCTGCTGACCGACCGCTTCTTCGCCGGCGCCGACACGCTGGCCACCACCTACGCGCTCGCCACCGCGATCTGCAAGATCTCGACCGAATTCGGTGCCGCCGATGTCGTCTTCACGGGCAAGCAGACGATCGACGGTGACACCGCGCAGGTCGGCCCCGGCATCGCCAAGCGCCTCGGCCTGTCGCAGCTCACTTATGTCGCGAAGATCAGCGCCCTCGACCTGACCGCCCGCACGATCGACGCGGAACGCCGTTCGGAAGGCGGCGTCCAGATCCTTCGAACCAGATTGCCGTGCCTCGTCACCATGCTGGAGGCGACCAACCAGATTCGCCGTGGCGCGATGGCTGACGCCCTGCGCGCAGCGCGTGCACCGATCGTGAAATGGAGCGCGCAGGAGGCCGGCGTCGAGGACATCTCGAAATGCGGCCTACGCGGCTCGCCCACCATCGTCAAGCGCGTGTTCGCGCCAGCGGCGCGCAGCGAGAAGGCGGTGATGATCGAGGCTGCCGAACAACCGGCGGAGGCGCTGATCGACGCCATCTTCAAGCGCCAGCCGACGCTGGAGACCGAGCTCGCGACACTGGCGCGCGGTTATTGAGGCGAGGGGAGTAAGCACCATGAGCACCGCACCGAAAACCGCCACTTCCGCCTCCGGGCGCGCCGCGACCAAGAAGGAGCTGCCCGAGCATTTCAAGGCGTACAGGCACGTCTGGGTCTTCATCGAGCAGGAGCGCGGACAGGTCCATCCGGTGTCCTGGGAGCTGATGGGGGCCGGCCGCAAGCTCGCCGACAAGCTCAAGGTCGATCTCGCCGCGGTCGTGATCGGGCCGGAGGGCGAAGCGACGCAGAACGCTGCGGCCGAATCCTTCTGCTACGGCGCCGACCTGGTCTACATGGTGGCAGACAGACTGCTCGCGGACTACCGCAACGAGTCCTACACCAAGGCGCTGACCGACGTCGTCAACGCCTACAAGCCCGAGATCCTCCTGCTCGGCGCCACCACGCTCGGCCGCGACCTCGCCGGCTCGGTCGCGACCACCCTGCTCACCGGCCTCACCGCCGACTGCACCGAGCTTGATGTCGATGTCGACGGTTCGCTAGCGGCGACGCGCCCGACCTTCGGCGGCTCGCTGCTCTGTACGATCTACACGCTGAACTACCGGCCGCAGATGGCGACGGTGCGCCCGCGCGTGATGCCGATGCCGGAGCGCACCGTGCGCCCCGTCGGCCGCATCGTCAGCCACCCGCTCGGCCTCGTCGAAGACGACATCGTGACGAAGGTGCTGTCGTTCATGCCGGATCGCGAATCCGCAAAGTCGAACCTGGCCTATGCGGACGTCGTCGTCGCCGGTGGGCTGGGGCTCGGATCGCCGGAGAATTTTCAGCTGGTGCGCCAGCTCGCCACCGTGCTCGGCGCCGAATATGGCTGCTCGCGGCCGCTGGTGCAGAAGGGCTGGGTGACATCCGACCGCCAGATCGGCCAGACCGGAAAGACGATCCGGCCGAAGCTCTACATTGCCGCGGGGATTTCCGGCGCGATCCAGCATCGCGTCGGCGTCGAGGGTGCCGATCTCATCGTCGCCATCAACACCGACAGGAATGCGCCGATCTTCGAGTTCGCCCATATGGGCATCATCACCGACGCCATCCGGCTGCTTCCGGCCTTGACCGCCGCGTTCCGCGCGCGGCTATCGCCGCATTCGCGCGACCGGATCGCGAGCTAGGACAAGGAGAGCGCCATGATCGAAGAAAAATTCGATGCCATCGTCGTCGGCGCCGGCATGGCCGGCAATGCTGCGGCGCTCACGCTCGCCCAGCGCGGCCTGAAAGTGCTGCAGCTCGAGCGCGGCGAGTATTCCGGCTCGAAGAACGTTCAGGGCGCGATCCTCTATGCCGACATGCTGGAGAAGCTGATCCCCGATTTCCGCGAGGACGCGCCGCTGGAACGACATCTGGTCGAGCAGCGCTTCTGGATGATGGACGACCGTTCGCACACCGGGCTGCACTACCGCTCCGACGATTTCAACGAGGAGAAGCCGAACCGCTACACCATCATCCGCGCGCAGTTCGACCGATGGTTCTCGCAGCGGGTCCGCGAAGCCGGCGCCACGGTGCTGTGCGAGACGACGGTGACCGAGCTCGCGCAGGATGCCTACGGCAAGGTGATCGGCGTGCGCACCGACCGCGCCGACGGCGAGATCCATGCCGACGTGGTCGTGCTGGCGGAGGGCGTCAACGGTCTGCTCGGCACGCGCGCGGGCCTGCGCGCACGGCCGCAGCCGGACAAGGTTGCGCTCGCCGTGAAAGAGATGCATTTCCTGCCGCGCGAGACCATCGAGGCCCGCTTCAACCTCCGCGGCGACGAGGGCGTGGTGATCGAGGCCGCCGGAACCATCTCGCGCGGCATGACCGGCATGGGCTTCATCTACGCCAACAAGGAATGCATCTCGCTCGGCATCGGCTGCCTCGTTGCCGACTTCCAGCGCACCGGCGAGACGCCCTATGGCCTGCTCGACCGGTTCAAGCGGCACCCGTCGGTCGCGCCGTTGATCGAGGGATCCGAGGTGAAGGAGTACGCCGCCCACCTCATTCCCGAGGGCGGCTTCAACGCCATCCCTCAGCTGTTCGGCGACGGTTGGGTGGTGGTCGGCGACGCTGCGCAGCTCAACAATGCGATCCACCGCGAGGGCTCGAACCTGGCGATGACCTCGGGCCGGATCGCGGCGGAGGCGATCTTCCAGGTCAAGTCGCGCAAGGATCCGATGACGGCGGACAATCTGTCGCTCTACAAGAAGATGCTGGACGAGTCCTTCGTCATCAAGGACCTGAAGAAGTACAAGGACATGCCGGCGCTGATGCACACCCAGTCGCAGAACTTCTTCCTGACCTATCCCGAGCTCGTCTCGCGGGCGATGCAGAACTTCCTGCGTGTCGACGGCACGCCGAAGGTCGAGAAGGAAAGGACGACGTTCAAATCGTTCGTCAAGGCGCGGTCGTGGAGCGGGCTGTTCGGCGACGCCTTCCGCCTCGCGCGCGCCTGGCGGTAGTCTCAGGAAAACGCAACACCAACGATGGAGACCAGGACCATGTCGATCGAGCCATCCGTGCGTGTCGAGGACAAGCTGTTCTACAACCGTTATCTGGTCGACGCCGGCCGGGCGCATATCAAGGTGCGGCCACACACGACACCGTCGCCGGAGCTCCTGAGCATGCTGAAGGCCTGCCCGGCGCGCTGCTACGAGCTCAGCGACAAGGGCCAGGTCGAGATCACCGTCGACGGTTGCATCGAGTGCGGCACCTGCCGGGTGATCTGCGAGGCGAGCGGCGACATCGAGTGGAGCTATCCGCGCGGCGGCTATGGCGTGCTGTTCAAGTTCGGCTGACCCATGAAGCTCAGCGCCCGCAACATTCTCCCCGGACGGGTCATCGCCGTCACCAAGGGCACGACCACGGCCCATGTGAAGATCGAGCTCGCGCCCGGGCTGGTCGTGTTCTCCGCAATCACCAACGAGGCGGTGGACGACCTCGCCCTGAAGGTGGGCGACAGCGTCTCCGCCGTGATCAAGTCATCCGACGTGATGATCGGCAAGTAGTGCGGCGGGTGCGTCGGAGGGCCTGCGCGCCTCGCGGGCCCGCTTTATGCGCGACGACAGGTCCTGCCACCAGCCCGCGATCACGTCCCGCTCGCACAGCAGGCTGGTGCCGATACCGCCGCTGAAGTCGGTCCATGCGTCCAGGCATTTTTCCGGAACCGCCGTGAGCACGGGGATACCGGCGGCAATGGCCGCGGCCAGCTCGTCGCGCAGGCCTTCGCCGGCGGCTTCCTGCTTGGAGAACTTGTTGATGACGATGAGGTCGATATTGGCTGCGATGGCGCGGGTCACCGCAACGGCCGCCTCGGCGAGCCCGGCGGCGTCGAGCTTGCAGGCCATCGCGCCGCGGCCGAGCGGCTGGCAGATCGAGATTTCCGCACCGGTCATGAGATCGATCGCCTGCATGCCGACCTGGCAACCGCCGCCGTCTTTGACGTTGCGCTGGACGACCCCGCCGATTCGTTCGCCCGACCGCACGAGATCCTGGGCGAAGTCAGCCAGCAGGCTGTCGACGTCGTCCTGCGGGCCGTAGAGGATGGCGGCGACTCGGTTCGGGTCGATGTCGTTGAACTCGATCGGCATGGAGGTCTTCCTTGTCGCTCTTCCTACGCTGTTCTGTCGTGACGAGTAATCGCCGTGCCGGCCGCCGATTCCGGTCCGCGGCAACGCCGGATCGTTCTGGAAGGTATGGAGCGGTCCGGCGCCGATGACGCGGCCACGCTCCATCAGCACGAGATGGTCGGCAACGCGTTCGATTTCGGTCATGTCGTGGCTGATATAGAAGACCGGCAGCGACAACCGGTCATGCAATCGCTCGAGGAACGGCAGGATCTCGTTCTTGGTGGTGCGGTCGAGCGCGGCCAGCGGCTCGTCCATCAACAAGAGCTTGGGCTGCGACAGCAGGGCGCGGCCGATCGCCACGCGCTGCCGCTCGCCTCCGGAGAGCCGATGCGGCGAGCGGTCGAGCAGGGCGGCGAGTCCAAGCAGCTCCGCGACCTCGTCGAAGGCGATCTGCCCGTCCGCGGCTCGCGGCGCGCCGAACAGGAGATTGCCGCGCACCGACAGATGCGGAAACAGGCTGGCTTCCTGGAACACGTAGCCGATCGGCCGCCGGTGCACCGGGCGAAACAAATGACGGTCCTGCCAGATATCGCCGTCGATTGCGCAAAAACCGTCGGCCATGCGTTGCAGGCCGGCGATGCAGCGCGCCACCGTGGTCTTGCCGCAGCCCGACGGGCCGAAGATCGCGGTGATGCCGGAAGCGGGAACGCCGAGCTCGGCATCGAGCGTGAAATTGCCGAGACTGCCGCGGAAGGCCGCATCGATCCGGCCGGGTTCGGTCGCCCTCATGCGGCGCTGCTCCGGCTGCGCTTGTCGATCAGCGTCATGGTCAGGATCACCGCGAAGGCGAAGACCACCATGAGGCCTGCGAGCATGCTCGCCTCGCGCCAGCGCGAAGTCTCGACATAGTCAAAGATCGCGACCGACAGCACCTTGGTGCGGCCGGGAATGTTGCCGCCGATCATCAGGACGAGGCCGAACTCGCCGACGGTGTGCGCAAAGCCGAGCACGGCACCGGTCATGAAGCCGGGGCGCGCCAGCGGCACGGCGACGGTCCAGAACGTGCGCCAGGGCGAGGCGCGCAAGGTGGCGGCGACCTCGAGCGGCCGCTCGCCCATCGCGGCGAAAGCGTTGCGGATCGGCTGCACCACGAAGGGCATCGAGTACACCACCGAGCCGATGATCAGGCCTTCGAAGGTGAAGGCGAGCGTGCGCCCGCCCCACAGCCGTGCGAGCCATCCGCCCGGCCCGTCGGGGCCGAGCAGGACCAGCAGGTAGAAGCCGAGCACGGTCGGCGGCAGCACCAGCGGCAGGGCGACCACGCTCGCGACGATCTCGGTCCACCAGCCCTTCGCGCGTGCCAGCCACCAGGCGAGCGGCGTCGCCAGCACCAGCAGGATCACGGTCGAGATCGCGGCGAGTTCGATCGTCAGCAGGATCGACTGGCGGATGTCCGCCGACCAGATCTCCATGCGCGTCAGCTTTGCTCGTCCAGCACGTAACCGTATTTCTCGATGATGGCGCGCGCCTCGGGTCCCCTGAGGAAGGCGATGAACGCGCTCGCCGCTTCGTTCCCGGCGGCGGTCTTCAGCATCACGGCATCCTGCCGGATCGGACTATACAGTGCTTGCGGCACCACCCAGCGCGATCCGGCATCGCTGCCGGTCAATTGCGACAATGCGACGAAGCCGATCTCGGCGTTGCCGGTTTCGATGAATTGATAGGCTTGCGTAATGGTCGCGCCCTCGACGAGTTTCGGCTTGAGCGCGTCGTACAGGTTCAGCGACTTCATGGTTTCCACCGCGGCCAGTCCGTAGGGCGCGGCGGCGGGATTGCAGATCGACAGCTTTGCGAAGGAAGCGGCCTTCAGCGTCTCCTCGCCGGTCACGATTCCGGGCGACTTACTCCACAGCACCAGCTTGCCGATCGCGTAGGTGAAACGGCTGTCAGCGGCCGCAAGGCCGTCCTCGACGAGCTTCTTCGGCCGGGAATCGTCGGCAGACAGGAAGACCTGGAACGGCGCGCCCTGCGTGATCTGGGTGTAAAACTGTCCACTCGCGCCGAAGCTCAGCACCGCCTCATGTCCGGTCTTCTGCTTGAAGATGGCCGCGATCTCCTTTGCTGCGTCGGTGAAGTTGGCGGCCACGGCGATGTTGGTCTGCGCAGCCCGCGCCTCGGCGAGCGCGAGCATCAGGCCTGCGGCGACGGCGATCATGCGAAGAAATTTCATGACGAACTCCAGCGGACGGTATCGCTGCCGTGCAGCCTGATTGCTGCGAGGCGCCGGCCATGATGGGCTCAGCAATCGGCGTGCCGGACGCTTGGGCCGGACTCTGGTGTGTGCCTTGCAGGAATGAGCATCAAAAGAGACGACGCCCGCTGCATGTGCGGCGGGACCGACGGTCCGTGTCGGGTTTCCGACAAAGTCGTCGGCAAGCCGACACCAATGAAGGGAAGCACGACATATGGCAACGGTTGCATCGCGCGCCGAGCTCGAACGCCTGCTTGAGGACGACGTGCCTTACGGCGATCTCACCACCGAGGCGCTCGGAATCGGCGCGGCCATCGGAGTCATGCATTTTTCTGCGCGCGCGCCGATGGTGCTGGCGCTCGCCGAGGATGCCGCCGCGATCATTGCTCTCGCCGGCTCCGAGGTGGAGTTACTTGCCGCATCCGGTGCCGTGCTGGAGCAGGGCGCGTCGATCCTCGAGGCGCGCGGTCCGGCCGCGAGCCTGCTGCGGAGCTGGAAGGTCGCGCAGACCCTGATCGAGATCTGGTCGGGCGTGGCCAGCGAGACCCGCGCCATCGTGGACGCGGCGAGGGCGGTCGCACCGCGCATCCCGATCGCCTGCACGCGCAAGAACGTGCCGGGCACCAAACGGTTTGCGGTGGCGGCCGTGAAGGCGGGCGGCGCGGTGATGCATCGGCTCGGCCTCTCAGAGACCGTGCTGCTGTTTCCCGAACATCGCGCCTTTCTCGGCGAGCTACCGCTGTTCCAGGCGGTCGAGCGGTTGCGCCAGGTGGCGCCGGAGAAGAAGCTCGTGATCGAGGTGAAGACCGCCGATGCGGCGCTTGCCGCGGCGGTCGCGGGATTCGATGTGATCCAGGCCGAGAAATTTTCGCCTGCCGAAATCGCCGCGCTGGTCAGGCGCATGGCATCGATGGCCTATGCGCGCGAGCGTCCCATCGTCGCCGCAGCCGGCGGCGTGAACGCGGGAAACGCCGCGGACTATGCCGCTGCCGGTGCCGATGTCCTAGTGACGTCGTCGCCCTATCTGGCTAGTCCGAAAGACGTTCAGGTGCGGATGATGACCGCGGGTGGAAGAGAGGCACCTGACAGGGTTTCGAGCCGCCCCGCTGCTCAAATCGTGAGGGAGTCGACTGCTGTCGCGAGCGAAACCTCATTCCCGGCGTAGCTCAAACGGTGGGTTCCAACACTCGATGGTCGAAAATTCTCTATCTTTCAAAAAGCTTTGACTGACACTCTCTCCGCGAGCCAACCAAAACGCACCCGACTGA
Organism: Bradyrhizobium amphicarpaeae; assembly: GCF_002266435.3. Taxonomy (NCBI): domain Bacteria; kingdom Pseudomonadati; phylum Pseudomonadota; class Alphaproteobacteria; order Hyphomicrobiales; family Nitrobacteraceae; genus Bradyrhizobium; species Bradyrhizobium amphicarpaeae. The sequence continues at coordinate 588,968 of NZ_CP029426.2, forward strand.
GACTTCGACCATCGTGCGATCGTTTCAGGCCGAGTCGATTGCCGCAGCGGCGCGTCTGCCGCTCCAACTTATCTTCTCTCCCGCCAGCGAAAGCGCGTATGCTTGGTGGCAATCAATCCCGATCTCATCACAGCTGACCGCGTCATTGGATCGCATGGCGAGTGTGAAGCGCTTCACAACGCAATCCGAGCTTCAGGCGTAGGCTGACATTCCTCGATAGGTGTTGCGGACGCGCCGGGCCGTTTTGGCATGGCGTGCCTCGAAGCTGGTGCGCAACCTGTCTATGACGCAACGAGTCTTATGCTGAGCGATGAAAGCCACAAAGAGCCGCGCCGGCTGATCGTGGCAGATTGCGGAGGGCTTTGGATGAGCACACCGGCAGACCGCCAGCGGATGGCAGCATCCATCCTCAGTTTCGAAGCCCGGCGCGACAAGCAGGGACGGCTTACGGTCTACAAGCTGCCAAGCGACGACGGCGGAGGCACGTATGAAGTCGCGGGCATCAACGAGCGCTTCCATCCCGAAGAAGCAAGGATGCTGGCTGATCTCATCGAGGCCGGACAGTTTCAAGAGGCGGAGCGGCGCGCCTGTGAGATCATCGCCACTTACACCGATGGCGTCTCGACCTGGTCGAAAACACCGGCGATCGAATGCTATCTGCGCGATTGCTGTTTCAATCGTGGCCCGCGCGGTGCGGCGAGAATCCTCCAGAGAGCACTGGGCGTTCCCGACAGCGGCGTGATCGATGCCGCCGGTCGGACGCTCGTTGCCGACCGCGAGGATGACACGCTGGAACTCTTGCAAGACCTGCGCACTGCCCGCGAGCAGTACGAGCGGGATGTCGCGAAACGCAATGAGACGAGCAAGTTTTGGAAGGGCCTGATTAATCGGTGGAACAACGCATTGAACGTTGCGAAGAGCTTTATCACCAGCAGTTCGGAGGAGATTGACGTGACCGATACCCAGATCGAAAGCCCGAATGTTATTCCTCAAGCGCGCGGCTTCAGCGCCACACGAGCCGCCACCAATGCGATGGTGATGAGCGGCGGTGGCGTGGCAATGGAGATCGTGCCGGTTGCAGAGGCGCCGGCTTTGTCGCCGGGTGAGTCGACGAGGCCCGTGACGTTGCGGGCGCTCCGACTGGGCTCGCAGGGACCGCTTGTGAAGGCCTGGCAGAGTTTTTTGCAGGGGCAGCATTTCGATCCCGGTGGTCTTGACGGAGAGTTTGGCGACAAGACCCAGGCGGCAACGAGTGCGTTTCAGGCGGCAAACGGATTGACGAGCGACGGTGTCGCAGGTCGCCAAACGATCATCAAAGCCATGCAGCTTGGCTTCGAGCTGATTGAAGAGCCCGCTTCCGACATGACAGGCTCGAACTTCCCGCCGCGGCCGGACTTTCCGCCGCTCGAAAACACGGCGGCAAGACAAGCCGTGTTCGGAGCGTTCAACTTCGTCGCGGATCCCCGTCCGGACAACCGCGAGAACATTCGAATCCTCGGAACGTGGGAGCGGGACAACATCGTGAGCGTTCCCATCCCGCAATTGCGCAAAGCCCTGGGCGCGCAGGCTCCTGCTTCCATGCGCTTCCACAAGCTGGCCGCGGGACAGCTGAAGGCGCTTTGGGAGGATTGGGAGAGAGCGAATTTGCTGGACAGAATCCTCTCGTATGACGGGTCTTTCGTGCCTCGCTTCATCCGGGGATCGACCACGCAACTCAGCAACCATGCGTTCGGGAGCGCCTTCGATATCAACGCCGACGAGAATCCGTTGGGGGCCCGGCCGGTGCTCGTGGGCCATCGTGGCTCTGTCCGGGAATTGGTCTCCATCGCGAACAGGCACGGATTCTATTGGGGCGGGCATTTTGGAAGCCGGCCCGACGGCATGCATTTCGAGATCGCCTTCATTCAACGATCGAACGAGATCGCGTAGCACGAAGGCAGGTATCGAACACGAAACGGAAGGGTCGGGCCGAATCATTCGGCCCGACCCTTGAGGCTTTCGAGAAGCAGCTAATTGGTCGCATTGGCGGTCCGCGCCAGCGCGCCATGCAGAAACGGACCTATACATGCCCGATCCGCCTCCGTAACCTCGCGCCGCGCAATTTGAGGAGGTACCAGGTGGCGAAGAAGGCGGCGGCCAAGAAAGTTGCTTCGAAGAAAACTGCTTCCAAGAAGTCGGCGACGAGAGCATCAAGCAAGACATCTTCCGCCCGGAAGGGCGTTGCTGCGAAGTCGGGGGCGAAGACATCAGGCGCGAAGAGGACCACCCCGCGCGGGCGGGCCGCGGCTCCCCGCCCCAAGGGAGCGCCCTGGCAATGGTCGGCGGTCGAGACCGCTTCTGCCATCCGCTCCGGCGCAATCTCCGCGGTCGAGACCATCGAAGCGCATCTCGAACGGATGCGCGCCGTCAATCCGAAGCTGAACGCGGTCGTCGTCGATCTCTCGGAAGAGGCGTTGAAGGCTGCGCATGCAGCCGACAAGCAGCGCGCCAGGGGCGGCGAGCTCGGTCTCCTGCACGGCGTGCCCGTAACCATCAAGGAAAACGTCGATTACGAGGGACGACCGAACTTCAACGGCGTCCCCGCCAACAAGGACCTCGTCGCGCCGTCGGATGCGCCCGTGGTGCGCAACCTGAAGAAATCAGGTGCGATCGTCATCGGGCTCACCAATACGCCGGAATTCTCCTTTCGCGGCTTCACCGACAATCCCCTGCACGGGCTGACGCTCAATCCCTGGAATCCCGACATCACCTGCGGCGGCTCGTCGGGCGGCGCGGGCTCGGCGGTCGTCGCCGGCATCGGTACCATCGCCCATGGTAACGACATCGGCGGCTCCTTGCGCTGGCCGGCGCATTGCAATGGCGTTGCCACCATCAAACCGACGCAGGGACGCATCCCCGCGTTCAATGCGAGCGCCACGGCCGAACGGCCGATGCTGGCGCATCTGATGTCGGCGCAGGGGCCGCTGGCCCGTCACGTCGACGACGTCCGTCTTGCACTCGAGGTGATGAGCCGGCGCGATCCGCGCGATCCGTGGTGGGTGCCGGCGCCGCTGGTCGGCGAGAGGCCGAAGGGGCCGATCAAGGTGGCGCTGGCCAAGATCCCGGAGGATATGGAGGTCGATTCGTCCGTCACCGCGGCGCTGCGCCAGGCGGCGGACCACCTCGAACGTTCCGGCTATCGCGTCAGCGAGGTCGAGGTGCCCGACATCAACGGCGTCTGGCAGACCTGGTGCGACATCATCACCAACGAGACCGTGGTGTTACAGGAGGCCGGCATGCTGAAAGTCACCTCCGAGGACTTCCATAAGGCCTGGGGCGGCATGAAGGCCAAGGCGAACGTGCTCGATCTCAAGGCCTGGATGCAGGCGACCGCCGCGCGCAACGGCCACATCCGCGCCTGGCAATTGTTCTTCGAGGAGTATCCGGTCGTGCTGGCGCCGACCACGGTGAAGCCGACGCCGGGCCCGCGCGACGACACCGTCAGTGCCGAGCGCGTGCAGGAGATCTTCTGGGGCGAGATCCGCTTCATCTCCGCGATCAACGTGCTGGGCCTGCCCGGCGCCGTGGTGCCGGTGGCGTTGCACGACGGCAAGCCGATCGGCGTGCAGCTCATTGCCGGGCGCTATCGCGAGGACCTCGCGCTCGATGCGGCGGCCGCGATCGAGAAGCGCGCCGGCGTGCTCGCGCATCGGCTGTGGGAGAGCATGTAGTCCAAGCTCTTCGTCGCCGCATGGGCGGCGCCACCTTTCTCCGCAAGGAGAAGGCGTGGCGCCCTCACTGCCATGCGGGTCGAACTTCGTTAATGCGCTTTAACCCGAATCCCGGCCAATTCGCCGACAAGCGTTAGGGTTACTTCCTCGATCTCTATGCGAATTATTGTCCGCTTTACCACCCGCCTCTAACACGGGGGCGGCGGACAACGCACATGCCTCATTCTAGGCCAATAAGTGCGGCCCGCACCACGCGGAGGTGGCACGATGCGCAACGAGACGATCGCTATTCACGCCGGTTACGAGCCCGAAGCCACCACGCACGCGGTCGCCGTGCCGATCTACCAGACCGCGGCTTACGCCTTCGACAGCGCCGATCACGGCGCGGCACTCTTCAATCTCGAGGCCGAAGGCTTTCGCTATAGCCGTATCGCCAATCCGACCAGCGCGGTGCTGGAGAAGCGTATCGCCGAGCTCGAAGGCGGCGTCGGCGCACTTGCGGTCGCGACCGGCCAGGCGGCGCTGCATTTCGCCTTCGTCAACGTCGCCGATCACGGCGGCAACATCGTTTCCATGCCGCAGCTCTACGGCACCACGCACACGCTGCTCTCGCATATCCTGCCGCGCCAAGGCATCACCGGCCGCTTCGCCGAGAGCGACAGACCGGAGGCGATCGAGAAGCTGATCGACGAGAACACCCGCGCGGTGTTCGCCGAGACCATCGGCAATCCCGCCGGCAATGTCTGCGACATCGAGGCGCTGGCCAAGATCGCGCATGCGCATGGTGTGCCGCTGATCGTCGACAACACCGTCGCAACCCCGATTCTGCTCAAGCCGTTCGACTACGGCGCCGACATCGCCGTGCACTCGCTGACCAAGTTCCTGGGCGGTCACGGTACCACGCTCGGCGGCGCCATCGTCGATTCCGGAAACTTCCCCTGGGCAAAATACGCCGACCGCTTCCCCGCCTACAACAAGCCGGATGCCTCCTATCACGGTCTCGTCTATGCCGAGCGCTTCGGCAAGACCGCCTATATCGAGCGGGCGCGCAGCGTCTATCAGCGCGCCATGGGCTCGGTGCTGTCGCCGTTCAACGCCTTCCTGCTGCTCCAGGGCATCGAGACCGTCGCGCTGCGCATGGAGCGCCATGTCGAGAACGCCCGCAAGGTCGCCGAATTCCTCCGCAAGGATTCGCGCGTCGCCTGGGTCAATTACACCGGCTTCCCCGACAGCCCCTATTATCCGCTGGTGCAGAAATATCTCGACGGCAACGCCTCCTCGCTGTTCACCTTCGGCATCAAGGGCGGGATGGAGGCGGGCAAGTCCTTCTATGACGCGTTGAAGCTGATCACGCGCCTCGTCAATATCGGCGATGCCAAGTCGCTGGCCTGCCATCCGGCCTCGACCACCCACCGCCAGATGTCGGCAGAGCAACAGCGCGTTGCCGGCGTGCTACCGGAAACCATCCGGCTCTCGATCGGCATCGAGCACGTCTCCGACATCATCGAGGACATTGACCAGGCGCTGGACAAGGCTTGCCGGTCAGCGCGCCTCGAGGCCGCGGAGTAGGCGGCGGCGCCCATGACGATCCTGATCGACAGGGATCAAGTCATCTCGAGCCCGGCGCTGGTGCCGGCCGAACGCGATCTCGCGCGCAATCACGGCGGCGAACTCACGATCGGGCTCGTCAACAACATGCCGGATCCGGCGCTGAAGGCGACCGAGCGGCAGTTCCTGAAGCTGCTTCAGGCTGCGGCCGGTCCGCGCCGCATCCGCCTCCACTGCTTTTCGCTTCCAAGCGTGAAGCGCTCACCGGAAGCGAAGTGGCATGTCGAGAGCGAATATTCCGATCTTTCCGACCTGAAGCGCCAGAAATTCGACGGGCTGATCGTGACGGGCGCCGAGCCGGTTGCGCCCGAGCTCGACCAGGAGCCGTATTGGCACGACCTTACCGAGCTCATCGACTGGGCCAAGGGCAACACGCGCTCGGCGATCTGGTCGTGTCTTGCCGCGCATGCGGCGGTGCTGCATCTCGACGGCATCGCGCGGCGGCGGCTGCCGGCCAAATGCCACGGCATCTTCGATTGCGACGCCGTGACGAGCGATGCCCTGACGGTCGCCGCGCCGGCCCCGTTGAAAGTGTCGCATTCGCGCCTGAACGAACTCGCGGAGAGCGATCTGGCGCAGGCTGGCTATCAGGTGCTGACCCGCTCGGCTGAAGCCGGCGTCGACGTTTTCGTTCGCCAATATGCCAGCCGGTTCGTGTTCTTCCAGGGGCATCCGGAATACGACGCGCTGTCGCTCCAGCGCGAATATCTGCGCGACATCGGCCGCTACCTTGCGCGGGAGCGCGAGACTTATCCGCGGCTGCCGGTGAGCTATTTCGACGCAGCGACGGAAGACAAGCTGGGGCGCTTCGAGAAGAAGGCGGTGCACCAGCGCCACCCGGCGCTCACCACCGAGCTGCCCGGGCTGAATTTGCGCGCCGATATCGACGCCGGCAGCGCGGCGGCAGTCCTTTTCCGCAACTGGGTGCAATACCTCAGTATGGAGGTCGAAGCGCCGGTCCTTGCACCTCAGCCGAAGGTATTGGTTCCGCGTTAGGATTACTCAGGCGTTAAGCTTGCCTCAACCGGCGCGCGAATGTTTCAGTACAGACCTACGTCAATCACGGGAAATGCGGTCGTGTGGTCGGCACTCCAGGGACGCGTGAGCAATCGGCTGGCCCGGCATTTCCGTGCCGCGCCGCATCGGCTGCCCGCGCATGCGCCGATCGTGAGCTTCACCTTCGACGATGCCCCGGATAGCGCTGCAGGCGAGGGCGCCGCGCTTCTGGAAGAGCATGGCGGCCGTGGTACGTTCTATCTCGCCGGAAGCCTGATCGGCCAGCCCTCGGACCATTGGCTCGGCCTGTCGGATGACGCGATCGTGCGGCTTCACCGCGCCGGTCACGAGATTGCCTGCCACACTTTCTCGCACCAGAGCTCGGCCAACCTCGACGAGGCCGCGATGGCGCGCGAGATCGAGCGAAACCGCACTTATTTTCGCAGTATAGATTCCTCGATCAATCTGGAGAATTTCGCCTATCCCTACGGAATTGCCTCGGTCTGGCGCAAGCCGCAGCTCGCCAAGGCCTTCCGCTCGGCGCGCGGCATCCTTCCCGGCGTCAACAGCGACGTCATCGATCTCCAGTTCCTGCGTGCGTCGCCCCTGGTCGATTGCGAGATCGACAAGGCAGGCGTTGATCGCTATTTCGATCAGGCGGTGGCGAGCGGTGGATGGCTCATCTTCTATGGCCATGACGTCGCGGACGCGCCGAGCCCTTATGGCTGCACCCCGGACCTGATGCGTCATGCGCTGGAAGCCGCCGAACGGCGCGGCATGCCGATCGTGACGGTGGCGGAAGCGCTGCGAAGGATCGGGGCGTAGTCTCTTCTTCCCTTCTCTCCCTGCGGCCCTTGTGGGAGAAGCTGGCAAACGGCCTTGCCACGCCGACGCCGCCATGCGACTGGCCTTGTGACGAATCTCACGGCTTGGTTCCAACCCTCTCATGTCCGCCCCTTCCACCGCCCCACTGCTTCCGCCGGCCAACGGCCGCGACGCGCTGTCGGTGCTGCATTCGGTGTTCGGCCTGCCGGGTTTTCGCGGTTCGCAGGGCGAGATCGTCAGGCATGTCACCGATGGCGGGAATTGCCTGGTGCTGATGCCGACCGGCGGCGGCAAGTCGCTGTGTTACCAACTGCCGTCACTGCTGCGCGAAGGCTGCGGCATCGTGGTGTCGCCGTTGATCGCCTTGATGCGCGACCAGGTCGCCGGCCTGCTCGAAGCCGGCGTCAATGCCGCTGCGCTGAACTCGTCGCTGACGCCGCAGGAGGCATCCGACATCGAGCGGCGCCTGCTCGCAGGCGATCTCGATCTGCTCTATATCGCGCCGGAACGCCTGGTGACGCCGCGCTGCCTCTCGCTGCTGGCGCAGGCGAAGGTGGCGCTGTTCGCGATCGACGAGGCGCATTGCGTCTCGCAATGGGGCCATGACTTCCGCCCCGAATATGTCGGCCTCTCCATCATCGCCGAACGCTTCCCCGAGGTGCCGCGCATCGCGCTGACCGCGACCGCCGACGAGTTGACGCGCAAGGAGATCGTGGCGCGGCTTCAGCTCGCGGACTCGCCGCAGTTCGTCTCCAGCTTCGACCGGCCCAACATCCGCTACGAGATCGTCGACAAGCGCAGCGCGGTGTCTCAGCTGAAGGACTTCATCCGGGAGCGGCATGCCGGGGACGCCGGCGTGGTCTATTGCCTGTCCCGCAACAGGGTCGAGGAGGTCGCCGCCGCGCTCGACGAGGCCGGCATTGCTGCGTTGCCCTACCACGCCGGGCTCGATGGCAGCGTTCGCTCGCGCAACCAGGATCGCTTTCTCAACGAGGACGGCATCGTCATCGTCGCGACCGTGGCGTTCGGCATGGGCATCGACAAGCCCGACGTGCGCTTCGTCGCCCATCTCGACCTGCCCAAGAGCATCGAGGCGTATTACCAGGAGACCGGCCGCGCCGGACGTGACGGCAAGCCGTCGGCGGCCTGGATGGCCTACGGCCTCTCCGACATCGTGCAGCAGCGCCGCATGATCGACGAGTCCAGCGCCTCGGACGAATTCAAGCGGGTCTCGATCGGCAAGCTCGATGCGCTGGTCGGCCTGGCCGAGACCGCTCAGTGCCGGCGCAAGCGGCTGCTGGCCTATTTCGGTGAGGCGGTTACCGCCGAGAATTGCGGCAATTGCGACAATTGCCTAACGCCGCCGAAGATGCGCGACGGCAAGGTGTTGGCGCAGAAGCTGTTGTCCTGCGTCTATCGCACCGGGCAGCGTTTCGGTGCGATGCACCTGATCGACGTGCTGATCGGACGCTTGACCGAGAAGGTCACGCAGTTCGGCCACGACAAATTGTCCGTGTTCGGCATCGGGCGCGAGCTCAACGAGAAGCAGTGGCGCACCGTGTTGCGGCAGCTGGTGGCGATGGGGCATTTGCTGAGCGACAGCGAAGCCTATGGCGCGCTGAAGCTGACCGAGACTGCGCGCGGCGTGCTCCGCGGCGAAACCGAAGTGTGGCTGCGCGAGGAGGCGCCCGACACCCGCATTCGCGCGAGCCGCGGCAAATCCCGCCGCGGCGATCTCGCGCCGGCGGCCAACGCGCCACAAGGCGATGTCGATCCCGAACTGCGCGCGCGGCTGCGGTCCTGGCGTTCGGACATTGCGCGCGAGCGTGGCGTGCCGGCCTATGTGGTGCTGCACGATGCCACCATCGACGGCATCGTCCGGGCCTGGCCGACCACTCTCGACGAACTCCGCAACGTGCCCGGCATCGGCGACAAGAAGCTCGAGCATTACGGCGACGAGCTGCTGCAGATCGTCAGGACACGGTAGGGCTACGGCCTCATTCAGTGTGCCGCCTCACCCATTCCGGAACGCATAGGCGTATCCGTTCAGCGCGGGCGCACCGCCGAGATGGGCGTACAGGATCTTCGCGCCCTTCTCGAAATAGCCCTTCTGCGCGAGATCGATCAGGCCCTGCATCGACTTGCCTTCGTAGACGGGGTCGGTGATCATGCCTTCGAGACGCGCGGTGAGGCGGATCGCCTCCTTGGTCTCTTCCGACGGCACGCCGTAGGCGGGATAGGCGTAGTCCTCGATCAGCACGACGTCGTCGGCGACGAGATCCTTGCCGAGCTCGACGAGCTCAGCGGTGTTCTTCGCGATCTCCAGCACCTGTGCTTTGGTCTGCGCCGGCGTGAAGGAGGCGTCGATGCCGATCACTTTTCGGGCGCGGTCGTCGGCGGCAAAGCCGACCAGCATGCCGGCATGGGTCGAGCCGGTGACGGTGCAGACCACGATGTAGTCGAACTTGAAGCCGAGCTCGGCCTCCTGCTTGCGCACCTCTTCGGCGAAGCCGACATAGCCGAGACCGCCGAATTTGTGCACGGAGGCGCCGGCGGGAATCGGGTAGGGCTTGCCGCCCGCAGCCTTCACTTCGTCGATCGCCTGCTCCCAGCTCTTGCGAATGCCGATGTCGAAACCGTCATCGACCAGGCGTACGTCGGCGCCCATGATGCGCGACAGCATGATGTTGCCGACACGGTCATAGACCGCGTCCTCGTGCGGCACCCAGGCTTCCTGCACCAGGCGGCACTTCATGCCGATCTTGGCGGCGACCGCCGCGATCATGCGGGTGTGGTTCGACTGCACGCCGCCGATCGAGACCAGCGTGTCGGCATTCGAAGCGATCGCATCGGGGATGATGTATTCGAGCTTGCGCAGCTTGTTGCCGCCAAAGGCGAGGCCGGAATTGCAGTCCTCGCGCTTGGCATAGACCTCGACATTGCCGCCGAGATGTTTTGACAGCCGCTCCAACTTCTCGATGGGGGTCGGGCCGAAGGTCAGCTTGTAGCGCGGAAATTTGTCGAGCTTCATGGGTCATCCCGGTTGGCGTTGGTGTCGGCATCTGCCTAGCATCGCGCCGGAAGAAGGTGCTCTCGAATGTTGCGCCGATATTGCACTGTTTCTTGCACTCAGGCGAATAATGCTGATAAACCTTCCAAGATATAGCCATCCTATGGAAGCTTATTTCATGGCCGCCCGGCTTGATCGTATCGACCTTAAGATATTGAGATTGCTGCAGAACAACGGTCGGCTCAGCAACGCCGAGCTGGCCGTATCAGTCGCCATCAGCCCCGCCACCTGCCATCGCCGCACCCAGCGCCTGTTCGAGGACGGCTTCATTGCCGCCGTCCGCGCCATGGTGGCGCCGAAGAAGGTGGCGAAGGGCACGCTGGTGATGGTCGGCGTCGTGCTCGACCGCTCGACCCCGGAGAGTTTTGCGGCGTTCGAGCAGGCCATCGCAAAGCTCAAGGTCGTGCTCGACTGCCATCTGGTCGCCGGCGATTTCGATTATTTCCTCAAGATCCGCGTCGGCGACATGGACGACTTCAACCGCATCCACGGCGAACTGCTGATCGCGCTGCCCGGCGTGCGCCAGACCCGCACCTTCTTCGTGATGAAGGAAGTCGTCGACAACGCGCCGCTGGAATTTTGAGCGCGCCCTTGAAGCGCAATGCGCGTCGTGAGAGATTCGCTCGATGCAGACATTCCCCTTCCGCCACCCCAATCCGGCCGGGCCGGTCTATCGGCGCGGCTGGGTCGACGAGGCCGTGGCCGCGATCGAGGCCGACCAGTGCCGCACCGCAGACACGCATCTGATCCGGCTGATCGTGCCGGCGCTGTCAGGCATCGACATCTATCTGAAGGATGAGTCGACCCATCCGACCGGCAGCCTG